>NZ_JAKRFR010000002.1:0-756752 GCF_022347865.1 Pseudoalteromonas sp. CNAT2-18.1 | reverse complement strand
GGTACCGTTCGCAATTGAGCGTAATAGTCAGGGCGATGTTGTTGTGCTTTGCGCTCAAGAAAACATTCAAGGTATTTTAGTTCTTGAGCGTAGCTATCGAGGATGGCTAAGTCGAAATTGATATTACGTTGAACAACGGGGTCGTCATAACGCGTTCTGAACTCTTCCCGCACACATTTGTTTTTCATGTGCAACTCTAGCGCGGGATAATTATATTGGCTGTTCGTGTTAACGATATGCGCTTTAAGCTGAGCACCATGCTGAACAAGCTTGGTTCGTCGACGCAGTAAATCACGAGTCGCTCTCATCTCACTTGGATAATCATAAGCAAGAGGAAAGTTGCCACCGCGTAGCAAACTAGCGATTTTATAAGAATCAATTTTGTCGTTTTTGGCTTTACCACCGTGAATGGCTTTCATGTAAAGAGCGTGACCGAGCACGAAATCAACATCATGTTCTTTGCATAAGTCGCTAAACCAATACCAACAATGCATACACTCTACGCCAATGACTACTTGCCCTATGTAGGGCTCAATGAGTGACAATAATGCGTGTTTATCTGCCTTTATCTTTTTATGAACAACCTTTTCACCCTTGTCATTCAAGATACAGACATAAAGAATTCGAGCATGTAAGTCGATACCACAGTAAAAATCATGTAATTTGGTATAAAATTTCATTGAGCTTTCTCCTTTTGGTTTGGTCGCCTTGAAGTTTAGTATTTCGCTAAACTTCGGGGAGAAGGTTCAATAAGTATCAAGCCAATTATGGCAGGGACGCAAAATGCTTGGCTTGCGCTCCTTCGTCGCTAATTTTAACCAAGCTTTTGTGCGCCCCATATTGGAGCGTTACCGAATAAATACTCTAACGTGTTTCTGTCCAATAATGATTTAGAGTAGCTGTTTGCTTCTCGCTCTTAACAGCCTTTAAGTAAAAACCGTTATTACAGGCCTGCAGCGATTAGCTTTTAACCCCCCAAATAAATGACTAGCTCAAAAAAAAGCCCCGCGATGCGGGGCTTTATGGTTGGGTTAGTAACAATGCTTAATTATGTTGTGTAGCCGGTTTATCACTTACTTCGGTGCCTGGCTCAGGGCGAGAGAACCATCTGCGCATCAGACGCTTGGCATCTTCCAGCGCCACATATTGGCAAGGAATGAGTACCAAGGTGATCACCGTTGCAAAGAGCACCCCGAAAGCCAAGGAAACTGCCATAGGAATCACGATTTGTGCCTGTAAGCTGGTTTCAGTGATAATCGGGATAAGGCCGATAAAGGTGGTGATTGAGGTAAGCAAAATAGCGCGAAAACGCTTGCAACCTGCTTCGACCACCGCATCTTTTATAGCGATACCCTGGGCACGCGCTTTGTTGACAAAGTCCACCATGACCAGCGAATCGTTAACCACCACACCGGCCACGGCGATGATGCCAAAAAATGACAGGCTACTCATGGTCATGCCCATAAACACATGGCCATAAACCGCGCCGACCACGCCAAAGGGGATCACCGACATGATCAACAAGGGCTGGGTGTAAGAACGCAAAGGAATTGCCAATAACGCAAAGATAATCATCAGCGATAGCACTAAGTCGCGGATTTGCTCGGCAACGCTTTCCATTTCCTCTTGCACGCGTCCAGCAACCTTGCTTTGTACGCCGGGGTAGTTCTTCAATAAAGCTGGCAGATACTCATCACGGATCTCTCGGGCAATGGTGAAAGGTTCAGCTTGATTGGGGTCTACCGCAGCCCACACGTTAACCGTGCGTTTGGCATTTTCGCGACGGATGCGGTTAACACCGTCGACCAGCGTTACCTCGGCTACTTCTGCCAGCGGCACTTCTGCGCCAGCAGGCGTGATAATGCGCACATCATTGATTTCACTGATGGAATTTCGCTGTTCAATGGGGTAGCGGATCATCACTTTTAACTCTTCGCCATCGCGAAGAATGCGCTGCGCCTCTAAACCATAAAAGCTAAAGTTCACCTGCGATGCAACATCGGCTAAGGTCAGCCCTAAGCTGTAGGCAATAGGTTTTAAATCCAGCTGTACTTCTTCGGTGGCACTTTGCATGGAGTCATTGATATCACCCACACCGGCCATGGTGGCAAGTTTGTCTTTGAGTTTGGCGGCCACTTCTTTCAATTGTTCGTTATCTCGACCCTCTAAACGGAAGCTGATATCGCCATCATCACGACCGCCGCCATTCATGATGCTATCGTCGATGGTCATTGATTTCAGTCCCGGCAGTGGCGGCATATTTTCACGCCACAGAGCACTGAGCGCAAAGGTATCCATAGGACGCAAATGCGGCTCTACCAATACCATCATCAAGCGAGCGTTAGTGCGCCCTTGCATGTTGACAGAGATATCGCGGATCATTGGCTGGCCGTATTGCTGTTCAATTTGTTTTTCAACATCGAGCACCACTTGCTCAACTTTGCGAGCCGTTGCCAAGGTTGCACTCTCTGAACTGGCGAGATTCATTTCGATATTAATGCCAGGGAAATCATGAGGGATTTTTGGGTTGGCGATAAACTTAATGAGTCCACCGGCGAATAGCCCCGCACTGACAATTAAAATACCCAAAAAGCCCACAATGACGGTGTAACGGTAGTGAATACACCAGGTAACCGCAGGGCGGTATAGTGATTCAATCACGTACTTTAAGCCCGCATCAAAGCGACTGCGCAAACGATGCAACGGGTTGCGTGGGTTAACCGGGCGGTTTTTCATCGCCGCCAAGTGCGCTGGAAGGATCAGTTTTGATTCCACCAAGGAGAACAGTAAGCAGAGGATAATAACGCCGCCTATGGCTTTACTGAATGCTGCGCCAGGGCCGGAGGCGAGTGTTTGTGGTAAAAAAGCGGCGACGGTGGTGAGCACACCAAAGGTGGCGGGCACGGCGACGCGTTTTACGCCGCGTACGACGTTATCTAAACTTTGGCCATGCTTTTCTATCTCCGCATGGGCCGACTCACCCACCACAATGGCATCGTCTACAACGATCCCCAGAACCAAAATAAAAGCGAACAGTGAGGCAAGGTTAATGGTGATGTCTAGCCCCACGGGCATCATCAGGAAAGCGCCGAGAAAGGACACCGGTAACCCCATCATCACCCAAAAGGCCAAACGAATGCGTAGGAACATCGCCAGCATCAGCATGACTAACACACCGCCCCAAATCATATTCTCGATCATCATATCGAGACGCCCTTCGAGGTAGTAGGTTAAATCGACCATAGGCGTTAATTTAACACCTGCGGGTAATTCGGTTTCTTTGCGCTTGAGGTAGTCATCCATTACCGCAGCAACGCGGGTGATGTCTTGATCTTTGGAGGCTGCCACCTCGAACATCAGCGAGTTTTTACCATTGTATTTCGAATATTGTAGGCCTTCTTCAAAGCCGTCTTGAATGGTGGCCACATCCCCCAAAAAGACTTGTGCGCCATCTTCAAGGGTAATTAATGGCAGCTTCTCAAATTCATTACCGCGATAGGCTTGTTTTTCCACGCGCATGGATATGTAGCCGTTATCGGAGCGGATTTGTCCGGCAGACATATTGGCCGAGAAGTTACGCACCGCCGTGGCGATATCGCGGAAGGTAAGGCCATATTCGCGCAGCTTATCGGGACTAACTTCAATGCTTATCTCGTAATCTAAGCCGGAGTTAAATTCGACTAAGTTCACTAGCGGCAGACTGAGCATTTCATCATGCAGCTTATTCCCGAGCTCCTTAAGCTGATAATTACTCATATCGCCGTAGAGAGCCAAAATCATGACTTCCTGAGTAAACTTTTGCCGGCGAATATTAGGGCGCTCCATCTCCGCAGGGAAACTGGAAATTGCATCGACCTGCATTTTTACTTCATCGAGCACTTCTTGCGGGTCGTAAGACTCTTCGACCTCAATCCAGCTTTGTGAGTAGCCACGATTAGAGTAGGTGATCAAACGTTTGATCCCCTCCAATCCCTGTAAAGACTCCTCAACCTTGATGGTGATCCCTTCTTCAACCTCTTGAGGGGCCGCACCGGGATAAACCGCCTGAATGCTTAACCAGTTATTCTCAAACTGTGGGAACATTTGTTTGCGAATAGATAGGGCGCTAAGGATACCGCCAACAATGATGAATACCATCAATAAGTTGGCTGCCACCGGATTACGCGCAAACCAAGCGATTAAGCCTTTTTCTCTTTGCTGCGTCATCACTTAGTCCTCTTTCAGTGCCAATTGCGTGTGTGGCTTCTGGGTTGGCTCATCATTTAAGCGTAGCGCCATGCCCTCAGTAGGGTATTCAAGCGCTGAGGTAATGAGTTGCTCTCCGGTAGTCAAACCGGTGTCAACATAAGCCATACCGTCTTGTTCGCGAATAACATTAAGGGCACTGAATTCCAAAGTATTGTCGTTATTCAACAGTGCGACGCGATTTTCTTTGATTAAGTGGCTGGGGATTATTGCCGCATTTCGCAGTTGTTTGCCAGTAATAGTCGCATTGGTGTAGGCACCAAAACGCAGCGGTACGCTGTGTTGGTAAGGGGTGTTTACATAGGCGACCAGATAGGTCATGCGTGAACGTTTATCAACCACGCCTTCATTACGCACTATGGTGCCTTGCCAAGTCACCGCTTTGCCAGCGATATCGCTTTGTAAACTGACTTTCGCGCCGACGCCGCCGTCGACAAGATACTGCATATCGTGATTGGCAACCGGTAAACGCACTTTAGCAATGTCGGTGGCATCGACTTGACCCAGTTTACTACCTGGGCTGACAACACTACCTAAACTAATATTTTTTGCTGTTACTAAGGCATCAAAGGGGGCACGAATCGAGGTGCGCTCTAAATTGCGTTTGGCGCGTTTCACTTGCGCTTGTGCAGCTCTAAAGTTGGCGAGCTTTTCTGCCAGTTGCGGTTTGCGTAAATACAGCTCAGAGGGGATCACCTCATTGGCATTGTCTTTAATACGCTGCCATTCAGCTTTAGCCACATGAGCCTGTGCTTGTTCAATTTCTAGTGCTGATTGAGCTTGAGCTAGACCTGCCTGCGCCTCAATGAGCGCCGCTTCATAATCATTCGGGTCAATACGCAGCAGTTCATCGCCTTTGGCAACAAAGCCACCTTTTACAAATTGCTCAGAAACAGAGACTACCTGACCGCTTACTTGCGCCACAAGCTCCGTTTGCTCTTGCGCCATAACCTCGCCATACGAATGCACTTTTAATGTTACGTCCGTTAATTCCACTGGCGTTACCTCAACCAGAGGGGCGATATCCTGTTGTGCTTTTTGTGGTGGCGGCGACTTCATGGCGCTGAGGGCGACAAACACCCCGATGGCGCCTGCCAATACCCCTAGCGGCAAAAATATTTGTTTTTTACTAGCCACAGTGTTGCTCCCGTATATTTCGATGACAGCTTAATACTATCGTGAATGATGTTTACAGGTATGTGGAAGATGTAACAAACCATGAATTGTGTGTCAGCAGCGCGCAAATAATAGGCGGCAACTTCAATGCAACGCTGTTTATTCCAGCGTTGACATCCGTTTATAGTCAACGACGACTGCGTTATGAGCATGCAGACTTTCTTGATGTTCAACCTTAAACCAATAACCGAGTAGCCTGGGTTTGTGCTGCAACGCCTGTTTTATACGCCGGGCGGCGTCTTCACAAAACAGCAGGTTTTCGGCATTGAGCTTGGCAAAGGCTTGCTCGTCCTCTCTTTTCACTGCGGTTTGCACGGCGGTGGCAATGACGGCCTCGAACTCGGTGATAAGATCACTGATATAGCCCAAGGTATGACCTTGCATCTGCATGTGAATATAGGCGAATGAACGCTGACTGTGCGGCGTGGCGATAGAGCCTTGTTCGCTACTTAGCCAGTTGAGCAATGTGTTCTTGTCGATGGCATCGTCTGTAAACTCGCAGGCAATAGCGTCGCTCAGAGCTTGGCGCGATAATGCAGCGGAGCAAGGGCAGGTGCTGGAATAAGGAATAGACAAGCCGAGCTCAATAGTAAACTGGCCTTGCTGATATTCACAATGTAGCGTCACCGGGTAGCCTTGGTAGCCGCTCTTATCGCTGATTAAGGCTTTTTTCTCGAGTATAAGGTCAAAACTCAGCTGCAGCTTGGCACTGTGGCTTAGCCCTTGCTGCGAACTGATAAGCTCACGAAGCAGATGCTCTAAGCGATGGGGCGTCATCGCTTTGTTGCTCAAATGCTGGTTCAGTATTTGATAAAGCCGTGACATATGAATCCCTTTTGCCTGCTTACTATCTAGGCTGACAAAAACATCCGCTTGTGCATGAGTTTGCTGTATCTGCGAGCTGGAAATTGGAACGTGTATGGGTAGGGCAATGTGCTCCATCCCGACCCATTTCAGCGTTAAAGCGGTATCTGCTGGTTGCACTGCAGTAATATCAGGTAAATGGCCCATTTTTTCCTCATTTGGTTAGTCGGTGTGGGGGTTATTAAATGCAGCTATACAGGGCTAAAAAATGCCATCGAGAGTCAGTAATAGCCTCGGTTGCTGATCATGTTGTGTGGGTGAGCGATGCACCAATGCGCTGTGCTCACCGTCAGGCCAAAGTTGTCCTTTGAGCAGTGCCACATCACCTGCTTGTAATTGATGAATATGCTCAGCATGGCGATACAGCCCTGATTTTTCGTCACTGAGCCCTTGATTGCCGCTGCCAAGCTTACTGTAGTCTGCATCGGCGTGGGCTAGCCACTGCGACCCCGGGCCTTGGTAAGTGGTCACTAAGCGCACGGGCACGCGGTCAACATGAAACCGAGGGCACATGGCTTGGCTAAGCACTTTGAGCCGTAAACCAACGTGTTCACAGTCAAGCAAACAGCTGAACATATCCACTAATGTGGAGATATCGGCGAACAAAGCCTGATAATCTTGGTGGTTATCAAAGTTACTTTGCAAGGTGTGAAATACTGACTTTGCACTCACCGTCGAAGTCAATGCGAGATTTGGCTGCGCCTGAATAAGGGTTTGGATTTGCCCGCGTATCGTTGAGTCGAGTGCGCGTTTCCAAATGACGATGTTATGAGCTGGCTGGTAAATTGAAGGTAATACATCAACATTGCTTGACGCTCTCGCTGTTTTTGGCTGATGCACGGGGGGCGCATCAGGGGCATGGGACTGTGTTACTTGCATAGCATCTCTCGTTATTTGTGGTTTGTTATAACATATCATTTATGTTGTGCTCTGCATAGACAGGGTCATGGCTCGAAGCGGGCTATGGTATACTGCGAATTTGTATCATGAAGAGGTGAGCGATAGATGGATTGCCGTTTAGGGTGTGGCGCTTGCTGCATCGCACCGAGTATTTCCAGCGCCATTCCGGGTATGCCGAACGGCAAAAAAGCGGGAGAGCGTTGTGTTCAACTGGATACTAACAACTTATGTAAGTTGTTTAACCAACCTTCGCGGCCCGCTGTATGCAGTCAGTTTAGTGCCACCACGGATGTGTGTGGTCGCACTGATGCCCAAGCAATGTGGCGCATCACCCAATTGGAGGCGCTCACGTAAAGCGCCTCTGTTTGAGCTTTACTGAGCTTGAGGAGGGAAGTTGCTGAGAATATCTGCCACTGATTCACGTACCACTTCGGTGCGCTCAATCGGGGTTTGATTCTTTTTCAGGCGTCCCTCTTTAGCTGCCCGCCACACTAACTGGTTTGAAGACTTATCAACGACATCAATGACTAACGTACCTACCTCATACTCACGCGTGGTGGTTTGCACGTTGTAACCAATGCCCCAATAGTCCCAGCGAGCGCCGTAACCTGTAGAAAACGTATCGACATCGACCTTGGTATCAACGGATGCATGGTAATTAATTAACACATCTGCTTGTTGCGGGGATACCAGTTCCATGCCCTTGGCGCGAAGCTCATCATTGACCGCTTGTTGCACGCGGCGTTCCATTAGCTCACTAATTTGATAATTATTAGTGCCTTTGGTGAGGCTGGCATTGGGGATCCATGCGAAGGTTTTATATTGCGAGAAATCGACCGATTTGTCGTAGTCAAAATCCGGGTGCGAAGCACAGGCGCCCAGTAATAGTACCAAACCGGCTAGCAGAAGGTTTTTCATTGAATGCTCCTTAGTTGGGCAAAGTGTAAGTCCTACGAATAACATAACACAGGTTCTTAGAAAGCGAGAACTGCGTAGTCTGTTAGTTTTTTACCGCAGCCGTTAGTTCCCCGTAAAGAGAAAATTCGAATTTATTTAAAGCTAATTATATTTTTCTGTGGTAGTCTTTAACTTGCCTTGAGTTAAGGCGTGTAATGTGACGGTTTTGTGCGGCCAATGCTGTAAGAGTGACTATTTAGCTAGTGTGCCCTTAGTACTGTACCTGACCCATCGGCGGCGACACTGGCTCAGGGAGGATAGTGCCTAATTTTAGGCGATTGATACAAATTGACTTACAGGAAAACTAAGTATGTCAGCAGAAGCACAAGGTAAAGTAAAGTTTTTCAACGAAGCAAAAGGCTTTGGCTTTATCGAACAAGAAAATGGTCCAGACGTGTTTGTTCACTTCAGTGCCATTAACGGTAACGGTTTTCGTACTCTTAACGAAGGCCAGCAGGTAACTTTCGGCATCAAACAAGGCCAAAAGGGACCAGAAGCGGAAAATGTAACACCCGTTTAATGCTTATTTGCTCACGCCTGTGAGCGAGTAATTGGTGAAGTCGACTCGGCTTCACTTTTCCCCCTCAAATTACACCTTCTTTGTCATATTAATTTAAAATAAGCCTTCCCAGCGTATAGTGCCTTTTTATTTTTGATATATTATCAATCTTCAATTATTATTTAATCTCCATGTTCAACAATTAAAAGAGACCATAGTGAGAGAGATCAGAGCCTTTGCCAAAACGGCATCGATGAATGAGTTAGAGAAAGCAATTAATATTCTGAATACTGCGCTCGAAAGTCAGCAACAGCAGGAAAAAGCGAAACAGGAAGTTCTCGAACTGATGAAGGAAAAAGGGCTCAGTGTGGATGATATTGTTGACTCGAAACAGGACAAGCGAACTAAGGTTGAACCTAAGTATCGTCGCGAGTTTGAAGGAAAAGTAGTTGAATGGTCAGGCCGTGGTAAGCGTCCCAAAGCATTCCAAGATGTTGACCTAACTAAATACCTCGCAAAATAATAACCTCCAAGGCCCGGTTTCGGGCCTTTTACTTACTTGGGTGTTAGTTGTGTTTACACTCAGAGATTACCAACAAAAAGCCGTTGATAGCACCTTAGCCCACTTTCGCCGCTCAGATAGTGCAGCCGTGATCGTACTTCCCACTGGGAGTGGCAAAAGTGTAGTTATTGCTGAGCTTGCGCGCCTTGCGCGATTCCCTATTTTGGTGCTGACTCATGTTAAAGAATTAGTACAGCAAAATGCCGAAAAATATAAAGCATTAGGATTAACACCGGGGATCTTTTCTGCAGGTCTTAATGAGAAAGAGTTAAACCAGCAAGTCACCTTTGCCAGTATTCAATCTCTTGCTAAAAGTAGAGATAAGCTAAAAAGGCAATACTCACTTATTATAGTCGATGAGTGTCACCGTATTAGTGACGATGAAAACAGTCAGTATTCACAGCTTATTCAGCATTTAAAAAAAGCAAATAGCAGATTGAAAGTGTTAGGCCTAACCGCGACCCCATATCGCTTAACATCAGGATGGATATATCACCGCCACTATCATGGCTTTGTGCGTGGCTCGGCAGATGCGCCATTTAGTGAGTGTATATATGAATTACCGCTGCGTTATTTAATCAATAAAGGCTATTTAACCCCGCCGAATTGCGTTGATGCTGCAGTGCAAAATTATGACTTTAATTCACTGGCATCCGGCCCCTCAGGTATACCCAGTGAAGGCGATATGAATACACTATTGCAATCGAGTACCCGGGCAACAAAAAGTATTGTCAGTGATATTCAAGCGCAAGCAAATGCTAGACAAGGGGTGATGATATTTGCTGCCACAGTCAAACATGCTTATGAAATAGCTGACTATTTGAGTAGTGAGTCAGTAGCGGTTATAACTGGTCAGACACCGGCGGCTGAGCGTGATGAAATTATCCTTAGGTTTAAACGCAAAGAGCTAAAATACCTTGTTAATGTATCGGTATTAACCACGGGCTTCGATGCTCCACATGTGGATTTCATCGCCATTTTAAGGCCCACCGAATCGGTTGGCTTATATCAGCAAATTGTGGGTCGAGGTCTGCGTTTGTACGAAGGGAAAAAAGACTGCCTCGTGATCGATTATGCTGCCAATGGCTTTGACTTATTTTATCCAGAAGTGGGAGCGAAGCGCCCAGACCCGTTGAGTGAGCCGGTGCAAGTATTATGTCCGGGATGTGGCTTTGCCAATATTTTTTGGGGAAAAACGGATGCCAGTGGCCAAGTTATTGAGCATCATGGTCGGCGCTGCCAGGGGCTGCTTGATGATGGTGAGCAAACGCAGCAGTGTGACTATCGCTTTAAATTTAAAGAATGCCCGCAGTGCGGCAGCGAAAATGACATTGCTGCGCGCGAATGCAGCGCCTGCCAACATCAGCTGGTTGACCCAGATGATAAACTGCGAAAAGCACTTAATTTAAAAGAAGCCATGGTACTGCGCTGTAGTGGCTTAAGTTGTCAAATTACTCAGCCAGGCAAACTCAAAGTTACCTACTTTGATGAAGATGGGGCCAGTGTCGATGAGAGCTATGACTTTAATAATGCCAAGGTGGTGGCCCGGTTTAATCGCTTTTACGCGAAGCGGCACACAGTTAGCGGAGTCACAACCTGGGACGATGCTCAGCAGGTGGTTGACCATCAGCACTGCCTGCAAGCACCTGATTTTGTGGTAGCGCGAAAGTCGAAACGATATGGGTGGCAGGTGAGTGACAAACTCTTTGACTATGAGGGCGCTTTTCGCAAGGCAAACGCCCTGTATTAGGGCGTGTGAAATGCTCCTGTGCGGAATGCTTTAAGCCATTAGTCCCCAGCCGTCACCATAACCATTGTGCTTATCAGCTAGACTTTCCAAATAGGCTTCGGTATCCATGATCACATCATGTTGCGGCACCATTTTGATACTTACTTTGACTTCAAATACGCCAGTGTCAGGGCAAGTTCCCAATTGTGAATCGGCGCTTAGTTCGGAACTTTTCAGTGCTTCTTGGTAACTAATAGCATGTTCTTGCTTTTCAAATAGAATAAAGAAGTCCAATGTATGAAAGCCTGTCAAGTCCACACCTTCATCGTGTATTTGCTGTAACATGTGTCCGGTGTCGTCGTCGGGAAATTGCATACCTTGTCTCGTTTTTTTAAGAATCGATAAATTGTCTATTATCTTGTAAGAAATAAAAAGCCTTGAAGGCAAATTTTATTTATTCAGTGGGTGCGCGAAGTCAGTGGCATTTGTTAAACTGATGGACCCACTTTGGGACGTATGAGTGATCTGACCATTCATTGTTGCAGTATTCTTAGATCATGGAGTTCTAGTCGTTTGATTTTCTGCCGCTTTTTCATTCTTCTATCTATTTTAATATGGCCTGCTGTCACTGCACATGCTGCTGTGCAACAAGCAACAACCATTACTGGCTACAGCATTAACGGGTTATCAGGAGAGTTAGAAGAAAATGTTGCGCTTTATTTAGTGCAATTAAAAGGCGAGGTCCCCTCCAGGCAATTACAGCGCTATGCAAGCGCACAAGTTAAAGCGAGTATGCGCGCACTGGGGTATTACCATAGCGAAGTAGAACTCAGCTTAGAGCGCAGCGAAGGCAAAGCGCAAGTAATTGCGAACATCATACCCGGCAAAGCGACGCGCATCGCTAGATTGGATTATCAATTTAGTGGTCCCGGAGAAGACGATCAGCAGCTTAAGGCGGTGCTTGATAGCTTACCTCTGCAGCAAGGGCAGGTTGTGCACCATGGCCAATATGATAGTGCTAAATCAGCCATAGATAGGCAATTGTTAGAGCTTGGCTACTTTGACGCTAAGTGGCAACAATCTAAGTTGGCAATTAATCGCTCTCAACACAGTGCAGAGGTGGTGCTGCATGTGCAAACGGGCCCACGTTATGATTATGGGCCGATTAACATCAGCTCTGATACACCAGCAAGTAACTATATTTATTCTCTGGCGCATTTTAAAACCGGGCAGCCCTACCGTGCTACTAAGGTGTCAGAATTCAATCTTGCGTTATCGCAAACGCCTTACTTTAGCAGCGTCCGCGTTTATGCTGATATTCCCGCTCGGACTAATGGCGAGGTGCCGATTCGTGTGGAAGTCTTGCATAAACCACAAGATAGCTTTGAAGTGGGGGGCGGCTACTCAACGGACTTAGGCCCCAAAGCCAGATTCAAATGGTCTCGTCCTTGGATCACCGAAGACGGTCACTATCTTGAGAGTAACCTGAACATTTCCAAACGTCAGCAAGACATCAGTTTTGCCTACACCGTGCCGGTGGACGACCCTAATGACGATATCTGGCGCTTTAGCCTCGGCTACAAGCTCGAAGATAATGTCGATACGGATATCTTCTCGAAAACACTGACAGGCTTAGTGCAAAGACAGTGGAAAGTGGGAGAAGATTGGATACGCACCGCATTTTTGCGCCGAGAGTATGAAGAGTTTCGCATTGGCGAGCAGCATCAGCGCACTAAGATGTTGCTACCCGGAGTGAGCTTTGCCCGCAAGCAAAGTAAAGGAGGCACCACGCCATTTTGGGGTGAGCAATGGTTAATCAGCACCGAAGTGGGCACTGAGCACTTGGCTTCGACCACCGATATTGTCAGAGTACAGCTACAGTATGCGTGGTTAAACACTTATTGGCAGCGCCATATGTTTTTTACCCGGGTCAATCTGGGTGCTATTTACGTGGATGATATTAATGACGTGCCGGTTTCTATGCGCTTCTTTGCCGGCGGCGATCAGAGTATTCGCGGCTATAAATATGAGTCTATCTCGCCTGAGCGTAATGGCTATAATATTGGTGGTAAATACCTAGCCACCGGCACCTTGGAGTATAATTATCAGTTTGCTGAGAATTGGCGGGCGGCGCTATTCGTTGATGCCGGAACCGCCACCAATGACTTCTCTGAATCATGGTCGGTTGGCACCGGCTTCGGGGTGCGTTATTTAACCCCAGTGGGCCCCATCCGTATTGATCACGCATGGGCATTATCCACACCTAATAACACCACTCGTTTGAGCATTACTGTGGGGCCGGAATTATGAGCAAAGGATATAAGCGTATTCTCCGATGGTGTGGCGGCCTCGTGGGCACTATTTTAGTCACCTTGTTTTGTTTGTTATTTACAGAGGTGGGTAACAAGGGCATTGCTTATGTGGCCAATCACAGCGTTGATGGGTTGCGCATTTCGCTCAAAGAGGGGCGGTTTTTATATGATGACCCATTTGATATCTCTTTTACCAGCGAGCAGATAAGCATCGATGCTGAGGCTGTGCGTATTGACTGGCAGTTACTGGGTTGTGCTGGGCTGTGCTTTCGCCAAGTTGGGGCTGAGTCGCTGACGGTGCAAGTAGCCGAGCAGCAAAACGACAAGGCGGCAGCGACTGATGCAATGCCGCCGGCCAGCGAGCCAATATCACTGCCGACTATCACCATCAAAAGTCTATTTTTAGGACAAGCCAACTTCCGTGCTGCGGGCCTTAGCGTGTCAGCACGGGATTTTAAATCAGCGCTTGAGGCGCATCAACGAGACGTTAAGGTGCAGCCGTTGCGTCTGCGCTCGCTTGAACTTACTTTACCTGAGAGTGAGCAGCAGCCTTCCTCAGCACCACTTGAGGCGCTGCCACCGTTACCGCCTATCGCTTTTGATTTAGGCATCAATGCGCAGCTTAAAAGTGCACAGGTTGCTGACATTATTATCACTCAAGGGCAGCAAAGCCATCGTATCAGCGATTTAAAAGTGGCTGTGGCACTGCAACAACAGCAGTTGAGCGTTTCACAACTATCAGCCGCCTACCAATTGCCTGCTGATATCGCGACAAACGAAGGGGATACACTTGAGGCCCAAGCTCAGGGTCAATTCTCTTTTGCTGATGGCAACCCTTTAACACTGTCGCTGCAACTAGCTGCCTTGGGCGAGCGCAGCGAGCTTTCATTCACGGGCAGTTTAGATGAACTTAATGTCCAGGCGCGTAATCAAGGCAAATATACCTTCGAATTAGACGCACAGGCACAATTACGACAGCAAAATTGGCCTTTTGAGTTGGCGTTTTCACACGCACCTTGGCAGCTTGAGGTGCAGGGCCAGCCGTTACAGGTAGAACGCACCAACATTAATGCATCGGGTACTTTAGATAACTACCGCGTCGATGTTGATGCATTGACACAGCTAGCAGCATACCCACAAGTGAGCACTTCTTTACAGGCTCAAGGAAGCCTTAGCGGCATCAACGCTGCGCCGTTGCAATTGCGAGCGAATGATAGCCACGTTGAGGTAACAACATCAATAGCCTGGCGCGATGGTATTAGCGCTGATTTTTCTGCGCAGCTAACTAATTTGCACAGTGAGTACTTATTAGACACCGTGCGCAGCGATCTATCGGGCCAGCTGCAAGGCCGAGTGAGTGTTGAGTCACCCCAGCAGTGGTGGGTGGAGCTTAAACCGTCGTCATTATCAGGCACGATAAACGAGCAACCGCTCACATTTAATGCCGAACTGAATATTGATAGCGATCTCAGTGGCGATATTCATGCTTTTAGTGTGCGCCAAGGCGAGAATACATTGGTTATCAATGGCCGCATTGATGAGCAGTGGCAACTAGCCGGCGAATTAAACTTGTCATCATCATCGCCACTTTATCAAGGTTATTCAGGGCAGGGACACGCTCAGTTTAGTATCGAAGGGCAACGTTTATCTCCCAAGCTGCAATTGCAATTGCAACTAGCGACTCTGCAAGGTGAGGGATTGCGAGTGAGCGACGCAACATTAGATATTACAGGGCAATATCAACAAGCCGACTTAGAATATGACCTGGATGCAGAAGTAGCTAATGTTAGCCTTGATGGCCAAGTTATCAAGGGCATTCAAGTACAGTCTCAGGGCTCACAACATCACCAACAAAACTATATTCGTGCTGGATTAGCTCAAGGGCAAGCGCAGTTGGCGTTTCAGTCTGAACTGCAACAGCAGCAATTGAGCTTGGCAATTACCGAGTTGGAACTGCGCGGCGACGAGTATCAGGTCGCACTGGAGCAAAGTACCGAGTTGGACATTGATCTGGCCCAGCAGAGCGTGCGCACTAAGCCCTTTTGTTTGCAGGGCAATGCCATGCACTTGTGCATAGAGCCCAGTGATATCAGCGCCAAGCAGGGACACGTCAACGCTAAGCTTGACTACTTTCAGTTACAGTCTCTAACCACTTTGCTGGGACCCAACCTGGGTATAGAGGGGCAAGCGCAAGGACATGCGCAGTTGGCATGGCAAGATAACCAAGCAGTGCAGATTGATGCTGAGTTCCACACCGAGCAATTACAAGGGTTGTATCGAAACCAAGGGCAGTTGCAGCGATTGCCTGTGGAAACCTTAATGATAAAGCTAAGCAGTGATGCAAAAAATGCCAATGCTAAGCTAAGCATAGACTCCTCAGTGGTTGGCAGTATTAACGCTGATTTAGCCGTAGAGGATATCACTCAAGCGCAACAACTCTCTGGAGAGGTGCACCTAACAGATACCGACATCAGTAAATTCGCTCACTTTGTACCTGATGTGAGGAAGTTAGCGGGCAAGTTAAGTGCTAACCTCACTCTCAGCGGCACGTTGGCGCAGCCCTACCTCAATGGTGAGCTCAAGGCGCATGAGTTGGCAATTGAAGGGGACGCACTGCCGGTAGCACTTGCTAACTCTCGTCTCGAAGCTGAACTCGAAGGTGAGAGTATGACCTTGGAGGGGGAATTGCTCACGCCCGATGGTGGCAAGCTTGCTATTGACGGCTCAGGTGTGTGGCTCAGTGATAATCCGGCACTTACCATTTCACTCTCGGGCGAGCGCTTTATGGTGGTACCGCAGCAAGGGGTCAATGTTGCGATCTCTCCGGATTTAAACATAGATATTAGCGCCCAAAGTGTGCAAGTTGATGGTCGTGTTGATGTTCCTTACGGACGTATCAAAATCAAAGAGTTACCTAAAGGAGCGGTACAGGTCAGTGATGATGAAATCATTGTGGACGCACCACAAAAGCAGCAAAGTGCGCCTTTCGCTTATCAAGTGCAGTTAGATGTGGGTGTACATGACGATGTGTATATAGACTCGTTTGGCCTGAAGTCCTACATCATGGGCGACTTGAAGCTAACCGCGAGTAATGAAAGTCCGCCATTGGCAAGTGGCGAGTTAAAACTGGTGGATGGTAAATACCGTGCATTTGGCCAAGATTTAGTGATCCGTACCGGGCAAATTGGGTTCAGTGGTGCGCTTGATAAACCTTACTTAAATGTGCGCGCGATCCGTAATCCAGACACCACCGCCAACGGGGTGATAGCGGGTATCGAATTAATCGGAAATGTTGAACAACCGAAATTAAACGTGTTCTCGGAGCCGGCCATGGATCGTTCACAAGCGCTTTCTTACGTGCTTAACGGTCAGCCTCTTGGTGATGGTGATACGAACACCGATGCCATGCTCACGCAGATTCTTCTAGCCCAAGGTCTCAATCGCAGTGAGGGATTTGTATCGCGAGTAGGGGAA
This sequence comes from Pseudoalteromonas sp. CNAT2-18.1, assembly GCF_022347865.1. Taxonomy (NCBI): domain Bacteria; kingdom Pseudomonadati; phylum Pseudomonadota; class Gammaproteobacteria; order Alteromonadales; family Pseudoalteromonadaceae; genus Pseudoalteromonas; species Pseudoalteromonas sp. CNAT2-18.1. The sequence goes on along the minus strand of NZ_JAKRFR010000002.1, from coordinate 740,034 downwards.
ACATTTGGCCTCAGCGATATAACCTTAAATTCAAAAGGCAGTGGTGATGATACTAAGGTTGAAATTGCTGGCTATATCGCGCCGGGGATCCAAGTAAAATACAGTGTTGGTGTATTCGAGTCTATCAGTGAAGTGGCTGTGCGCTACCAAATACTGCAAAAACTATATATAGAGGTAACCAGCGGGCTTTATGATACCTTAGATATATTGTATCGGTTTGATGTGGACTAACGCATGTTCAAATGCTGGCTATGGGCATTGTCTTTATTACTGGTGATATGCGAGTGTGGTGCGCAGCAGTCGGTGACGATGCGTGTCGCACAGGCCGATCATCCTTATATGCAGGCATTATTTACTAAACTAGCTGAGCGCATTGAGTGTTTGCACCAAAAGCAGGTCACATACCAGTATGTTGACCATCTGCCATCACAGCAACGAGCGATTCAACTGTTGGGGGATGAGCACGGTATTGATTTATTCTGGGGTGTGACTTCGCAGCAGCGAGAGCAACAAGGGTGGGCGATTTTAATCCCGATAGCCAAAGGGTTACTGGGTTATCGCATTGCGCTAGTGCGCTCTGATAATCCCGATATCCTGGCGCAAAAAAATTATATAAGCGATTTTTCATCATTACGAGTGGGTCTAAGTGAAGATTGGCCGGATGCCAATGTGTTCAGCCGTAACGGTTTCACGGTGGATGCATTTTCTAAATCATCGTCTCATTACGATATGCTGAGAAAAGGCCGCTTCGACTTTCTGCCTGAAGAGCTCACAGCATTTGACCCCCAATCACTGCCTAAGGGGCTGATATACGACAAACACAATGTCTTTTATTACCCGTCGGCGGTGTACTTGTTTGTTGCAAAAGGTGATAAACAGCGCCACCAATTGCTGAGCTCGGCGCTGCGAAGCTTATTTTCAGATGGCACCATAGAGCGCTTACTGCACACCCATTTAGTCCCTAATATTGATGCGGCGGAACTGGCAACACGCAATTATATTCGCTTGACCAATCCGTTATTACCCGCCTCAGCACCGTTACATATTTCCCATTATTGGTATAATAATAAACAAGGAACTCGCCAATGATCACACGCCTACTAATAGTTGTGAGCTTAGTTTTAAGCGCGACTACCAGTGCAGACGACAACCCCTCTCCTACAACTATTATTGATAACGCCAATGCCAGCGAATGGCGAGCCGTTACTGATGAAAACTTAATGATGATTACCTTAGCGACAGGGATAGTGTATCTGGAGGTAAACCCAGAGCTGGCGCCAGCGCATGTTGAGCGCTTGCGCTCACTAGCTAGCCAAGGCTTCTATCGTGGGCTAAGTATGTATCGTTTTGTCGAAGGCTTTGTTGCCCAAGGCGGCGCTGGAGACAAAGACACGGATGTGCCGGCGCTGGAAAACGAGTTTGTCAGTCACAGCGAAACAGCGCGGCCGTTAGATATCGTCATCAATGAAGATGATGGTTACAGCGCGCGCAGTGGCTTTATTAATGGCTTTGCCGTCGGTCAAAATAAGCAGGGCACACAAACGTGGCAAATTCACTGTCCTGGCGCATTAGGTATGGCACGGGGCAATGGAGTCGACAGCGCAACCAGTGAATTTTTTGTAGTGCTTGGTCAGGCACCGCGTTACTTGGATAAGAACATTAGCGTATTTGGTCGCGTACTTGCGGGCATGGCTCATATACAGCAGCTGCAGCGCTCGCCAAAGCCAGGAAAGCCTTTTAACCCAATTGTTGATATCCAATTTGCTGATCAACTGCCTGCCAAGCAGCGCCCGGTAATTAAAGTAATGCGCACCGACTCACACAGCTTTGCAGCGCTCGTTGCAGCGCGAAAAAATCGCCCCGAGGCGTGGTTTGTGACCACGCCTGATTATATTGATACCTGCGCCATGAATGTACCGACGATTATTGGCGGTTAATGCGCACGTCAAATAAGGTTTTATCGCTGTGTGTGGCGCGGTAAGGGTTAATATCCAGGCCGCCACGGCGAGTGTAGCGGGCATAGACCTCTAGGGACTGCATGGGTGCACAGGCCATAATATCGGTAAAAATGCGCTCCACACACTGCTCGTGAAACTCGTTGTGGCTGCGAAATGAAATCAGGTAACGCAGCAGCGACTCATGACAAAGAGAGGGGCCTTGGTAGCGTATAACCACGCTCGCCCAATCGGGTTGTGAGGTGATCAAGCAATTAGACTTCAATAAGTGACTATGCAGGGTTTGTTCAACTTGCTGCGCATCGTCGGCTAGGCGCAGTAAGCTTGGTGTCAACTCATAGGTATCGACGGTGATATCGAGCTCGTCAATGCACTGACCTGGTAACGCTGTGGCTGCGAAGTGCTGATAATCCTCAGGGCCATACAGTGTTACTTGCACCTCACTTTGGGTCGCCGCACTTAAGTCTTTGGCCATGGTTTGCTGCACTGCTTGCATGCTTTCAAACCGGCTTTGGTTGAAGCTGTTTAAGTACAACTTAAACGACTTAGACTCAATAATATCTGGGCTTTGACAAGGGAAAGTAAAGGTGGCCACCGCGACCTGTGGTTTGCCTTTAGGATTAAGCCACGATAACTCGTAACCGGTCCAAATATCCTCCCCTTTAAAGGGCAGGGCACGCTCATCTATTTGCAAATCATCACGATTAAGCTTGCGTGCTATGGGATAAAGTAGGGATGGATCGTAGCTGTCTTTATACTCAGTTGCCTTGCCGAGTAGGCTGGCTTTTAACTCTGGGGCGTTGCTGTAATCTGTCATGCTGTGCTATTTGGCGTTACAATATGGCGTAATTATACCTAAATTATTTGAGGCATGCATGAGCGTAAGCACAGAACTTCGGCGCTGTTTACAGGCACACATTAGCAACGAGCAACAACAGTATGGCCGTAACCCGCTGGCGTTTTTCGACCCGGACTCGCCCAGCCCTGCAGCCATTGCCGGCACCGAACAACAGCAGCAAGTTCAATGGCAAATTCATGAGCGTACCCCCAGTGCTGACTTAAATGAATTGGCAGCGGCCCTGGAAGTGCCTTTCCCACAACAACTGAGCGAATTATTTGGCAGCTACTACAGTGGTAATCTGCCGGCGAGCATCGACGGTCATGGCGTGGAGCTCCTTTTACCTTGGAACGAGGACGACTTTGTACGCTTACAGCAAAATATAACCGGTCATGTATTAATGAAACGTCGGTTAAAGCAGCAAGACACCGTGTTTATTGGGCTGACCGAGCAGGATGATTTGTTGCTGAGCGTGCGATTGGACGATGGTGCAGTCTGCTTAGAATATGTCGGTAAAGAACCGCACCATGTTTTGGCGGATGATATCAGCTCGTTGTTACAGCAATTAGACGTGCTGTAAACACTATTGGTGATCCCAGGAAATATTAGATACCAACTGACATTGTTCACAGCGAAAGTCGAACAATCCAAACCATGGCTCTGCTAGGTGCCAATGACCATCGCAGCTTGGGCAGCGACGTTGTTGCTCGGCTGTCAGGCTCTCGCCACCGACACGGTACAAGTAATAGTAGACTGGCTTTTTGGTTAGATAACGGATCCGCTTTGCCAAGTCCAAGCCGCGACGAGTCAGGTCGCTATCAAAGGCGCTGATCTCATGCAGCGCCGCAAATTCGCAGCGTGTTGCACCATTAATTTGGATTTGATCGCATGCCTGCCAGTCTTCTTGCCATTTTATCAGTGTCTTGTAATCGCCGTTGGCGATAGCAGGAATGTGATACAGCGGCACCGGTAAAAAATCATCACCACAATACAACGGGCTGCACGTATGCAAATAGGTAGTGTAAAGAATGTAACTGCTCGGTGCAGCGCAGTTATCTGCACTATTGGCGTGAATATCTTGCCCTATAACCTTGACTTTGGGCGCTAACAACCCGGCATCGTTTAACTTATCGAGCGCAAACTTCACAAACGGACTGTGGTTGAGCGGGTGCAATGAATCCTCTTCTGGGCACATTACCCGAGTCACGAAGAAGCCTTCTTTCAATACGGTTGGAAATTCATCGCCGATGATTTGGCCATTGGCTCGAAGCGCCACCACCGTCTGATTTATCGCCTGCTCGGCAGCGCTGAGTTGGGTGTCTTGGTAACAGTCAAAAGTGAGGTCTACAACAAACATTCGCTATTTTGAGTTCTCGAGCAAAGCGAGTAGTTTATCAAGTTTTTCCTCAATGCGATCAAGTTGTGTCGACTTTTGTTCGTTATTCGGCAATTGTGGCTCTATGACCATGTTTTTGAATGCCTCGGGGTTATTTTTATATTGGCTTACAGCGGCAATAATCATTGGCATCGGCACGGGCTCTTTGAGCATCGCTTTGGTCATTGCTACGGTAGGTGTTTTGTTTTGTGCTAATAAGGCTTTGATGGCGTCAAAAACCACAGGGTTCATACAAATGGATTCCTTCTTTTTAATCGCTGAACAGTATAAAGCAAAGGGCCGCAAGGACCCTAATTTTGGATGTTCAATATTAACGAAGAAAGTATGAACCACACCTGTCTTGGACGAGCTTTATCGCTGTATTAATGCCTTAGCTGGGCGTCTAACTCGTCAATTAATTCGCACCAATCCGCATCTTGTTCCAAAGATTCTGTAATAAAGTGGCGCTGCGCCTGTGACCAAAACGGCGCATCAGCGAGTTTGAGCTCAGGGCTTAATTTGTGGTCAGTCACAAATTGTTCAATTTGCTCATCGCTGCTGGGCAGGCCGAGCTGTTGAAAAAGGGTCGTCATCGTATGTTTTGAGGTATCCATATAATGTTTCCATTGTGCTCATAAAAGGCTATGGTTAACTATAGAACAACAACGATAACAAGGAAATACCATGCTCGGCGACTATAAAGTTAGGTATCTTACTCCGGAAGATTTGAACGTGGCTGCGAGCCTGATTTATCAGGCTTATCATGACGACCCGCTAATGCGAGAAATATTCAGCGCCGAGAGCAGTAAAACCCAAGAGTATGAAAAAAAGTTACGCGCGCTCATCCGTGAAGAACTACACAGTTTTTGGCAGGCCAAACAACCATTAGTTGGCTTGTATGTTGATGATGCTCTGCGAGCCATTGCTTGTGTATTTCAATCTGACGCCAGCATGCAGGCGGATCGTTATTGGCACTGGCGACTGAAACTGATGCTCAGTGCTGGCTATTTGACGACTCAGCAGCTCATTGAAAAGGAAAAGACCATTCGCAACGCCTTAAAAACGATGGGGCGCTACTTATTTTTAGCCTTTATTGCGGTGGATCCTCACTATCAACGCCAAGGTTATGGTCACTACCTTCTTAAAGGCCTTGATAATCTTGTTGAGGAAGATAACGAAACGCAAGGACTTGCAGTGTTTGTTACGCAGTCTCAGCATCAAACTTTCTTTGCTAACCACGGTTTTGAGACCATGCAAACATTGCAATTTAGCAAAGTCAGTGGAGAGTTGTTATTCAAAAAAAGTCCACATTGCGTTTAATGGAAATTTCAATGTGAGAGATCTCTCACATTGGTGTGGGTTTAACGATGAATATGTCCCTACCTTTAGCTCCATAATAAGTTTAACCTATTGATTTATATAGGCTGCTTCATTGTTTCTACATTATTGCAATAAAACTTTTTGCAAAGCACTTGCTGCATCTTTTTGGCTTTTCTCTAAACTTATCATTGTCAGGACGACAACAGTGCAGGATGCACTTGGCTAAGGAACGGATGTAGGCCAACCACGCAAAGTAATGCAGGAATAGTAATGGAATAGACGGTAACGGACGCCGTTAAAGGACAGGAGCACAGGACGTGCAGGGAAGGCGGGATGCCTAGGAATGGCCAAGGAGGCAAGAGGAACACTTCAGGATGAAGCAAGGAACAAAGCACAGGATGTGCATCGGTTAGATAGGGTAATCGAGCAAGGAAAGCAAAAGGGACGACCTTAAGGTCAGCGGTGATGGATACCGCGCAAGGATGATGCAGATTAGGGCGTGACTTACAGTCACGCCTTAGTTTTTTTAGATTCTGTGCGGTGGGATATCGGCCTTACGTAAACGTTCATTCTCCATCCACAACTCTCCCTCATACAAGGTTTCGCCGTCACTGGAAAACTCAAACATAAAGCGGCTGCGGATCCCAAGCTTACCATTACTTAAAATCGCTAAACGCCACTGTTTGCAAGCAACACTAACAAATTGCACGCCTAATTGTTCAGCTTGACGCTGAGCATGTAACCGCGCAGTTTCTGCCACTTTACGGCGATACCAAAACAACGCTATCACGCCACCACACAGCAGCAGAATCCATAAGGTTTTCACGACGAAAATAACCCACCAATTGCACGAGAAAGCGCATCAGAACGCTGCTCAGACCGTAATATAGCTAATACATGAGGGCGCAACATTGGGATTGCAACTAAGTCGGCAAAAATACTGGCGAACAATGGCTGCTCAGAGTCTATTCGACAGCAGTGCTCTAAGAACTGTGCTAAGGTTTGCGGTGCTTCTAAATAAGCCCAAAGTCGCCCAGCGATGACCTGGCATATGTCAGCATCCTGGCCGTAATCACTGTTCATTACTTGCCCCAGCGCTTGTTCAACCAGCCCCACTGCGCGTGCACTGCTGATGGCGCGAAGTGCATCAATAAGTAGCGCTTTATCCTGATGTTGAATCGCTTGATTGATACTTGTGAGTAGGGTTTGCGCTGCTTCAGTACCTAGCTCACTATTTTCGAGCTGGGCAGCGAGAGGTTGGCGTACTTGTGCAGGTAACTGCGACCATGCTTGGCACAGCAGGGCTTCATTGTCTTGATGGTCAATGCGCGCAGCAAAATCGGCAAGACCCTGCACAGCGACACTTTGCCAGTCTTGCCAGCCCAACTTACCACTCAAATATAGCTGTGCATGCTCATAGTACTGCGATGCGCTTTGCCGTAACTCTACTTTGATACGGGCATTGAAAGCGGCACGCTTATTGGCATTGGGAGTAAATACATAAGGGTTGTTATCGAGTTTGCTTTGCTCACCCTCAGCCCCAGTTAACGATGTGCCAATGGCTTCTAGCACCATATTGGCAAAATGGTCACGACTCGCTGCTACCAGCTTACTTTGCTCATCCAACGGCATTTTCAAAAACCACACATAAGGCTCACTCGATGCTTTTGGGTCCCAAAACTGAATCGCCAGTAGCGCATGCTGTGCCAGTGGATATGGATAAGGAATAGTTGTCGACTCAATATCAGCAAAGGTTGCTTTATCTATTTTTTGCACCCGACGACCAATGTCAAATACACGCCATGTGGTGCCGGCGGCATCTAATAATTGTGCCAGTGTGGCGATGTTGTCGCTCATACGCGGCTCCTGGAAAATAAAATTCCGCAAATTATAGGCATATTGCGTCATCAACCCAAGAGAAATGCTAATATAGCGTTTTTGAAGTTACCGCAATAACCGTGTTATGTCGTATTCCATCACTCAATTGCTCACGCAGTTGCAAGGTGAATTAGCTAATGCAGGCTTATGGCAAGATAAGCCCGTTGCTGAGCATTTATTGCAATCCAGCCAACCTTTTTGTGTTGATACCCTGAGGTTCGAACAATGGTTGCAGTTCGTCTTTATTCCCAAAATGCGTGCCCTAATACACGCAAGACATCCTCTGCCTTCGGCTATAGCCTTAACACCCATGGCTGAGGTCTATTGGTCAGGGCGGTATGCGCAATTGCACACAGTGCTTAAGCGCATAGATATTACTCTCGGAGGGGGAGAGTGAACGACTTAACAGATTCGGTAAATGTTGCACCAGTAAAGCCGCTCGATATTCTATATCGTGATGAGCACTACATCGCTATTAATAAACCGTCGGGACTACTGGTTCATCGCTCTTTTTTGGATAAGCATGAAACCCAATTTGCAATGCAAATGCTGCGCGATCAAATCGGTCAACATGTGTATCCACTGCATCGCTTAGACAGGCCCACATCCGGTGTATTATTGTTTGCGCTTAGCAGTGCCGCCGCCAACCGTGCAGGACAGCTGTTCAGTGAAGGAGGGATGCGCAAACGTTATCTAGCGTTAGTCAGAGGTTTTGCCCCTGAGCAGCAATGTATCGACAGGCCGCTAAAGGAAAAACTAGATAAAATTGCCGATAAATACGCGCAACAAGACAAGCCAGCACAATCAGCGCGCACTGATATACGCTGCTTGTTGCAAGCAAGCCTGCCTATCGCCTTAGGAAAGTTTCCCAGTGTTCGTTATTCGCTGGTGGAGTGTTGGCCTAAAACAGGGCGTAAGCATCAGATACGTCGCCATATGAAGGGCATTAACCACCCTTTGATTAACGATGTAAACCACGGTGATAATACGCAAAATCACTTTTTTGCCGAGCACTTCGAGGTTTCGCGGCTAATGCTGTTTGCAACCGATGTGTACTTTGGGCATCCTTACAGCGAAGAATTGATTCACATTAATGCACCACTAGGTGAACACGCACTCGCCGTTTTCGAGCGCCTCGGGTGGCCGGTGTGTGAGCAAGCTTATTATGCGAAGGAGTTTTAAATGGCCAAGATTAATATTTTTTACGGCAGTGTCTATGGCGGTGCGGAGCGTCTAGCCGACAGTGCCGAGGAGCAGCTACAAAAGCACGGCCATGAAGCCACAGTGATCGATAACCCGCAAGTGGAAGATGTTAGCAACAGCGAATATATATTAGTGATCACATCGACCACAGGGCAAGGGGATATTCCCGATAACCTCATGCCACTGTTCGCCGCTTTACAAAGCCAGTTTCCTTTATTAGGTGGCACCCCGTTTGCGGTCATTGCCATGGGGGATAGCAGTTATGGCGATACTTTTTGTGGTGCGGGTAAGCAAGTTGAAGAGCTGTTGATGGAGCTGCAAGGTAAGCCGCTGCTGCCACGCTTAGATATTGATGCCCTAGAGGACTTTGATCCCGAGCCGGTGGCGCAACCTTGGTTGGCTCAGTTTGCTGGTGCAATAACCGAGTAGCATGATGTCGAAAAAAAGCGCTCTATATGAGCGCTTTTTTTTAGCCGCGTTTTACAGCCACAATGAGTTTGAGCTTTTGCCCAGGGTAGAGGTACTTTTTACCGTTTAAGTTATTCCATTTGCGAATGTCGCCAACGCGCAGCCCGAATTGCTTAGCAATGCGTGATAATGAGTCACCACGACGAACCTTGTAGGTAATGGTGCGGTTGGTCGTTTGCGGTAATGCTTGGCCTGTGGATTGGCGAATTTTTAGTTTTTGCCCTAGCCGTAACATGGCGTTGTTACCCAGATTATTCCAGGCTTTTAGCTGTGCTACGGTGACGTTGTACTCACGGCTGAGATCCCACAGCGTATCGCCGGACTTTACGGTATGGCTACGTGTTAGTGATGTCGTACCATTGACCGCTAAACGTACTTTTTCTGGTAAGTGCGAGGCCGCCTTGTCAGATAAAGGTACCGTTAGCGTTTGCCCTGCGCGTATGGTGCTTGACTCCAATGCGTTTAAAGTGCGAATAGCGCCAACGCTGGTATTAAACTTTTTAGCGATCACCGATAAGCTATCGCCCGCAGCCACCTCATACTGTTGCCAACGTAAGCGGTCTTGCAACTGCGCTGACGCTAATTGTTGTTTGAATGGCGTGATGCTATCAAGCGGCAATAGTAAGTGATGTGGCCCCTGTGGATCGGTGGCCCAGCGGTTGAATGCCGGGTTGAGGCGGTACAGCTCAGAAAGTGAAATACCTGCCATTTCTGCTGCTAAAGCTAAGTCAATCTGTGAGCCAACATCGACACGGTCAATCACTTGGGCATTAACTATTTTGTTCCACTTAATGCCAAACTCATCATGGCGTTTAAGTAGGTCTGCCAGTGCCAATAGTTTTGGCACATAGGCGGTGGTTTCCCGTGGCAGATCAAGTGACCAGAAATCGGTAGGCAGGTGCTTACGGCGATTTTTCTTAATGGCTCGCATGACTCGCCCTTCACCGGAATTATAGGCAGCAATCGCGTTTAGCCAGTCGCCTTCAAGGGTTTTATGCAAATAAGAAAGATAATCCAACGCAGCGCGGGTTGATTCGGCAATATCGCGACGCCCGTCGTACCACCAGTTTTGTTTTAAGCCAAAGCGTTTGCCCGTTTGCGGCATAAATTGCCAGATGCCACTGGCACTGCGATGGGAATAGCCATAGGGATCGAAAGCACTCTCGACAATCGGCAGCAGTGCAATCTCCATCGGCATTTTACGCTTTTCGACTTCCTCAACAATGTAATATAAATAAGGCTCGGCACGCTTGGCAATGCGATCCATATAAGCTTGATGGCGCGCATAGTAATTACGCTCAGCAACCACAGGACGATTTTGCGGAACTTCTATTGAGAGCTGATAGCGGATCCGCTCCCAGACATCGTCAAATACAGGTGCTTCTTCTAGCTGTTCAACTATCTCATCGCCGCCTAGGGTGTCGATTGTTAGCGCATCGCTTATCTCTTGCGGGGACGCAGTATTGCTAGGGAGTTTAGTGATGGGAACATCCCTAGAGGTGGTTTGGCAACCACTTAAAAACGCAGATAACACCGCTGCGATGAGTATATGTTTATTCATGAACTGTTAATCTTTGGGCAAAACTGCGGCGCATACTAGCAAAAATTGATGAGATCCTACAAATTTTGCGCAATTGTACCGCAGTTAGAGACTCAGAAATTGTCTTTCCAAGCACGAAGACCTGCAAAGATTGCACTGGGTTCACCGCTGGTAGCCGGGCGATATGCCGTAGGGAGTGCTTGTGGCGATATTTTATCGGCACGAAGGAAAGGGTTGATGCGTTTTTCCTGGCCGATAGTGCTAGGGAGGGTCATCTGTTTTTGCTCTCGTAATGCATTGACTTTGTTTGTGTAGCGCTGCACCTCTGCATCCTCAGGTTGAGCTGCTGAGGCAAATGCCATGTTTGCCTGAGTATATTCGTGCGTGCAATACACCAAGGTCTCGTCGCTCAGGGTAAGGAAGGTTTGCATTGATTGCCACATTTGCTCTGGCGTGCCTTCGAATAGGCGGCCACATCCTCCACTGAACAATGTATCCCCACAAAAGACCAACTGCTCATTGATATAGCTGATATGATCAAGGGTATGCCCCGGGGTGGCACGCACTAAGAAATTGAGCCCAAATACGTCAATGCTATCGCCATCTGCGAGCGTGTGCTCGATGCCCGTAAATGGGCTATTCTGTGGTCCGTACACCGGCGCCTCTGGGTAGGCTTGTTTCAGTGCGGCGACACCTGTTGTGTGATCCCAATGGTGATGAGTAACTAGTATCCCCGCCAGCTGGTAGTCATGCTGTTCGAGGTAGCGCATTACGGGTTCAGCATCCCCTGGATCGACTACATAAACGTGAGGTTTGGTGGGGTGCACCAGGGCCCAAATATAATTATCATTAAAGGCGTTGATTGCGTCGACTTGCACCATAGCGAATAGCTCTATATCGTTAACTTATGCCCCTTAGTATAACGAGCTAAATCTGTGAAACCAGCACTAAGCTTTCAACAACATCCTGCGCCCTATACCTGGCAGCAGTTTCCTCATGGTGACTACTTGCAAAATGACGTAGAACGTAAGATGCAGCCGTGGTTAGAGCGCATGTTCGGTTATCATCTGTTAAAAATAGGCGATCTGAGTGTACAGCTAGATACGTCCGCGAGCCCCATAAAGCATCAAGTTGGGGTGGCAGCGCGTTCACAACAAGCTGGCGTACTTGCCGAAGTCGATGAGCTCCCTTTCTATGAAGGCAGTGTGGATGCGTGTATTCTGAGCCTGTGTTTGGAATATAACAGCGACCCCCATCATATTTTGCGTGAGGCCCATCGCACACTGATCGCCGGTGGTTACATTGTTATTACCGGCTTTAATCCGTTTAGCTTTTGTGGCGCTGCTAGCCTGATCCCATTTAGCCGTCAAAAACTGCCTTGGAGCGGGCGCTTCTTTACTCCTTCCCGAGTCAAAGACTGGCTCGACCTATTGGGCTTTGAGCTGATAGCCGACGAGCGCTTTTTACATGCTTCATTGGCTCGAGGCTCGCGTTTATCGCGCTTTGCCCGCTGGCGCAGTTTTTGCCGTCAATATTTAAAACCCATGGGCAGTGTGTATATGCTGGTGGCACGTAAGCGGGTAACACCCCTGACTCCCATTAAGCCTAAATGGCACGCACGGCCAAGTTTTAAACCTGCTATTAAAGGCGTTGAGGTGAGTCGGCGACACCGACGCGCGCACCCTGAAGATTAAACGGCACAGCTTTATCCATTAACTTAGGCTTATTGAGGGTGGCATCACGTTGCTGACGCTGTGCGATAAACTGCGGTGCTGATTGTTGTAAATGCACATTTTGTTCACGCTGACAGCCAATGGTGCTGTGGTAGTCTAAAGCTCGCCCCTCAGGTTGATAGTCGTGACACACCCACACCTTGGTGTCACTGGGTAGAGATAACAACTTTTGGATTGAATGGTAGAGCTGTTCAGCACTGCCTTTAGGAAAGTCACAGCGCGCGCTCCCAGAATCGGGCATAAACAAGGTGTCGCCAATAAACACATGGCCATCAACGTAAATGCTGATGCCATCTGGGGTGTGCCCAGGTGTTGCAAGGACCTTGAGCTCATAATTACCTAAGGGCAGGCGGTCGTCATCATTGACCAGCTTGTCAAATTGCTCACCATTGGTGGCACAGGATAACTGATATATCGGCTTAAGTGTTTGCTGTACATCGCTGATATATTGACTGACCACCGTTTGCCCACCGCATTGCTCACCAACGTAGTTACATGCGCTGAAGTGGTCGGCGTGTACATGTGTTTCAATGAGCCATTTAAGTGTTAATTGATGGCGTTCAAGGTAGCGGATAATGATATCAGCACTGGCAAAACTCAGTGTGTCTGTTGCCGCATCGTAATCAGCGACCGCATCAATCAACGCTGCATGTCGCGTGGTAGGACAAAACAGCACATAACTTAACGTGTGACTAGGAGAATGATAAAAAGGCACCACGGTGAGAGACATAGTTAATCCGCTTTAGGTATATGATATAACCAAAACTTATATCATATGTCGGCGTCTGTAAAGAGGGACAAGGTGGGTGCCTCAACACCGTCAATCTGTTGGTTGATAGCCGGTGTCTTCCAACAACGATGCGCTGGTTGCGGCAGTGCGTGCGAGCTCATCGACGATGTCATTTTCTTTATGTCCGCTGTGGCCTTTAACCCAGCGCCAATCAATGGTGTGGCGTTGGCAAGCCTCGTCAAGGCGCTGCCATAAATCAACATTTTTAACCGGTTGCTTGCTGGCGGTACGCCAGCCGCGTTTTTTCCAATTCGCTAACCAACTTTCTATGCCTTGTTTTACATATTGGCTGTCGGTAGTAAGGACAATGTCACAGGGGCGGGTGAGCGATTCCAAAGCGACAATTGCAGCGAGTAATTCCATGCGGTTATTGGTCGTGGTTTGATACCCTTGACTTAGCGTTTTCTCGTGCTTTCCGTAACGCATAAGAACGCCGTATCCCCCTGGACCAGGATTCCCCAAACACGAACCATCGGTATAAATTTCTACGCTTTTTTGCACGCTTTACCTTGTTATTATGTACAATGAACGAAGCAGCAAAGATAGCAAATATGAGCGTAAACTGATATGGCGCAAAGACAAATAGTGCTTGATACCGAAACTACAGGCATTAGCCCGAAAGAGGGGCACCGCATTATTGAGATTGGTTGTGTGGAGTTGATCAACCGCCGGCTAACCGGTAACAATTTTCATGTTTACATTAATCCCCAGCGCGACATCGAAGACGAGGCCATCGACGTGCACGGGATCACCAACGAGTTTTTGCAAGATAAACCGCTATACCACCAAATAGCCGATGAGTTTCTTGACTATATCCGTGGTGCAGAACTCGTTATTCACAATGCCCCGTTCGATGTGGGCTTTATGGACCACGAATTTGCCATGTTGAATCGAGGCTACCCTAATACTGAGCAGGTGTGCCAAGTACTCGACACTTTAACCATGGCCCGGGAAATGCATCCCGGACAAAAGAATAACCTTGATGCGCTTTGCCGCCGTTATGATATCGATAATGCAAAGCGAACGTTGCACGGCGCATTACTGGATTCTGAAATTCTTGCTGACGTCTACTTAGCGATGACCGGCGGTCAGAAGAAACTTAATTTGGCGCAACATAATGAACAGCAAAACCAAGGCGACGATGGTGACATCATTCGTTTAAACCCAGATAGACCTGCCTTAACGGTGCTGCGTGCGGACGAACAAGAGTTGGCGGCACATGAGCAGCGTCTAGACTTGGTAGAGAAAGAGGGCGGTCATTGTTTGTGGCGCACTCAGTAGAGATAAAAGGTGAAAAGGGTGGTGATGGCAAAATTAATTCTCATCAGTATGGTGCTGCTACTTGGTGTCGGTGTCAGTGCGCCGGCACTGGGCGATGAGCAGGAAAAGCTGACCGTATTGGCCGAGGGCAATGAAATCCCGCTGTTGGATAACCGCTTTCGGATTGACCACGATGTTGACAAGATTACGCTGCTATTTTTCCGTCGCCAAGGCTCACCCGCCGTTGTGTTGGTGCGCCCAGATGGCAGTAAAATTTATGCCACCCACTCACTCAATGACGACAACCTACAGTGGCATGACGAACTCGGCTATGACTTAATCGTGCTCAACAAACCGATGCCAGGGCCTTGGCAAGTGGTTGGGCAAATCTTGCCGGACAGCCGTATTATGGTTATCGGCGATATCTCTCTTCAAGTTGATGAACTTCCCCCTCTGCTTTTTCGTGGCGAAATTATTAAACTGACAGGGAAGGTGTTAAATGATGGTGAGCAGGTGAAAATTGGCCGCTTCCGTGATGTCATTAACATGCAAGTTGATTTCGTTAGTACTAATAATAATGAATACAGTAACTTTGGTGCCCGCACAGAGCATGTTGCCAACTTTAAAGATGATGGCCGAGGTTTTGATGAGCGCCCGGGTGATGCGATTTTCACGGGGGAGTTTCGTCTTGATTTTGCCGCCGGACAGTGGCGACCAGAGATCGCCCTGACCACGCCCATCATCCAACGTAAAGTGGTGCAAGAGCCAGTGGTGGTCAAAGAGCCGCCGCTCACCTATGAGCTTCATGAGGGAGCCAAAGGCGAAAGCCACGAGTTACACATTACCCTCGATGAGCAGCTACTCGATCCGCAATCGGTGTTGCTCCAAGGAAAGATCTTTTATCCCAATAACGATGAACAAGCCTTTTCATTGCCAGCTGAGCAAGATAACACGCGCGTGATCACCATTAGCAATTACGAATGGGGGCGTTATTCGCTGCAAATAGAGCTATATGGCACGAACAGTAATGGCCGTGAGTTTATGGCAGCCTTACCGGATTATGAATTTGCCATTGCTCGGCCCATAGAAAAGGTCGAAGAAATAGCGCCACCGGTGAGCCAAGGGCCTACCGAATTGGCAGAGCAAAGTGATCAGCCAAGTGCGATGAGCAATGCGTTATTCTACAGCTTAGTGGTGTTAGGGAATGTGTTTATTTTGCTCGCTGGGTGGGCAGCCATTCGCGTCTTGGTGCAAAAAAAGCCACTTTTGGGCAATATTAATTTATTGTTCTGGAAGAAAAAAAGTGCCCAAAGTGATGAGCAAGAAACAAACAGCTCTGAAGCTAACTCAGATAAAAATGGCTCAAAAAGTGATAAATCAGGTGAAATTTTAAACCTTTCGATGTCAGATGACTAAAAAAGCCCTAAAAATTCAAAAAAACTATTGACTCACCAAGGGGTGATTCGTATCATTCACGCCGCTGTCAGGGCAGAGCTTCTGGCAGTTTGGATATCGCGGAGTGGTAGTTCAGTTGGTTAGAATACCGGCCTGTCACGCCGGGGGTCGCGGGTTCGAGTCCCGTCCACTCCGCCAGTTATCCAGTGTTTGCTTACTCGTTGGAGTGGTAGTTCAGTTGGTTAGAATACCGGCCTGTCACGCCGGGGGTCGCGGGTTCGAGTCCCGTCCACTCCGCCAGTTAAGTAAACAACCTTATTCCGTCGCGGAGTGGTAGTTCAGTTGGTTAGAATACCGGCCTGTCACGCCGGGGGTCGCGGGTTCGAGTCCCGTCCACTCCGCCATTCGGAATAGAAAAAATATAAATCTCTGCGGAGTGGTAGTTCAGTTGGTTAGAATACCGGCCTGTCACGCCGGGGGTCGCGGGTTCGAGTCCCGTCCACTCCGCCATCTTTATATTTTTTAGTACATTGTGTTATCCAGCGCTTATCGCGGAGTGGTAGTTCAGTTGGTTAGAATACCGGCCTGTCACGCCGGGGGTCGCGGGTTCGAGTCCCGTCCACTCCGCCAATGTCTGAATAAATCCTATGTACACACATCGTCACTGCGGAGTGGTAGTTCAGTTGGTTAGAATACCGGCCTGTCACGCCGGGGGTCGCGGGTTCGAGTCCCGTCCACTCCGCCACTTAGACGATGCACTCATACCACTGCGGAGTGGTAGTTCAGTTGGTTAGAATACCGGCCTGTCACGCCGGGGGTCGCGGGTTCGAGTCCCGTCCACTCCGCCACTGAGTGTGCTCACTCAGTATTTCCAGATACATTCTTGTTATTCCTTCATATATTTCTTTTCAATACCCGTTGGGTGCTGCTTCTATTTACCTGTAATAAGCATAGATAGGCGGGTGCTGTGTTTTCAGTAAACTGATAGCTATAAGCGCGCTAACAAAGAACGACGCTACATTTGTAGGCGGTGCGTGAAGGCAGTTAACAAGGAGAGGGTGTGGCCAGCATGCACTGACCACAGCAGTATTATTGACCTCTTAAATGTTTATCAAGAAAAGACAGGTACGCATTGGCCGCTGTAATGCGGTTTTCACGCTTACTAAAGCCGTGGCCCTCGTCCGGGAAGAGTACATACTCAACTGGCACCCCGTTGGCTTTTACTGCGGCAACGAGCTCGTCGCTTTCAACCTGTAAAACTCGGGGATCATTAGCCCCTTGTACCACTAATAATGGCTTTTTGATGTTATCGGCGTGGAACAACGGTGAGATACGACGATGACGCTCTTCATCGGTGGCCGGATCGCCCATCTCATCGTAGAGAGCCTTTTTGTAGCTCTCCCACCAAGGTGGAATGGATTTTAGTGTCCGCACCCAGTTAGTAACGCCAAAGATATTAATACCCACTTCAAATTCGTCGGGG
Source organism: Pseudoalteromonas sp. CNAT2-18.1 (assembly GCF_022347865.1). Taxonomy (NCBI): domain Bacteria; kingdom Pseudomonadati; phylum Pseudomonadota; class Gammaproteobacteria; order Alteromonadales; family Pseudoalteromonadaceae; genus Pseudoalteromonas; species Pseudoalteromonas sp. CNAT2-18.1. The sequence continues at coordinate 722,796 of NZ_JAKRFR010000002.1, read as the reverse complement.
GCAAAGGCGAGTGCTGCCGCCGTCATATAGCCACCGTAACTGCCGCCGATAATGCCAATCTTATCGTTATCGACCCAATCCAGCGTTTGTAAGTGCTTTTTGCCGTAGATAATATCTTGTAAGTCTTCTTCACCGTGCTTTTTGTCATCAAGGTGAAAGAAGGTTTTGCCATAGCCGGCACTGCCACGGTTATTCACTGCAAAAACCGCGTAACCTTGGTTCACTAAGAACTGTCGCATAGCATTATAACCCGTGCGGCTTTGGCCACCTGGGCCACCGTGCACCCAGACTAAAGCAGGAACTTTATTCGTGGCTGAAGCCTGCTTAGGCTTGTACAAAATGCCGGGAATGGTGAGTCCATCAAAGCTTTTAAAGCGGACCACTTCGCTGCTCACGAGGTTTTCTTCAGCAATGTTTGCACTCAGGGTGTTGGTGAGACGCTGCGCTTGGTCGCTGCCAATGCGCCATACATATAGATTGCGTGGGCTGGTATCTGAGCTTAAATAAAATGACATGATTTGCTCATCATCACTAAATTCGACGCCACTGAGTGTGCCTTTTGGCAGTGTCGATGGCAATGCCAGCTCTTGGTTTGTCTTGGTGTCTAAAATCGTTACCTGGGTGCTGGCATCGGCATTGACGGCGCTGACGCGGTACCGTCCAGACTTTGAGTACTCCATAAAGCTGACATCCCAGTCGGCGTCCAAAGCAAGTTCATGCTCTTGTGTGGCCAAGTTATAGCGCCACATCTGGCGAAACTCGCCTTTGGCATTCGTGGTGTAATACAGTGATTGCCCATCAACACTGAAACTCCAAGCGCTATACTTGGCTGGTTGCTCGTGAGCGCTGAGAAGCTTAGGGCCTTCACCCGATGCAGTATCCAGTAGATAAAAATCACTATCACGGTTATCGTGGTGCTTAGTTAGCGCAATATATCGGCCATCTGGGCTGATGGCACTGACATCGAGCCCTGTTTCGTTGGTATAAACACGCTGAGACTCATAACTATTGCTATCGAATTTGTATAAGTCCATAAACTTGGCGTCACGCTGGTTGCTCAGCACATAAAAATGTTGCCCGTCTTGGCTAAAGCCTGCAAATGCCGCGCGGGTCTCTTCGCCGGGCGTTAAGTCGGTGATCTCGCCTTGCTGATCGCGAACAAACACGTGCGTGCGCTCGTTACCCCCGCTATCTCGACTAAACAGAATTCGGTCGTCCTTGGGGAAAAATGCCAGTGCATAAGTGCTGTCTTTGGCGTCGGTCAGCTGTGTGCGAGCGCCGGTTTTAATGTCGACCTCATAGAGGTTAAACACCCCATTCTCATCACTGCTCAGTAGCAGTTTATCACCACTATGGTTGATGCTATTGCCCCTTAAACTCACGGTATCGTAGAAGGTCTCGGCGCTGTAAGTTTGGAACTGGCTTTGCGTTTGTACACTTTGTAGCTCGTTAGAAGCGCTCTGCTGGCATCCAGCTAGAGAGAGCACGATGGCGCCTGCTAGGGCGCTGGCAATAAAATGCTTCGCTATCATAAATATATATCCTGTTAGTTTTTTAGGTATTGTTATTTTCGCTTTTAGTGTTCGGGTTCACGCTGGGAAAAGCAAGGCTAGGCAGGGTCTTTTTTAGGTGCAAATTGTTAGCAAATTTTGCAACAGCCATAAAAAAGCCAGCATATGCTGGCTTGGTGTCGTGGAAAAGTGCAATTGTGCACAAATTATTAAGCAGCAGACGCCTTTTTGTTTGGTCGTCTACGGGCCGCTTTACCCGCGAGTAGGTCGGCGGGATCAAAGTCATCAACGTTGATCACATCCAAACGCTGCTGCTCGACATCGCGCAATTGATGGGCTTCTTGCTCACTGAGCACGCCTTCATCAAGGCCCATTTGTGCAACCTTATCAAGCTGAGTGAAAGGCAGCTTTTTGCCCGTCGCGCGGCATACCTTATCGAACAGCGGCTCCACAGCGAGAATGTTGCGTAGTGTCTGCTCTTGTTTACCGAGTAGGCTGTGTGGACCATCGGTTAAGAAGATATGCTGTGACAAGCGCTCACGAGTCTCGTTAGGCGTTTGCAGTAGCTGGGCAATAACATGCTCTTGCTTATCAGTTGGCTTGCGCACTGGGCGGCCCCAAGGGAACAAAATAACCTTAAGCACACCGCGCAAAAACACTGAGGGCATGTTATTGATTAAATCAGCCAGCGCACGCTGACAGCGATACAAGTACTCCTGACAGGCCCATTTAACTAATGGCAAATCTTCTTTGCGGCGGCCTTCGTCGTTGTAGCGTTTCAAAGTCGCTGATACTAAGTACAGGTAACTTAGCATGTCACCAAGGCGTGCAGAGATGCGCTCTTTGCGTTTTAGTGAGCCACCAAACACCGCCATACAAATATCAGACATCAGCGCCAAAGAGGCACTGAAACGCGCCGCATCGCGATAAAACTCTGTGGTTTCATCTTTATAAGGCACGCTAGTAAAACGCGCTCCGGTTAATGCTAGCCACTTCGTACGCACCAAGTTAGAAATGGTGTAGCCGATATGGCCCATTAGGGCATTGTCGAATACATCCAAAGCTTCATTGCTGTCTTCGATGCTACAGGCATTCAGCTCGGTTAACACAAACGGGTGACAGCGAATCGCGCCTTGACCGTAAATAATCATGTTACGAGTGAGGATGTTGGCGCCTTCTACGGTGATCGCAATAGGGGCGCCTTGATAACCTCGGCCAAGGTAGTTATTTGGCCCTAGGCAAATGCCCTTACCGCCATGAACATCCATAGCATGCATGGTGGACTCACGCATTTGCTCGGTCAGATGATATTTCAAAATGGCTGAAATGACAGATGGCTTTTCACCTAAATCAACCGCGCCGGTAGACATACTGACCGCAGCATCACTGGCATAGGCGTAACCACCCAGTTTCGCCATGGCTTCTTCAACACCTTCCATTTTGCCAATGGGTAGGCGGAATTGGCGGCGAATACGGCTGTAAGCGCCAGTAGCAACAGCAAGCGATTTAATGCCGCCCGTTGAATTTGACGGTAGGGTAATAGCACGACCAACCGACAAACACTCAACCAGCATACGCCAGCCTTGACCAGCCATTTTTGGACCACCAATGATGTAGTCTAATGGCACGAAAACGTCTTCGCCTTGGGTTGGGCCATTTTGGAACGGCACATTCAAAGGGAAGTGGCGACGGCCAATTTTTACGCCTTCCATATCGGTTGGAATAAGCGCACAGGTAATGCCGAGTTCTTTTTCATCGCCCAGCAAGCCGTCTGGATCACGTAGCTTAAAAGCAAGGCCAAGCACTGTCGCAACCGGTGCAAGTGTGATGTAGCGCTTGTTCCAAGTTAAGCGAATACCAGTCACTTCTTCGCCGTTAAATTCACCCTTACAGACCACACCAAAATCAGGAATGGCACTGGCGTCAGAACCCGCTTCGGGAGAGGTCAGTGCGAAGCATGGGATCTCATCACCTTTAGCCAAACGAGGGAGGTAATGGTCTTTTTGCTCTTTCGTTCCATAGTGCTGGAGTAGCTCGCCCGGGCCTAATGAGTTAGGGACACCGACAATTGACGATAACAAGGTCGACTTACTGGTGAGCTTTTGCAGCACACATGATTGGGCGTAAGCTGAGAACTCTAAACCACCAAATTCTTTTTTGATGATCATGGCGAAGAACTTATTGTCCTTCAGATATTGCCAAACCTCTTCCGGTAAATCGGTAAGCTCGTGGGTTGCTTCCCAATCGCTAAACATACCGCACACTTCTTCCACGGGTCCATCAAGGAAAGCCTGCTCTTCAGCGCTCAGCTTTGGAATGGGGTACTGGTGTAGTTTATTCCAGTTAGGACGACCACAAAAAAGATCCGCTTCCCACCATGTAGTACCAGCATCAATGGCTGACTTTTCGGTATCTGACATCGTCGGGGTGACTTTTTTAAAAGCCGCAAAAAGAGGTTTTACGAGGTATTGCTGTCGAACTGTCGTTACAGACAGAGGCACGGCAATAACTAAAAAGATAAGCCAGCTAATGATACCGAAACCACCGGCAATGGTGCCGACAATCATTGTTGCAACGGCAAGACCGAGGCAGGTATTAAAACTGGCGCGATGGTAACTGGCGTAAGACAGCACCACAATAAGCGCAAGTATAAAAAAAAGAAGTGTCATAATCTGATTCCTTGTTAGAGGTCTGACCACTAGCAGCTAGATTAGCGTTACTCAATTAGGGTTGCAAGCCCTCTTGGACTAATTATAGGGTGCTTGCACCTTTTATCACTGACAAATTTTAGTCGATGATAACAGAGGTGATAGGCTCTACTCGTTTTATGCTCAATCTAGTACTTACAAACGGTAATAATGGCGTAAGTCTGATCATTTTAAAATGGGCTGTGCACCTTGCCTTCTCGTTATTTATTCAATAATCAAGTGGTAAGAGTGCAGCCAGATAAGCAGGGGAAAGTTTGAATTTGGCTCTGGCTTTTAACCCCTTGGCGTTTTTGTGAAATAATAGCAGTATAGAAAGCTGGCGAATAACCCCTTACTACTAGTTGCACAGCTTGAATACCAAAACATGCTTGTTCTTAAGCTAGTTTATCTTTGATTTTATTGGGAAGTGTTAAATGTGTGAGTTGCTTGGCATGTCTGCCAACGTACCAACAGATATTTGTTTTAGTTTTACCGGCTTGTTAGAGCGTGGCGGAAATACGGGCCCGCACAAAGATGGATGGGGGATCACGTTTTATGAGGGTAAAGGGTGTCGCTCATTTAAAGACCCATTGCCGAGTAGCGAGTCGGAAATAGCCAAACTGGTGCGTGCGTATCCCATAAAAAGTAAGTCGGTGATCAGTCATATTCGTCAAGCGAATCGTGGACGAACTTGCTTGGAAAACACCCATCCGTTTACTCGCGAGTTGTGGGGTAAGGAGATAACCTACGCGCATAATGGTCAGCTCTCAGACTACAGTGATTTAAAGCCCTCTTACTATCGTCCTGTTGGTAATACCGACAGTGAGCTGGCGTTTTGCTGGTTGCTCGACAAAATTCGTGAAAAGTACCCCACAAAACCCAGCAATATGGCGAGTGTTTTTCGTTACGCAGCCAAACTGGCGCACCAACTAAGAGAAAAAGGCGTATTTAATATGCTGCTAACCGATGGTGTGTTTGTACTGGCGTATTGTACTAACAATTTGCACTGGATCACTCGCCGCGCACCTTTTGGCAAGGCCACCTTGATTGATGCTGATATGGTGGTTAACTTTCAACAGGAAACCACACCTGATGACATAGTGACGGTCATCGCAACGCGGCCATTGACCAATGATGAGCGTTGGCAAAAAATGCAACCTGGCGAGTTCGTCTTGTTTAAGTTGGGCGAGAAAATTTAGCGACGTACTTGTTTAAATAATGTGAACAAATAAAAAGCCATCTATACTCGGTGCACGCGTTGCCCTAACTTTTGGGCCTCAAAGATTAAAACCAGCGAGTAGAGTAGGATGGCTTTACCTTATATTCATTACCCTTCAAACCCCATCGCCAAACCGCCGTGTGGCATGAAAGATGCGCGCATGTTCGGCTTTTTCTTAGCAGGCTGTGAGCAAAAAATGCAGCACTTTGTTGATACCACGTTGAATTCAATCGACTCCTCACCTTACTTTTTTAAAGTACTGGGCTCATCGCCGTTACTAAGCTTTACTGATATCACCCGCATCGCTTCGTTGCAGGCGCCCTTTAGTGAATATGGCTGGATGCAAGAGACTGATATCATCATCTGGTTGCCTGTCGTCAAACAAGCAAAGGGTGATGACCGCGCTTTGCATCTATATTGGTTTCCTGCCTTTATTTGTGTAAATAACATTAATGCTTTGATTAATGGCCGCGAGATTTGGGGTTATAACAAATATTTATGTCGCTACAGCATGCCCGAGAATAAGCAGGCAAACAGTGACTTTTCGCTGCAACTAGAAACCTTTCAACCTTACCACCCAAACACGCAAATGGCCTGGCATGAGCTATTACGGGTTCGTAGAGTGGATGATAATGACAATTGGCTAAGCGAAGCGTATGAGACGACTAAAGAAATAGCCGAGTTGTTGTCGCAAGGAGCGCAAGGGGCGCACCTGAGCAAAGAGCTCATCAAACAGTTGTTAGGCGGGGTTACACACCCTTATTTAGACCAAATTTTGTTTAAACAATGCCCGGATGGAATGGCCCAAAACAGTCTTTACAGCGCCGTGCTGCACTCGCCCTCAACCATCAATGCGATTCATGAGGTGGGGTTATTAGAAGGGGAGTATGAGGTTGATATTCGTCATCTTGATGCGTTTCCACTGCAGCAACTCTTTGGTATCGCTACAGGTAAGCAATGGGCGCGGCTGCCTTATTACGTCAATATGGACTTTGAGCAGGCTGGGGCAAGGGTAATTGTGGAGCAAGGTTATGTCTGAGCAGCAAAAAATCGCGATTCTTGGTGGTGGCGTCAGTGCTATGACCGCTGCTGTGTATTTAACGGAAAAAGCCAATTGGCAACAACAGTTTGATATAACCGTGTATCAGCAAGGCTGGCGTTTGGGTGGCAAAGGCGCCAGTGGTCGCAACGCAAATATGGGCCAACGTATTGAGGAGCATGGCTTACATGTTTGGTTTGGCGCCTATGTAAATTCGTTCCGCACCATAGAGCGAGTTTATCAAGCACTGGATAGACCTGCGACTCACCCTATGGCAACGTGGCAACAGGCATTTAAACCTCATGATGTTATCGCCTTACAAGAGCATATTAACGGCCAATGGCAGCCTTGGGCCATTGAATTTCCACGAATCGAGGGGAACCCTAGTGCGGGCACTTTGGATTTACACTTTTGGCAAATTGCTCGGCTTTTGGTCGCCTGGCTAGAGAAGTTTGTCGACGATATAGAGCATGAGCTGGCACATAAACCTGTACTCACCACTCGGAAGCGGCGTGATCAGCATCTTTTAGCCAGCATTATGGAGCAAGTGCAAAGTACCTTCAGCAGTATCACTCTGGAGGTAAGTCAGTTTTACACCGAGCTACGCCAAGATGCGCAGCAGGTTGTTTCTAACCCTAGGTTATTATTAGAGCAGCTCAGTGCTTTACTCAATTTGCGTGTTAACGACGAAAGTTTTAGTCACAAGTCGGATCGTTTGGGAACTTGGTATATTGTCCGCAAGCTTAAGCGCTGGCTTCGTGAAGAAGTTCGTGAATTACTCGATGACAATGCGAAGCTGCGTCAAGCCTATATTTGCGCCGATTTAGCGATTGCCATGTTGGTTGGTTTAATACGCGACAAAATTCATGAGCGTGGCTTTGCCAGTATTAATGACCGTGATTTACGCCAGTGGCTTAGCGATAATGGTGCAGACCCACACTTTAGCGTTGATAGTGCTCCAGTAAGAGGGTTTTACGACTTAGTGTTTGGCTACCAAGATGGCGATTTTAGCAAACCGAATGTGGAGGCGGGGGTTGCAGCCTTGGCTATCCTACGAATTCTGCTGTGTTACCGTGGCGGCGTAATGTGGAAGATGCAAGCGGGAATGGGCGATGTTATTTTTGCGCCCATCTACGAGCTATTAAAGCAGCGCGGCGTGAAATTTGCCTTTTTTCATCAGGTGCAGCAATTGTATCCCGACAGTAGCGGGCGCTTTGTGCAAAAGATTGAGCTGTGCAAGCAAGTTGATCTTAAGCACCCAGATTATCATCCCTTAGTGGATATCCACGGTTTACCTTGCTGGCCAAGCGAGCCGTTATATACACAAATTAACGCAGACCAAGCGCAACTATTAAAGACCCACAACATAAACCTTGAGTCACATTGGAGTGACTGGGAGGCGGTGTATGAGCGTCATTTTTCTGCGCCGCTTGAACGCATTACCCTTGAGCGCGCAGTGGACTTTGATCATGTGATATGTGGTGTATCAGTGGCAAGCATGGAGCATATAGCGCCAGCGCTTTTAGCAACAGACACTCGGTTAGCGACGAGTGTTAAGGAGCTTGGCACCGTGGCTACCCAAGCCATGCAGCTGTGGCTAAATAAAGACGACCGGCAGCTAGGTTGGCAAGCATCGACAAAGCCGCCTATCCTCAGCGCGTTTTCCAAGCCCTTCGACACCTGGGCCGCGATGGCACACCTACTACCTTGGGAACAGTGGCCAGAGGATAATCAACCAGTTAATGTCGCGTATTTTTGCAGCGCCTATACGTGCGCTGATTTCCCTCCCGCGAGCGACACGGGCTTTGTGCAGCAGCAATTGCAAAACGTGAAAAACAATTGCCTCAACAAACTCAAGCACAGCATGCGTTGGCTGTGGCCAGAAGCTGGCGATAGGGAAGGCTTCCAATGGCATACTTTGTATGCTCCTGCGAGCGCACAGGGTGAGCAACGTTTTGATTATCAATATTGGCGCGTAAACCTCGACCCCAGCGAGCGCTATGTGTTGTCATTAACAGGCACGAGTCAGTACCGTTTGCATACGCAAGAAACCGACTTTAGCAATCTCTACATTACTGGAGATTGGATTAGCACCGGCGTTAATGCCGGTTGTGTAGAGGCGGCGGTGATGGCTGGCATGCAAACAGCACGGGCGCTATCCGGCGTGCCAACCCATATTAGTGGTGAGCGCGGCTTTTTACCTTGGTAACACGCTACTGTTATGACGAGGTTTCTTCTATACTAAGATCAATAATTAAATTAATGCGTTATAAAAAAATGACTTGGCAACTTAAGCGGACTCTGCTGTGTATACCTTTTGCTTGTACGACGGTCGCACAGGCTCAACAAACTTCAGCTGATGAGCAGATGGAAGTGATCGAAGTGTACGCGCAAAAACGGGCTCAGCAAGCCAGTGAAGTCGGTGTATCGATTACCTATATCGGCGAGCAACAGCTCACGGATGCGGCTATCAAAGATACCACCGAGTTAGGACGGTTCTCGGCAAATGTGAAAATATCGCAAAATGCCGCCGAAGGTACACCGCCGGCCATTAATATTCGTGGTGTCGGGCTGATTGATTACAATACCGCTAATACTTCCCCGGTCGGTTTGTATGTTGATGGGGTAAACAGCGGCTCTGCCAGCCATCAAATTGCTAATCTATACGATATACAGCAAGTGGAGGTTCTTAAAGGGCCACAAGGTACGCTTTTTGGCCGTAACACCACCGGGGGGGCAATTTTAGTACGCACTGCACGCCCTGAGTTCGATAACTACGGCTACGTCAAAGGCGCTATTGGCAGTGATGATTGGCGTCAAGCGCAGCTGGTGGGGAATATGCAGCTGTCCGAACAGCAAGCTTTGCGAGTAGCGTTAAATCATCAGAAATATGATTACACTAGTTACAACCTAGCCCAAGCCTACCCCGAAGCCGGCCTTGAGCAAAATGACGCCCGGGTTAGTTATTTAGGGCAGTGGCAACAGCTCAATTGGTTCACTAAAGTTGAGTATAGTCGCTGGCAGGGACTGACACAGCCTGTCGGAAACATTGGAATTATATCTCCCAGCGATGGCTCACCTTGTACATTGGCTCAAATTAACCAAGGTGAGTGTGTTGACGCATTTGGTTTTAATGATGGCAGCGATGACTTCTGGGCGGTGAAGGTAAACAACAACAATGCCCATGAAACTACCCGTTGGGGACTCACTAATGAGTTAGGTTGGCAAGTGAACACTCACTGGCAAGCGGTCTGGTTACTGGGAGTGAGCGACCTTGAGCGCGACCATGGTTTTAATTGCGATGGCTCGCTCGCGCGGTTGTGCGAAGGAAACCTCGGGTTGCAGACACGCAGCTTGAGCAACGAATTAAGACTGCAAGGGCACTATCAGCAGCATCATATTACCTTGGGTGCATATCAGTTATCCGAGCAAATAGAGCAGTTAAATAACAATGATTTGCTGCGTGACTTTCGCGGCATCTTAGACCCGAGCCTGACGGCTAATTTTTTATACGATAACGAGATAGACACTCGCTCTTGGGCACTGTTTGCTCATGCCCAATGGCAGTTATCGCCGCGTTGGGCATTGATAACTGGGGTACGCTACAGCGATGAAACTGTCGAGTATGATTCGGTCTCCACACTCAATGTGCCGATTGCCACAGACCCTCAAGGCGGCATCATCATTGATTATTACCAAGTCAGTGGACAGCAAGATGATGACGGCGTTTCTACGGAGCTGGCGCTGCACTACACTGATAGCCGTGATAACCTTTATTATTATCGTTATTCAGACGGCCATAAGAGCGGTGGCTACAATGGCGGTTTCTTATCTACGCCAGAGCAGGCGCAACAGGCTAACTACGGACCAGAGCAGCTTAGTGCCCATGAGATAGGGTTTAAAACGCCATTAATGCGCTCAGGGTTTGGTTTTGATGGGGCTATTTTTTATTATCAGTACGACGACCAACAAGTCTTCATGAATCAAGCTTCAGCTAACCCACAGCAACCGCCTTTGCAATTGTTGGAAAATGTCGCTAGTTCGCGTATTAGCGGAGCGGAGCTGGCAATGTATTATCGCCCTAAAGGGCCCTGGCGTGCACACTTAGCACTTGGTTATATCCCTAATGCAGAGTTTGAGCAATATACAGATCCCCTAGGCAACACCTTGACGGACCATAGGTTGCCATTTACCTCTAAGTGGAATATCAATGGCGCACTGACTTACTCGTGGGCATGGACCAACGTCGATATGAGGGCGGGGGTGTCATTTGATTTCCAATCAGATTATTATTTTGATCAAAACGAAAATCCTATTGCGTCTCAAGGCGATTATACACTGTGGGATGCGCATATTGTGGCCGATTACCAGCAATGGCAAGCAAGGTTATGGGCAAAAAATGTGTTTGATACACACTACAGCCATTTAAAGTTCGATCTCAGCGAGTTTTTAGGAATGTATGAAGACTTCAAGGGCGAAGGCCGGCGTGTAGGTTTGGATGTAACCTTCCATTTTTAAGATAGATCCTTGAGGTTGTTGTGACGAGGCACTTAATACAGGTATTGATGGGGTTACTGTTGCTGATAAGTGCCCAGACACATTCGGCGAGTTTGCAGCACGTGGTGGTAACACAGAATTCCATGGATTTTGACGCGCCACCGCATTATTATCGCATCAGCGAAACAGCTCAATTACCGACATCAAAAAAACAGTTACTTAGCTGGCTGGAACAGCAGCCTAAAGTAGAGCGTCCGCAGTTATTTGGTGGGCGTTACGTCAGCGTCTACAAGGTCACGAATCAGTCTTCGCAGCAGCAGTGGGTGTATGCCCCCTACAATAGCGTGGTATCTGTCATTAATACGCAGGTATTTACAAAATCAGGAAGCACGCTTTATCAAAGCGGTGAGCGCGGTCAGTATGAGTTTGCTTTTCACTATGGGAAAACACTCACCCTGCCGTTAGATGAGTCGGTAATTATCGTGACCGAGTTTCATAGTGCGGCATTTTATACCCCGCCAAAGATAAAGCTATCTACGCCGGGTGACTATCAGCAGCAAGCGATTTGGGAAAACCTCATCATGATGCTGTGTTTCAGTGTGGGTATTGTGCTGGGGCTCTATAACTTATTGATTTACCTAGGCTCAAAAGACAAAACCCATCTTTATTATGCATTTTTTACTGCTGCTTGGGTGTTTGCATGGAGTCACTTCTTTCATATTCCGAGCCAGCTTTTTGCCATCGACTTGACCGCTCTGCACTGGTTTGGCTTTATTCTAACACCTTTGGCTAATACCCTATTTTACATCCACCTGCTCAAGCTTAATGAGACCCATCCACGGTTTGCCCGAGGAGCGTTAATCTTCTCATGGGTGTCATTAATTGGTTTGCCAATAAGTGTGCTCTCCCCCGGATCTGGGTTTATCTGGGCCACTTTCGCGACCGCGATAGCGCTGTGTTTAGGGCTTTACATTGGTATTAGACGAATAATGCAAGGCTACAAACCAGCCCGTTATTTTGTGTTGGCTTACATGTGTATGGCGCTACCAAATATGGTGGGCAACTTAACTAATCTTGGGCTATTGCCTTCGGTCAATATTAATTTGTATCACCTTGGTTTAATCGGTACAGCGTTGGATGCGTTGTTACTCGCTTTTGCCGTGGCCGACAAGTTTAGACTGATTAATGATGCCAATGTTGAATTAACTAAAAATCTTGAAGCAAAAGTGCAAGAGCGTACGGGGGAGTTGCAGGCGTTAACGGTTGAGCTACGGGATGCCAGCGAAGCAAAAACTCGCTTTTTGGCGAACATGAGCCATGAGATCCGCACTCCTATGACATCTATCATTGGTTACGCCGAAGGGCTGTTATTAGGGGATGTAAAAGCGAATGAGCAAAGCCAAGCGACTCATGTGATCGCACAAAACGCCCGCCATGTGCTTGGTTTACTCAATGATATTCTCGACATGTCGAAAATAGAAGCCAACCGTCTTGAAGTCGAAAGCGCGAAAACGCACTTATTTAGCGCCATAGGCCAAGTGGAGTCTATTCTTGGTAAGCAAATTCGCGATAAAGGTTTGGGATTTTCGTTGCATTACCACTTTCCATTGCCGGACTATATCTACACCGACGCCACTCGGTTACGACAAATACTGTTAAATTTAACCGCCAACGCCTTAAAATTTACCAGTGTTGGCAGCATTAATATTGATGTTGCAGCAAAGGATGAGCGCCTTATTATCACCGTAAAAGACACCGGTATTGGCATGAGCGAGCAAGAACAGTTTCAGCTATTTGAAGCCTTCTATCAGGCGGACTCTTCCACTTCACGTAAATACGGTGGCACTGGGTTGGGCCTAAATATATCAAAGAGCTTGGCGCGCAAACTCGGTGGCGACATTGACGTGCAGAGTATTCAGGGGCAGGGCACCGCTTTTACTGTCGATTTGGCGCTTAAAACAACCGAGCAAACGCAGTGGTTAGAGAGCTACAGCAAAGCGCTCAATGCGGATGAGCATAGTGAGGATTGTATCGCTCAAAGTGAGCTGCATGGTCATGTACTGTTGGCAGAGGATAACCGTGATAATGCCAAATTGCTGCAGCGTATATTGGAGCGCATGGGATTGCAGGTGACTTGGGTCGAAAACGGGCAGTTAGCTGTCACTCAGGCGTTGGAAAGAGACTTCGACCTAGTGTTGATGGATATCCAAATGCCCATTATGGATGGCGAGCAAGCACTGTCGTTTTTGCAAGCGACGGGATGTACTACGCCGGTGATAGCACTCACGGCGAATACCATGAGCCATGAAATTGAGCGATATTTAAAGCTTGGATTTGCGGATCACCTTGGCAAACCCATCGACAGAGAACAGTTTGCTAAAAAGATTGCCCACTATCTCGCACTGCCGGAGCAATTTGTTGATATAGATTTACCTGAGTCGGATATGCAGGCTCTTCGCGATGACTATGTATCAGGATTGGCTGAGCAGCGGGTGCAGCTAGAAAACCAATCCAGATATGGGGACCTGATTGGGCTTGGTAAGTCGGTTCATGCCCTTAAAGGAAGCGCTGCAATGTTTGGTTTCGAGCAGCTTCAAGCGTTAGCGGAGCAAGCGGATAAGATATTAAAAAGTGAGCATCCAGAACAGGCTATGGGGTTAATTGATGGCCTCATCGCAGAGCTAGCTAAGCTTGAGCACGATGCGCTTAAGCGCGACCCGAACTTATGTTAATGGGTCGCTTTTTCAAGGTAAAGCATGCGAGGACAGGTGACGCGGTTTAGATTAGACGACTCAGTCTGATTGTAATCGCCTTTGCATATCTTGGCGCACAATATCCAGTGCCGCGAGCGCGGTACTTGGTTCAATGTCGTTTTGTTCCAACAGCATGATTAGGTCTACGGCTAATTTTACTTCTTCTGGTGCGTTATCGAGATTGTTCTCGGGTTTGGGCATGACTTCCTCGCTTTGCGATTAGGCTTAAGGCTACTTTTATGGCGGCCTCAACCTTCTCCTGCATTTGCTCAGCTTCAGCTGTGGATAGGTAAAATGCCATATCAACATCAAAGCGAATATAGCGGGGTGGAAGTTGATTGAGCACCGTACAACATAGGTCCGCTAGTGTATCGCTGTCATACATATGCTGCAATTGTTGGCGATCGATTTCCTCTAATACCAACTTTTCGTAATAATTGTGGACGTCGTCATGTAGTTTCATAACTCACTGTTTTCCCGTAACTATACCATCTTAATTAGCATAGCTCAGGTTACCTAACTGTCCAATATAAAGCACTGATGAAATTGCTTTAAAAGTTGCCAATGCACTTTGACAAGCTGCTCTACATTGCGTTGATATCCGCCGCCAAGCATAGTGCAAATTGGGATTTCATGGTGTTTTGCATGAGTAAGCACCTGAGCATCACGAGCGCCGACACCGTCCAAGCTTAGGCTCAGGGTTCCTAACTCGTCATCGCTGTGTACATCGGCCCCGGCATTATAGAAAATAATATCCGGGCGATGCAGACGCTGCGTTAACTTTAGCGCTTGTGCGAGTGTCTCCAAGTAAACACGGTCGTCGCAATGCAAGGGCAGAGCAAAGTCGTAGTCTGAGCTTTGCTTGATGCGTGGAAAGTTGCGCTCACCATGCAATGACAAGGTTGTAATGGCGTCGTCCCTTTCAGCGATAGCGGCGCTGCCATCACCTTGGTGAACATCTAAATCAATAATAAGGGCGTTATCAATGAGCCCCGCTTGATACAAATATCGGGCTGCGGTGATAGCATCATTAAAAATACAAAAGCCACTGCCATAGTTACCAAAGGCATGGTGGTAACCGCCCGCTAAATTCATCGCGGCCCCGTCTTTAAGTGCGGCTTGGGCTGCGCCCAAAGTGTTGCCAACTGATTGTAGGGTGCGCTCTACCAATGCGTCGCTGTGGCTAAAGCCGATGCGTTTTTGCGCTTTATCCGCCAACGTGCCAGTGATGAACTGATGAACATAGTCAGCATCATGAGCAAGCTCTAACGTGCTCACCGAGATAGGTTCGGCGCAACTAATAGTAAAACCTGATTTGAGTTCTGGGTGTGCGCACAGCATGTCGAAGAGTTGTTGATATTTACTGATTGGAAAACGATGGTGAGCAGGTAGGTCGAGCTGAGAGTAGATAGGGTGATAAAATAATTTCATCGTATCGCTTGTTTCTCTGCTAATTGTATTTTTTCTTCACAGGCGCTAATGGCCTTACGACAGCGTCCTAAGCGTGCATGCAGCGCTAAGACTTCCTGATTTAACTTAGCAACGGTGGTGGCATCAGCGCCATGCATCTGTTGTTTGCGGTCGTCAATCATTTGCCCCAAGCGACGTTCAAATTCGTGATTTTTAGCCAGCTCTTGATAAAGCTCATTGGTTGGCTGAATAATTTTTTTCACCGCTTTTTGGTACTTTTTTGCCCTCGCCGTAGGTGTATTTTCTTTCGCCCACACAGAGGTTGCTTTAAGCACTTTGACGATGGCTTCTATTTGCTCGGTAATATGCGTGAGAGCGAAACCATATTGATGACGACCTTGATGCTCAAGGCTTCTCGTTAGTCTTTCAAGTTGCGTTTGCACTTCATCAACGTAATCAACGAGCAGCATACTTTTGCTATTAAACACACTGCGATCGAACAATGCATGTTTGGATTGCATAAAACGATTTTTAGCAAACCAATTGGCTTTATCAAACTGTTCAGCATCGCTGCGCAGACGCTCCAGTTGTTGCTGTAATCGCGCTAATGCATGGCCAGAGCTCATTACAAATAAGCCTCATAGACGAGTTTCAGTGCTAACACAATAACAACGGTGTTAAATACCGGGCGGATCATTTTTGAGCCGAAGCGAATAGCTGAATGAGCCCCCAGCCAGGCCCCTAACATCAAGAATAACCCCATGGTGGCGCCGAGTAAGAAGTTAACATGACCGAGTGCTACAAAGGTGATCAGCGAAATAAAGTTACTGACAAAATTCATCGAGCGGGCTAAACCGCAATTGATCAACAGGCTCATTTTATAAAGGAGGCTATTTGACGCGGTCCAGAATGTGCCCGTGCCTGGGCCTGCCATGCCATCGAAAAAGCCTAAGGCCAAGCCTTGGAGCCACTGTTTTATGCGCATAGCGCCGGAGAGCAGCGGTAAATCGTTACTCTGCTGTGGACTGAGCTTGCCAAATAAGGAGTAGATAGCGACGGCGATGATCACCACAGGAATGAGTTTGTTGAGAAACTCGGTGCTCATACTATCGACCAATAAGGTGCCTAGGGTAGCGCCGATAGCGGTGGCGAGAATTGACGCAGCCCAGAACTTAGGGTCGAACAAACGTTTACGGTAATAGGTGACACTGGCTGTCAGTGAGCCAAAACTGGCCGCTAACTTGTTCGTCCCTAGAGTTAAATGCGGGGGTAATCCGGCAGTAAGTAGGGCCGGTACGGTTAACATACCGCCGCCGCCGGCGATAGCATCTATAAAGCCTGCAGCAAGGGCTACGGCGCATAAAATGGCCCAAGTCGATGGGTCGAGAGCTAGTTCAAACATCTAATAATCTATTTTTCGTTTAAAGGGCGGCAAGGTATCGAGCATGGCTTTACCATAACGCTTGGTGATTAAGCGACGGTCGAAAATGGTAATCACACCACTGTCTCTTTCTTTGCGCAGCAGTCTACCACAGCTTTGTACTAATTTCTTGGCGGCGTCCGGTACGGTAATGGATAAAAATGGGTTGCCTCCTTTTTGCTCTACAAACTCTGCTTGCGCTTCTTCAATCGGTGAGGTGGGCACCGCAAACGGGATTTTTGTGATCACTAGATTAGTCAGGTAATCGCCTGGCAAATCGAGGCCTTCAGACAAACTTTGGGTGCCAAACAGCACACTGCCTTGGGCATCATCAATACGGCGCTTATGGCGTCGGATCAGTGTATCCCGAGATAGCTCGCCTTGCATTAAAATGTCCCACCCTTGTTTACGCAAACGTTCGGCGACATGGTGCATTTGCCAATAGGAAGCAAACAACACCAGATTAGCTTTGGATTTATCTAGGGTATTGGGCAGTGCTTTGGCAAGGTAATCGCTAAACGCTTTGTCGGTTGGCTCACACTCGGTTTTGGGAATATGCAGTTGCGCTTGATTGGGGTAATCAAACGGTGAGGGCACCTTGATAAACTTAACTCCTTGCTCTGAGCGTAGCCCGCTTTCATGGGCAAAATGTTCAAAGGAGCCCAAGGCGCTGAGCGTGGCCGAGCACAATACCGCTCCTGCACACTCGCGCCATAATTTATCTTTGAGGTAAAACCCCACTTCAATAGGGCAGTCACTCAGGAGGTAGTCATGGTGGTTTTTATACTCCATGCGCTTTATCCACCTGGCATGAGGAACGCTTTCGCTTTCTTTAGCATAACTTTGCCACAGCTTTTGTAGCGTTTCTAAACGGGCTATATATTGCCCACTCTCAGCTAAAATAGGGTCAGCAATAAACGGCTTCACATCGCCATCATTTACGTCACTACTGAGCGCTTCGTGCATCTTGTTGAGGGTGCGTAGCGCCGTTTTACTGGCTTCACTGATATCTTTGGCTTGCACTGTGAGCTGTTGCGGCAGCACTCCGTGTGAGAAACGATAGGTGTCGTCTTCGGTGTATTGAAAGTCTGCACTATCAAGCATACTCAGCACGGCTTTCATGCCTCTGGCCACATCATCAAGGGCATCATTGAGTTTAAACTGGCTACCTGATGCGCTGGCACTAAAAATGGTTTGCGCCAATTTGCCGCTAAATTTGAGTAGTTTCTCGAGCCAATCCTGAGTCCCTTTTAAGGTGGCTGCGGCAGATGAAAAGTCGCGAGTGATATGCGGTAAGTGGTGTGCTTCATCAATCACATAAATACAGTTTTCTGGCTCCGGCAAAATCACGCCACCGCCGAGCTCCAAATCGGCCAATAATAGACTGTGATTGGCCACTAACACATCCATTTGCGCTATTTTTTGCCGCGCAAGATGGAAAGGACAAGTTTGGTGCGCTTTCATCTGCCGTTGGCAGGCATGCTTATCACAGGCAATAAGGTGCCATACGCGATCTGGGATCACGTCGGCCCATGAGTCTCGGTCACCTTGCCACTGTTTGTTTTGGTAAGCATCATGCAGCTGATGCAGGCATTTTTGCTCCATGTCACTCAAAGGGGAGCTCAAAGTGGGCATCAACGCGAGTTGCTCTTGTTCGCCATTGACGGCGTTATGGAGCTTATGGGCGCAGATATAGCGCCCCCGGCCTTTGACCAAATCATAACTAAAAGTAAGACCGCTGTGCTGGGCAAAAAAGGGTAACTCTTTATAGAGCAACTGCTCTTGCAAGGCCACTGTAGCGGTTGCAATCACCAGCTTTTTATTACGTTTGAGTGCCAGTGGTAAGGCACCTAAGCAATATGCCAAAGATTTGCCGGTTCCGGTTCCGGCTTCGACCACGCAAATGCGCTGCTTTTTATCATATTCACCAGCGAGTGTTTTTGCTATTTCTGCGACCAAGTAGTTTTGGCTAGCACGAGGGCGATAATCGTCCATGCTTGAAGCTATCCGCTGATGAGCGTTTCGGATTGTTTTTTTCAGCGGATCGGATAGCATGGTGTATCAACTTATGTATATATTTACAGTGCGACCATTTTAGAGTGTGGCTGCATATGACTCAAGTGACAATTCACTTATGTTGTGATGCTTGGGCAAGACATAGAAAACAACGCGCTGTATTTACTCACTTCTATAGGTATTCGGTTGGCTCCAATAGCAGGGTTTATCCTTTCCGCGCAAACACGGCAACTGAGCGATGGTATCAGTCATGTCTTTTGGCTGGCCACAGACAGCGGCCCAGTTAAAGCACAATCTGTCGCTGAGTCTGCGGTATTTTTCGTTGCCCAATCGCAGCAGCAGCGAGTGATAAAATTACTTCAAGCCGCTAACTTACCTTGTGATATACGCACAGTAACGCTGCACTCTTTTGCCGGTAAACCCATGGCAGGGTGTTATTTCACGCACTTGAATCAGTTTTATGCGGCGCGAGAACAGCTTAAAGAGCAAGGAATTACGTTATACGAGGATGATATCCGCGCGCACGAGCGCTTCTTAATGGAGCGATTTATTCGCGGCGGCGTATGGGTAGACGGCACCTCCAGTGCTAATGGCTCCTTAGTCCAAGCGCGGTTTAAAAGCCATCCCCACTACCGGCCCACTTTGCGGGTTTTATCGCTGGATATTGAATGCAGTGGCGATGGGGTGCTTTACAGTGTTGGCTTGGTGAGTGAACGGTTTAAAAAGGTGCTGATGGTTGGGCGTAGCACCGAAGAGCGCTCGTGGCTTGAGTATGTTGAGGATGAGGCCGCTTTGCTCGTGCGGTTACAAGAGCACATACACCATATAGACCCTGATGTGATCGTTGGTTGGAATGTGATCGACTTTGACTTTCAGCTGCTGTGCTATCGCGCTCAACAATTGGGTATTCGTCTTAATTTAGGACGCAATAATGAGGCGGTTGTGTGGCGCGGAGGAAAAGTCGCTAAGCTTATAGTTCCCGGGCGCGCTGTACTTGATGGCATTGATATGCTTAAAAACGCCACATATTATTACCCCAGCTTTGCCCTTGATAATGTTGCCCACGAAATCCTTGGCGAGCGAAAGCTTATCGAAAACAAAGACAAAGTTTCCGAGATTTCCCGGCTTTTCAACGAAGATAAACTGCAACTTGCTGAATATAACTTAAAAGACTGTGAGCTTGTATTAGCCATCTTTGCTCGTCTTGAATTGGTCGACTTTGCTATTGTGCGGACCCAGCTTACAGGGCTGCCATTAGAACGGCTAGGAGGGTCGGTGGCGGCGTTCACCAACCTTTATTTGCCATTGTTACATCGCAGTGGCTATGTGGCTCCTAATTTAGGCGATCATGGATTGACCTTCGACAGCCCAGGCGGTTATGTGATGGACTCGGTGCCCGGTCTTTATCAAAATGTTGCAGTCCTTGACTTTAAAAGCCTTTATCCGAGTATTATTCGTACCTTTTGTATCGATCCCATGGGCTTAATAGAGGGACTCAATGCCCCTGATGACGCAATTGTTGGGTATCATGAGGCATTTTTTTCTCGCAGCAAGCATCATCTTCCTGATTTGGTTGCCAGCCTCGCACAGGCCCGTCAAGAGGCCAAAAAGCACCGCGACCCTCATCTTCAGCAGGCCATCAAGATTATCATGAACAGCCTATACGGCGTGCTTGGCTCAAAAGGCTGTCGCTTTTACGACCCTAGACTAGCCAGTTCGATTACCCTGCGCGGGCACGATATTATGCAAACAACGCGACAGTGGCTCATTGAATATGGCGTTGATGTGATTTACGGCGATACCGACTCCACCTTTATCGCACTACCCGAAGAGCTTAGTGACGAACAAAGTCATGCGTTAGCTAAAGAGTTAGTGACAAAAATTAACGACCGTTGGCGACAAATACTTGAACAAAGCTATGGAATACCTAGCTATTTGGAGCTTGAATACGAAAGCCTATATCGACCTTTTTTTATGCCCAAGGCAAGGCATAAAGACGTGGGAACGAAGAAACGTTACACTGGTTTATTGGTCCAGAAGCACCGAGAACTCGTTTTTAAAGGTATGGAGTCGGTGCGTAGCGATTGGACGCCACTGGCGAGAAAGTTTCAAGGTGAACTGTTTCAAGGATTATTCACTGGTGCAAATCTGCAACATATCATTGATAATTATGTTAACATTTTACAAAAAGGGGATAACGCTCAGCTCTTAACTTATGCCAAACGCTTAGGCAAAAACCCTGATGAATACACCAAAGCAACTCCCCCTCATGTGAAAGCTGCACGAAATAGTACTCAAAGTTACGCTAAAGGTGATTGGGTTGAGTACGTTATAACAGTTGATGGTCCTCGCTGCACCCCTAGCAGTAGGCCACTGGACTTAGCACATTACCTTGAGAAACAGCTAAAACCCATCATCGATGACATTGCTGATGTGTGCGACGTATCGCTTCACTGCCCTCTAGATAGTCAGTTTACATTAATTTAATCTTAAAGACCTGCTATTTACACGCTGATTTGGTTTGCTCCAGATTTCCAATATGGTGTCGTGTTGTTCTGTCTGTTTTTTGATTGGTTGTTACTTTTGGTGGTGTTTTGTTAATTTGGTGTTGACCCTGGATTCTTTAATTGTTTATTATCGTAACCAAAGTGCATTGCTTAGTGCATTTAATTACAAGCGGTTAACAGCCGCGATAAAAACAATCACGTCTACAAGTGATCCAGGGAGAATCTAATGTTAAATAGCAAAATCGCAAAATCAGTGCGTTTAGCACTTGTTTTTGGTGCTGCTTCAACAGCAGGCATTTCAGCAAGTGCCATTGCTGCTGAAGAAGGTGCTGATGATGTTGAGCGTATCGAAGTAACCGGTTCGCGTATCAAACGTACTGATCTTGAAACAGCTACTCCAGTACAAGTAACCTCTGCAGAAGATATCGCTATGTCGGGCTTTACCCGCGTCGAAGATATCATGAATAACCTGCCGCAAATCGAGGCATCGCAAACTGCGTTCCAATCAAATGGCGCAACCGGTACAGCAACGCTTGACCTTCGTGGTATGGGTCCTCAGCGTACACTAGTACTTATCAATGGTCGCCGTGCACAGGCTGGTGGTATTTACACACAATCAGCTGATATTAACCAAATTCCAGCTGCACTAATTAAACGCGTTGAAGTAATGACTGGTGGTGGTTCAACAACTTATGGTGCTGATGCAGTAGCGGGTGTTGTTAACTTCGTAATGAATGATGATTTCGAAGGTTTCCAAGTTGATATAGGCGGCTCTGCGTACCAGCACGATAATGACAATGGGTACATGCAAGGGTTGATGGACGAGAAGGGCTTCGAATACCCAAGCGGCAGCGATGGTTTTGATGGCGCGGCGTTTGACTTCAGTGCAACACTTGGCGGCACCTTTGATGGTGGTAAAGGTCATGCAGTTGGTTATGTAACCTACACCAAGCAAAATGAATTGCGTCAAGGAGCGCGTGACTACTCTTCATGTGCATTGAACGCCGCAGGTACTGAGTGTGGTGGTTCTGCCAACGCTATTGTGCCAAATTTCTTTATTGCTCCGCTTAATGGTCCTGGTGGTACTTATAACGCTAGTGAAGAGGTTTTCTGGAACTTAACCCCGGATGGAACGTTTGTCCCTGATGATGGCTCCAACCGCTATAACTATGCGCCAGTCAACCATTTTATGCGTCCTGATGAGCGTCATACCTTTGGTTTATTTGCTAACTATGAAATTAATGAGCACTTCAACCCTTATCTAGAGACAATGTTCATGCGAGACCGTACAGGCGCGCAAATCGCTGAGTCTGGAACGTTCTTTGACACGGCGTATGAGTTGCCAATCTCTAGTCCATTGTTTTCTGATGCTCAACGCCAACAATTTAAAGATGCGTTTGGAATTGGCGACGATGACTCTATAGGTGCTTATATTGGTAAGCGAAATGTTGAAGGTGGTCCTCGTACCGATGAGCTAGAGCATAGTTCTTTCCGAATGGTACTTGGTACACGTGGTGAGCTGAGCGATCTTTGGACGTATGATGTGACTGCTCAATACGGCTCAACGTCGTCGTCGTCAGCATATATCAATGACTTCTTTGGTCCACGTATTACCACAGCGCTTTCAGCGAATGGTGAAAGCTGTGCTGACACAGAGGGATGTATTCCTTACGAGGTGTTTACTTACGAGGGCGTGACTCCTGAAGCGGCTGCAGCATTAACAGGTACAGCTATCTTGAATGGTGTTACTGAACAGCTCATCCTAGGTGGTTTCGTATCAGGTGAATTTGATTACTCGCTACCGAGCTCTGATTACCCAATCGCAGCAGTATTTGGTGCAGAGTACCGTGAAGAAACCTTCGAACGTACAGCGGATGAAGTATACGCGCAAGGTCTTCTTCTAGGTCAAGGTGGCACGACTAAGAGTTTGGAAGGTAGTTACGATGTAACTGAATTTTACACAGAGGTAAGTTTACCAATTGTTGAGGGTAAAGCCGGCTTCGAAAACTTCACTCTTGATTTAGCTTATCGTTGGTCAGATTACAGCACCTCAGGCTCTGAGCCTGCTTATAAAGCCGCAATTAACTGGGATATCACGTCAGACTGGAAAGTTCGCGCTAGTTATAACCGTGCGGTACGTGCTGCTAACAATGGCGAATTGTTTGCGCAAGAAACAACAGGCCTTTGGGAAGGTTCAGACCCTTGTGCCGGAGCTACACCAGAGCTAAGTGCTGCGCAGTGTGCAAACACAGGTGTAACAGCAGCTCAGTACGGTACAATTAATCCTAGTCCGGCTTCTCAGTACAATGGACTTTTCGGAGGAAATCAGGAGTTAAAACCTGAAATCGCCGATACTGTTACTTTTGGTTTGGTAGCTGAGCCAATTGAAGGATTAAACTTCACTATTGACTACTGGGATATCGAACTAGAAGGTGCAATTGATAATATTGATCCTCTAATTATATTAGAGCAATGTGCAAAAACTGGTGACGCATCATTTTGCGACAATGTACAACGTACTCCAGGAAATGGCAGCCTATGGGTAGGTAGTGGTCAAATTACATCCTTTGACGTTAACTTAGGTCAGCTAACGTGGGAAGGTATTGATCTGTCTGCCAACTATGATTTTGAGGTTGCTGGTGGCACTTTATCGACTAACCTTCTTGGCTCCTATTTCATTACTAAAGAGTATGACAACGTACCGGGAATTTCTGACATTTACGATTGTGTAAGCAATCTCAATGATGGTTGTTTCGCGCAACCTGAGTGGCGTCACGTGTTCACTATGGACTACGATACGGGAAGTTTCTGGCGTGCAACTTTGAAATGGCGTTATTATGGTGAAGTCAGTGACTACACAGGTCCTGATACGCTTGTTCAAGATGGTATCAGTTCACAAAGTTACTTAGACCTTAAAGGTAGCTTCACTATCAATGATTACACCAGCGTATTAGTGGGTGTTAATAACATCATGGATAAAGAGCCACCATTAGTAGGCGGTTCACTTTCTACCAACGGTAATGCGATTGCGGGTTTCTACGACACATTAGGTCGTTATTTCCACGCAAACGTAACATTCAAGTTCTAAACTTGTTTAATGTCTGAAAAAGCGAGCTTCGGCTCGCTTTTTTTGTTGCTAAATTTTAATATTAATAATCCTAATTTATGGTTTTTGGAGGCCGCTTGACTAGCTTGCAACATGCCGCAGCGCTATTAAAAGAAGACAATAAAAAGCAAGCCATTACTCTGCTCCAAGAGTTGGCTAAGAAAACCGACAAAAAAGAGCCTGCGTTTCGCCAATTACTGCGTTTAGCCTTAGCAGAGCAGCACTGGGAGGAAGCGAAAAACTATGTTGTATGTTTACAGCAACTAAACCCGAGTAGTCGCGAGTACCGTCAAGTTATTATGGATCTCGGTACGCGTTTGGGAGACTTCGCTTTTATTTGTGCTGGGTATGAGCGTTATCTGCAGTGTCATGACACCGACGACACAGCACATTTCAATTGTGGGTATTACGCCCGCAAGGCGAGACGTCCTAAAATAGCGATAGCGCACTTTAAGCGCACCTTAGAGCTCGGCATTAAGGACCCTCATGAGGTGCATCTCAATCTGGCGTTAGTGTACTCCGAGCTGTTACTTGATCCAGAGACCGCGCAACAGTGGCTAGGTAAAGCATTGGAGCTAAAACCTGATTATGTTGATGCACTCTTTAACCTCGCTGCGATCAAAGAGTTTGCCGGAGACAGACGTGCTGCAAAGCAATTGTTTGAACAGGTACTGACCATTGACGCGCAGCACCCATTGGCACTGTCGCGACTTGCGGACCTTTATCAGTTCAATACTGAGTCGGCGCACAATTATGTGACTCGATGCCAAGATGTGATGACTAATATGCCCGCGCAACTAAGGTGTGATTTACACTATAGTTGTGGCAAAGCGCTCGATGATGCGAAACTGTATGAACAGGCATGGATGCACTACTATCAAGCTAACACTGTCAATAAGCAATCTCTTGCACCTTTCAATGTCGCTTCACTTGAGCATACTGAACAAAATATTTTTGCCCGCGCTGAACATATATCTCAGTTAGCCGCGCAAGACTCGCCATCAGTACAGCCAATCATCATTTGTGGTATGTTCCGCTCGGGGTCGACCCTAGTAGAACAAATATTAGGCGCTAGCGGCTGTATTCAGGCTGGTGGTGAGTTGGAGTTTGTACATCGCCAGCTTTTTGAGCTCACCAACAAACCAATTCAATTGCTAAATAAAGCAGGGACGCCGGATTTCGCTCAAGCGTATGATGACTTGTTAGTGAGTGTGGCCAAAGGGCGAAAATGGGTTACTGATAAGCGGCCCGAAAATTACCTCTATATAGACATATTAAAGCAGCTCTACCCCGGCTTAAAAGTGATATGGACGCAACGTGATATAAGAGACAACGCCCTTTCTGCTTACTTTCAGCGCTTGGGGCCGAGCCTTAACTATGCTACGGACCTTGATAACATTCGCCATATGTATGAACATCAACAGCGCCTCAAAGCGCACTGGCATCAGCAGTACGGCAATGACATTATGACTGTCGAGTATGAACAACTAGTAGCGCAGCCGGAGCAAGTGCTCACGACATTGTTTTCTCAGCTAGGTATCCAGTATGACGGTGAGGCAGAGCGCTTTCATAATCAGCGCTCACATGTCAGAACTGCAAGCGTATGGCAAGTTAGAAAGCCTTTGTATAGCTCATCCGTCGGCCGTTTTAAGCACTATAAAGAGGCGATTTTAGCGCAGCGTGCATTCCCTTATTTCAGTGAACTGCTGTGAGCCGGTTCAAGCGGTTGGCATAATGTCCGTGGGCAAGATGATACGCGGTTGTTCGCTGGTTACAGGGTAGGTGCCATGCCACAGGTAGCTTGGGAAAATAATAATCCGCCCCGACTGTGAGCAAATGAGTTTATTTATCTGCTCTCGCTCACCTAAATTCAAACAGGTTTCTCCAAGGCGCAGCCACCCACTTCGTGTGGGATCGTTCTCATGCATTGACTGCGGTACTTGAATATAAGCCGGGGCTGAAATCCACCCTGAGGGGTGAAGATGGTTGCGATGATAACCGCCTTTGCAAGCTGTACCGACCAACTGCCATTGACTTTAAACTGGCCATAGTTACGTCTATAAAGGGAATGTGAACGATCGGTTGGTAGAGATGCTAAATATTCGGTAATGGCTAGGTGCAATGCCCATTTGTATTCTTTTATGAGCACATAATTAGGAAACAGCAAGTTACCTGAAGTTTGTGTGCCTAATTCAACGCTTAGAGTTCTGATAAAAAGCTAGGTAGTCGAGAAAGCTAGTAGGCGTAGGTAATAATTTAATCTTAACCGTGTGCTCGTAGTCCGACAGCCATTGCTCATCAGCAGTGTACTAATAACCCTGCTTAATTTCGCAGTTGGTTAGGCTAATTTGGAAAAGGGTGTAAACTGACGGCATCTCGAAACTAGGTATGTATAAAAATACTTATTTTGATAAAGCGCGAGCACCGTTAATAGCTCAATACAGCATTGAGAAGTCAATCTCACTTCATGGTAACGTCTCAATGCTGCATTTGAAATTTAGTTTTTTGACTTTTCCTTTTTCACTTTATCAATATCTTTGATTTCCACAGAGCCGGCAGCCAATTCCTGTTTCTCCTTTAGTTTACGCAGAATTTCTGCTTGCTCAGGAGTAAAGCGACCAAAGTTCGCTGTGCGTGTTTGCATAGTTTGTGATACCACGCCCACGTTTTGTGCACCTAAACCGCCATCCGCGCCCGCCATACCCGTAGCTTGTCCACCAGAACCATTGACAACAGCATCGAGCATTCCTGCCTGATTATTAGCTACGCCGCTACCTATTTGGCGGGCTGAACCGGTTAAGTCGGCGAGTGTGTAATCTTCAATTTCAATCTCCACTTTTTCAACGTTACGTAGGTCATATTCGAATTGGCCTTTAGCATAAATAGCAATATGGCGTTTCAAGTCATCTTGAAGCTGAGGGAAATAAAATGTGGCTTGTCGGTAATACTGCGACACTTCAAGTATTTCATCATCAACTTGAGCGCCGCGATTTGAATTAATGAACTCTTCTGCGCGTTTTTCTAGTTGCTTATATACAGTGGCCCCTTTAAACGCTGCGGGATGAAGGCTGGGGCTGCCAATGTAACCTTGATAGAAGCCATAAATGACATTGGGCTTTTCTGCAAAGTTAGGATACACAATACGTTGCTGGATGTCATTGAGTGAAAGTGGGTGGCCCGCAACGGTAATGAGTTTAGCGTCAAGGAGCCCTTCATCTTCAATTTCATCATCTAATGAGTGCAGCGGATAACGCTTAACCAGCTGCTCTAACAGAGTCATGTTATAAAGATTGAGCCAATAGGCGAGCTGCTCTTTCTTATTAAGCTCACTTAGGGGCATTTCTTGCGGTAAGTTTTCCAGGCTTTCTCTTATTTTAGTGAGTGCGAGCTTTAGATCAGACTTTTTGACTCCTTCGAAATAAAAGCGATTAGCTTCAAGTGCTGTTGCTTTATTACGACCCGATGTCATGCGCGTGCCGATAGTTTGCTCGCTTTTCAAGCGCGAGCGATCCGACATTCCCGTGTTAACAACGGTCATCGCTAACAGTTGGTCAATATCATCGTATGCGACTTCAAATTGGGAATTCCATTTGAAACCACCAAAGGCCTGCGCCAATGGTTGCTCCTGATCTTGCTGTGCCAAGCTTGGAGCACTACATACAAATATAAGCACGGTGGTGAGCACAGTGGTGAATCTAAACATAGAAGGTCCTTGTTATTTATTGTTATATAGTTGCCTTATGTTGATTGCGAGCAACACAGAGTAACTAACCTATACCTACCAAGTAGGTGTGAGACTACTTATAAAAGGTACAAATGGCCGATATAGACTGACTTAGTAAGCAACTTACCGCTAATACCTCACTTACTGTAAAAAAAAAGAAATTTAACTTTTCATTTCCAAATTATGTCAATGCCCAGTATAGCGGCTTATAAGTAGAATTGATTTGTTAAAAATATGTTTAAACCAAAAAAGTAAGACGAAATCAAGGAAAATTGCGATAAACATCAAGTTGACAGCACTGGAACCTTTTAGCATTATTGGCAAGTTGGTATCAGTAGAAAGATACCTAGGTTGGTTTGTCACAAGGCAAGCTAATTAAAATTCAAAAAGTAACATTACTTAATTGGTTGGGAACTATGTCTGTTAAAATCAGAAAGAGTCTTGTAGCTTCTGCGTTGGTTGGCGCAGCTGCACTTGCAAGCAACAATGTGATGGCAGATCCGTTGAATGACATCCACAAAGCGGGTGCAACTATCCAAACGGCTGCTAAAAAGTCTCAAACTAAAATCGATAACATCTATGGTCAAACGCAAGAGCTAATCGCTGATTACCGCGCGACTGTTGATGAAACTGAAATCATGAAGGTCTATAACGACCACGTTCAGCGTCTAGTTGATGATCAAAATTCACAAATTGAATCACTAGAGCGTCAGATTGCAGGTATCGACAAAACTAAACAAAACGTTGTGCCTTTGATGTATCGCATGATCGATACGCTTGAGCAATTCATCAAAGCGGACGTTCCGTTTAATACCGAAGATCGCCTAGCTCGCGTTGAAAAACTACGTGAAATCATGAGCAGTGCTTCTGTAACGACTTCAGAGAAGTTCCGTCAGGTACTTGAAGCATACATGGTTGAGAAAGACTACAGCACGACAATGGTTGCTGACCAAGGTAGCCTAAATATCGACGGTCGTGACATCTCTGTAGACTTCGCACGTCTAGGTCGTATTGCTTATGTTGCGCAATCATTCGACCAGAAGAATGCTTGGGTGTGGAACAACAGCACTAAGCAGTGGGAAGCTTTGGGTGAAGAATTCCTAAAGCCTGTTAAAGAGACAATCCGTATGGCCCGTAAACAGGCTGCACCGGATCTTGTTAAACTTCCAATCTTCGGCGCGGAGTAATAGAGAATGAAGAAACTATTTAAAGGTTTTGCTGTTGCAGCAGTACTATCAGTTTCTGCCGGTGCTGCGCTTAACGCTCATGCAAACACAGAAGTACTTGACCAGATCCTTGATCAAGTTAAAAAAGAGCGTATCTCTGAAGGCAAACTAAACAAACAGCGTGAACAAGAGTTCTTGTCTGCACGCGCTGACAAGCAAGCGTTGCTTAACCAAGCAAAACGTGAACTTGCAGCAGAAAAAGCACGTGGCGAGCGTCTACAAAAAGAGTATGCTCAAAACGAAGTAACCCTAGCGGAAAAAGAGCAAGCGCTTGAAAACGCAAAAGGTACACTAGGTGAGATGTTCGGTGTTGTACGTCGTGCAGCGCAAGAAACCATTGGTTCAATCGAAGCGTCACTAGTTAGTGCTGAAAAGCCTGGCCGTGCTGAAATTCTTCGTTCACTAGCGGCAGCGAAAGAGCTACCAACTACACGTGAACTAGAAGAGCTTTGGATTGCCCTACAAACTGAAATGACTGAGTCTGCGAAAGTTTCTTCTTTCGAAGCTGAAGTTTCAGAGCTAGACGGTTCAACATCAACCAAGCAAGTAACTCGTATCGGTAACTTTAACCTTATTACTGATGACGGTTATTTAGTTTATTCTGCTGAAAACCAAGCGATTCAACCGCTAGGTCGTCAGCCAGACGGTTTCGTACTTGATTCAGCGAAAGACCTAATCGGTACTTCAGCAGAACAGTACACAGGCTTTTACATTGACCCAACTCGTGGCTCAATCCTGCGTCTGAACACGCAAAAAGCTACACCTGAAGAGCGCTTCCACCAAGGTGAAGAAGTAGGTTACATCATCGCTGTACTACTAGTGATTGGTCTACTTATCGCTGTTGTGCGCCTAATCGACCTAACCATCGTTTCAGGTAAAATCAAGAGTCAGCTTAAGAACACCAGCTCACCTTCAGAAGGTAACCCGCTGGGCCGTATTCTTAAAGTTTACCACGACAACAAAAACCAAGACGTTGAAAACCTTGAGCTTAAACTAGACGAAGCGATTCTACGTGAAACGCCACGTATCGAAGCGGGTATCAACATCATCAAGATCTTAGCCGCTATCGCGCCGCTACTAGGTCTACTTGGTACCGTTGTTGGTATGATCAACACCTTCCAACAAATTACCTTGTTCGGTACAGGTGATCCGAAGATCATGGCTGGTTCAATCTCAATGGCTCTAGTAACCACAGCTCTAGGTCTAATTGCGGCACTACCGCTAATCCTAGTTCACGCTATTGTTGCTGGTCGCAGTAAATCAATCATCCACGTTCTTGATGAGCAAAGCGCCGGTATTATCGCTGCTCACGCGGAGAAGGAGAAAGCCTAATGCTAGTCCTGATGGAGATTTGGGAATCTATCAGGGATTTTGTTGGCACAGGCGGCCAGGTATTATACGTGGTCGCGATAGCACTCTTCCTCATGTGGGTTTTAATGATTGAGCGCTATTGGTTCCTACTCTCTGAGTTCCCGAAAATGAAAAAGGGGATTGTAGCGAAGTGGGACGCCCGCCAGGACACTACGTCTTGGTACGCACACAGAATCCGCGATGCATGGATTTCTGAAGCGTCTGAAAAATTAGATGAGCGCATGTTGTTGATTAAGACATTGGTAGCTGTATGTCCACTTATTGGTCTGCTAGGTACTGTAACTGGGATGATCGCGGTTTTCGAAACCATGGCAACTCAGGGCACAGGTAACCCTCGACTAATGGCATCAGGTATTTCAATGGCAACAATCCCAACAATGGCTGGAATGGTTGCGGCACTATCGGGTGTATTCTTTAGTACACGTCTTGAAGCACGTGCAAAAATGGCTAAAGAGAAGCTCGTCGATAGCTTGCCTCATCACTAGAGAGAGATTTGAATATGGCACGTAAACAACGTTTTCGTGAAGAAGAAGAAGCAGCCGTCGATATGACGCCGATGCTGGACATCGTATTCATCATGCTTATCTTCTTTATCGTAACTACTTCGTTCGTTAAAGAAGCGGGTATTGATGTAAATAAACCGGAAGCAGCGCAAGCGACTAAGAAGAAGAATGCAAATATCTTCATCGCTATTCGCTCTAACGGTGAAATTTGGATGGACAAGCGTCAGGTCGATGTCGAGCGTGTTGCTGCAAACATTGAACGTCTACTGGCTGAGCAGCCTACCGAAATCGTAATTATCCAAGCGGATAAAGATGCGAAGCACGGTGTGGTTGTGAAGGTCATGGACCAGATTAAAGCTGCAGGTATCGATAAGATATCAATCGCTGGAGATAAGTAATGATTCGTTTTCTGTTTTCACTGATTGCAGGTGGGGCAGTTACTTTCGGCTTATTCTTTTTCATGGCTTACCTAATCTCCGGTGGAGATAACAGGGCAGCCAACGAGAAAGAGAAGATCGTTGTCGAAATTATGACGAATCCACCTGAATCCAAGGTGCAGGAGCGTAAGCGTGTACCGCCGCCGCCTCCACCACCGCCTAAGCAGCCGCCTAAACCGCAGCCGCCACAGCCTGAGAATAGTAACCCTAATCCAGGTTCACTCGGTTTCAATATGCCAAGTGTTAATGTAGGTAGCTCAGCGGGTGGTCTAAGTGGCCCAGGTGCATTTGGTCGAGATGGTGATGCAACACCTCTTGTTCGAATTGAACCTAAATACCCGGTGCAAGCCGCGCGTGATGGTAAAGAAGGCTGGGTACAGCTGTCATTCACCATTAACGAAGTGGGCGGTGTAGAAGATGTAGAGGTAATCGATGCAGAACCTCGTCGTATCTTCGACCGTGAAGCTAAGCGTGCCTTGCGTAAGTGGAAGTACAAGCCAAAAGTAGTTGATGGCAAGCCGGTTAAACAGCCTGGCATCACTGTTCAGCTTGACTTCAAACTTAACCAAGACCAGTAAGGAGAGTGTAGTATGAAAAATCTATCTAAAGTGACTGCACTCGCTCTTCTTATCTCGTTGTCTGGTAGTGTAGTGAGTACTTCGGTATTCGCTGCGCCTAACTACGAAGAGATAGAAAAGCGCAAAAACGCTAAGACCAAGGTCATGAGTGAGCGCACTGGTAAGAAGGTCATGAAAGCGTTTGAGTTTGTTGATGCAGAAGACTTCAACGGCGCAATCGCAGTTCTTAAAGAACTCGACCCGTCTGATGAGTTCGACCGTGCGACTATTGATCGCTACTTAGGTCAGCTGTATGCCCAAGTAGACAACTATCAGTTGGCTATTAAGTATACACAAGACGCAATCAAGCCAGATGAGCTTAACTTTAACGACCAAGAGCAGGCGATGAAGCTGCTTGGTGACTTGTTGGCTAACATCAAGAAGTACAAAGAAGCAAAGCAAGCGTATATCGACTGGATGGACTTCACTGGTGAAGAAGATCCCACTGTATACACGCGTATCGCTCAAGCGAGTTATGAGCTTGGTCAGTTTAAAGATGTGGTAGAGCCTGCTGAGCGTGCTATTGAGCTCAATGCTAAAAAAGAGCCAAAGAAAGCACCGTTTCAGTTATTGATGGCAGCTCACTATGAAGCAAAAGAATTTGATAAAGCAGTTAAAATTCTTGAGCGCATGGTGAAAACCTGGCCAACAGACGGCAAAGCCTGGGTTAACCTTGGTAAGTTCTATATGCAAGTAGAAGACTATGAAAAAGGTCTCACTACGATGGATATTGCTTATGACAGTGGTTTCTTTGAATCAGAAACTGACTATAAAGTGTTAGCACAGCTCTACTCATTTGTAGGCGTTCCTTACAAAGCCGGTTTCCACATGGAGAAGGCCATCACTGATGGTAAGGTTAAGCGCATTAAGCAAAATGTCACGGCAATGGCTAGCTACTTTCATAATGCTAAAAACATTAAGACAGCAGCGAAGTATTACGAGGAAGCCGCAGAGTTTGATAACGATGCAGAGCTGTTCCGTAAAGCCGGTGCCTTGCGCTTACAAGAGGAACAATTCGATAAAGCAGTGGTTTTATTGAAGCGTGCTCTTGATGAAGGCTCTGATAAGAAAGGGACTATTTACTCTGACTTAGCAGAAGCTTACCTACAGCAAGAAAAGTATAAGCAAGCCTACGCTGCGATTACTAAAGCAGCAGAAGATCCAAGCACGCGTAAATTCGCGCGTAGTTGGAAAACCTTCATTAAAGATAAAGCACAACGTAATGGTGTGAGTCTTTAAGCTCCTTATGCAATAATAAAAGGCCCCTCATTGGGGCCTTTTTTATTTCCACGCAATGCTTATTTAAGGAGCCATACGCGGTGCGCATACACAGCTTAATCTTGTTTGCTTTATTAACAACAGGGTGCTCTGAGCCTCAATCTATTTCAGCAACTACTTCGCAGCAGGCCTTAGTACAATTGAACGCCAAACTTACAGGCGATTTAACGAGCCCCTTAACGCCTTGGCCTTATTCTGATGCGTATCTCAAGCAGCGCCATGACCTATATCAGCAGTTTGATAGAGCGGCGCTCAGCAACGCACAGCGCGCAACATTGGACTATTTAATTACCGAGCAAAGGTATGTACGTCGCTATCAGCCTTGGCCCCTGAGCAGCGCTATTTTCCGCTCTGAGCAGGCATTGCAAGATAGTCAAACGCAAGAACAAGCAGCGCAGTGGCTTGAGTTAGTGAAAAGCCGCTTGCAACAAGGTGAACAAAGCCAAATTTTTGTTAATCGCTATGAATTAGCAATGATGCAAGGTGAAGTAGAGCGGTTAATCGAGCTCGCTGATAACAGTAAACTCAAAAGTGCAGCGGCCCAACTACAACAGTATTTAGCTAACTATCGCCCTCGCAACCAGCTGGGGCTAAGTCAGCTGCCAAATGGCACTCAGTGGTATCAAGCAAAACTAAATTACTACACTGGCCGGGTGCAGGCGCCGATTAAATGGCTTATGCAAATTCAAAGTAAGCTGGCCACACTCTCTGAATATGGCATCGCGCCTTTGCGCCAACCAGACAATGACCAGCGCGATGTAGGGCTAGATTGGCGACAAGGCTATGTGAATAAGCGCCTGTGGGCTCAGCAACAGAGTTTGAGTGTGGAACAAACGCGGTTAGCGCTTTTGTATATGGAGCTTGATATAGGTATTCACAGCCAACTTTGGACTGAGCAAATGGCGCTAACGTCGCTAGCCAAACAGGGGATCAGCGAGCGACGAGCAAAGCAAATGGTGTATGAGGTGGTCGCTTATCCAGCGATGAGCTTTATTTATGGCCATTTAATTGCGCGCGACTGATACTGTCGCAGCGCGCGCAGCGCTGCGTCGTCACATCTTGTTCTAAACGGTGTGGCTCTATGGGCTCTTCACAGTCAGAGCAAAAGCCAAATAGTCCCAAATCAAACTGGCACTGAGTCGCTTCTAAGCGCTCTAGCCGGATAATGAGGTCTTTGTATTCTGGGCCTAAATGTTCGCTCAGTAATGCCACCCAGTCGCTTTCCGGCTCGTTGGTAAGCTTAGCATGCAGTCTTCTTTCATGGACTTGTGAAGCTTGTTGTAGCTTTGCCAAGAGTTGTCTGCGCGCATCCGCAAGCGCCTGAGCAACCTGTTGCTCGAAGTCATGGGTGAGGATACTCATAAATCGCCCCGTGTTTGCCTTGAATTGACTTTTATTGTGGCCAATATTCAAACTTGGGAACATGACAAGGATCAACCTTGGCGAATTTAGCAGATATTTTTTATCATCGTTGAGCGTGGTGCTGTAATTGTGCGAGTACTTCGTCCTTATCATGTAGTCGGCGAATATCATCAAATAGCTGATCTGCTTGATGGTAAGTTCGTCGTAGATACCCTAACCACTGTTTAGTTCTGTTGGCAAAATAACGCTTCGCTTTGGTGTCGTCATCGTGCATAGATGAGTGAATAATATGGTAAAGCACATCGTGCCAAGTCATTTTCTCATGTGTTTTGTTTTGGTCTGCGGCTTTGATCCAAGCCGCTAAGTCTGGCATTGCAAGCGCGCCGCGACCGAGCATCAGATGTTGGCATAAGCTTTGATTCCTCGCACTATGAGCATCGTCGAGGCTCCAAATCTCTCCGTTTGCAACAATTTCAATATCAGCGTTACGCTGCACCAGCGGTGCCAGCAAGTGCCAATAAGCGGGAGGGCGATAGCCGTCGCGTTTAGTGCGGGCATGGATAGCAATACTGTCTGCGCCTGCTTGCACAACAGCATCAAAAATTTCACTACTACGTGAGGTATCGTCAAAGCCCAAGCGTACCTTAGCGGTTACCTTGTGTTCCTGTGCTACTGCTTCACGTACAGTTTTAACGATTTGATAAAGCTGTTCGGGCTCTTTGAGTAGTACGGCGCCGCCTTTACTTTTATTGACCGTTTTTGCTGGGCAGCCAAAGTTAAGGTCAATGCCATGAGAGCCGAGCTCTATAGCCTTAATCGCATTTTCTGCCAGACACTGTGGATGCTGTCCAAGTAGTTGAATCCTCACGGGCGTTCCTGCACGCGTATAACCGCCGTTGAGTAGCTCAGGGCAATAGCGTAAGAAAACACGGCGCGGTAATCGCTGATTGACTACCCGCACAAACTCGGTCACACAGAGGTCAAAGCCGCCAATATCGGTAAGTAGTTGGCGCATTTTAAAATCAACAACGCCTTCCATGGGGGCTAAAATTAGTTTCATATATGACCTTTACTGCTAGCTGGGCGCGTATTCTAACCCGTTCGTCGCTATTGATAAAATACCTATATCGCGCCATAGTTATTCTGGTAATCGATATACCACATAAAAATTTAAAAATAATTTGAAAGGATCCAGGATGCATTCGGGTCTGATCTGTTGAATGCTACCAACCGAGAGAGAGCTAAAGCATGAATAATTTAAAAAAGAACTCCATCGCCTTAACCTTAGGTGCTGTTGTTGCATCGGGTGCGGCTGTGACTGCAACTGATGCGCAGGCCAACCCATTTGAAATGCAAGAGATGGTTGCAGGATACCAGCTTGACGCAGCAGAGGGTAAATGTGGTGAAGGTAAGTGCGGCGGCGAAGCCAAAGGCAAAGAAGGCAAGTGCGGCGAAGGTAAATGCGGCGGTGAAGCCAAAGGCAAAGAAGGCAAGTGCGGTGAAGGCAAATGTGGCGGTCACGGTCATGCCAAAGGCAAAGAAGGCAAGTGCGGCGAAGGTAAATGCGGCGGTGAAGCCAAAGGCAAAGAGGGCAAGTGCGGCGAAGGTAAATGTGGCGGTGAAGCCAAAGGTAAAGAAGGTAAGTGTGGTGAAGGCAAATGCGGTGGTCACAGCTAATCAGCCTTGAACTATCGTTAATTACCCGTAGTACCTAACAAGCCGCCGTAGAGCGGCTTGTACACTTTAAGGAGTGCAATATGTTGCAGCAGTCAGCGCCATTAGCTAATGTGGGCCTGGGTCTACGTCGTGAAATGCTGAGCGATATGCTTAATCATATTCCTAAGCAAATTGGCTTTATGGAGGTCGCCCCTGAGAACTGGTTGCGTCTAGGTGGTAAGCTTGGCAAGCAGTTTCGTGCGCTCACAGAACGTCATCCGTTCATTTGCCATGGTTTATCCTTATCATTGGGCTCGCCCGATCCTTTGGATGTGGCGTTTTTAAAAGATCTGAAGCAGTTTTTTGATGTGCACGATATTCGCCTTTACAGCGAGCACCTCAGTTATTGCTCCGCCGATGGTCATATGTATGATTTGATGCCCATTCCTTTCACAGAGGAGTCGATAAGCTATGTCGCTGCGCGGATCCGCCAGGTGCAAGATGTGTTAGAGCGTCCTTTAGTCATTGAAAATGTGTCTTACTATGGCGCGCCAGGGCAGCAGATTACAGAACTTGAATTTACTCAGCGTATATTGGCAGAGGCCGATTGCCAGTTGCTGCTTGATGTTAATAATATTTATGTGAACTCAGTGAATCATGGCTATGATGCCGAGCAGTTCTTGGCCGGTCTCCCCAGCGAGCGGATCGCCTACATGCATGTGGCTGGGCACTACAACGAGGCTGAAGATTTAATTGTCGACACCCATGGCGCTGATGTGATCGACCCCGTCTGGCAACTGCTCAGGCGAGCTTATGAGTTGCACGGTGTACAGCCAACGTTATTAGAGCGGGACTTTAATATTCCACCACTTAGCCAACTACTTAAAGAAATCGATACCATTGCTGATATCCAACAGCCTTTTTTAGCCCAACAGCAAAGAGCCTGATCATGCAGTTTCAACAACTACAGAAGCAATTTAGCGCCCATATTCGCGACCCCGAAGCTAATCCGCGCCCCGCAGATGTTGAAGACCGGCGAATGAAAATTTATCGTGAGTTGTTTTTCAATAACGTCAATGGCTTTTTAGAAAGTGGCTTTCCTGTGCTGCGAAGCTTGTACGATGATCAGCGGTGGCAGCAGTTAGTACGTCGATTTTTTGCTAGCCATCACGCCACATCTCCCTATTTTTTGGATATTTCTAAAGAATTTGTACTGTTTTTGGCACAGCAGTATGAGTTACAACACAGCGATCCGCCTTTTTTACAAGAGTTAGCCCATTACGAGTGGGTGGAGTTGGCAGTGTCTAGTGCACAAGACAGTGGCCAGTTAAAGCCGCTTTTTAATGTGCAAGAGCAACCTTTGTATATGAGTGAAACCGCGCAAGTAGTGTGTTATCACTTCCCTGTACAAACCATCTCGGTGGATAATCAGCCGCAGCAAGCGGATGAACAGCCCAGCTATATTTGTGTTTATCGCGACCAACAAGATGAGGTGCAGTTTCTCGCCTTAAACATGATGACCGCGTTATTGCTGGATACGCTTTCACAGCAACCAGGCATGACCTTAACGCAAGTATGTGAAGCGTTACAGCGCCAGGCGCCGCAATTTAATTATCAGCAGCTTTATCAGGGAGCCCTACAAATTGCAGAGCAATTGGCGCAGCGTCAAGTACTGCAAACGCTGGATTGTTAACCTCGATTCGATTATTATATGCGCCGTTTTATCGTGCTTAAAGAGGTAATGAAGATGGCGCAAAAAGGTGATTTTAAAGACCCTTTCAACTTTAAATATTTCGTCGCGTTTATCGCTGTATTTGCTGGCATTGGTTGCTTAAATGCCATTCTAGGTTGGGCCACATCTTTGGCCGCCTAATCACAGTACATACAAAGAAATTGAAGCCCCGTGTTATTCGGGGCTTTTTAGTTTAACTAAACACCTCTTCTAAAACACGGATACTGCCTTGGTCCGCGTCAAGCTTAACTTGGGCACCTACAGGTAAAATAAATTGTCTCTCAATATGGCCTATCATGGCTCCGTGATAGGCTGGAATGTTCAGCGGGGCAATGTAATCAGCCAAGACTTGCTCAAGTGTTAACGACCCATACCCACTGCCAGGCTGGCATTGGTTGCAATCACCAAACACGAAGCCGTTAATCTTATCCAATGCGCCCATGAGCTTGAGTGTACTCATCATTCGGTCAATGCGATAAGGCGCTTCATCAATATCCTCTAAAAATAAAATCGCGCCCTCAAAATTGGGTAAATAGTCACTGCCCGCAAGCGCCGACAGTACGGATAAATTACCGCCGATAAGGTGTCCTTGCGATTGTCCTGAGGTAATGGTTTGGGTGAGGTAGTGACGATTAACAAGCTCATCATCAGCTTTGTCTAAATTTTGGTAGAGCACTCGCTCGCGGTGAACAAATAATTGTTTAAATTGGTGTACATTAAAGGGATTCCACTGGCTTGTGGCGTTGGGACCGTGGAAGCTGATCAACCCAGTTTTAGCAAGCAGGGCGTTATGCAGTGCAGTGATATCAGAGTAGCCCAGTAAGGGCTTAGGGTTAGCCTTGATAATCTGGTAGTCGAGCAGTGGCAAAATGCGTGCAGCGCCAGAGCCGCCGCGCAAGCATACGATGGCATCAACATTGGGGTCGGCAAAAAAGCCGTTAAGGTCGTCAGCGCGCTGTTGATCTAGACCCGCTAAATGCCCACGCCGCGCCATGATATGGGGGCTGAGCTTGACGCGATAACCCAGTGCTTTGATTAACTGCTGCGCTAATATGATGTCTTTATGTTCAGCTGTGGCTGCTGAGGGGCTAGCTATACCTATGGTTGCATCAGTAGGCAAGGCTTTAGGTTTCAGTGTCGCTAAGGTGCTTTGCTGTGGCACACCAATCGCTTGGGCCGCAGGAGCGAGTAGCGCACCGGCACCGAGCACAGTACAGCTTTTCAGGAAGTGACGTTTATTCATGGTATTGCCTCATCGTTTACCCTATAGGTAACGTAATGAAGCAATTATTTCAAATAAAAAAGTTGGCAGGAATAAAATAGTTTTAAGGCAGCCCTCAAAGTGATCTGAAGGCTGCTTTACAGTTACTCTACACCACGAAGTAGGGCGTTGACGCCAACTTTCTCGCGTGTCTGTTGGTCCACCTTCTTGACAATAACGGCGGCATACAGGCTATGGCTGCCATCTTTGCTAGGAATGGACCCAGGCACCACAACGGCTCCGGCTGGTACGCGACCGTAATGAATTTGCCCGGTTTCACGGTCAAAGATACGCGTGCTTTGCGAGATGTACACACCCATAGAAATGACCGCGCCTTGCTCGACAATAACGCCCTCAACAATTTCAGAGCGCGCACCGATAAAGCAGTCATCTTCAATGATAGTCGGGTTAGCCTGCAGTGGTTCGAGCACGCCGCCGATACCGACGCCCCCGGAAAGGTGCACGTTTTTACCAATTTGCGCGCATGAGCCCACTGTGGCCCATGTATCGACCATGGTACCGTCATCGACATAAGCACCAATATTAGTGTAAGAAGGCATCAGAACGACGTTCTTACCAATATAGCTGCCTTTGCGTGCAACTGCGTTGGGCACTACACGCATGCCTTCACGTTGAAATTGCTCGCTGCTGTAGTCGCTAAATTTTAGTGGCACCTTATCGTAGAACTGATTAACGCCATCGCTAATAGGCTGGTTGTCACGGATCCGAAAAGACAACAGCACCGCTTTTTTAAGCCATTGGTGCAC
Organism: Pseudoalteromonas sp. CNAT2-18.1; assembly: GCF_022347865.1. Classification (NCBI taxonomy): domain Bacteria; kingdom Pseudomonadati; phylum Pseudomonadota; class Gammaproteobacteria; order Alteromonadales; family Pseudoalteromonadaceae; genus Pseudoalteromonas; species Pseudoalteromonas sp. CNAT2-18.1. The sequence continues at coordinate 682,697 of NZ_JAKRFR010000002.1, read as the reverse complement.
CACCCACTCACCCGAGAGCTTTTCAGCCACCCGAGCATCACCTTTATCCAAACGCTCCAATACCGTATCTATCGCGTTTTTTACATCAGCATCAACCGTACTTGGGCTAATCGCGTCACGGTTTTCCCACGCGTTTTCAATAAGGGTTTTTAAATCTGCCATGGTGTCCTCATTAGTGAGCCGATTAAGCGGTGGTCGCTTCATTATCGGCATTTAGTTTTTTCCGAAGTGCCTGATGGATTTTAACTTGTTCTTCATCCGTCAGAGCTTGGTAATCATTATTTGAGACGACAAAAAAGTCTTCTGCGCGCTCACCCACAGTGGTAATGCGAGCGGCGTGTATGTGTAAGCGATGGCGCTGAAAAACCTGTGCTATTTTTGTTAACAGGCCAGGAATATCCACCGCTTGTATCTCAATTAAACTGCGGTCTTTGCGCGCGTGCGGCCGCAATACAATTTTTGGTTTAATATTAAAGTCTTTAAAACGCTGCGAACGATTTTTCTTGATCCGGATCTTCTTCTTCGGATCCTGCATTATTTGCTCAAGGGCACGGCGCATGCCGTTGCCGCGACTTTTACTCAACGGCTCGCCATTCACCTCAAGAACAACAAAACTGAAAATGACATAGCCATCTTTGGTGGTCATTACTTGAGCGTGCTGAATTTGTGCTTTTTTAGAGCCAATGACGCTAACTAAACGCGCAAATAAACCGCCGGTATAAGGGCTATAGGCAAAAACCTGAGTGCCGCCATGCATCGCACAATCGGAAACGGTGACACTCGGTGCGGATAAGTCCTGTGCATTGAGTAAGTGTTCACAGTGCCAAGAGATTTGCTGTTCACTAAAGGCGGTGAAATAATTGGCTTTAAAGCGGCTCCAAAGCAAGTCGATGTGGCTCTCATCATACCCTAGATTGATTAACCGCTGCTTAGCTTGCTGCTTCTTATCACGAATTTGGTCGCGCATATCCATGGGGTTTTCTAGCCCTAAGCGCAATGCCCGCTGAGTATGCAAATACAGCTCGCGCAGCAGGGTGTTTTTCCAATCATTCCACAGGTTATCGTTGGTGGCACGAATATCGGCCACAGTTAAGCAATAGAGGTAGTCCAGCTGGCGCTCATTTTTTACCTTAGAAGCGAACTCATTGATCACATCCGGGTCGTTAATATCCTTGCGCTGCGCCGTGACTGACATTAATAAGTGGTTTTCCACCAACCAAGCAATCAATTTGCCGTCGGATGTAGGTAGGCGGTGCAGCTTGGCGAATGCAAGTGCATCGACTGCTCCGAGTTCGGAGTGATCGCCGCCGCGACCTTTGGCAATATCGTGAAAAATAGCCGCAAGATATAACAGTTCCGGCTTATCCATGCGGGTGACAATCTCACTGCACAAGGGGAAGTCGCTGACCTTGGATTTATCACTGTACTGATAGATGTTGTTAATCAGCTTATGAGTATGCTCATCGACGGTGTAAGCGTGAAATAAGTCGAACTGCATTTGTCCGAAAATATTACGCCACTGGGGTAGATACGCAGCAATGATGCCGTGTTTGTGCATTAAGGTGAACGCGCGGCCCATGCCGTTGGGGTGTTTTATTAGGCGTAAAAATGCATCGCGACAGGCGGCATAATCTTGCAAGTCACCAAGTAGACGCCGACGGACTTGGCGCATAGTGCGAATGGTGCTGGGGTAAATATGAGTGATTTGCGGGTTACTGGCGATGTGCTCGAACAGCACCAACAGTTGATCGCGGCGGAAAAACACGGAAGGGTTTTTAACGCGAATTTGATGACCAATGCGCTCAAAGCTGCGGTCCAATTCAACCACCGGTAAATCCCGATGATCCGGTAAAATGGATTGCTCAAAATACGACAGTAGCATTTGGTTGAGTTCACGGACCCGACTCATAATCCGAAATAAGCGCTTCATCATACGCTCGACCGAGGCTTTACCATCACTACCAAAGCCAAGTATTTCTGCGGCATGGGGCTGGTAGTCGAACAACAAACGGTTCTCGCTGCGCTCGGCGGCCAAATGCAGAGCAAAACGAATATTCCACAAGTTTTCTAAGCACTCGAGCAGCTCTTGGTACTCCTCATGGGTGAGGTAACCATGGTTGATGAGCTCTTCTAAGGTTTCGGCATGAAAGTGTTTTTTCGCCACCCAAATGATGGTTTGTAAATCACGCAGACCGCCCGGATTTTCTTTGATGTTCGGCTCGAGATTGTAGGCGGTGCCATGGCACTTTCGGTGTCGCAGGTCTTGCTCTTGGCGCTTTGCAATAAAAAACTCGTCAGAGCGCCACACCGGGGTTTGTAAAATATGCTGTTTGAGCTTTTCAAACTCGATATGGTTACCAAAAATAAGGCGGCTTTCCAGTAAGCTTGTGGAAAAACTGACATCTTCACGCTTTTGCTCAATCACTTGCTCTATGGTGCGTACACTGTGGCCAATTTCCAAATTCAGATCCCACAGCAGGGTCACAAACTGGCCTATTTTTTCACGCAGCTCGGCGTTGGGCTCTTCGCTAACCAGCAACAGAAAGTCGATATCGGAGTAGGGGTGTAGTTCTCCTCGGCCGTAGCCGCCTACGGCAACCAAAGCCAGCTCAGGCTCATGGGCAAGGTTGCAGCAGTGAAACAGCTTGATCAATAAGCGGTCGATATATTCCGCGCGCGCACGGATGAGTGACCCTACCGGTTGTTTATCAAATTGGTTGCCCAGCCACTTATAAAAGTATTGGCTACAGGCCTTATATTCTTCCAACTCGTCAGCCTGCTCAAGCAGGTCTTTTAATTTATTCGGTAAGGCCACAGGTTTGCCCCTTTTTAATTAGCTGTGTTCAATCACGCGAGGAAGCTCTTCATCGCTGCGTAGGGTTAGTACTTCTACGCCATTGTCGGTCACCAACAAAGTGTGCTCCCATTGTGCTGATAGGCTACGGTCTTTAGTGATCACCGTCCACTCGTCTTTGAGCAGCTTACATTGGCGTTTGCCAGCATTGACCATGGGCTCAATGGTTAAGCACATACCGGCTTTGAGAGTCTCACCGGTGCCTGGGCGACCATAGTGCATGACTTGCGGCTCTTCGTGAAACTCTTTACCGATACCGTGGCCACAGTATTCGCGCACAATCGAGTAGCTAAAGCCTTCTGCGTATTTTTGAATGGCGGCACCGATATCGCCTAAACGCACGCCAGGCTTCACCATTTTTATGGCCAGATACAAGCTCTGTTGGGTAATCTCACACAGGCGCTTACCTTGAATAGTTGGCTGGCCTACATGAAACATTTTTGAGGTATCGCCGTGGTAACCATCTTTAATCACGGTGACATCGATATTAATGATATCGCCTTCTTTTAATGGTTTATCATTGGGGATGCCATGACAAATAACATGATTAACCGAAGTACAAATTGATTTTGGGAAACCATGATAATTTAACGGAGCCGGAATAGCCCCTTGCTCGTCAACAATGTAGTTATGGCATAGGGTGTTGAGCTCATCAGTGGTCACCCCAGGCTTGACATGTGGGCCTATCATTTCCAATACGTCTGCGGCCAAACGGCCGGCTACGCGCATTTTTTCGATTTCTTCCGGGGTTTTGATCACTGCAGTCATTGATGCTCCAATTGTGTTCTTTAAATAAGTTAAGTGCGCACAAATAGTGCACAAAAGATTGAGTCTTCACGGCCAATATGGTATAAAGCGCGCCGTCTTTTTACAAATTAAAATCACTTGCTTGTTGTTGGTGTTCACCTATAACAGTGAAGTGCTTTATCTGTAACGAAGACACATAACCATTTAATATTAACACACACACATATCGACACATACACTTGGGTGCATCGCGGAATAACTTCCAAGGTGTTGGTGCTATGGGATATGTGGAGGCCTAACCCTAAACATTAGAGGAAAAAATACCATGGCAAACGTTTCAATGCGCGATATGCTTAAGGCGGGTGTACACTTCGGTCACCAAGCTCGTTACTGGAATCCAAAGATGAAGCCGTTCATCTTCGGTGCTCGCAACAAAGTTCATATCATCAACCTTGAGCAAACTGTACCTATGTTTAACGACGCGTTGACTTACCTGTCAAACGTAGCGTCTAACAAAGGCAAAATCCTTTTCGTTGGTACTAAGCGCGCTGCAAGCGAAGCAGTAAAAGAAGCGGCAGTTAAATGTGACCAGTTCTACGTAAATCACCGTTGGTTAGGTGGTATGTTGACTAACTGGAAAACTGTTCGCCAGTCAATCAAGCGTCTTAAAGATCTTGAGACTCAAAGCCAAGACGGCACGTTTGAGAAGCTAACTAAGAAAGAAGCGTTAATGCTTACTCGTGAAATGGCTAAGCTTGAAAAAGGCCTTGGCGGTATCAAAAATATGGGCGGTCTTCCTGACGCGCTTTTCATTATTGATGCAGACCACGAACACATCGCGATTAAAGAAGCAAACAACCTGGGCATCCCAGTAGTATCTATCGTTGATACTAACTCTAACCCAGACGGTGTTGACTACGTTGTTCCTGGTAACGACGATGCAATCCGTGCGATCCAGCTTTACACTAATGCAGTTGCTGATGCAGTTGTTGAAGGTCGTGAAAGCAACATCGCAGTGCAAGCTGAAAAAGACGATTTCGTTGCCGCTGAGTAATTGCAACTCGCTTGTCATCAAGTCTTCATCCTAGTGCGATGAAGACTTGATATTCTTATTTCAAAGTGACCTTGGTCACTTGCTCTAACACATTGATTTGAGGAAATTCCCATGGCTGTAACTGCTGCCCTAGTAAAAGAATTACGCGAGCGCACTGGCGCTGGCATGATGGATTGTAAAAAAGCATTGACTGAAACCAACGGTGACATCGATGCAGCAATCGAAAACATGCGTAAAAACGGTCAAGCGAAAGCTGCTAAAAAAGCAGGTAACATCGCTGCCGAAGGTACTATCATCATCAAAGAAGCTGATGGTGTTGCTGCGCTTGTTGAAGTTAACTGTCAAACAGACTTCGTTGCTAAAGACGACAGCTTCCTAGGTTTCGCTAACACAGTAGCGGACGCTGCAATTGCTGAAAAACTAAGCATTGAAGAGCTTCAAGCTAAGTTCGAAGAAGACCGCGTAGCGCTAGTTGCTAAAATCGGTGAAAACATGAACATCCGTCGTGTTGAGTACATCGAAGGTGCAAACCTAGCTTCTTACCGTCACGGCGAGCGCATCGGTGTTGTTGTTGCCGGTGATGCAGACGCAGAAACGCTTAAGCACGTTGCTATGCACGTTGCTGCTTCTAAGCCTGACTACGTTAACCCTGAAGACGTACCAGCGGACGTAGTTGAAAAAGAAAAAGCAGTACAAGTTGAGATCGCGATGAACGAAGGCAAGCCTGCTGAAATCGCTGAAAAAATGGTTACTGGCCGTATGAAGAAATTCACCGGTGAGATCTCACTAACTGGTCAAGCTTTCATCATGGAACCAAAGCAAACTGTTGGTGAAATGCTTAAAGAGCGTGGCGGTTCTGTTGCAACCTTCAAGCGCCTAGAAGTGGGTGAAGGTATCGAGAAGAAAGAAGAAGACTTCGCTGCAGAAGTTGCGGCTCAAGTAGCTGCTGCAAAAGGCGAGTAATCGCTTAGGTTGGAATTTAACCATGTTGTGTTGGCAATATAAGCAACTTGTTCAAGGCTTCGCGGGTAGCGGGTTTATCCCTCTATTTACGGGGTTGAAGCGATGATTTGCTTTTGCGTCAGACAGCAAAATTAATTAGAATAACCGCGCTCTTATGTACTCACATAGGCGCGGTTATTTTTTATCTCAATTCGTTATTGGCCAGGAAAATATGAATATTAATCGCAAACCTATTTTTAGACGTGTTCTTCTCAAGCTCAGTGGTGAAGCACTGATGGGAGATGAAGGCTTTGGTATAGACCCGAAAGTCTTAGATCGTATGGCTCAAGAAATTAAAGAGCTGGTAGAACTCGACGTAGAAGTGGGTTTGGTGATCGGTGGTGGTAACTTTTTACGCGGTGGCTCGTTAGCAGAGGCGGGTATGAACCGTGTTGTTGGTGACCACATGGGGATGCTGGCCACAGTGATGAATGGCTTAGCGATGCGTGATGCACTTCACCGTGCATTTGTAAATGCTCGCCTCATGTCGGCGATTCCTTTAAACGGTGTATGTGACGCGTATAACTGGGCAGAAGCTATCAGCCTGTTGAAGTCTGGCCGTGTCGTTATCTTCTCGGCGGGCACAGGTAATCCTTTCTTTACCACAGACTCAGCAGCCTGTTTACGTGGCATTGAAATTGAAGCAGATACCGTGATTAAAGCCACTAAAGTGGACGGGGTATTCAGTGATGATCCAGTGAAAAACCCAGATGCCACGCTTTATCGCCATCTTGCCTATAATGAAATTATTGAAAAAGAGTTGAAGGTGATGGACTTAGCGGCATTTACTTTGGCCCGCGACCACAAAATGCCTATCAGCGTCTTTAATATGAATAAACCTGGCGCGCTTAAGCGCGTGATCATGGGTGAAGAAGAGGGAACTTTAATTTCCTCAGAAGCCTCAAGCGAGACAAAATAAGTAGGATACTAGCGTGATAAACGATATTAAAAAAAGTGCGCAAGAGCGCATGCAAAAAAGTGTCGCTGCTCTAGGCAGCCAACTATCTAAAATCCGTACCGGTCGTGCTCACCCAGCATTACTTGACGGCATTACTGTCTCTTATTACGGCGCCGATACTCCGCTTAACCAAGTGGCTAACGTAACAGTTGAAGATTCACGTACATTGGCTATCAGCGTATTTGACAAATCGTTAGCGCAGGCAGTAGAAAAGGCGATCATGACTTCTGATTTGGGCCTTAACCCAGCTGCAGCTGGCACGGTTATTCGGGTACCACTTCCTCCGCTTACGGAAGAGCGTCGTAAAGACCTTATCAAGGTCGTGCGTGGTGAAGTAGAGAGCGGCCGCGTAGCTGTGCGTAATATCCGTCGTGACGCGAACAGTGAAATTAAAGCCTTGCTAAAAGACAAAGATATTTCTGAAGATGAAGCGCACCAAAGCGAAGATGAAATTCAGAAGCTAACAGATAAGTACATCAAAGAAATGGACGCGCAACTAAGCGCTAAAGAAGAAGAATTGATGGAAATCTAACGCCCAATTTATGGGCATATTGCTCATAAATTGCCATTAGGCTTGTAACGCCGTCTAGGGTATACTAGGCGGCGTTTTTTTGTGGATAATGTGAGTTTTATGGCTTTAGACGCACAGCAAATAGCACAACAATCGCTACCTAAACATGTCGCGATTATCATGGATGGCAATGGCCGCTGGGCACAGGCGCAAGGGCGTCCTCGTGTGTACGGACATAAGAAGGGTGTTGATGCGGTTAAAGGTGCAGTGAAATTTTGCTCTAAGCTAGGTATCGAGTCGTTGACTCTGTTTGCCTTTAGCAGCGAGAACTGGCGTCGTCCTGAGGAAGAGGTCAGCACGCTCATGGAGCTATTCATGATGGTACTGGGCCGCGAAGTTAAAAAACTCCATAAAAATAACGTTAAATTATCCATAATTGGCGACATGAGTCGCTTTTCTAACAAGTTACAAGAAAAAATAGCTGCAGCTGAGTCACTAACTGCTGAAAACACCGGGTTACGCTTAAATATCGCCGCCAATTACGGGGGCCGATGGGATATAGGGTATGCCGCACAACAGTTAGCGAAGCAAGTACAAGCAGGCGAATTATCAGCGGATGACATTGACGAGCATTCGTTGGCAAAGCATATTAGTCTTAATGAACAAAGTGAGCTGGATTTATTGATCCGCACTGGTGGTGATTTACGCATCAGCAATTTTTTACTTTGGCAGGCGGCCTATGCTGAGCTTTATTTTACGCCGACGTTGTGGCCAGACTTTAACGAGTCGGCTTTTGCTGACGCGATCGCTTGCTACGTATCGCGAGAGCGCCGGTTTGGATGTACTGGTGAACAAATAAAACAACTACTCTGTACAGCTCAGCCCTAAGTTGAAGGTATAACATTTGCTAAAACAACGAATTTTAACGTCTTTGGTGTTAGCGCCACTGGCCTTGGTGCTGGTATTTTTAACACCGTTAGACTGGTTTAGTTATTGTGCAGGCGCAATCGTCTTACTAGGCGCCTATGAATGGTCTGCACTAATGGGTATTTGTAAGCGTGTACAGCGCCTAGGCTATGTTGCCTTGGTCGGCGTATTGGTGGCATTGATGCAGTGGCATTGGCCAGTCGATAGTTTATGGCAGCAAGGCCAATTGCTGGCAGATGCCAATTATGTGTTCACCTTATCCTTCGCCTGGTGGTTAGTGGCCACCATCTTGGTCATTCGTTATCCTAGATTCAGCGATGCTTGGTCACAAGGCCTGGTAATGCGCGGTGTGGCCGGGCTGTTGACTTTGGCTCCATTGTGGCTGGCATTAAACGTATTGCGCAGTGCCAATTACACCGACTCCAGCCAATTTGGCTCATTTCTTATTCTTGCCGTGCTCGGCATCGTATGGAGCGCGGACATTGGCGCCTATTTTTGCGGTAAAAACTTTGGTAAACACAAGCTGATGCCTAAAGTGAGCCCAAACAAAACAATTGAAGGCTTCGTCGGTGGTCTCGCAAGTGCTGCTCTTTTTGTCGTGGGATTTTGCTATTTCAATGGCATCGACCCCAGCTTATGGCTTATCTACGGCGCTATGGCGGTGATTGTGGCGGCGTTTTCAGCCATTGGCGACTTACTTGAGAGTATGTTTAAACGCGAAGCAGGTATGAAAGACAGCGGTAAATGTCTCCCTGGCCATGGCGGCATTCTTGACCGTATAGACAGCCTAACGGCAGCCGCGCCTATTTTTGTGGTGTTCTACGCATGGACCATGACACTATGAGCAAAAAGTGGGTCACTGTATTAGGCTCCACCGGCTCAATTGGGCAAAGTACACTGGATGTTGTTAGCCGTAACAGCGAGCGTTATGGCGTCTTCGCCCTTGTCGCTGGCAGCAATGTGACGCAAATGGTTGCGGATTGCCAGCGCGTTAATCCAAAGTTTGCTTGCCTTAGTGACGATGTCGCCAATCAGGCGCTCACAGCAGAGCTCAATCGCTTGAAACTGCCCACTAAGGTGATTGATTACCGAACAGACCTCGCTATGGCCTGCCAAGACAGCGAGGTCGATATGGTGATGTCCGCTATTGTCGGAGCCGCTGGGCTATTACCAACACTGTATGCTATGGAAGCTGGCAAAATTGTGTTGTTAGCGAATAAAGAGTCCTTGGTGATGTCGGGGCAGCTGTTTATCGACAAAGTAAAAGCGCATGGGGCGACGCTATTGCCGATTGATAGCGAGCACAATGCTATTTTCCAAAGCATGCCCTCTGGGATTCAAGGGCACAGCGATCAATGCTTGCACCACCATGGGGTGAGCAAAATTTTATTAACCGGCTCGGGTGGCCCTTTTCGTGAACGGCCATTATCGACCTTTGACGATATTACTGTTGCCGAAGCCGTTGCCCACCCAAATTGGTCTATGGGGCAAAAGATTTCTGTAGATTCCGCCACCATGATGAATAAAGGGCTTGAATTTATTGAGGCAAAATGGCTCTTCAACGCAGAGGTCGACGATATTGAGGTGGTTATCCACCCGCAAAGTATGATTCACTCCATGGTGCAGTACGTCGATGGCTCAGTGCTTGCGCAAATGGGACAACCCGATATGCGTACACCTATCGCTCATGCCATGGCTTATCCCGAGCGCATTGATGCCGGCGTAGCACCGCTAAACTTTAGCCAAATGAAAGACTTTAGCTTTCACGCTCCTGACTTTACCCGCTACCCCAACTTAAAACTGGCGATGGATGCATGTCGTGTGGGGCAAAATGCCACCACCACCATTAATGCTGCCAATGAAGAGGCCGTGGCGGCGTTTTTACGCGGTCAGATCCGTTTTCCTGATATCTACAGTATTAATGCTGATACTTTATCAGCGCTGACGCTTACGTATGATGCCAGCCTCGACGGCGTGTTAGCTTGTGATGCGGATGCACGAAAAACAGCGCAGCAATTAATTACAAAGAGGGCGGTTGATGTTTGAATTTGTGTGGCACCTAGGCTCGTTTATTCTCGCTCTGGGCATTTTGGTTACCGTTCATGAATATGGCCACTTTTGGGTGGCGCGCAAAGCGGGCGTTAAAGTTCTCCGCTTTTCTATTGGCTTTGGCAAGCCACTGGTACGCTGGCATGATAAATATGGTACCGAATATGTATTGGCAATGATCCCTCTGGGCGGTTACGTGAAAATGCTTGATGAACGAGTGGATGACGTACCGCAAGAACAAAAGCATTTATCCTTCAATAGCAAATCGGTGTATTGGCGTATTGCTATTGTCAGTGCCGGCCCACTGGCCAACTTCCTATTTGCAATCTTTGCGTTGTCGTTGATGTATGTCATCGGTGTGCAGTCAGTCAAGCCCATCGTCGGTGATGTGACAGAGCAAAGCCGCGCTGAAGCGGCGGGTCTGCAGGCGGGCGAACAATTGCTGACTATTGATGGCAAACAAACTCAAGATTGGCAAGAAGTCACACTGGCATTGATGCAGCACCTAGGAGATGACGAGGTGAATGTCAAAGTGCAAGCTGAGTCTGGTTCTCAGGCAGTGCGCACCTTAAATTTACAAGGCTGGACGCTGCAGCAGCGCGATGAGTCGCCACTGACGTCGATAGGTATCAAGCCTTACCGACCCGATGCAACGCTGACGCTTGCGATGGTTGCTCCGGACTCGCCCGCACACAGTGCAGGACTCAAAGAGGGCGATGTGTTGGTCAGTGTTGAGGGTGAGCTTATCAAAAGTTGGCAGGCCCTGGTCAATCGTATTGAGCGCTCAGCAGGGCAAGCATTGAACTTTTATGTTATGCGCGGTGCCCAAGGCCTTGATGTGACCATTACCCCAGCTAACAAGCCTACTGAAGATGGCTTCTCTCGAGGTTACTTGGGAGTGGTGCCGGTAGTTGAGCCTTGGCCAGAAGAGGCCATTTCAACACGCAGCTACAACGTGATTGATGCAGCTGGCCTGGGCGTGGCAAAAACATGGCAAATGATTAGCCTGAGCTTTGAGATGATAGCGAATTTAGTCACCGGGCAAGTATCAATCAAAAATATCAGTGGCCCGGTGGGCATTGCAGTCGGGGCTGGAACTAGCGTAAGCTACGGCTTCGTTGCCTTTTTGAGCTTTTTAGCGTTAATCAGCGTCAGCCTAGGGGTATTTAATTTGCTCCCCTTGCCGGTGTTAGATGGCGGGCATTTAATGTATTACGTAATTGAACTAATTCGTAAAAAGCCAGTCTCTGAAAAGACACAAGAAATTGGCTTTCGCATCGGTGCCATGTTGTTGTTAGCGCTTACCGCGTTTGCATTACTGAACGACATAGCAAGATTGTAAATAGGTACACCATCCGCTTAACGCGTTAACTGCGTGTTTTTTGAGCGTGATGTATAAAGAAACAGCTGTGTAAGCCAAACAGCAATGATAAGATGGCAGCCAATGATGCAGCCAACGGCCTACTCACCCAGCCAGCCGTGCGCAAAACGGGAATGAGGGTGAGCTGGGTGAAGACACTGTAGTAAAGGACAAAGATAATAAAATGGCTATAAAAAAACATTTGGCAGTTACGAGTTTATTAGGGGCAAGCTTTGCAGCCCTAGGCCAAGAATCCTTTATCGTAGAAGATTTAAAAGTAGAAGGGTTGCAGCGTGTTGCACTCGGTGCAGCGCTGACACATATTCCAATTAACGTTGGCGATCAGGTAGACACCTACACTGTGTCAAAAACCATCAAGTCGCTTTACAAGTCTGGTCACTTCGATGATATCGAAGCGTATCGTGATGGTGAACGCATCGTGTTCAAAGTGACCGAGCGACCCACGATCAGCTCTATCGAATTCGATGGCAACAAAGATATTAAAGACGAGCAGCTTAGTGAGAGCTTGAATCAACAAAATATCCGCCAAGGCGAGCCACTCGACAGAACCGTGCTTGATAGTGTTGAGAAGGGGCTAATCGACTTCTTCCACAGTATTGGTAAGTACAACGCCAAAATCGACCTTGAAATCACTCGCCTACCGCGTAACCGGGTTCGTTTAAAGTTAAACTTCGATGAAGGTGATGCCGCTTCAATTCGCCAGATTAATATCGTCGGTAACGAGTTATTCCCTGATGAAGAACTACTGAACCTCGCAGAGTCTAAGCAAGATTTGCCTTGGTACATGTTCATGTCGTCGGATCGCTACCAAAAGCAAACCATTGAAGGGGACTTGGAGAAAATCCGCAGTTATTACCTCGACCGTGGTTACCTGCGCTTTAATATTGACTCAACCCAAGTATCAGTGAGCCCCGAGCGTGAATCAGTCTATGTCACTGCGAACGTCACCGAGGGTGAGCAGTACATGGTCAAAGGCTTTGATTTCATCGGCGACTTGTTAGGCCGTGAAGAGTTAATTAAAAGCGTTATCCCGCTCAAAACAGGTGAGTTGTATAATGGCTCGGTGGTGACGTCTTCAGAAGAATTCATTAAGAGCTTTTTAGCCCGTTTTGGATATGCCAATGCTGAAGTGCGTACCATCCCTGAAATCGACGATGAAAATAAAGAGGTGCAATTAACCTTGTCAGTTGACCCTGGCAAACGTGTTTATGTGCGCCGTATCGATATTTCTGGTAACCAAAACACCGCTGACGAAGTATTGCGCCGGGAAATGACGCAGCTTGAAGGTGCGTGGTTATCAAACCAAAACCTAGAGCGCTCAAAGCTGCAAATTCAGCGTCTTCCTTACATGGAAAGTGTTGAATTTGATGTTACCCCGGTGCCCGGTACTGATGATGAAGTCGATGTTGATTTCACCGTAAAAGAGCAGTCAGCAGGTAGCTTTACCGCCGGTCTGGCTTATGGTTCTTATTACGGCCTGCAATTTAACATTGGTGTCAGTGAGTCAAACTTCCTAGGGTCAGGCAACCAGGTGTCGTTTAATATCAACACCTCGCGCGGCTCTGAAAGTGTGAGCTTGTCCTACACCGACCCATATTTCACTCCAGATGGGGTATCTCAGGGTTCAAGCATTTTCTATCGTAACTACGATGCCAGTGAGTTCAGCTTGATTGACTATAAGTCAAAGAGTTATGGCCTTGGTACCAATATTGGCTTCCCAATTAATGCCAATAACCGAGTTAATTTCGGTATTCGTTGGATTGAAGAAGAGCTTTCAGACTTAGCCGAATACGAGCAAACTCGAGTATTGCGTGAGACCTTCTTAGACCCTGAAAATCCGGATGCGGGTTTTGAGTTCACTAAATTTGAGCTCTCAACCGGTTGGTCACGGGTGACCGTGAACCGAGGGTTATTCCCAACAGCGGGCTCACGTCAGTCGCTTAACTTGACGGCAACCACGCCGAACTCTGACCTTAACTACTACAAAGTGAACTATAACTCGCGTTTTTACTGGCCTATCAGTAATGACCATCGCTGGGTATTCTCAACCCGTGCAGCGCTAGGCTATGGTAATGGTTATGGCTCTACCAACGGCTTTGACCAAGTATTACCAGTGCAAGAATTCTTCCGAATCACGGAACAAGAGCTTCGTGGATTCGATAGAAACACCATCTTACCGCGCGCAGTGGTAAGAGCACCTCAGAACATTCCTGGCACCACCTTGCCAGATGGCACGCCAGCTGGCAGTATCGGTGGGGCAGAAGAGTTCGACACCTTGCGCCTTGCTGGGCGTATTGGTGGTAACGCCAAGGCCGTGGCTGGTATGGAAATGATTGTGCCAACGCCATTCTTGGACGAGGAAAATACCAGTTCCGTACGTACCAGCTTCTTTGTTGATGCAGCTAACGTATGGGATACTGAGTTTAACGTAGATCGTTATCAAAATTTACAACCTGATGAACGTGCTCGCTTAGATGACTATTCAGATCCGTCACGCTTTAGGGTGTCGACAGGTCTATCCATTCAGTGGATTTCACCTATGGGGCCGATGTTAATTAGTTTTGCGTATCCGTTGAAAGAACAAGAAGATGATGATACCAAGACCATTAGCTTTAACATCAGTAATACTTTCTAATTCTTAAGGAGTTTTTTGTGAAAAAATTATTTAAAAGTACGGCTATGGCGGTACTCGCTGCACTAACAATGGGTACTTCAATGAGCGTTTTGGCGCACAAAGTGGGCATTGTTGATATGCAAACAATCTATGCGCAAGTACCGCAAACTGCAGCCATTGAGAAGACCCTGCAAAGCGAATTTGCTGAGCGTCGTCAGGAGCTAGAAAAGCTACAAGGTGACATCCGCTTTGAAACTGAGAAGTTCCAGCGTGAAGGCACGGTGATGAGCGATGAGCAGAAGCAAGAGCTGCGCGCGAAGATCCAAGGTATGCAAAAGCAACTAATGGAGAAAGGTCGCCCGCTTGAGCAAGAGATCAAGCGTCGCCAAAACCAAGAGCTAGGCAAATTGCAGCAAACTATCGTTGCAGCGATTCAAGAAGTAGCCAAAGAAGGCGACTTTGACGAAGTTAAAGTGAAAGATGGCACTATCTACTTCAACCCAAGTGAAGTGACCGACCTATCTGAAGACGTTATCGACGCTGTTAGTAAGAAGTAATAATGACAACAACACTAGCGAACATTGCTCAGCACTTAGGTGCTGAGCTAGTTGGTGACCAGGGCCTGCAGATTGACGGTATTCAAACACTGGAAAAAGCAGGCCCTAAACATATCAGTTTCCTCGCCAATAAAAAGTACCGTAGTGCGCTGAACACCACCCAAGCTGGTGCGGTGATCCTCAGTGCGGATGATGCCGAGCATTATGATGGCAACAAGGTTATCTGTGCCGATCCTTATGTCGCCTATGCCAAGTTAGCACAGCTATTAGACACTACGCCGGCAGCAGCACAGGGGGTGCACCCCAGTGCGGTGATAAGCAGTGAAGCAACAGTCAGTGAGAGCGCCAACATTGGCCCTTTCGTGGTTGTTGAAGCCGGTGCTCACATTGGCGAACATGCTCAAATAGGCAGTCATTGCTTTATAGGTGCTAATGCGCGTATTGGCGCAGGTACTAAGTTATGGAATAACGTCACTGTTTACCACGAAGTGAATATAGGCGCGCAGTGCTTGATTCAAGCGAATACCGTGGTGGGTGCCGATGGTTTTGGCTATGCCAACGAACAAGGGCAATGGGTTAAGATCCCGCAGCTTGGATCTGTTATAATCGGCGACCGTGTTGAGATTGGTGCCAGCACCACCATCGACCGAGGTGCCATTGACGACACCCTTATCCACGACAATGTGATTATCGACAACCAATGCCAGATAGCACATAACGTTGAGATTTGTGAAGGGACCGCTATCGCTGGTTGTACCGTGGTTGCAGGCAGTACTAAAATTGGCCGTTATTGCCAAATTGGTGGCCTAAGCGCCATTACCGGTCACGTGGAAATTTGCGACAAAGTGGTGCTAACCGGCATGAATATGGTTACCAGTGGCATTAATGAGCCTGGTATTTATTCATCTGGTGTTCCGCATAGCAAAAACAAAGAGTGGCGCCGCACCATCGCGCACTTACGAAATATTGGTGACATGCACAAGCGTATCAAGTCCATTGAAGCGCAGCTGAAGTCGCAAGAGTAAATTAGTTTTAAGGAAAATAAGTTGGCTAATCAGTTAAATAGCTTTGATATTCAAGAAATATTAAGCCTGCTACCCCATCGTTACCCTATGCTGCTCGTTGATCGTGTTATTGATTACACGCCCGGTGAGCGTTTGCATGCGATTAAGAATGTGACCGTGAATGAACCGATTTTTACCGGCCACTTTCCCGATCAGCCCATATTCCCCGGGGTGATGATTCTCGAGGCCCTAGCCCAAGCAACTGGTTTACTCGGCTTTAAAACCACGGAAAATCGCGGTGACAATGAGCTATACTTGTTTGCAGCTATTGATAACGCACGCTTTAAGCACCCAGTAGGGCCAGGCGATACCATGCATTTGCATGTTGAGTTTTTAAAAGAGCGTCGCAATTTATGGAAGTTTTATGGCGAAGCACGCGTCGACGATAAAGTCGTGTGCAGCGCAGAATTGATGTGTGCTAGAAGAGAGTTTTAATCGTGATTCATCCGACCGCAATTATCGAACCGGGCGCAAAGCTTGCCGACGATGTGCAAGTAGGTCCATACAGCTACATCGGCAATGATGTAGAAATCGGTGCAGGGACAATTATTGAGTCGCATGTGGTAGTTAAAGGGCCATCTACTTTAGGTCAAAACAACCACATCTATCAATTCGCATCGGTTGGCGAGGCCTGCCAAGATAAAAAGTACAAGGATGAACCAACGCAGCTGATTATTGGTGACAACAATGTGATCCGCGAATGTGCCACTATCCACCGTGGTACCATTCAGGACCAGGGTATTACCAAAATTGGTAGCAACAACTTATTTATGGCTTATACCCATGTTGCTCACGATGCCGTGATTGGTGATAACGTTATTTTTGCCAACAATGCCAGTGTGGCGGGGCATGTACACATCGGCAATTGGGTTATTTTGGCTGGCAACTCGGGTGTACACCAGTTTTGTAAAGTAGGCGATCATGCCTTTATCGGTATGTACTCTGGGGTGAACCAAGATGTACCGCCGTATGTTACCACCATTGGCACGCCGGCACGCCCTGTGGCAATTAATACTGAAGGACTCAAGCGTCGTGGTTTTGAGTCTGATGAGATTATGGCCCTTCGCCGTGCGTACAAAACCTTGTTCCGTAAAGGTTTAAAAGCCGATGAAGCCGTGGCCCAATTAACTGAAGATGCGCAGCAATTTCCAGCCATTCAGCCAATGATTGACCTCGTTCAACAGTCTGAACGCGGTATCATTCGCTAGACTCGATATTTTGAGTGAATAATAAAAAGCGCCTTGAGGGCGCTTTTTTTGTGGCTTAGTTAATCACACTGGTTAGGCGGACATAATCACGGTGCTTTTGCAGTTGCTGATGTGTGCCCGTGGCCCTAACACGGCCCTGCTCGAGCCAAACCACCTGGTCCATACGGTTTAACAGCGTGCTTTCATGGGTCACGGTGATCACGGTACGAGTGTTAAACAGTGCCATTAAGGCGTCAATAACCAGCTCTTGGTTGCGGTTATCCAGTCCGCGTGTGGGCTCGTCGAGTAACAGCACGCGTGGGTCGCGTAATAATTGCTGGGCAATGTACAAACGTCGCGCTTCGCCTCCAGATAGAGTCCGCCCGCCAGTGCCCACAAGCGTATCGAGCTGATGCTCCGTTGTCGCGACAAAATCCTTCAGCTGCGCTTGAGCAAGTGCCTGCCAAAGTTGCTGCTCGTTGGCATCGTCTTTCGCCAACAGCAAATTGTTCTTAATACTACTACTGAACACATGGCATTGTTGCGACAACATACCCAAGTGCTGGTAAAGCCAATGCGTGTTAAGACTCGAAAGCGGGCGAGAAAAACACTCTAGGCTGCCGGAGCTCGGCTGCAGCTGGGCACTGAGTAATGCCAGCAGGGTAGACTTGCCAGCACCGCTGGCACCAACGATAGCCACTTTTTCGCCTTGCTTAATGGTGAAGCTGATATCCGTTATGCCGTTACTGCTATCGGGGTAGGTGTAATTAACTGCGTCCAGGGAGTATACCTCTTGGCTAGTGAGCTCGCCTATCTCCTTAGCTTGACTGTGCTTGGGCTGTGTCACCAATTTGCGTAAGCGCTCGCTGCTAGCCAATGTCAGTTCGAGTTTAAGCATGGCATCAGGGAGTGTTAGTACAATTTCAAATCCCCCGAGTACCAGTAACATCAACATCGCCAGGTTGACGTTAACCATAGCGCCACTGGTGACCATGGGGATCATGACGATAAGCACGAAAATAATGGTCAGTTGGCTAACAAATAATGACAGTCCTTGATGACGCGCATACCAATTTTGTGAGCGTTGTTGCTCTTTGGCTAGGGCGTGTTGGGCATGATCGATGTGCTCCCAGTAACGCTCACAGGCGCCGGCCAGTTGTAGCTCTTTTAACCCTCGGGTCGCTTCCACCAAGCGCTCATTAAGTTGTGTGTGAGCCGCTTGGGTGTCGGTGCCAATGCTCTTTAAGTTGCGGCTCAACCACCAGGGTAACAGTACGCCGCACAGCAGCAGTGCACTGACGCTGACCACCATCAACATTATGCTATACAGGCTTAATACCCAAGCGAACAAAGGCAGCGCAACAAGGGCAAGTAAAATCGGTAGCAGCACACCAATGTAAAACTCATCAAGGCGCTCAACATCGTCTTGCAATTGCGATAGCTGTTGGCCAATACTGGTGAATTGTTGCAAGGGCACTTTAGTGAGCGCTGCAAACACGCTCACTCGCAAGGTTTTGAGCACCAAAAACGTGGTGTTGTGATTGACCAAGCGTTGACCGTAACCACTGGCGGTGCGCACCACCGCCAAAAAACGAATAATGCCCGCTGGGGTAAAATAGTTCATGGTGATCCCTTGCAGTCCGGCACTGGCCATGGCTGCAAGAAACCAACCGGAGATCGCCAGCAAAGTAACATTCGCTATTAAGGCGCACAGCGCCAGTGTCAAGCCAATGACTGCCCACTTTAGATGGGGGCGCAATAACGATAACAAAAACTGCCAATTAGCCATGATCGACCGCCGCTCCTTGGAGTAAGTGGTTGAGTGCTGAATGAGGTTGCTGTATCAACTGTGAGTAATTACCTTGCTCAGCGATACGGCCTTGCTCCATGACCACCACCTGCTGTGCATCGCTGATGGTATGCAAACGATGGGCAATAACGATAATTAAGCAGTGTTTACTGAGCTGCTCTAAGCACCGCTGCACATGCGCCTCACTGTGCTTATCAAGGGCCGCTGTGGGCTCATCTAAAAACAGCACTTCGGGTTTGCCTAACAGTGCACGGGCCAAAGCTAGGCGCTGTATTTGTCCTCCGGATAACCCTTTACCGAGCTCGCCTATGGGCGTGTCGTAGCCTTGCGTGAGGGTCATAATGTAATCATCCAGGGCAACGTCTTTACAGACCGCGCGAATGGCACCCAGTGGTGCGTCTGGTTGCGCCAAGGCGACATTTTCGGCGATGCTGCCACTAAAGAGTGTCGGCGATTGGGCAACCCAAGTGATGCGCTGTTGATATTGCTGGATGTCTAAAGTGCTTAAGGCGTGGTCGTTTATTTTAATGGCTCCGGCGACACTGGGTTTTAGGCCCATCAAGCAATCCAGTAATGTGGACTTGCCGCTGCCGCTTGCGCCGACAATGGCATGCATGCCGGGGCCGCAGAACTTAAGCGATAGCTGCTGTAAGGTGTCGTGCTGGGCGTCGTCAAAGCGCCAGCACAGATTCTCGGTGCTCACTGTATGGATAGGGATATGGTTCGCTAATTGCTCACCTTTAATAGTGTCGGTGTCTGCTTTTTGTAGCAGCGACAGCATTGAGCTGGCACTGGCTAAGCCTTTGAGCTTGGCATGGTAGTGCTGACCTAACTGGCGCAGCGGCAGATAAAACTCCGGCGCCAACAACAGCACCACAAAACCGGTGGCAAAATCTAACGAGCCAAAGTAAAGGCGAAAGCCAATAATCACAGCCACTAAGGCGATACTGATGGTCGCCAAAAATTCCAGTGCTAAGGTGGATATAAAGGCAATGCGCAGCACCGAGAGGGTGGTGATGCGAAATTTATCGGCCATCAGCGCGACATTTTCAATTTGCTGGCGCTCGTTATTGAATAGCTTCAGCTGCACTAAGCCTTGTAGGCGGTCCATAAAATAATGGCCAAGACGCTGGAGCTGCTGCCAGTTTTGCTCATTGAGCGCCTCGGCTTTATAACCGATTAAAATCATGAAAAAAGGAATGAGTGGCGCCGTAACAAGAAAGATTAACCCAGATTGCCAGTCGATAGGAAACACCACCGCGATAATAGCGAGAGGGATAAAGCCCGCGTAAGCGACAGCGGGAATGTATTTGGCGAAGTAATCGTGCAGTGATTCCACGCCTTGGTTAAGGGTGTTGACCAGCTGCGCTGGGCTGTGTTCAAGCTGACCTTGGCGCTGTTTTGCGACTATGGCTTGCCAAAGTGCATGGCGCATTTGCTGTTTTAGGGCGATGGCGCAGCGCTCACTGACATAGCGACTAACGCCACTGCACAGCGCTCGCAGTACCACTATACCAGCCAGTATGGCTAACTGGGTGTGCTGTTGCGCTAAGTGCTCATCTGCAAACATCACCGCATGGCAAATGTGTGCTAATAAGTAACAGCTCACTATCATCAGTAAGGCATTGACGATACCTAAGGAAATGCTTATCAGCATCGCGCCATTTTGTGAACGTGAAAAGTTTTTTAAAAAAACGCGCAGCTGGTTTTGCTGCGCGCGGTTGGGGCGGGGGGTCATGTATTAATCATGCTCCTTGTGATCGTCGGCCACACAATCATTGTGCTGGCCCATTTCATACCACATGACGTTGATCACGCCGAAGGCAACAGCGAATAATACCCCTAAAATCCACGTAAAATACCACATAGTGCCTCCTTAATAGCTGCCATGGGTGTTGTTTTCAATCTCTTCACTGCTTACTCGGCGCCACATCTTCACATAACACCAAGTGGTGTAAGACAGTACTATAGGGAGCAGTATAGCGACCACAATAAACATGATATTCAAAGTCATGTGGCTGGAAACGGCGTCCCAAATGGTTAAGCTCATATTGGCGTCATGGCTGGAAGGCATAATGAAGGGGAACAGGGATGCGCCAAAGGTCATAATAATGCCTAACAACATGATGCTCGAACAGATGAAGCCAAAACCAGGTCTACCCGTAAGTGAGCACACCAACGCCAACAGACCTCCGGCAAACGCCAAGATTGGGAAGGCGAGGGTCCAACTGCGTTCGCTGTAATTGTTCAACCATAGACCGGTCGCAGTGGTCACTGTTTTTGCTAATGGGTCGGCATGGGCATTGGTATCGGCCATAGTGACA
This sequence comes from Pseudoalteromonas sp. CNAT2-18.1, assembly GCF_022347865.1. Classification (NCBI taxonomy): domain Bacteria; kingdom Pseudomonadati; phylum Pseudomonadota; class Gammaproteobacteria; order Alteromonadales; family Pseudoalteromonadaceae; genus Pseudoalteromonas; species Pseudoalteromonas sp. CNAT2-18.1. The sequence continues at coordinate 661,658 of NZ_JAKRFR010000002.1, read as the reverse complement.
ATCTGCATGCCGTCGATTTGCGTCAGCCACGCACCGGCCAAGGCAAAGCCAGCGAGGGCGACAACCAGCGCGATGCGACCGAAACGGGCGCTACGTGAAGCTACGGGCTCAGCGGTGCGCATTTGTAACCATACGCCACCGTGGCCAACCAGCATGGCTACACTGATCACACCGCATAGCAGTGCAAAAGGATTCAACAGCCCAAAGAAGGAGCCGTGATAGCTCACACGCATGAGATTGTCGATATGAATAGGTACCCCTTGCAACAAGTTACCAAAGGCCACCCCGAAAATCAGTGCTGGAATGAAACTGCCGCAGAAAAGCGCCCAATCCCAGCGGTTACGCCATGTGGGGTTATCCAGTTTGGAGCGATAGTCAAAGGCCAAGGGGCGGAAAAACAGCGCAAACAACACCAGCATCATGGCAAAGTAGAAGCCTGAAAAGGCAGCGGCATACACCATTGGCCAAGCGGCAAATAGTGCACCGCCTGCGGTAATAAGCCAGACTTGATTACCGTCCCAGTGTGCACCTACGGTGTTAATCACTACTCGGCGCTCGACATCCTGTTTGGCAACGAAAGGTAACAAGGTGGCAGCGCCCATATCCATGCCGTCAGTAATGGCAAAGCCAATGAGCAATGCGCCAATAAGCACCCACCAGATAAGTTTTAGCGTTTCATAATCAAATATCATGATTTGCTCTCCTGTAGTTGCTGTTGACGCTCGAAGTAATACTTACCTGTATGCAGTGAGCTTGGCCCCTGCTTAATAAAGTGCAACATTAACCAGATTTCGATAATGGCCAATATGGTGTAAAAGGTAATAAAGCCAATTAAGGAGATAAGCACATCATTAAAGGTCAGACTCGAGGTGGCCATAAAGGTCGGTAATACCTCGGAAATAGCCCAAGGCTGGCGGCCATACTCAGCCACAAACCACCCTGTTTCAATGGCAATCCAGGGCAGTGGTATGGCAAATAACGCCGCTTTGAGTAGCCAACGTTTTTGCTCGATTTGGCGTTTAGCATTGTAATAAAACGCGGCGGCAAAGATCAGCAGCATCACCATGCCACAGGCAACCATAATACGAAATGCCCAAAACAGTGGCCCAACTTGTGGGATAGAGTCTTGCACCGCTTTTTGGATTTGCGCTTCATCGGCGTTATACACGTCATCCAAATAACGCTTTAATAGTAAGCCGTAGCCTAAATCGTCTTTGTACTGATTGAATTGACGAATATTTTCTGGTGTTTCCTCGCCATTACGCAGCTTTTCCAAGTAGCGATAAGCCACCATACCACTGCGGATACGTTGCTCATGGTTTTGTTGCAACTCTTTAATGCCGGTGACTTCCTCATCCAGCGAGCGGGTAGCGATAATGCCCATAACATAGGGGATTTTCACCGCCGCATGGGTTTGTTGTGTTTCAGAGTCTGGAAAACCAAATAACGTGAAAGCGGCTGGGGCAGGCTCGGTTTCCCACTCCGCTTCAATCGCCGCGAGTTTCACTTTTTGCACCTCGCCGACCTCGTAGCCGGACTCATCACCGAGCAGAATCACGCACAATACCGAGGCTAAACCAAAACTACAGGCAACCGAAAACGAGCGTTTAGCAAAAGCAACATCACGGCCGCGAAGAATATAAAAGGCACTGATCCCAAGCACAAACATAGAGGCGGCAACATAGCCGGCAGAGACGGTATGAATAAACTTAACCTGTGCCACCGGGTTAAACACCAATTCGGCAAAGCTTTGCATTTCCATACGCATGGTCAGGTAGTTAAACTCTGAACCCACAGGGTTTTGCATCCAGCCATTGGCGACTAAAATCCATAGTGCAGAGAGGTTGGTGCCCACCGCCATAAAGAAGGTCACCCCCAAGTGCTGCACTTTACTGAGCCGATCCCAGCCTAGAAAGAACATGCCGACCAAGGTGGACTCTAAGAAAAATGCCATTAGCCCTTCAATGGCAAGGGGCGCACCGAAGATATCACCAACGTAATGAGAATAATAAGACCAGTTGGTACCAAACTCGAACTCCATAGTCAGTCCGGTGGCCACCCCTAAGGCGAAGTTGATACCAAATAACTTCCCCCAGAATTTCGTCATATCACGGTAAATTTCGCGTCCTGTCATTACATAGACAGACTCCATTATCACCAAAATCCATGTCATCCCTAGCGTGAGCGGCACGAACAAAAAGTGATAGAAGGCAGTGATTGCAAATTGTAGACGGGAGATGTCTACAAAGGATTCATCTATCATGGAACACCCCTTAATGTAAGCTTGTTTAAAGTTTCAGTAATTACTGAAACTTTCGTTAGTATCCAGACTACTGCTTACGAAGTCAACACAATATTAGCAACATCTAATTTAAAAGAAAGGCACACTGGAAAAATATCAACCAGCTCATCAAGCTAGGCCGTAGAAGGATTGTGCATTTAATAGCAACGAGGTTTTAAGCGCATCGCAAACAGGGTAGACTAGGCGGTTAATAACAACAGCCCAAAGTGGAACCTGTCCCCAATATGAGCGCCACTCAACCTCTTCGCATCGGCATCGTTGCCGGTGAAATGTCCGGTGACATTCTTGGTGAAGGCCTAATAAAAGCCATTAAACAACGCCACCCTGATGCCCAGTTCGTCGGTATTGGCGGTCCCCGCATGAACGCCCTCGGGTGTGAAAGCTTGTTTGATATGGAAGAGCTCTCGGTAATGGGACTCGTTGAGGTGCTCTCGCGCTTGCCTAGGCTGTTAAAGATTCGCAAAGGATTGGTGCAGCACTTTATCGACAATCCCCCTGATGTATTTATTGGTATTGATGCGCCCGACTTTAATTTGCGCGTTGAGCTGCCGTTGAAGCAAGCGGGGATCACCACTGTGCATTATGTCAGTCCTTCGGTGTGGGCGTGGCGACAAAAGCGTATTCATAACATCGCCAAAGCCACCAATTTAGTGCTGTCGCTGCTGCCTTTTGAGAAGGCCTTTTATGACAAGCACCAAGTGCCATGCACCTTTGTCGGCCATACCTTGGCCGATGATATCGCTGTAGAGCAAAGCAACCAGCATGCGCGGGCGCAACTGGGGCTCAGTAGCGACGATAAAGTGTTGGCGCTGTTACCGGGTAGTCGTGGCTCGGAAGTGGGGCTACTGACACCCACCTATGCGCAAACGGCCGAGCGTCTGCAGCAAGCCAATCCAGACTTAAAAGTTGTGGTGCCCTTGGTGAACGAAGCGCGCAAAGCGCAGTTCTTAGCGTTGCAACAACAACATGCACCGAAGTTAAACGCGCTATTACTTGATGGTCAATCGAGCTTAGCGATGCAAGCCAGTGACGCCATTCTACTGGCGTCGGGAACCGCCTCACTAGAGGGAATGTTATATAAGAAACCTATGGTGGTGGGTTACAAGCTCAAAGCCATGACCTATTGGATGGTGCAGCATGTGTTTACCTTCACCATCAAATACTTCTCGTTGCCTAATTTGTTGGCTGACGAGGAGCTGGTTCCCGAGTTTTTACAGCACCAGTGTAATGTCGATAACTTATGCGCCGCGCTTGAGCCTAAGTTATACGGGGATAATCAAGCCTTGATTGCGCGTTTTACGCAAATCCATAAAGACATTCGCTGCGATGCCAGTGCTCAAGCAGCCAAAGCCGTATTGGAGCTTATTGATGCAAATTAATCGTCCCGATGTTCAGTATATTGCCGGTGTAGATGAAGTGGGGCGTGGCCCGTTGGTGGGAGATGTGGTGACCGCAGCGGTGATCCTTGACCCCAATAAACCGATAGCCGGACTGAGTGATTCAAAAAAGCTGAGCGATAAAAAGCGCACCGCCTTAAGTGCTGAGATAAAAGAAAAGGCATTGAGTTACTGTATCGCCCGTGCCAGTGTCAGCGAGATAGATGAGCTCAATATCTTGCACGCCACCATGCTGGCCATGTCGCGAGCTGTGGCGGGGCTCGATATTACTCCTGACTTTGTCTTTGTTGATGGTAATCGCCTACCGCAACTCGATGTGGCTGCACAAGCCGTGGTCAAAGGCGACGCGCTGGTGGCTGAAATCAGCGCCGCTTCGATTTTAGCTAAGGTGGCGCGGGATGAGGAAATGATAGCCTTGGATGCGCAATTCCCCGAATATGGCTTTGCGGGCCATAAAGGCTACCCAACTAAAGCTCATTTTGCGGCATTGGCCGAACATGGAGCCACCGAGTTTCACCGCAAGAGCTTTAAACCGGTGCAGCGTGTACTCGCCGAGCGGGGGCAATAATGGCCGCACCTGAATTTGTCCATCTGCGCGTTCACAGCGACTTTTCCATGGTTGATGGCTTGGCTAAGACCAAACCTATTGTCAGTGCGGCGCAAGCACAGCAGCTCAGCGCCTTAGCCATTACCGACCAAATGAACCTGTGTGGTCTGGTGCGTTTTTATGGTGCCGCCCATGGCGCTGGGATAAAACCCATTGTCGGCGCCGATATTTGGCTCAATAGCCCGGAGTTTCCCGATGAGCCTTGTCGTTTGGTGGTATTGGCAAAGAATAACGAAGGCTATAACAACCTCACCTTACTGATTTCTAAAGCCTATTTGCGTGGTCATGTGATGCACCGCGCTATGGTTGACCGTCAGTGGTTAGCCGAGCACAGTGAGGGGCTAATTTTACTCAGTGGCGGCAAAGACGGTGACTTGGGCAAGGCGCTGCTTAAGGGCAATGCTGGAGTGATTGAAGAGATCAGCCAGTTCTACCGCCAACATTTTGCCGGCAATTTCTACCTTGAATTAATGCGCACCGGGCGTGCTGATGAAGAAAGCTACTTACATTTGGCCGTTGAGCACGCGACAGCGCATCAACTGCCTGTGGTGGCAACCAATGAAGTGGTGTTTCTTGAGCAGCAAGATTTCGAGCCCCATGAAATTCGTGTCGCCATCCATGACGGCTACACCTTAGAGGATAAGCGCCGACCGAAGCGCTTCTCCAGCGAACAGTATTTAAAAACCCCAGCGCAAATGGCCGAGCTATTCAGTGATATCCCTGAGGCGCTCGCCAATACCGTTGAAATCGCCAAGCGCTGTAACGTGACCGTGCAGCTAGGCACTTACTTTTTGCCAGATTATCCCACCGGTTCGCTAAAAATAGACGACTTCTTGGTTAAAGTCTCTCGTGAAGGTTTAGAAGAGCGGTTGCAATTCCTGTTTCCCGATGAGCAGGTACGCGCTGAGCGTCGTGGCGAATATGATGAGCGCCTGCAAATCGAGCTCGATGTGATTAACCAGATGGGCTTCCCCGGTTACTTCTTAATCGTTATGGAATTCATCCAATGGTCCAAGGATAACAATATCCCAGTGGGCCCAGGACGTGGTTCCGGTGCCGGTTCACTGGTGGCGTATGCCCTGAAAATTACCGACTTAGACCCACTGCAATTCGATTTGCTATTCGAGCGCTTTTTGAACCCCGAGCGGGTCTCAATGCCGGATTTCGATGTCGACTTTTGTATGGACCGACGGGATGAGGTGATTGATCACGTTTCCAAATTATATGGTCGTGATGCAGTATCACAGATCATTACCTTTGGTACTATGGCCGCAAAGGCGGTGATCCGCGATGTGGGGCGGGTATTGGGCCATCCCTATGGGTTTGTTGACCGTATTTCCAAATTGGTGCCCGGCGACCCGGGTATGACCTTGGAAAAAGCCTTTGAGGTTGAGCCGCGACTGCCAGAGGCCTACGACGGCGATGAGGAAGTGCGCGATCTCATTGATATGTGCCGTATTCTTGAAGGTTGTACACGAAACGCCGGTAAGCACGCTGGCGGCGTGGTGATATCGCCGACCACCATCACTGATTTTGCGGCGCTGTATTGTGATGAGGAGGGCAAGTTCCCGGTCACGCAATTCGATAAGAATGACGTGGAAACCGCCGGCTTAGTGAAGTTTGACTTCCTCGGTCTGCGTACCTTGACCATCTTGCAATGGGCACTGGATATGACCAACGAGCGCCTAGCCCGTGAAGGCAAGGAGCCGGTGGACATCAATGCCATTCCCCTTAACGACCGCGCCAGTATCGACTTGCTGTTACGGGCCGAAACCACTGCGGTCTTCCAGCTCGAATCGCGCGGGATGAAGGACCTTATCCGCCGCCTGAAGCCGGACTGCTTTGAGGATATGATAGCCCTAGTGGCTTTGTTCCGACCCGGTCCATTGCAATCGGGCATGGTTGATAACTTTATCGACCGTAAGCACGGACGCGAAGAAATCTCCTACCCAGACTCGCAGTATCAGCATGACAGCTTGAAACCGATTTTGGAGCCCACTTACGGGGTTATCCTTTATCAAGAGCAGGTCATGCAGATTGCTCAGGTACTCGCCGGCTACTCACTCGGCGGCGCAGATTTGCTACGTCGAGCCATGGGTAAGAAAAAGCCAGAAGAGATGGCAAAGCAGCGTTCAACCTTTGCTGAAGGGGCGCAAAGTCAGGGAATTGACAGCGAACTGGCGATGAAAATCTTTGACTTGGTGGAAAAATTCGCTGGGTACGGATTTAACAAATCGCACTCTGCGGCCTACGCCTTGGTGTCTTACCAAACACTGTGGATGAAAACTCATTACCCTGCCGAATTTATGGCGGCGGTGATGTCAGCAGATATGGATAACACCGATAAAATCGTGACCTTGGTTGATGAGTGCGAGAATATGAAGCTCGCCTTGTTGCCACCGGACGTTAATGCCGGTCTCTACAAGTTTACGGTGAATCGCCAAGGTGAGATTGTGTACGGCATCGGCGCCATCAAAGGCGTGGGTGAAGGACCCGTTGAAGCCATCCTCAGTGCTCGCGAGCAGGATGGTCCGTTTAAAGATCTCTTTGATTTTTGTGCACGGGTGGATTTAAAACGCCTGAATAAACGGGTGATTGAAAAGCTCATTATGTCGGGAGCCATGGATAAACTTGGCCCAGACCAAGTACAAGGTGGGCGTGCTATTTTAATGGCCTCACTGCCCGAAGCGATTAAATCCGCTGAGCAGCACAACAAGGCCGAGCAATTGGGCCAAGGCGATATGTTTGGGCTCTTGGCTACCGAACCCGAGGAAGTCAAACAAGCCTTTAAGCGGGTACCTTATTTTACCGATAACCAATGGTTGGATGGCGAGCGCGAAACGCTCGGGCTGTTTTTAACTGGCCACCCCATTAACCAATATCGCAGTGAGCTTAAACATTACACCAGCGGCAAGTTGGTGGATTTAGTGCCCACAGAGCGTGATGTGCAAACCACAGCGGCCGGTCTGGTGATAAATGCACGCACTTTGGTTAATAAAAAGAATAAACGTTGGGGATTGCTGACCTTAGATGACAAGAGTGCGCGAATTGATGTACGCTTATTCCCAGAACAGTTCGAAACTTTCCAAGAATTGCTACAAATCAACAATATCTTGGTTATAACCGGACAGGTCAGCTTTGATAACTTCTCTGGCGGCATTACAATGACCGCCAGAGACGTCTGTACACTCGCTGAGGCCCGTGAAAAGCGCATTAAAGCGATGAAAATGACGGTAGATATGGCGCAAATTGATGCTAACTTCTTCGAAAAGTTAGAGAAAGTGCTGGAACCATATAAGTTCGGTACGTGTCCGATAAAAGTCGTTTATCGCCGGCCGGACGCCTTAGCCGAGCTAGAACTAGGAACACAATGGTGTGTGACGCCAGCGGATGATTTGATTCATAAGTTATCCTTACTGACGGCGCAAGATATCGAATTAGAATTTAATTAAGTGGGTTAATTAGAGCATGAGTCTCAATTATTTGGATTTCGAACTGCCAATTGCCGAATTGGAAGCGAAGATTGAAGAGTTACGCACAGTGAGTCGTGCTGGCGAACTAGATTTAGGGCTGGAAGAAGAAGTCAGCCGTTTAAAAGAGAAAAATGTCGAACTAACTGAAAAGATTTTCTCTGAGTTAGGCGCATGGCAAGTTTCGCAGTTAGCGCGTCACCCTTTGCGTCCTTATACGCGCGACTACATTGAACGTATTTTTACCGAATTTGATGAACTAGCGGGCGATCGTGCCTTCGCTAACGATCCTGCTATTCTCGGTGGTGTAGCCCGCTTAGACGGCGAACCAGTGATGGTGATCGGTCAGCAGAAGGGCCGTGATACGGCAGAGAAGATCAAACGTAATTTTGGCATGCCTAAACCGGAAGGGTATCGCAAAGCGCTGCGCCTAATGGAAATGGCCGAACGTTTCAAAATGCCTATATTCACCTTTATCGACACCCCTGGAGCCTATCCTGGTGTGGGTGCCGAGGAGCGCGGCCAAAGTGAAGCAATTGCTCGTAATTTGAAGGTCATGGCGGCATTGAAAGTGCCAACGGTATGCACCGTGATAGGTGAAGGTGGCTCGGGTGGTGCATTAGCCATTGGTGTTGGCGACCGAGTGAATATGTTGCAATACAGCACCTACTCAGTGATCTCCCCTGAAGGCTGTGCATCGATTCTATGGAAAAGTGCAGAAAAAGCGCCCTTGGCAGCCGAGGCGATGGGTGTGACAGCGCAGCGAGTGAAAGAGCTTGATCTCATCAATACCGTAATTGAAGAGCCTTTAGGCGGCGCTCATCGTAACTACGATGCCATGGCGAAAAGCCTTAAAGCACAGCTTAAGCGCGATTTAGCCGAGCTGCGTGAACATAGCGTTGACGAGATGCTTGATGCTCGCTATCAGCGCTTAATGAGCTTTGGTTACTGTTAAGCCATCGCTAGTAAGGCCGATATTTGTCGGCCTTTTTATTGCCTACCTATGCAAGATACCTTTTCCTCAGAGCTTGATGCTTTACTAAAATGTGCGCCAGACACAAAAGGGTTGGCGGTGGCCTTAAGCGGTGGCCTCGATTCTATGGTGCTTTTAGAATTGGCCTGGCGCTATGCTCAGCGTGAAAACCTAGCGCTGTGTGCTATTCACGTTCATCATAACTTGAGTGCTGATGCCGATCAGTGGTTAGACTTCTGTGCACAGCAGTGTGAGCAGCGTGAAATCGCGTTTTTCAGCGAGCGTGTCCACATTGGCACACAAACACGTCGTGGTATTGAAGATAAAGCTCGGCAAGAGCGATATCAAGCACTTGATAGCTGTGCGCCAGCGGGTTATGTGTTGCTACTTGGTCAACACCGCGACGACCAAGTGGAAACCTTCTTTTTACGCCTTAAACGTGGTGCAGGGTTGAAAGGGCTTGGTGGCATGCAGGCGTTGAGCTATTGGCATCAACGGCCGCTATTACGGCCCCTGTTGGGTTTTTCTCGCGCCGAGCTTAACGATTATGCAGAGCGTCAGGGCCTGCTTCATATTCATGATGAATCAAACGATGACAACGGCTTTGATCGTAATTTTTTACGCAATCAAGCATTACCGCTGCTCAGTGCGCGTTTTAACGGTTTTTATAAAAAAGTCGCGCAGAGTATGGCAATCATACAACGCCAGCAGCGCTTGTTGGATGAAATTGCGCACGATGATATTGCTAACGCCCACGGCCAGAGCTCACTTAATCTAACATCACTACGTAAGCTCAGCGACGCGCGCTACCACAATGCGTTACGTTATTGGTTACACAGCCATGATGTGGTGATGCCCAGTGAAAAGCAACTACAGGACTTAGCTCAGCAGTTATCTTGCGCTCGCGCTGACAGTCAGATGCAAGTGCCATTGAAGCGTTTGCACGGCTTGTCATGTGTATTACGCCGATATCAAGACCATGCTTATTTGTGCACGGAGCAACCGAGCTTGGAAGCGCAGCGTTTAAGCACTGATTGTACGAGTGTGACGTTGAGTGATGGCACCGTACTGAGTGCTCAACCAGGCGAAGGAGTGCGCCCTCTAGAAGGAGCAGAGCAGTTGAGCGTGCGCTTTGGACAGCTAAGTAGCGTGATTCGTCCTCATAATAAAGCGCACTCTAAGAAGTTGTCACAGTGGTTTAAAGCCCTGCAAGTGCCTCCGTGGCAGCGTCAACGCGTGCCGCTTATTTACTACGATGATGTCTTGGTGGCCGTGGTCGGCTATTTCTATAATTATGATTATTTCAGCAAAAACGGAGTGCAATGGCAGTGCAGCGAACGCCCCAAGTAGGTTTATCTTTAGTCAACAAAGCCCCTGCGGCACTAGCCGTTACTTTCACGTTATTAGTGGTGGCGCTGCTGCTGAGCACATTACATGTCAATGTATTGGCATATGCAGGGTTTAGTGGCGTATTATGCGGTGCTTTGTTACTCGCTTACTGGCTAGGCAAGGGCGGCATGTTTTTCGTGCTCGGGATACTGGCACCGCTGGTGAGTGTTATTGCCATTGATATACCCAGCTTTACATCCTTGTTTCAGCTGATTTTGGCATTCTTCTCTGGGTTTTGGCTGCTATTGTGTGTATTTAAGTTAGTGCGCTCTAAAGTGTGACTGTTAGCCTCACCATAATGGGTATCGCGGCCTAAGTTCTTCGCTTGATATAAGGCTTTGTCGGCGCGGGCAAATAAACTCATACTAGAGTCTTTGGCCTCAGCCAAGGCATAACCAATACTGCTTGTCACACCATGACGAGCCATCAACGCATTGGCATGCACCGCCTTTTGCACTCGCTCGGCGACAACTTGGTTGGTATCAAAATCGTCGTCGTCAATCAGCACTGCGAACTCATCGCCGCCAAAACGAAAGACCGAGTCGGTACCACGTACTGAACTTTTTAGGATCATGGCAAACTCTTGTAGAGTTTCATCGCCTACTTGGTGGCCCTGTTGGTCGTTAACCTGCTTAAAGTTATCTAAATCCAATAACATCAAGCTGAAAGGACGGTTCTGACGGCGGCAAACCTCGAGCTTCTTTTCCATGCCAATATTGAAGTCGCTGCGATTATTGAGCCCCGTTAATGGGTCGCGCGTGGCTAGGCGTAACACCCGATTGTAGGTGAGGGCGTTGCGCAGTGGATAGCTGAGTATTTGGTGCCATTGTTTTAGCTGCGTACAAAGCTGATCGCTAAACGGGCTGTGGCTGTAATACACCAATTGACCGAGATGTTCTTGTTCAACGTCAATATCGAAGCGATTGGCGACGCTGGTGTTGCGGCTGTTGCTCATTTCACTGACGCCTAAACTACTGTGTAATTGCAAACCATCAAAACTGGCATAAGGCGCCACAAATTGCGCGAACGTATCAAGCAACACCACCACCTCCAGACTACGCTGAAGTTGCTGGGTTAACGCCACGACATTGACCGCAGATTGCGGGCGGCAAAACGATGCCGCTTGCTGCTGATCATGGCTTGATTGTGTATTGGCATAAGTCAAAATGTGGACATTATCCATCTATTGCACTCCCAGACTAAATTCGTAGTGTTTATAAGCGAAAAACATGCCAAATTTTTAAACTGGATATAAAACAAGCCCTTGCTATAGTTAATGGTAAAGTATTAGCCCAGAGTCAGGTCTTTGACGCCAAAGGAGTGCCATGCAACAGCTGTTTATTGAATTGATGGGTCTATTACTCAGTGCGGTGATCTTAGTGTGGATGTTTAAACGCCTTGGATTGCCGCCCATCTTAGCGTACTTAGCCACAGGATTGTTGGCCGGACCGCATGGATTTGCCTGGCTTGCCAATGGCCATGAAATGCATGGTATCGCTGAGCTTGGCATTGTCTTTTTACTATTCAGTTTGGGCCTCGAATTCTCCCTGCCACGCTTGATTGCCATGCGTAATATCGTGTTTGGTGTTGGCTTACTGCAAGTGGTGCTCACTTCTGCGGTGTTTTTCTTGTTGTTGTGGGGTTTTGCGTTTGACGCGTTGAGCGCGTTTGCCATCGCAACGCTAATGGCGCTGTCCTCTACGGCGGTAGTGGTTAAATGCTTGAAGGACACCGGGCAGCTGCAGAAACGGCGCGGTCAACTCGCTGTTGGGGTGTTGCTGTTCCAAGATTTAGCCGTGGTACCGCTGCTTATTACCATCCCGTTACTGGCCAGTGATACTGAGCAATCATTAACCTATAGTTTGGCAATGGCTTTGGCTAAAGGGGCCGTTGTGTGCACCTTGCTGTGGGCCATCGGCAAATGGTGTTTGCCACGGATCTTTAATGAAGTGGCGCGAATGCGTAATGAAGAGCTGTTTGTATTAACCACTTTATTGGTGACGTTATTTGCCGGTGGGCTAACTTACTGGTTCGGGTTATCCATGGCTTTAGGGGCTTTTTTAGCGGGAATGATGTTGGGTGAAAGCCAGTACCGGCACCAACTTGAAAGTGATATTCGGCCGTTCCGGGACATCCTTATGGGGCTCTTTTTTGTCACCGTGGGGATGCAGTTAGACCTGGCCTATGTATTAACGCATGCCCATATTATTCTCGCCGCGTTAGCGGTCTTGATGCTCAGTAAACTGGTGTTACTGGCTGGTATTGCGCAACTGATGGGAGAGCGCAAAAGCGATGCTTTAAGTGCAGGCCTGATGCTCTGTCAAATGGGGGAATTTGGCTTTGTATTGGTGGCTTTAGCTGGGAACCAGGGAATTTTTGCCGGTGAGTTGGCGTCGTTTCTCATCGCCTTAGGGGTGTTTTCCATGGCCATTACTCCTTATTTAATAGAGCACTCGCCTAAGTGGGTACATCATCTTTTTCGCGCCAGTACTGAAGCCCCCGAACGCATTGAGTGTGTTGATGAAAGCCTCAGTGAGCATGTGATAATTTGTGGCTACGGGCGAGTTGGACAAAATATCGGGCGTTTTCTTTCCAGTGAGGCATTGCCTTTTGTTGCCATTGAACTGGACCCTTACCTCGTGCAACAAGGAAGAAATTCCGGTTACCATGCCATGTTTGGCGACGTCACGCAAAAAAGCATTCTTGAGCGTGCAGGAACGGCACAGGCGCGTTTGGTGGTGATTACCTTCACTGATCTTAGCAAGGTACAAATGGTGGCCGAGGTAGTGAAACAAGTCGCGCCGCAGGTGAATATCCTCGCGCGCATGCCCGATGATGCCCATCTTGATGAGTTAAAAGAAAGTGGCGTGTCAGAGGTCGTGCCTGAGTCGTTAGAAGCGAGTCTGATGTTGTCGTCTCATGTACTATTTATGAGCGGGGTACCGATGAAACGCATTATTCGTCGGGTTAGCCAAGAGCGAGAAAACCGTTACTCCTTATTGCACAGTTATTATATTAGTGATGAGGCGCCACATCGCGATGAAAACACCGAGCGTTTAGAGTACTTGCATGTGTTTGCTTTGGCAGATAACGCCTATGCCGTGGGTAAAACCATCGCCGAGCTCAACTTGCAAGCGCGGCGTGTGAGTATTGCCGCGCTGCGCCGTCAAGGACGTGAGATAGAAGCGCCCAGTATTGAAACCAGTCTACAGGGGCATGACGTGCTGGTATTAAAGGGCAAACCACGGCGAGTAGAGCGTTGCGAGCGCTTTTTACTCAATGGCGGCAGTTAATCGAGACACAAAAACGCGCGCAGCTGCCCCAGTTGCGCCAGCCCGTCCTGATAACCTAGCTCCATCAAGTGTTGTGTATAGCGGCGTTCAAACAACAAGTAGCTCGGCAAGCTAGACTCACTGTAGCGTTTTACGCCGATACCACGTAGTAGGGTGCGAATGGCCAGCGGCATATCATCGTAATACTCGCTACTAATGGCATTAAAGTTATGTGATGGGTTGATCACCATCGTATCGATATGCTTGAGCTCACGATGTTTATCTTTCGCGCTCAACAACCCCACCGTACGGTTAATGCGCTCAAGACGCTCTAAATCACCATGCAGTGTGTCAGCAAACACACTGTCCAACAGATGCCCCGCGATATGCGAAATGCCCGGGTAGTGCGGCGCATATTTACGATGTTCCTCTTTGGGCTGTTCAACACCGATAACAAAAATGCGCTCGGCACCAAGGTGAATGGCGCTGGATAGGGGAGACATTTGGTGAATGGAACCATCACCATAGTATTGGTGTCGAATCTTTACGCTGGGAAAGACCACGGGAATAGCACTGGAGGCCATCAGGTGTTCTAAATGGATGCGAGCTTTGACACCCTGACGTTTGGCCCGCCGCCAGGGTTTGGCCTCATTGCTTTGATAGAAGGTAACGGAGTCACCGGTACTGTAGTTAGACGCAGTGACTGCTAACGCATCGAGCACACCACGGTGAATGTTACGGTCGATACGCTCCATAGGCAGCACTTCGGCTAATAACTGCCGCAGAGGGGCATTGTTGAATAAGCTCGCTGGGGCATGGTTGGCGTGCCCAGAGCGAAAGCTCGATAAAATATTTTTTATAAGGTGGCCAAATACATGCGCAAAGTCACTGCGATAAACATCGCTGGTGTGAAACTGTCCCCAGACTTGCTCAAGCTTGCGGCTCGCCAAATGAGCACACGAAGCCCAACATCCAAGCGCCACAGAGTTAATTGCTCCGGCAGAGGTGCCTGTGATCACTTTAAATGGCAGTGGCGCCGTTCTTGGAAGGCTTTGTGTTAGCGCTTTGAGGACACCTACTTGATAAGCGGCTCGCGCGCCGCCGCCGCTCAGTAGCAACGCTGTTCCAGCGCGACCGCAATTAGTTTGCTTTCGCATTGTATTTGCACTTAAATGGACACATAGTGTTAATGTAAAAGATTCTAAAATAAAAAGATATGCTCAACGGCGAGTATGCTCGCAGCAATTAGGGCAGATTACTTTTTGAAGATTGGCGATTTTGACTTTTTCATAACGGAGCCTTTATGAGTGAACAACCTACCGAACATGAGAGTAAACGCGGACCCAGCCGTAACAACATCATCCTAGCATTGGTGGTGTTAGTGGTGCTGGCTGTGGTGGTAATTTTTGTCGTCAGCAAACAATCTCAACAGCCTTTACCACTTGAGGCCACTCCTGAGCCTGCGCAGTTGCCAGTGGAAGACAAACCTCAGCCTGTTGCAGAGCCCGAGCCTGAAAGTAAACCCCAAGCCGCGCCGGCAACCACAGACGTGAGCAACCCCGATGAGCAGCAACAGCGTCCACAGTCTCGTGAAAACGAGCAGCCCGAGCCGCAACCCGAGTTGCCGGCCTTGGACGATAGCGATGAGATGGTCAGCGCCAGCTTGCAACAATCACTGGCTCAATCCAGCGCTAATTTGCTGGTCAATGATGACTTGATCCGCCGCACTGTGGTGTTTGTCAATAATCTCGCCGAGGGGCGTGTGGCCACAAACCACTCGCCAGTGGAAAAACTCGAGCAGCCTTTCACCGTGGAAGAGGGCGATGTGCTGACGATGGATCCGAAGAGCTTTGAGCGCTATGACCCGTATGTTGGTATTTTGACCTCAATGAATACCGATCAGTTGGTGGCACTGTATGAACAATATGAACCGCTGATTGAACAGGCCTATGGTGAAGTTGGCGATCCTAACAGTAGTTTTGAGGCGCGCTTAAAGCAGTCGATTGACTTGCTTTTAGAGACACCCGAAATGACTACTCAGGTCCCCTTATTACGGGATTCAGTCACCTACAAGTATGCTTATTCCGAATGGGAGAATTTACCTCCCGCTCAGAAGCAGCTATTACGCATGGGGCCAGAGAATGTTGAGAAGGTAAAAGCGGTATTGAAGAAGCTGCGCGCAGAATTGGATTAATTCAACTTTCGTTAAAAAAGGGGCCATCGGGCCCCTTTGTTATTACTAATTGGCGGTGATCGATAAATTTACACCCGTGGCGCTATTATAGCCGTACAAATCAATGTACCAAGTTCCACTTTGCGGGTTGCTAATGGTACAGGTTTCATTGTTACCATTTTTGTATGGACGGCATTGCCATTGCGACTGACTGGACGGTGAGCCAAGGTTTAAATACAGATCGGCATCGCCGCTACCGCCGGATATACTCACCTGTAATTGCGAATAGCCGCTAGTAAGAGGCTGCTCAAAGCGTTGCCATTGAGAAGACGCGACAGAAATAGGCCCTTCGCTACGATTAATGGGAGTTGGACCGGTTGAACCTGATTGATACTCACCGACCAGATTAACACCGGAAATGGCATTCCAAGCCTCAACCATCACGTAGTAAGTCCCTGTTTGTGGCGCGCTAAAGCTACAGCTTTCGGTGCTTGATGCTGTGGTACTTTTGCAATCATAGCTACTGAGTGTCGGTGGCGTGCCAAATTGCACGTATAAATCAGCATCACCGCTGCCGCCATAGGTATTAAAGTTAAGATCAGTGGCATCGCTGGGTACATCCATGGTGTAAAGCAGCTGTTCCTTAGCACCAGCGCTAAGGCCAGACTCAACCACACCATTAGTGAGCTCGTTATCACTCGGTGGTGGCGGCGCAGAGCCAGCGCTTTTCGCAAGCTCAGCGAGATAAACACTGGCCAAGCGTGCAAAATTGATGGCATGACTGGCATCAAACTGGTCATCACTACTGGTGTGAATTCGGTAGTTGATATCACTCATTTTTGATTCAAACGGCATCGAGGCGGCAAAGCCTTGGTTATGCCAAGAGGCATGATCCGAGCATCCGTAACCACATTGATCATAGCCAATAACCAGGTCACTGAGATAAGTGCTGGCAAGGTTTGCCATAAATTGATTCTGGCCGCTGTTGGTATAGTCGGTCATCAATACAATATCTTCAGCTGAGCCGTTATTACCGGTCATATCAAACTGCGCCATGCCCACCACATTGATGCCTTGGCTTTTGTAATCGCTAGCTATAGCGCCGGAGCCTCTGAGTCCCACTTCTTCAGCCGCAAAGCCCATAATTTTGATGGTGCGTTTAGGCTTAAAGTCACTGTCGACGACCGCTCGCAGCGTTTCTGTTAATACAGCAATGCCGCTGGCATTATCATCAGCTCCTGGTGCACGACCTTGGCTGGGTGATGATTGGTTAATCGAGTCTAAGTGACCGCCAATGATCACCACTTCATCACTTAACTCTTGTCCGGCGATTGTCACCACCACCGAATCTTGAGCCCAACTATGGTTGTAACTTTGCACGGTGATATCGCTGCGACTACTGGCGATTTGTTGCCAGTGGGTGCGTAACCAATCTGCTGCATCGACACCGCTTTGTTGTGAATAATAACGGTTATGGAATGCTGCTAGGGTACTTACGGTGTTATCTAGACGAGTGGTGCTCAGCTCAGCCAGCAGCGCCTGGGCTGCAGCAGGGTTATCGATGCTGTAATTAACAGAGGCAACTGTTTGCGTGTTATTGACTTGAGCCTGTTGCAAGTAGGCTTTCGCCGCTTGCTCAGATTCATGATAAATAAAGCCGCCACAGCGTTTGTATTCATGGTGCATAAAATCGCTTAGCCGATGTATATGCTTAGGATCTATAGCGATAACATCAACTGCTGTGCCAGCGATTGATTGCGTTGCAGCGCTTTGCCACTGTGTTTTTTGCTGTTTTTGATAGTGCGCCATGGCATGGGCCTCGACCGTGAGCCATGCCTTTTCCGGTGCCGCTAAGGCGCTGTTCGTAGCGCAAGCAAGCGCCGCACCGATGGCGAGGTAAGAATATTTCATAAGATGGGTCCTTAAACGAAAAAGGGGCCAGTAGCTGGCCCCTACTCAGGGAGAATGATTTAGTCTGCTTGGATGGTTAGGGTGACACCACTTGCTGCGCGGTAGCCACGTAAATCCATATGCCATGTACCTGCTTGCGGATTGCTAAAGGTACAGGTTTCTGAGTTGCCATTGCGATATGGACGACAATCCCAGTCGCTGGTGGTTGATTGCGAACCAAAGTTGACATACAGATCGGCATCGCCGCTACCACCGCTAATGGTTACCGTGAGGTTACTGTAGCCACTGCCAATGTTTTGGCTAAAGCGAGCCCAGCCGCCTTGGTTAACACTGATGTTGCTCTCGGTGCGATCAATCGGCGTTGGCCCCGTGCTACCATCGTCATAGTTACCTTCTAAGGTCACATTACTGATTTGGTTCCACGCTTCGACCATGACATAGTACTCGCCGCCTTGAACGGGGCTAATTGCACATGACTCAGTACTGGTTGATGACGTGCTGTTACAATCGTAATCGTTAAGCGTTGGACGTGAACCATATTTCACGTATAAATCAGCATCACCTGAACCACCTGAGGTGTTGAAGGTGAGATTCGTAGCACCTGCGGGCACATTCATAACGAAGAACATTTGCTCTTTCGCCGCACCGGAAATACCTGTGCGAGGCACGCCGTTGGTGATTTCTTCATCAGGTATTGGCGGAGTTGAACCACAGTCACTACCCGCGCTTAGGCTTGATGTTACCCCTACGGCCGCGAGGGCTGCTTTAACATCATTCGGCTCATAACCAAGATCGCACGCGGCATCCATCACACCGTTACCTGCTAAGTCCCAGTTGGTGCTCGCTGTCCAATAAAGTTGGTTAGCACGTGCCATGGTCTTAAAGGCCTTTTGTGTATCCCAGCCGCTGGTGGTTGCCAACAAGTAGAAGGCCTTGTTGTACACCCCTGAGCTGTAATGCACATCCATGCCTGAGTAGTAATCTGATTGATTACCAATGGAGCGGCCGTCTTGTGGAGGATTAGCCATGTAACGTAACGCACCATTACCTTTGAAGATTTGCTCACCGACGAGCCAATCATTACTACCCAGCATGTAAGCTTCCGCAGCTTCACCGGCCATATCGGAGAACGCTTCATTTAAGCCGCCTGATTTACCAGAATAAACCAACCCTGAGTTTTGTTCGGTAAAGCCGTGGCTGACTTCGTGTGCAGATACATCGAGGCTAACTAATGGGTAAAAGGTTGTGGCGCCGTCACCGAAGGTCATCGCTTGGCCATCCCAAAACGCATTTTCATAGTTATTGCCATAGTGCACGCGCATACGTAACTGAAATGACAATGGCGCAGTACCAACCCAATCGTTGTACATATTAAACACTACGTTGCCAAAGTAATGGGCATCATTAAGAGGTGAATAGGCGCCATTCACTTGCTGGTAGGTATTTTCTGGGCAGGTAAAGCTGTACGCTGTTGACCCGCTAGTACCATTATTGAGGTTAATGGTGCGCACATTGGCGTTTTCCATGGTACAAGTGCTGCCAGATTGGCTCACATCCAAATAGCCGTAGTCGGTTCCATAATTGTATTGTCCGGTTTTCTGGTTGCCGCCTGGGCCGGTGGCATCAGCATGCTGTAAATTGTCGAACTGATGCAATACATTACCGCTTTTGGCGTCGATAATCATGTAGGGACGCGACGGGGTATCACCATAACTGTTGTAGGTCACCTCATAAGCAAGGTGCGCTTTGTTCGTATCGTCTAACCAAATGACTAAGCGAGATTGCTCATTCTCGATGGCAGGCGCTGCTTTGCCTTGATGCATTTTACGATGCATGGCGCGCACTAGTTTGCCTACTTGTTTCTTACTTACCTTGGCGTTTACCGAGGGGACGTCGGCAGCGATGTTATTGACCACGGCGCCATGGGCACGAATAAGCTGATCATCTTTGTTGTAAGTTAGAATGGCATGATCGCCGATAACAGGAACGCCTTTGTGCATTTGCTGATAGCGAAACGTTTTATCGCCGTTTTGGCTGTTGTACTGCTTTACAACACTGATACTATCCTGAGTATCAAGGCCGAGTACCGTTGCAGCAGGGGAGGCTGAAACGGCAGTCGACTTTGCCATCATAATATCTTTAATTTGATTTTGTTCACTTAGGTAGGTTTTTTGCGCCGCAATACTCGTTGCGGGCAAAATTGCTGCCAGTGAAACGGCTATTGATAAGGTTGATAGCATAAATCCTTGAGGTTTATTCATTGTTTGCTCCCGATTAGTTTTCCCGAATGGGTGGTGCTGAACACCGCTAATACTCGTTTGATCCTGCAAACTTCTCCAAAGCGAGCGATTCTAATCTAGTCAAAATGGGTACTAATGTAAAATAAAAGTAAAAATTATTAATTTAAAATTAAATAAATATTAAATTTATCTATATTACTCAATGCCTTGACGGGTAATTTAATGTGTTAAAACGTAATCAAGGTTAAAATTTGTACACTTTTGTTTCCAAAATGTGTAAGTGAAAGGTTTTTGCCTCAAGATGGGTTAGCGAGTTACAAAAGTGGAGCAGGGCTAAAGTGATGCGTATCACTGCGAAATGGTCAGTTACTAGGCAGTTGGTAGTAAATAGTAGGATTTTCCTTGAATCCCAGTAGTAAAGTCGCGATAATCCCTCCTGCGCCCAACGAAGGCCCTCAATGGTAGCCTTATTGGTCCTCTCGCAACACTAGCAGGTGAATCTGGTCAGGCCCGGAAGGGAGCAGCCACAGCGTGTGACGTGTGTGCCGAGATGTGGCTGGTAAGGCTGCCACCCAAATTTCCCCCTTGTTGTTTGAAGTATAAGTTGACATAAATTTGAACAATAAGTTGTCATAGCCAATTTTTAGTCAGTGCGCTAGAAAGCAGCTATTACTGACGCAAAACCAAGTACTCTAGAGTTAAAAACCTTTTTAAATTCGCCAGTCAAAAGATCAAGGCGACCTGTCTCTTAGAGTCGGCATTAGAGTTCGGTGCTTATTTCCACTTCGAATATTCCCCAGTGATTGTCGCATTCGAGGCTCAGCCTCTAGGCTTTCAATACGACTATGTGAACTGCCGCGTAGGCAGCTGAAATTAGGCTAGGAAGTAATCAACCACAACAGTTACTTTTAACTGCCGAAAAGGCAGGGCTAGACATCATACACCCCTGCAAATACAGGAGATTTTCTTTTATTCAAAAGGTAATCTGAGGTATATCTACTCGTATGGAGTCAGGTTAGGAACTTTCTTGTTAATAGTGTTCGAATATTTGGATTGGCAATGTTATCACTAACAGCCGTTACCTGCCCCAAAACAAGCTAGAAAATTTTGCTCAAAGGACTAACAACACCGTTTGCGTCTTGCTGTAAAACATGCGTATATATTTGCGTTGTCTTCACATCGGAATGACCCAGTTGAGCTTGCACGGTTCTAATATCTGCACCACTTTGTAGTAAATGAGTAGCAAATGAATGTCTAAAAGTGTGGGGCGTTATAGGTTTTATTATTTGTGCTTTTTTGGCGGCCTTTTTAACCGCTTTACGTACACCTGTTTGATGAAAATGATGTCGGCGAATCTCGCCAGTTTCAGGATCAGCACTTAACTTATATGAGGGAAATAGATACTGCCAAGCAATTGACTTATTGGCGCTAGGATATTTTCTTGCTAGTGCCTTTGGCATCCATACACCAGCATATTGTTCATTCTGGGAATCTAATTTTAAGTATTCATCAGCCTGAGCTATTTGATTTCTTAGCAAAGGTATAAGTTCTGTGGCGAGTGTAACCACCCGATGTTTATTCCCTTTACCATTCCAGATCCGAATGCACTTGTAGTCAAAGTCAATATCCTGAACTCGTAGTTGAACAGCTTCCATTACACGTAAGCCGCTACCATACATTAAACCTGAAATTAAATAATATCGTTTACTTAAAAACGACATGAGGAGTTTAACCTCCTCGGGGGTCATAACAATTGGTAACTTAGATTGGCGCTTGCTTCTAACAAACGTTAGATTCGGACACAATTCCTGTTTAATTATTTGCTTATACAAAAAAGATAACGCATTTAACGCTGTCGCTTGTGTTTTAGGCGACACATTCCGTTTAAGTACAAGGTAGTCGAGATATTCGACAACCTCGTTATTGCCCATTGAAGCTGGGTGACGTTTATCATGATAATGAATATAGGAAGAAATCCACTTAAGATATGTATCAACGGTTCTGAGTGAATATTGCTTAGTCAACATTAACTCGGCGATGTGATTTAAAAATGGTGAACGAGTTCTCATTGAGCTAGCTCCGACAAGTATCTGTATATATGTACAGTATTATTGTGTTTCTCCTATAGTCAAGAAAACGACCCACTGGGTCGTTTTTTTCTTATCCACGTTTAGAGCAATGTAACGTAACTTCAATGCTGGTAAGTACTTCCTAAATTTGCTATCAATGGTCTAAGGACTAAAACGAGACAGGTTGCGGTAGAAAAACGACCCAATCGCTCGATATTAAATTGTTATATTCAAAGGAAGGATCGGCGTGTTCAATAAGTTTTTGAGTGGGTTAGTGTTTGGTAGCGGTTTTGCGATAGCCTTTGTTTTTATTACCTATTTAGGTCTACAAGTACTCCTTCCTGCTGTAATAAATAGCTCTAACAAAACTCCTGAATTTAATGATTCGAAAGCAGCCGAGGTCATAGAGCAAGAGCCATCATCTACTCCCAAAATGACAACCAATAATGATTTCAAACTATATAAAAACTCTAGCGCAAAGATGGAAGTGCCAGAAGGTGGCGGAATTTTATCTATAGCTTCAATAAATACTCCCGCTGGAAATAAGTTCCCTAGTACTTATCAACTTTGGATTACAGAATCAGAGTTTTGGCAGGTTAAAACGAATGAACAAAATATCGAAATTGAACAACTTAAATATCCGACCGTTTTGCCAATAGATGCCGTTGACGCAACGATGAGAAAACAAGCTGGGTACGCTATGAGTACAATGACAGTTCATTCTGAAGCAATTACATCTTTAAAAATGGGTAATGGTTCATGGCACGATAAGGACATGAACGGAAAAACGAAAATAACAAAAGAAGGTGTTGTATTTATTCAACCCAATGAATTTTGAATATAACAAGCCAATTAAGGGCGGGACTGCTAAAGCTTGGCTCAGTTTCGCTTCGCTACACAGTTTAGCCAAGCATTACCAGCCCCTTATTGGAGCGTTAAGTTTCAAGGAGAGGCTGTGCCGGAGTTCAAAATACTCAATCACGTCATCGACTATATGGAATCTACAGGCTCAACTTATAAGCTCGTTACTCTTTCTGTTGACCAAGAACTTGTAGATCAGATAAATGAGGAAAACAAAACTTCATATTCGCTTGCTGAGCTAGAGAAAGCCACTGATAAGTGCTTGGCACATGAATGGCTTGAGCATGCAACACTTGGTGGTGGGAAATACGGTAGTTTAAGGATTACTCCTAAGGGTGTTGGTGCAGCAAGGTCTAAAAGAAAATCTGAGGAGCAAAAGGCTTCTAGAAGTCCTCTTAAAAAAGCGTCTGATTATGTCGAAGACCGCAAAGGGCTATTTGTTGTTTTGGGCTTCTTATTAGCTTTAACAACTCTCTCACTAAAGATTTTTGGAGGGTGATATATGAAGGATAAAAGCTTTACAGTTGAATTGAAGTGTTTGTTTTGTGATTGCTCGTTAGAAGGGGATACTGAGAAAGAGTATGTTTCGGGAGATATGCTCGAATGCCAAAATTGCCATGAGCTTAATGATTATGATGCGCTAATTGATGTTGCTGCGGAAGAAGGTAAAGAGCTTGCAGCCGATTATGCGCAGAAAGAGATCGAGAAAATGCTAAAAAAGACATTCAAAAAATGAAACTTAACAAGGCAATGAAAGATCGCCGGTAAAAATACACCGGCTGGACGCCCAACACTCCGGTTGCTTTGTGTTGTCGCTGCGCTCCAAAATAACACAAAGCAGCCTACGTATTGGCCGCCCTTTATTGCGGCGTTATATTCCCTTATAGATATGAGCAAACTCGAACAGAAGATACATGAATTTAGCTGTAGGAAAGAGCATGAGAAACTCGTCTCTAGTTTAGACCCTTTGATGCGCGCATTTTTTGAGTCTGTCCCAAGAACAGATAGGAAAGAGGCAGTTAGAAATTTAACTCTTTCTAGTTGGAATAACGGTGAATTTAAGCCTAGTCGTGAGAGTGTAGTTAGCTGGAGTCGAACTGAATATCTCGATTTCCCATCTACGATAATAGATATCAAAAAATTGAAAATTCCTGACCATTATACAGGTTGGCTAAGTTTTGATTTTCAAGGAATGCATTATCAAATGAGTGCCAAAGGTTTTAAATCAAACTTATTTGGTATCATGCAATTACTAGCTGGCGAAAATGGTGGTTTTAGAGATTTGTCCTGGGTCGGAGAGTCACTGGATTTTGGAGTTATCTTTGAGTTCAACGAAAACCAAAGCCCTCAATTTGAAGTCTGTGTTTGGGGAATATAACAAATTAATCAAACAATGGACGCAAAACAGCAGGCTTGCGCTCATTCTTCGCTTAGTTTAGCCTGCTATTTTTCGCCGCTTATTAAGGCGTTATATGTTATGGACGAATCAACATTGAATAATTTTGAACGCGAAGATTTGATTAAAACAAGCTGGGAATTGCATAGTCTGGTAGAAGCTAATTATTTGGCTAATCCCGTAACTAAAGACGATAAGGAATGGCTTGAAAAGCAGCGTGTTCTATTAGCTGATATGGCCATTCATTTGTTGCAAACAGCAATAAACCCTGGAAATCTTGAACTCGATAAGTTACGGAATAATATTCATTCTATTTTAACCATATCTGATCAGTTCTTACCGAAAGCAGATCTAAAAAAAGCAACGGAAAAGCTTTACGAGTGAACGTATAACAAACTGTTTAAAGTGGACAAAATTACGTTGGCTTGGTTTCGCTCCGCTTCACATTTTAGCCAACATAAATTAGCCCATTAACAGGGCGTTATACGTTTCGATAGTCAGGTACGAAGTCAATGTACGAAGAAGCAAAGACATACGCAAATAAATTGCTCGAAAGCGATGAAGATTACCTTGATAACGTTGTGGCACTTTGGCGTATCGGAACGAAAGATATGAGCATTGTTGGAACACGGAGTTTCATGTGTTTGGAGTCATCGAGTCGGATACTGATCACTTACCACTAAAGCATGTTAGGCCCATGTGTTCAGCTGAATTTCTAGCTAAAGCTGACAAAGAAATAGCTGAAACAATAGAGTTCTACCGTACTGATGTTGTTCGTGCTTGTAATCAAATAATCAGTGGCAAAAACGTATAACAAACGCATTAATGAATGGACGTCTTAAGCTTGGCTGACGCTCGTTCCTCGCTGATTTTAGCCAAGCTTAATCCGCCCATTATGCGGGCGTTAGGTGACTAAATGGCATTACCTCAGACTAATATGGAAGTGCAAAAGCCTTATAGAAAAAAGCCAAAAGTTGGCGATATCTTTAGGCTAAAGTATTCTGGTTGTAGGTATATATTTGGTCAGGTTGTTTCCTTAACCGCAAATACGGGTGGCTTTGAAAACTGCATAAAAGTTAACGTATTCGACTTCGTAACTAGTGACCCTGAAAAAGTAAACGAAGATGAATTTAATGAGTTGATGTTTGCACCTTTATTCATTAATCGCCTAGGCTTCTCGCGCGGGTATATGCCAATTCTGGCTAACAAGCCCTTAATGAAACTCACTACAAAGTATTGCTATTTTGATGTGCCTTTTAAAAAGTACATAGATCCAGATGGTGATGAAATTCCAAACCCTGTAGGGTTGGTTGGAACGTGGGGGTTAAGCAATTACTTAGTTCTTGATGATCTGGTAAGTGAAAAATTGGGGATTCCTTGTATAGATGATATTTAAACGTCACCTAACAAGGCCATTATGGCAAATTGGACGCAAAACGCTTGGCTTGCGCTCCTTCGTCGCTAAGTTTAGCCAAGCATTTGTGCGCCTCATATGGCGGCGTTAGCTGTACACCAATCTGAAATAATAGAGAAATAAATGGAATCAATACTCGGAAGTGTTATCTGGCGTTTTTTCAAATGGTTGCCACCATTCATTCTGAGAAGAATATTCTCGGCCGAATGGATGATGAAAAACATCTATATTGATATTCGCCCGAGGCATACTTCTGTAGAAATTTGTCAGCCTGATAACCCGAGGGTAAGCATCTATTTAGACATTAGAAATAATACCCACTTCAATGTAGAGATTGATCGGATATTGCTCAGCTTTACATATGGTACAGAGCTGGCTAATCCACAGCATTTTAAACGAGAATACTTAAAGCCCGGCGAGTCCCGAACAATATATTTCACTGGCAATATAGATCACAGTAGGTTTCAAGGGCTGGCGTTCCAGTACCAAAATAATTTTCGGCACTGCAATTTGGGTATTCTAGCTGAGTGCAATACACGACTGCATAAATTGTGCATAGAAAGAACTCTCGAGGGTATCAAGCCTGAAATATTAAATGCCCACCTTCTAGAAGCAGTTAACAAGTCAAGCAAAATGGACGCGGAAACAGCGCGCGCCTCTTCTTGAGGCGTTATGTGTTTTTTAAAGTATGAGGTTCCAATATGCCAAATAATACAGATGTGAGACTTGCGTTGTACCTTGCTGATTGGGACTATGAAACAGGGAACAAGCGTAATTTAAGACGAACTGCTGTTCGAGTCATGCCGACAGAATACACTGAGCAAATGCAAGGTAATATTTTTTGTCCAGAATGTTGTGCGCCATTATTTAGGTCTCCACATGATAGACCATTTAATTCTAGAGGAGTCGCAGCGTTTTTTGCTCACTCCAGAGCATTCTCGCCAGAATGCAGCTTACGGGTTAGAAGAGCAGAAGGCAGGACTTTTCTTAATGAAGAATCAGCAAGGCAAGCTATAGAGGATGAAGAACTAGTTGTCATAAGCTCTTTTCTAAGGGACAGACCTGCTTCAGGGAATGGAGAACAAAGAGTTTATGATGGAGATCATATTGAAGATAGCAATGGCCAAACAACAGAAGTAGCTATTGGGAGGCATAATGGTGAATCTTTTAATCTTCCAAGTAGGATAACAACAGTTAGAGGTATTTGTAGAAATTTCGATCGTAATTTCTATAAGTACTATACGTTTCCTGGAAGGAATAATGCCGTTCAATTAAGAGATTTACTCGTCGATGTATCAACAGTCACTGAGACAAATGATTCACCAAGGCTATATTACGGACGAATCTCAAACTCATATAACTGTGGCCCTACACCTCAAAATATCAGGCAAACCATGTTTGATTATAATCGCAACTCTGAGTACGTTGACTTTTGTCTCAAAGTAACAGACCAGCAGTCGAGTGACCACGGTATTAACGATAATTCAGACGGTAAGTTTGTATTGATGTACGGCACAGTTGAAGGAAGTGGTATCGGCTTATGTATTAGAAATTTGGGTTGGGGAGAGTTCGCTACCTTACCAGAGCAATATAATCATCTATTAGAGTAGAAAACACATAACAAAGCCTTAAAGCCGGATTCGCAATAGTTGGCTCGGTTCCGCTTCGCTTCACAACTTAGCCAACAATTACTCACCGCTTAAGGCGGCGTTATATTTACATGGAGTTCACCCGTTGAAGTTTAGTCAATTTATACTTTCTTTTATGATCGCATCGAGTGCTCATGCAGATCAGCAAGCTCTTCGTTTAGCCAAATATATTGGCAATCTAAACATGTATGACGTTACTTTTGCGTTGGTAGACTCCAAATGCAGTACATCCTATTCATTGACGAAAAAGCAAGTTGAAGAAATTAATAAATTAACTTTAGAAAAAACACGGGTATCGTATAAAAAATTCAACTCAATTATTGGCGATCCCGAACTCACACTAGAAATGGCTGAAGAATCAATTCAACCGCTTCTTGATAGCAACTGTAATTCTAAATTACTCGAGTATTGGTATTCTAAAGTATCAAAAGACTTCGATAAAAATTTGTCAGAACTAAGAAATGAAGAACCAACGAGTGTGCAAATAAAGTAAATATAACAAGGCCATTATGGCAATTGGACGCAAAACGCTTGGCTTGCGCTCATTCTTCGCTAAGTTTAGCCAAGCATTTATGCGCCCCATATGGCGGCGTTATGTGATTGGAGTAACATGGAAAAATTAGCGCATGAAATATGGATATTTGATGGTGAACCTGTTCAGTTCTTAGGGTTACCTTTTTCCACTCGAATGACGGTTGTTAGACTTTCTAGTGGAGATCTATGGGTTCATAGTCCAATTAAATTGTCTGAGTCAATTACGGAGCAAATTGACAGTCTCGGTTCTGTTAAATATTTAATTGCCCCCAATCATTTACACCACTTGTTCTTATCTGAATGGATTGCGGCGTATCCAAACGCAGAAGTCCTTGGGACAAGCGAGGTGATTAAAAAGCGTAGCGATATCTCTTTTCATGCATCTCTTAATAACTCGCAAAGTTATGCTTGGGAGCCTGACATTGAACAAGAACTATTTTCTGGTTCTCCGTTAATGGAAGAGTGTGTTTTTTACCATAGCAGTTCAAGTACGTTAATAGTTACTGACTTGGTTGAGAACTTTTCAGGTAAAGACTTTAACTACTGGCAACGGGTTGTGGCCAAAGGTGTTGGTATACTTGCCCCTAAAGGGAAAATGCCTTTGGATTGGCGTTTAAGCTTCATGTTTGGTAAAGCGGACGCGCGGAAACACGTCAATAGGTTGTTGTCTTGGAACCCGCAAATATTGGTCATGGCTCACGGTGAAATCGTCACTGAAAATGCAGACAAATTCTTACAAAAGTCTTTCAAATGGTTAGTATGAGAAACCTTTGAGAAAATCACATAACAAAGCATTTAAGAGGGATTCTCAACGCTTGCCGGTCTTTGCCGGTCTTGGTTCAAAGTTCAGCTTCAATGTTTATGGCACAATGGTTTAGGTCGGGTGGTTTGCGTTGTTCACCCCTTAATGCGGCGTTACCGAATAAATACTCTAACGCGTCTCTGTCCAAAAATGAGTTGGTTTGAATGTCTGATTATTTAATTGGTTGTATGATGCACTAGCCGAACGACTGAAAATGCACAAAAGGGGCACGCGAGGGTCAATATCTGGAAAATAAGGAACTTTTTGTCAGCTTTTACTTCAAATTTATGTCAGTTTATACTTCCATAATATCTGTCTAGAGTCCGGAACAAGGGCTCGTACTATATCAATTTATACTTTAAACAAGCTCACTGAAAAAGCACAGCTGGCTCTGTGTTCTAGCCAGCTGTTTCAATTTCAATAGCCCATTATGTAACCAAATCAGTTAAAGCTCAGCGTGGGGGCCAAACACTTCGTAGTGTATACGATGCTCACTCACCCCTAGGGCGATTAAGTGGGTTTTTACAAATTTCATAAAGGCCAGCGGACCACACACGTAAAAATCACCATCGTCGATGGGCAGTGTGATAGCACAGAAGTCCATGAAGCCGTTAAATGTATTGACCATGTCGCCTGGCTCGTGGTTATACCAGGTCGCATGTTGCCAGTGGTAATCAGCGCATAGCGTTGCGGTGTGCTGAGCGAACGAGTGTTGAGCACGGGTCTCGCAGGCATGGAGATAGGTTACAGGGAAGGGGTAATTACGTGCGGCTAGGGTTTCTAACATGGCTTGCATGGGCGTTACGCCTACGCCTGCAGATATTAATACCACAGGGGCTTGTCGGTCTTGCCAGAAAAAATCTCCCGTTGGTGCATGTAAGTCAACGATGTCGCCAAGTTTAAGATGATCATGTAGGAAGTTCGACATGACTCCTGTATGTTCCCCCACCTCACGCTTGACCGAAATGCGGTAACTTTTGCCATTTGCTGTGCTCGATAGCGAGTATTGGCGGATTTCGATGTGAGCCGAAGTAGAGGGCTTAAGCTCGATAGCAATGTATTGCCCGGGTTTAAAGTCCATCACTGCTTGCTGATCAACGGGCTCGAACGTAAAGCTGGTGACCAGCTGTGACTCTTTTACCTTGTGAGTCAAGCTAAAGGCGCGCTTGCCGCGCCAGCCACCGCTTGCTTGCTCGCGAGCTTTATACAGAGCCTGCTCACGCTGAGTAAACAGTTGCGCCAACACCGCATAGGCAGCGCGCCAAGCCTGCTCAACCTCACAACTAAAGCGGTCTCCTAGCAGCTCGCGCATGGTTTCAATTAAGTGATGGCCAACGATGTGGTAATCATCAGGCTGTATGTTAAAGCTCACATGCTTGTTAGCAATACGCTCCACGGCGTGCTTGAGTACAGCGACATTATCAAGGTTGTTAGCATAGGCCATTATAGCTTCAAATAGTGCTACTTTCTGGCGTCCTGAATGTTGATTACTTAAGTTAAATACGTCTTTTAATTCAGGGTTATGGGTAAACATCCGTTGATAAAAATGATCGGTCACTGTCGTCCCTGCTGCACTTATTAAGGGCAGCGTTGATTTAACCGTGTTGATGTGGTGTGAAGATAACATGCATACTCCGCAAGGTTATTGGCGCGGTGCACTGAGCACCGGCCAGTAGATGAAAAAGAAAATCGTGAATGAAGCAACCCAAAGCGCGGCGCTCAAGGCCCAGCCTATAAATGCATGGCCAGTCAACGTCAGAGTAAAGCGCAGCAATGTAGCCCCAACCAAGCATATAAAAGCGGCTGTGATCTGGGGTTTAACGTTGAGTTTGCGCCCCGTGTGCCCTAACGAGACGCGACTTATCATCGCCAGGATCATCAAACCAATGGCTCCGAGGGTGATTAGGTGCAGGGCGTTGCTAAAGAGTAATGTGTCGATGTAGTAACTCAGACCTAGCGCAATAAGCCCGAGCCCCATAAAGGCGTATGCGCTATGCAGCGACCACAGCAAAGGCATGGTGAAGGTACTTAAGCTAGACCACGGTTTCATACGAATAAGGTGCACGCACCCTGTGATTATCAACAATATGGCTGGGGAAAAGGGCAATAATTCGAAGCGACTGGTGATAAACACAACCAGGCAAGTGACCGTGAGTGGCAGCTGTATTTTCTCTGCCCATATCATCGGTGTTTGGGCATCAATATTTGCACCGCGAGCCGTAAAAAACGGGATCACCCGGCCGCCAATGACCCCAATGAGAAGCGTAAACAGCAATACAGCTGAGCGGATAAGGTGCAACGCGATTAAATGCTCTCCCATGAGCGAGAGCACCAAGGTGGCTGCGTTTAGTGTCGCCAGTGCCATTAGCATGGGCACGAAAAGGTAGTTGCGCACATTGCCCGCGCTGAAAACGATACGCGTAAAAGTGAACACAATGGCGGCCCACCATAAAAGCGACATAATTAACGCGGCGATAATAGTGGTGTGCGTGTTAGTAAATACCAGTATACGAATACACACCCAAAGTAACAGTAAAGCTGCCACGGGGAGGCCCGTTATACTGGGCAACCCTGTCCATGTTTGCACCGCCGTCATTATAAAACCAACGGCGATGAGCGCTGCAAAACCAAAGATCAATTCATGACTATGCCACAGCACGGCTGGCAATATTGGTTGCGGTAAAGTGATGAGCCCGGCCAGCATCGCTGCCCATAAAGCAATAGCTGTCGTCGCAAATAGCGAGCCAGTTAAGAAAAATGAGCGAAATGCTAATTGCCAAAACGGATGGTGGAAGCCATTTTGTTTATTGTCGGGTGTGTTGGGTTCTTGTATTTGCATTTAAAACACCCTGTAGCCCAAGCCATAAACGCCGACACAACGCACCACATACGCCAACTTAAAGATTGCCGCGAACACTATGGTGCCGATATGGGCAGTTATCTGCATGGAGATGGGTAAATATGAGTCGAAATAAAAGCTCATTAATAGGCTGCAAATCACGAGGCCAAGTGACAGCACCATGCTCCAGTTAGCAGCAATAATGCATTTTTGAAAGCTTAACTGTGCCCCCTTGAGTGCATTATTAGCGGGAAGAACAAATTGCGAGTACATAGGCGCTCCTACAAATGAATCTATTGGAGCTATATCAAAACTAATGCCACCTTTTTAACTTGTTGAAAAATATGAGGTATATAATAAAGTAGATTATTTTTGTGTCATTAAGACATACTTGTTGTATGTGTCTTAATGACTACAATAGAGTTAAAATGATTTCGGGCCACGTATATGAACCGCCTTACCGACAACCAACTTTTGGAATTATCCATCACCCTCGCGCAGAGCGTCGCCAGTCAACAGCGCTTTGATGAATTGCTCAGTGCCATTCGTAAAGTGATCACCTGTGATGCCATCATGTTATTGGCTCACAAAGGCGACTATTTACAGCCTCTGGCTCATCAAGGGCTGAGCCATGAAATACTTGGGCGTCGCTTTATTATTGCTGAGCACCCTCGGTTTGTTGCGATTTGTCAGTCATTAACAGCCACGCGTTTTCCCGCAGAGTGTGAACTGGCAGACCCATATGATGGCTTACTCACGGCTATGGAGGGCGACTTACCTGTGCATGCGTGTATGGGGATCCCGCTGTATTTTCAAAATCAGCTACTTGGTGTATTAACGTTGGATAGTCTATCTCCAGGGGTGTTTGATTCACTTTCAGAACGCTCATTGGCGTTAATTGCATCCATGGCTTCGGTGAGCTTACATACGGCACTGACTGTCGATTTGCTTGAGGCCAATGTCAGCCATTCACAAGAAGTATTGCGTGCTCTGAGCGAACCCAGTGCCTCAGGCTGTCCGGCGGAAATCATTGGCCAAAGCCCCTGTATTGATAAACTTAAAAATGAAATTTCCTTGGTGGCCCCATCCAATTACTCGGTACTTATTGAAGGCGAAAGCGGCACAGGCAAGGAGCTGGTGGCGCACAGTGTGCACCAGCAATCAAGTCGTGGTGATCAAGCGCTTATTTATGTCAATTGCGCGGCGCTGCCAGAGAACTTGGTAGAGAGCGAATTATTTGGTCATGTTAAAGGTGCGTTTACCGGGGCTGAGCGCAAACGAGCGGGTAAGTTTGTCATTGCCAGCGGTGGCACCTTGTTTTTAGATGAGGTGGGGGAGTTACCCTTAGCTGCGCAAAGTAAGCTTTTACGGGCGTTACAAAGTAATGAGGTTCAACCTGTTGGCCAAGATGAAGTGATAAAGGTGGATGTGCGTGTTATTGCCGCCACCAATCGTGATTTAAAAGCTGAGGTGGAAAGCGGGCGCTTTCGCAGCGACTTGTATCACCGCCTCAACGTATACCCACTAAAAGTGCCGCCTCTACGTGAGCGTATGGCAGATATCCCACTATTGGCTGGTTTCTTTATCGAGCGTGCAAGGCGAAAACTCGGTGTAAACCAGCTGAAAATTTCCCCAGCGCTTTTAGACAGACTCGCCCAGTATACTTGGCCGGGCAATGTTCGCGAGTTTGAGCACTTGTTGAACCGCGCAGCATTAAAGGCTTGTGCCAAAGTACCGATACACAGCCGCCATGATAGCCTAGTGACTTTGACGCTCGGCGACTGCGATGAACTGCATGAGACAACGCAAAGAAAATCAGACTCGCTAAACACCGAGGAAAACACGCAAACGCCACTTCTATCAGATATAACGCCTGATACCATGACGACAGAGGAACCGATTAATTTGCGCCAGGCTGTGGATGATTACCAACGCCAGATAGTCAAACGTGCCTTACAGGCTCATCGAGGCAACTGGAGCCGAACAGCCAAGCATTTAGGTGTTGATCGCGCTAACTTAATTCGTCTGGCTAAGCGTTTGCAAATACACGTTGAGAAAGTCGTGTTTTGAAAAAGGCGATGATTGACTTCGGGGTTCCCAGCTAAAGAGCGGTCACCACTTAAATGCTCATTAAAGAAAACGCTGTTTCGAAGAGATGAGCTTGATGTGACAACATAATTAAGCAATAAAGTAGACGTTGCGCCCATGACTAAACTCGTTTTGTGGTATCGCTTTTCAAAATGTTTAACGCTATCTTTATTGAGCGTCTTGTTTGTTGTGAGAGTGTAAATGACCGAACAAAGTAAAGTTCTCGTGATTGATGATGAGCCCATTAATACCCTTCAGCTGGAGCATGCGTTGGCGGGGATAGGTGAGGTTCAATCATGTAATGAGAGCAGCGAAGCGATGGCGCTTATTGCCGATTTTAAGCCAGATATTTTGTTGCTTGATTTAGAAATGCCTACTATCAGCGGTTTTGACTTACTGGCTCAAATTCAATACCAGCCCTCACTTAGTGCGCTGCGCATTATTGTTATCACTGCACACAACGACCCGGAAATCGAAGAGCGCGCACTCGCGCTGGGTGCCATCGACTTTATCTCCAAGCCTTTGAATCTTACGTTGTGCCGTATGCGAGTAGAGAACCATGCCAAAGTGCGTGCACAAGAGCGAGCATTGGAAAAGACACAAAGGCTACTGGCGGCAGAAAAAGAGCATCTGCGCATTACCCTAGACTCTATTGCGGATGGCGTAATTTCGACCGATGAGCATGCCTGTATCACCTATCTGAACCCGGTCGCACAACGTTTGACTGGTTGGTCGCAAACCGCTGCTAAGGGACGACATATTGAAGAGGTGATGAGGCTAAGGGATGCCTCAACGAAAGAAGCGTCTATTAATCCTTTGACCGTGGCATTAAAAGAAAATAGGCCTGTGGTCATGGCAATAAATACTCAACTGGTCAGTAAACAAGGGCTGGAGTATCGCGTGGAGGACAGTGCTGCGCCAATCCTTGACGAGCAACGTCAACAGCGTGGTGCCGTGATGGTGTTTCAGGACGTGAGTGAAACCCTCGCTATGTCAGTGCAAATGACCTACCTCGCTCATCATGATCAGCTCACCGCACTGCCTAATCGAGTACTGTTGCACGACCGGCTTACACAAGGTATTGCCAGAGCTTCGGCCGGCAAACGTAAAGTGAGCTTAATGCTGCTTGATTTAGACAACTTTAAATATATAAACGACGCCATGGGCCATCACATCGGCGATGAAATTATCGCGCATGTTGGCCACAGTCTTGACCGCTTTGCCTGTAGTGATATTACTGTTGCTCGTGTCGGCGGCGATGAGTTTGCGTTGGTGGTACCGCAAGAGAAAAGTTCGTTCGGGTTGGAGGGGTTAATTAGCCAGTTGCTAGATGTCATCGCTAAGCCTTTTCGGTTGGGAGGCGAGCAACACAACTTGAGTGCCAGTGTGGGTATCAGCGTCTATCCAGACGATGCCTCCAGTGTTGAAGAAATGCTTCGTCATGCCGACTCAGCTATGTATAAGGCGAAACAAGCAGGGGCGAATAGTTACTGTTATTTCAGCGATGATTTACAACATGAAATGAACCAACGCTTAGCTGTCGGCTATACGCTTCGTGAAGCACTGGAGCAAAACGCGTTAGAAGTTCACTATCAGCCTAAATTTGACTTAAATACCAATGACATTATCGGAGCTGAGGGGTTAGTCCGATTAAGAGACGCAGATGGCAAGTTAATATCACCAGCTCAGTTTATTGAATATGCTGAAGAGTCAGGGTTGATTTATCGCCTTGGTGAACAGGTTTTAGAGCAATGCTGTCGTGACGCCAAAGCATGGCTCGATGCTGGGCATGCGCAGAAAGTAGCGGTTAATATTTCGGCAAAGCAGTTTTCTGACTCTGCGCTGGTCGATACCGTTGCCGCTATACTTGAGAAAACTCAGCTGCCGAGTCGATATTTAGAACTTGAGGTCACCGAATCTGCACTGATAGACAGTTACGAGCAAACAATTACTCAGCTTCAATCCATCGCGGAAATGGGTGTGAGCATTGCTCTTGATGACTTTGGTACCGGCTACTCAAGTCTTTCTTATCTAAGGCTCTTCCCCCTGAATGTGTTGAAAATCGATCAGTCTTTTGTGCGAGATATGCTGGCAGAGCCCCAAGCGTTAGATATTGTGACGGCTATCATAGATCTAGCAAATTCGTTAGGCTTGGAAATTGTCGCAGAGGGCATTGAAACCGAACTGCAAGCCAAAAAGCTCCGTTCTTTGGGGTGCGGCATTGGCCAAGGGTATTTACTGGCTAAACCTATGGTATCTGTGTCATTGTCACATTTATTAGAGCAACAAGCAGCAGGAACGCTATGCACCTAGATATAAAACCGTTTTCCCAGTGTAAAGTGCTGGTGGTCGACGATGATGAAATTGCACGGCTAACCTTAGAAGCAATGCTGGAAGAGTACTTTGATGTCACTACATTGAGTGATAGTTCCCAGGTTTTAGCGCACTGCGCTGCTGAGATACCCGATTTAATTGTACTCGACGTTAATATGCCCCATATTAGTGGCTTAGAGGTCTGTAAAGAGCTAAAACAAAGCGCTTTGCTTGAACAAGTGCCCGTGGTCTTTGTGACTGGCACCTATGATACCCAATCGCAAAATGCATGCTGGGAGGCGGGAGCCAGTGATTTTATCGGAAAACCCGTTGCTGCTTCTACGTTAATTCACCGAACGCAAAATCACCTTGAAAATAAGTTGAGACTGGAAGCACTCATTAAGCTCACATATAAAGACTCTTTGACAGGACTTTACAATCGCCACTACTTAGACGAGGAAGTCGTGAACTCATTGCGTCAATCCATGCGTGAGAGCAGGCCTTTTAGTGTATTGATGATCGATATTGACCACTTTAAACAATACAATGATCACTATGGTCACCCCCAAGGCGATGAGTGCCTTAAGCAAGTTGCGCAGGTGTTGCAACAGAGCTTGCGTAGACCCCATGATGTGGCGGTACGCTTTGGCGGTGAGGAGTTCCTAGTGATCATGCCCTATACGGATGCAAGTGGTTGCAAATTTATTTGCAAGCAAATAATGAATAATTTAAGCGTAGCTAATCTTAAACATGACTATTCGCCGTTTTCGCGGGTGACCGTTAGTATTGGTGCTACAACCAGTAATCAGAGCGCTGAAGTAGCCCTTGAAAAACTGATAGCGGATGCAGATCAAGCCCTTTATGATGCTAAACGAGCGGGTCGAAACCGGTATCAGTGTTTCGATTAAGTACTGCCAAGAGGGAAGAAAATTTTTTCTAATTTAAGGGCTTAGTCTACACTTTGTAGCAAACTTAACGACTGGATTCCGGTTAATGAGCTACTCTCCCACACGTCGGCAATTTTTACGTACTCTAGGTCAGGGAGCGGCGGTATCAACGCTTGCTCTCAAAGCGCCCTATGTCTTCGCAAAGAAAAAAGTCTCCCTCAGGGTCATGGGCACACATGTGACCTTGCAAGAAGAGCTACGCCAACGAGCGATGCGCGAGTTGGGTATTCACTTGGTTTTTTCCCCTATGGGCAGTGCGGCACTGTTACAAAAGGCAGCGGCAGACCCAAGCTCATTTGATGTATACGAGCAGTGGTCGGACTCTATTAATATTTTATGGCAAGCAGGCGCGATACAACCCATTGACGTTGATAGGTTAACTTACTGGGATGAAATTAATAACCTAACAAAAACGGGGCAACTGACCAAAAACGCACGAGTGGGGGCGGGGGATGCGCCCAATAAAATCTTGTATGTGCAGGATGATGGCCAGTTAGGGCCGCAGGCCACAGACAAAGTTAGCTTTATGCCTTACGTGCACAACGTTGACTCCTTTGGCTATAACACTCAGCACATTGCTAAAGGCCGGGCCTATGAAACAGAATCTTGGTCATGGCTCTTGGATGAGCAAAACAAAGGTAAAGTGGCGCTTGTCAATGCACCGACCATTGGTATTTTTGATGCTGCTTTGGCAGTGCAGGGCCAAGGACTCATGACATTTAAAGACATGGGCAATATGTCCATTGCTGAAATTGATAAGCTGTTCAGTATTTTGCTTGCTAAAAAGCGCCAAGGTCATTTCTCTGGCTTTTGGACCTCCGTACCCCAGTCGGTCGATTTTATGAAAACGAGCCGTGTGCATATACAAAGCATGTTTTCACCGGGAGTGAGTGCTTGTCGAGGGCAGGGGATCCCTGTGGTCTATGCAGCGCCTAAGGAAGGCTACCGGGCATGGCATGGGGTCATGTGTTTATCAGCACACACCTCAGGAGCTGTCAAAGACGCAGCGTATGAATATATGAATTGGTGGTTGTCAGGTTACCCGGGGGCCTTTATTGCACGCCAAGGCTACTATATTTCTAACCCCCAACGTAGTCAGCCATTGATGTCCAAAGCAGAGTGGCAATATTGGTATGAGGGTCATGAAGCCAGTATGGATTTGCGGGGCACTGATGGCAAGGTATCGGTCCGGGCTGGGCAAATACGCAATGGTGGCAGTTATACAAAACGTTTTTCTAATGTTGCGGTGTGGAATACGGTGATGCCAAATTACGACTATAGCCTTGATAAATGGTATGAATTACTGAATGCGTAAGGATAGGTGGTGATTGAATTCATATCTCGCTCCGTTGCCGCGAAAATGACACTGGCACTGGCCCTAGTAGTTGCTACGCTCGTTGCTAGTTACCTTGTAATGGACCGCAGGCTACAGAGTATAGAACGCTCTGTTGATGATGTTACCGAAATTAGTAATCACGCTATCGGTATTTTGCGTATTAATAAAGACATTGTTGAAATGCAACGTGATATTTCGGTATATGGGGCCTCTGGGAGTATCGCCGTATTTGAAAAAATAGAGCAAAACTACCGCAGTATTCAGCAGCGCCTTGATATACTCAATGACGCCAGTGTAGCGCCTAGCGAGCAAACCTATATCGATGCAATGAACGACTTGGTCGAGCGCTATGGTAACAACCTCGCGGTGTTGACTAAACGCTACACCATCCGCAGTTCGCTGATTGATGACGAGTTACCAAGAATTTATCAAGGTGCCATTGACCGTCTAGAGGGCCTTAAAGAATTATCCACTAATACCGACGAGCGTCTAGCGCTCACCGAGACAATTAACTCTTGGCACCGCTTGCACTATAACGCTCGACTGTTTTTAACAAAAAAAGACTATGCTAAGCGCCAAGAAGTCAGACAAATTATTAAGACGATTTTATCTTTCGATCGCAATCTCAGTGCGCAGTTAGTGAATAAGTATCCAGAGTTAGTAGGCTCAATTGTGCCATTGGTAAAAGCGTATCAGAGCGCATTTAATAAAAGTGTGCAGGCCAACCGTAATTATTTCACCTTAGTTAATGTAGTGATGGCAGGAGATGCCATTGAATTTAGCGCCCTAGCGGATACATTAAGAGAGCAATCACTTGAAAGACTGCAGCAAATCAAGCATAAGGCAGAGTCCAGTGTTTCGAATACGACTCAGATCCTTAATGTCTTGGGGGTGTCGGCAGCACTTTACATTGTCGTTCTGGCGCTGTTTTTCCACTTTCATATTGCCAAAGCGGTGCGTAGGCTGACCAATAGTTTTCGTTGCTTTTTACAAGGAGATTTATCTGCACCGATTACTGACACTGAA
Source organism: Pseudoalteromonas sp. CNAT2-18.1 (assembly GCF_022347865.1). Taxonomy (NCBI): domain Bacteria; kingdom Pseudomonadati; phylum Pseudomonadota; class Gammaproteobacteria; order Alteromonadales; family Pseudoalteromonadaceae; genus Pseudoalteromonas; species Pseudoalteromonas sp. CNAT2-18.1. The sequence goes on along the minus strand of NZ_JAKRFR010000002.1, from coordinate 622,650 downwards.
CGCAAAGATGAAATAGGCGTCTTAGCTGGCGCTGCTAACCGTTTTCGCGAACTCAGCAAAGACCTAATTGTTGCTAAACAGGCAGCTGAGCGCACGAGCAAGGTGAAGTCAGAGTTTTTAGCCAATATGAGCCATGAAATCCGCACGCCTATGAATGGTATTCTCGGTATGGCAAGGCAGCTTAGTAACACGGCATTAAGCCCAGAACAAAAACGCATGTTGGGTATGATCCGCTCTTCTGGCACGAGTTTGCTGGTAATTATTAACGATATCCTCGACTTAAGTAAAATTGAGGCTGGGAAAATAGAATTAGAATCTCAGCCTGTCGAGCTTACTTCCCTTCTTGAGGAACTCCGTCACCTTTTTGCTGAGCAAAGTCAGGCCAAAGGTGTTCAGTTATTTATTAGCGCAACACAGAGCGACAATGAGCTTATTTTTGACGCAGATGAGACCCGATTAAAGCAAGTACTCATGAATTTGTTGGGCAATGCCGTGAAATTCACCGAAAAAGGCAGTGTGGCTTTGAACGTGACCATAAGCCAGCAAAAAGGCGATGATCTAACATTACTGTTTAGTATCTCAGATACAGGGATTGGCATAGCACCAGAGCATATCTCCTCGCTTTTTGAAGCCTTTTCTCAAGCTGATACATCCATTACTCGACGTTTTGGCGGTACGGGCCTGGGACTCACCATTACCAGCAAACTATTGGCGCTAATGGGAAGCGCTTTAAAGGTGGAAAGTGAGCTTGATCAAGGTACGCATTTTTACTTTGAGCTCAGCACTCAAGTGAGTGCGCACAAGCAACAGACCGAGGTAAGCTTGCAAGAACAGAATATCCACGAGCAAGACCTCTCAACACTGAGCGTGCTGGTTGTCGAGGATAATGAAATTAATCAAGTGGTGACAGAGGCGCTACTTAATGAATTCGGGATATCGGCTATCAGTATGGCAAGCGATGGGGAGCAGGCGATTGCCATGTGTGAGGCTGGATCTTATGACATTATCTTTATGGACATGCAAATGCCAGTACTTGATGGCCCGCAGGCGACGCGAGTAATTAAAGCGTTGCCCAATTACGGCTCAATCCCAGTGGTTGCGCTAACGGCCAATGTGCTATCGGCAGACCGACAACGTTGCTTTGATGCGGGGATGGATGATTTTCTTACTAAGCCTATCGAGTATGAACAATTGGCTGCGGTCTTGCGCAAGTGGTGCACTGACAGTGAACCGCTCTGTGATATAAGTAATTAGCAGGGAAGTAAACATGAGCAAAGCAAAGCACAGCAGTTCAAGAAAACTAAAATCCAGTGCCTTTATATGGGCAGCTACCTTATTATTTGTACTTATTACCACTGCCACAGTGGCCATATTTGAAGGGAGTGTAAAACAAAATACATTAAAGCAGATACGTGTAGACCTGGAGGAAACTGCGGAGCGACTCAAAGAAGTGGTGACCAAATCCGTTGCTAACTATAAGGCCGACCTGCGTTTTTTACATTCTACGCCGCCAATAGCCGGGCTGCCTCGAGCACATTTTAATAGCGGCGTCGATACTTATGATGGGACCACGTACACACAATGGAAAGAACGTCTCGAAACCATTTTTATCGGTTTTATGGAGAACAACCTTGCTGTAGAGCAACTACGGGTCATCGCCATAAATGCCGAAGGCAATGAATTGGTTCGTGTGCAGCGTCGTGGCGCTGCAGTGGAAGCCGTGCCGGACTATTCTTTACAGAATAAAGCGGGTGAAGGGTATTTCTTACCTAGTTCACAGCTGGGGTTAAACCAAATTTACATGTCGCCGTTATCGTTAAATCGTGAATTTGGTGATATATCCTTCCCTTATAAACCTATGTTGCGTTTTGCAATACCTATTTACAGTGAGCAAGGCAAGCGGTTCGCGTTTTTGATTATGAATGTCAATGCCAACCAGCTTATCTCACAACTAGTAGAAACCACGTTTGATTATTCACATCTAGTGATCACCAGCTCTGAGGGGGATGTTATTTACCACCCCAACGAGCAGTATCGATTCACTCGTGATTTAGCTCCAGATATAACCTGGTCGTCGCTATATAGCAGGCCTATTGAGTATGAAAATACATACTTTGCAGAGCAACGCTTTTCAGAGCAACAGGGCGTGTATATCTATTCTGAAAAAGTACAAACTCGGCCTAACAATAAGTATGGGTTTGTTAACTTTAATGTACTCACTCCTGAAACCCATATTAACGGGATTATAAATGAGAAGCGGCTTTTAACTTATTCATTTTTAACCGTGGTTGTGCTGCTCTCTTCAGTTTTAATTGTTACTTTTCATCGCAGTGCCATTCGCAGTCAATTGCTTGCGGACGCGCGTCGTGAGTCCTCAGCGATTGTGGAGGGTTCGATTGATGCCATAGTCGGTATTGATTTAAAGGGGCAAATAACGAGTATAAATCATGCTGCTGAGCAGCTGTTGGTTGTCACTAGCCAAGCTGGAATTGGTAAATATTACGAGCAACTATCGCTGTTACAAAAACTACCGGTGGAAAAGTACATTACTGATTTGCAAACATCGGAAACACAGATAAAAGATCAGTGTGAAGTGGCTATTGACGAGCGTGCTTTATATTTGGCCGTTTCTGTTAGCCCCGTCGTATCTGAATCTCAAGATTTAATAGGTATCGCGCTCATTATTCGCGATATCAGTAAAGAAAAAGCGGCAGAGCTGAAAGTTAAACGTCTAAATTCTGAATTAGAGGCCAAGGTTCGACAGCGTACCCGGGCTCTTGCGCAAGCTAAAGATGAAGCCCTCAAGAGTAGTGATATTAAAAGTGCATTTATTTCTAATATCAGTCATGAATTACGTACCCCACTAAACGGTGTGATTGGCACGCTCAATATTTTAAAGCGTGAGCCATTATCTGAAAAAGCACGGCAATTTACCGATATGATGGAGTTAAGTGCGTCTAACTTAAGGCTGCTGATAAACGATATTTTAGATTTATCAAAAATAGAAGCAGGTAAACTCGATTTAAATGCCAAACCTTTTGACCCCGTTTCGTTACTGGAAAGCTTGGTCGGGTCTTGTGCCGTTCGCGCTTATGATAAGGGGCTGGAAGTGTTTATTGATACCCAGCAGTTGCGTTGCACGCAGGTAGTGGCTGATCCTCTTCGCTTTACGCAAATAGTGAATAACCTTATCAGTAACGCCATTAAATTCACGGAACAAGGATATATTCGTGTCATTGCTTCGGGTGATGTTGTCGATGGCCAATCATATCGTTTACAGGTAAGTGTAGAAGACAGTGGTATGGGTATTAATGAGCAGGCGCAACCACAGTTATTCAAGGCATTCAGCCAAGCCGATGGCAATATTGCCGCGCGCTACGGGGGAACGGGCCTCGGGTTATCTATTTGTAAGCAGTTATGCCAATTAATGGCCGGAGATATAAGTGTAAGCAGCCAAGAAGGTGAAGGCAGCACGTTTAGCTTTTATATCTCCTTACCCTTAGAAAGTGTCGCGATAGCGCAAAAAACAGCCTATTTTGCTGACAAATCCTGTGCGGTGATCTGTACCTATGAGTATGCACGCGCCCATGTACAACGCTTGATTGAAGGCGAAGGAGGGCGTGTTCACACTGATATAGAACAGGTATCCAATGGATCACTAGGGTGCGACTTTATCTTTATCGATGGTGTTTCTTACAGTGTAGAAGAGCTAAGTAAGCTGGTCACCAAGTGGCAGCAAGACTGCCCACAAGCCCAACTTGTATTGCTACAGCAACCGGGTACGGGATCGCCAAAAAGCCTCAGTGTTGATGTTGTTACAATTAGTAAGCCATTGACTCACAGCGACTTACTAAGACTTATAGGCGCAAAAGAGGTCGTACCGTTAATATCGGGGCACAATGACACTAATGAGCGCGCTGATGATATCTCCGAAGAGTTAATGCAGCGCATTAGTGGTTGTCGAGTGTTGATAGTTGATGATAATGAAATCAATGTTGAAGTGGCGTGCGGCGTATTGAATACCTTGCCAGTAGAGCTTGAAAAAACGTATAACGGCAAACAAGCCATTGATATGTTGCAAAGCAGTGCGCGCGAGGGTAAAGCCATTAACTGTGTGTTGATGGATTGTCAGATGCCTGTTCTCGACGGTTACCAAACTAGCGAGCAAATTCGTGCGGGTGTTGCCGGTTCTGAGTTTACTGATATACCCATCATTGCGATGACGGCAAATGCCATGATGGGGGAGCGAGAGAAGTGTTTAACAGCGGGCATGAGTGACTATATTAGTAAGCCTATCAACCCAGATGAGGCATTGGAAAAAGTTCTGCACTGGGGGTTATCAAATTATGACAATCATTCTCAGCCCCAGGCAGGTGAGCAACTTAGCCATACGCAAGACTCTGAACAGCCTCTCTGGGATAGAGACGCGGCGCTCTCTCGGCTATTAAATAAAGAGGTGTTGCTAAATAAAATATGCCGACTGTTTATCAAAACCGCACCTCAAAAACTGGCTCAACTGCACCAAAGCCTGAACGATGAAAATCATGAACAGGTGCGTCAAGTGGCGCATTCTCTAAAAGGCTTATGTGGCGAAATTAGTGCAACAAGATTACATCAATTACTTGCTGAGGTGGAGCACTTGGCTGGCAGTGGAACTTTAGAGATGCAAGACCAAGTGCAAGAAATTGACACTAGCCTACCTGAACTTATTGCAGATATTGAGCATTATTTAGAAGTGTCTGACTAGATATTGCTGTTAAGGGCTTAAGCCCATACAGCGGCAAATGCACCAGCTATAAATAGAAGGCCGCAATGGCCTGCATATAGTTCGGTGCTAGTATCTCTTTTTTAGGTGTTTTGCGCTGTTTCTAGCTCTTTAATCTTTTTATAGATTTCATCGGCCTCGTAGGTTAATTGTGAATAACCGCGAATGTTGCCGTTGCGCTGGGCATGCATAGCTTGTTCGAGTTTCTGCGCGTGTTGGCGTTCAAGTTTTTTGCTGGGATTCGATTTAAACCATGAGAACATCGGCTGACTCCTTTTTTATTGTTCAGATTTGTACGGGGCCTAAACCCAAAGAGTTTAAAAATCATCTATATTTTTCATCAGCGGCAATATTTTTCACACCATTAAGGAGCACGAATGCCCGGAAGTTACTCAGATAAAATACGTGAACTGGCGCTCTATGATGGCCGTTTTGATGCCTACCAATTAAAAGCGCAGGGCTGCGACGTGTTATTTGCTTCATACCCCGCAGGTACCACCATTGCAGCGCACACCCACGACACAGACAACCATGGGGTGATCATAAAAGGAGAATTAATACTGACGATGAAGGGTAAAACGCAGCGCGTTGGTGCAGGGCAGTGGTATTGCGTACCGGCTCATGTTGAGCATGAGGCGCACTTTGAAGTGCAGACCGATGAGATTGAGTTTTGGTTTAACGCAGAAAAAGAAAAATAAATTCACCCCTTTTTGTTTCCCCCGGCGTTTTGTTGCTAAGCCCGTTTAAATGGGTGTGTTTTCAAAAGGGGATTACTATGCAACAAACGCAAACTTTTCATAATCAGCTCTTCGCTCCCAGCGCAAAAATATTGGCGTGTGTATTTCTTGGTAGTGCGGTGACCTTCGCTATTTTCTTATTTATGGTGTCTTTACTCGATGGCCCTGCCAGGGTGCCTGATGCGCCGAAGGAGTATCCCATCGTCGAGATCCTCCAGCCCAAAGAGCCAACCAAGGTCATTGAGAAAGCGAAACCGGTGCCGCCCAAAGTACCACCGCGACCGCAGCAGCGTCCACAAGTGGCGGCTGAGCCTGCCTTTGAGGGCCCGGGGACAATAGCGGTTACTCCTGATGTACCCGCACCCTCGACTCAACTTGATGCTTTTCCAAGTGCGGCACAAGGCGCGGCAAGACCTTTGGTAAGAGTACCGCCTCAATATCCACCGCAGGCGGCGCGCGAGGGTATCGAAGGGTTTGTGGTATTAAGATATGATATCTCCGCAACGGGGGCGGTAATGAATGCCGAGGTTATAGACAGCGAACCCAAACGTATTTTCGACCGTCATGCCTTAAAAGCACTGCGTAAGTGGAAGTTTAACCCCATGCTTGATAACGGTGGTGCGCAAGTACAGCGCAATCAACAAGTAAGGTTAGACTTTAATTTGCAGCAATAAAGGGAGAGCGGCAACTGCGGTTGCCGCACCAAGGAGTCGTTATGATAAAAGCCGCAGCGGCTTGGTTTTTAAAGCCAAAGTTACAACAAAATGAGCCGTTGAGCGATGAGCAGTTAGTGCACCAAGCACTCAAGGGGGATGCTCAGAGCAAAGCGGCGAAACACGCGTTAATATCGCGCTTGAGCGACGATTTACTTTACTTTGTGCAAGCGCAACTAGGCAGTGTGATTGACGATACGCACACCCGTCGGCAGCTGGCATTAGATATGCTGCAGGAAATATGGCTAATGTGGCTCTCGCATCCGCAGCGCTATCAAGACCAAGGTCACGGCAGTTTTAAAGCGTGGCTGTTTCGTGTTGCTCGAAATCGCGTAATCGATTATGCCCGGCGGGTCAAAGTGACGCTAGATATCGACACGGATGAAATAGCTATCACCTTGAATATAGACCATCAGCAGGTTGATAGACTTATTGCTGATGCCGAACTAGCCCAGTTATCAGCGGCCATGCAGCAGCTGCCCTTTCATCAAAAAGAGGCGCTGATGCTCCAACTCGAGGGGTTCAGCTTGGGTGAGATCGCGACCATTACTTACACCGCCAAAGAGAGTGTCAAAACCCGTTTACGCTATGCCAGAGAAAAGCTGGCGATAGTACTGCAAGCAGGAGCAAAGAATGACTAAGTTAAGTGACGAGCGTTTACACCAAGCGCATCAGCGGCAAAAGCGAGAGCAGCGATTAACTGATACTGAAAAGAAGCAGTTGCACCACACCTTGTTTGAATCAAGGCACATCAAGCAAGCATGGTGGATGCGAACACAGTGGCTCATGGCTTGTGTCGCTGTGTTTGTGCTCGGCGCGATAAGTTGGCAGCAGTATCATGGGCCTGCACCGAGTACTTACACCTTGGCGTCTTATCAGCGTATTGAAATCTATGACTTGCAAGGCAGTGAGCAGCGCGTGCGTGTGAGTGCGGTGGTGCCCAGAAAAATTCGCAACATTGAAGATGCTGAGCGTCAATTAAGCGCGCAGTTACAGCGCCAACAACTTGCTTATGGTGCGGCAATTGAGGGTGAGTACCAGCGTATAGCGCGTGTTGTGCACCTTGATGATGATTGGCTACTTGCTGATTGCCAAGAACAAGTACTGCTTGCGTTGAGTGCCCCATTATTGGCGCGTTTAAAAACGCCGGCGAGGATGCCTGAAAAGGATATGCTTATGCAGTTAGAGTTTAATACTCAAGGCCAACTCGTTGCCGTGCGTGGCGCACCGAGTCAATCATGTGGGTAGCGAGCGAGGCAAGCAGCGATGCTACTTGCCGACATTTTTATAGCGGGGTGTAGGGAACATATTTGGCCAGCTCAACCTGGAATTGTTCGACACCATCTTTGCCCTTGTACATACGCACCATCATGTAATTCATTTTGGGTGCAAACCAAGCGATTGCTTGGCGCTTATCGTTATCGTAAAGGCGCTTTACCTTAACTGTTTCTACATTGCCGATAGGCAAGGTGATGGTTTCAGTGCCGACAACCTCAAAAGCATATTCGCGACTATTACCTTTTTTATCCACTATGGGGTAGGCAAATCGCTCTTGTCCTTCGGCTAATGCTTTGCGCAGGGCTATTTGGTAAGACAGTACATCTTGATAATCTGCTTTCCAAGGGCAATCGAGCGCGTATTTAGACTCGTTACTGAATACTTGTTGATTGCTGTGATCGAAACTGATCTTATACTCTTTATCAGGGCCTGTACCGGTGCGCTCCATGGTGTAGTAAATAGGCGTTACTTCGCCATCGGTAAACTGAAAGCGACTGGTTTCTTCACGTTCGTCGGAAAAAATCATCCACTCTATATCGCTGCGGTAACTCAGTTGGTAGTGGCTATCGTCAATACGCGTGAGTGCGCGCCTGGCTTTACCGTGGCGTTCACCTTGGCGAGTGACATGGTACTCCGCGCTGTATTCAGTAAGGGCAGAGGTTGCATCGCTGGCTTGAGATTGCGGCTGTGCATCAGCGGCGAAAGAGCCGCAGCCTAACGCTGCGACCAATAAAATATTAGCTGTCCAAGTACGCGTTAAGGTCGGCACCTTGGCTAGGAAGGGTGTTGTTATCGAGCACTGCATAGTTATCTTCCATCGTCAGTCGTTGTTCGCTGAACCACTTTACTACCAACGGATAGATTATATGTTCTTGTGCATGGACTTTTTGTGCCAGCGTTTGTGCTGTGTCACCATTTTCAATGGGCACTTGGGCTTGGACAATCACAGGTCCGCCATCGAGCTCCTCGGTAACAAAGTGAACGCTAACGCCATGCACTTTATCGTTTGCATCTAGTGCGCGCTGGTGGGTGTTCAGCCCTTGATACTTAGGCAACAATGAAGGATGAATGTTCAACATTTTTCCTTTAAATTTTTGCACTAAGCTAGGGGTTAGAATACGCATAAATCCAGCTAATACAACACAGTCTGGTGAAAAACTATCAATAAGCTCACCCAGAGCCACATCGTATTCATCGCGAGAGGCAAAAGCTTTATGGTCTAGTACTTCAGCGCGGATCCCGCTATTGCGAGCGCGCTCTAGGCCATAGGCGTCGGCTTTGTTGCTGATCACCGCGCATACTTCAGCGGGAATATTTCCCGCTGCACAGGCGTCAATAATCGCTTGCAAGTTTGAGCCGCTGCCCGAAATCAATACTACGAGTCGGGCATGGGCCATTACTTACTTCCACCTAGAATTTCTACTTGCTCTTCATCGGCTCCGGCATCTTGAATTTCACCGATGTGCCATGCGTCTTCACCTGCGTCTTTCAGGATGCTTAAGCTTTGCTCTAGTTTATCGGCTGGCACGGCAATAACCATACCGACACCACAGTTAAAGGTGCGGTACATTTCGTGTGTTTCGATATTGCCGTTTTCTTGTAGCCAGTTAAATACCGCAGGCCACTGCCAGCTATCGCCTTTAATCACGGCTTTAGCTGATTGTGGTAATACACGGGGGATATTTTCCCAGAAGCCGCCACCTGTGATGTGTGAAAGCGCATGCACATCAACTTGTTTAAGTAGTTCCAGTACCGGCTTAACATAGATACGGGTAGGTTCCAGTAGATGCTCGGCAAGAGGTTTGCCCGCAAATTCGCTGCTGGTATCTGCGCCCGACACTTCAAGTACCTTGCGGATCAGTGAATAGCCATTGGAATGAGGACCACTTGAGGCTAACGCAATGAGTTGATCGCCAGCTGCGACTTTGGTGCCATCGATAATGCCTTGTTTTTCCACCACACCAACGCAAAAGCCAGCCATGTCGTAGTCATCACCTTCGTACATCCCTGGCATTTCTGCAGTTTCACCACCTATAAGGGCACAACCTGAAAGCTCACAGCCTGCGCCAATACCGGTGACCACATCGGCGGCGGTATCAACATCTAACTTTCCAGTGGCGTAGTAATCTAGGAAAAATAATGGCTCCGCACCTTGGACGATCAAGTCGTTGACACACATTGCCACAAGGTCAATCCCTACTGTATCGTGCTTTTTTAGGTCGATAGCGAGGCGTAGCTTAGTGCCAACGCCATCAGTACCAGCAACAAGAACAGGCTCTTTGTAGCCAGTGGGAAGCTGGCAGAGCGCGCCAAAGCCACCAATTCCGCCCATCACTTCAGGGCGTTTAGTCTTTTTAACAACGCCTTTAATGCGCTCAACGAGGGCGTTACCAGCATCAATATCGACGCCAGCGTCTTTGTAGCTAAGAGACTGTTTTTGTTCGCTCACAGGTTTTCCTCAAATAAATTTAGGGGTTGCTTAGAAACGCCGGGCATTTTACAGCAAATGCCCCTTGGAGGCTAGAAAAAGGAGGACGAATGTCCTTGTTAGGCTGTGGCAACCAGCACGGCGCGAAGTGGCGCTGGATACCCTTCGATGGTTTTGTTGACATCATTCGGGTCAAGGAAGTCGGCCAGCGACTCATTTTCCATCCACGACGTGCGCCGTTGCTCTGCCAATGACGTCTGATCGGTGTCAACAACGCGGATATCTTTAAAGCCGACGCGTCGCAACCACAGCTGCAATGCGTCGGTGCTTGGGATGTACCACACGTTGCGCATCTTTGCGTAGCGATCTTCCGGCATCAGTACCGTGTGAATATCGCCTTCGACGACCAAGGTCTCTAACACCAGTTCACCTCCCGGGCGCAATTGCGCTCGTAGCTGTGCTAAGAAATCGATAGGGGAGCGCCGATGATAAAGCACCCCCATGGAAAATACCGTATCGAAGGCTTTTAAGGCTGGCAGTTGTTCAACGCCCAAAGGCAGCAAATGCACAGCAGGATCTGGGTGATACTGTTTAATGGCTTGGAATTGACACAAAAACAAGTCACTGGGGTCGATGCCCACCACCAGTTCGGCGCCTTCACCACGCATACGCCACAGGTGGTAGCCTGAACCGCAGCCAATATCTAGGACCTTACGATGTGATAAATCGCTGATATGGGGTAACACGCGCTCCCATTTCCAGTCGCTGCGCCATTCGGTGTCAATGTCGATACCAAACAGTGAAAACGGGCCTTTACGCCACGGCATAAAGCGCTTTAGTAGATGCGTTAACTGTTTGCGCTCGCCGTCACTAATGTCTTCGGCTTGGCCTATTGCGACCTGCGTACGAACATCAATGTTTGATGGCGTTAACTCAGGCAGATTGTTCAGCACTTTTTGCCATTTTGGCATATCGCCATGACGAGCTTGGTCCTGCCAATGTTGCAATTGCCCAGGTAAGGTATTTAGCCAGTGGCTCAAATCGGTGCAGGCGATATGTTGATAAAACTGATTAAACCATTGATTCATAACTGTTCCGTTTATTTAATTGCGACCATAGAGCAAAAGTTAAAGCACTGATACCACACTTGGGTTTGGCTAAAGCCGACGTCTTGCAAGCGTTCAATATGGGTGCTCAAGGTGTCGGTGCGCATGACATTTTCAATGGCGGTGCGTTTTTGGCTTATCTCTAACTCTGAGTAGCCATTGGCGCGCTTGAAATCATGATGGAGGTCAACCAATAACTCGTCGACATCGGCATTTTCGCCTTTGAGTTTTTCACTTAGCAGCAACACACCACCGGGCTTTAGGGCGTTAAAAATGCGTGTTAGCAGGGCATGGCGTTGCTCGGGTGGAATAAACTGCATGGTGAAGTTCATCGCCACGACAGAGGCATTTTCAAGTTTAGCGTCAAGAATGTCGCCAAGCTGCACGTCAACGGGTACAGCAGAGCGAAAGCCTTGTAAATGCATGCGACAACGTTCAACCATGGCTTGAGAATTATCAATGGCGACTATTTCACAGCCACTTTGGGTGAGGTTACGGCGCATACTAAGGGTTACGGCGCCTAGCGAGCAGCCTAAATCATACAGCCGCGTATGTGGCTGTGCATATTTGCCGGCCAATTTACCAAGGGTGCTAACGATGGTGGCATACCCCGGTACCGAGCGTTCAATCATATCTGGGAACACCTCGACGACGTTGGCATCGAAGGTGAAATCTTTTACTTGCTGTTCAGCAGCATAAATACTGTCTTTCACTGACACTTTGCTAAGCTCTAGATAGAAACAATGACAATATTTTATCAAATTTGTTGGCGCTGTGGTGAGCTTTAGCAGCACAAATCGGCCGCATTAGGCTGCATTCGCTTTCGCTGGGTCACAAAAGGTGCCAAAAAATGTAAACAGTACTGGCTAGTTTTTCGGTTATTCAGTAAGTTAACCGCTGTAGTATGGTTTTATGCCAGTAAATAAAGATGTGAGACAGTGCATGAAAAAAAGCAAAGTAATTAGTACCGAGGATATTCTTTCCACGTTATGTCATTCGGTGACCGAGGTGTTGTCTTCTGCCAGCGGCAATAATATTAGCTATTCGGCCATGGTGCAAAAAATAACCCGCACCTGTATGCGCCCAGATATTGGCTGCTTCGTGTTATTCGATGGTGGCTTTACAGGGTTGGTGGTGACGAATTTTACCGCGCAAGCGGCGATGGAAGTCTATTCTGACTACTTGCGTAACATGGGCATGCCCGAGGAAGAGTTAGCGAAGAGCCACCTTTCTGATGATGTTTCCAATGTGCTAGGGGAGCTCATGAACCAAATCGTCGGTGACTTTACTAATAAAGTCAGGGAGCAACTGCACACGTCGATCACCCAAAATCAGCCGAAAATGATGGCCATCAACAAGCAAGTGCAAATCTCTGTGGATACCACTATGGACAGGCCTCAGGCGCGCCGTGTGACGTTTACCACACAGAACCAAAACATTTTTTATCTTGAATTGGCGATGGATAAAACGGAGTTCATCAAGCTTCATGATTTTGACATCACCGATGCGGTAGACCCTGATGACATCATTGAAAGTGCCCACGCCGATAAGCAACAAGCTGAAGAAAAAGCAAAAAAGCAGCAGGCTGAGCAGGATATCGATGACGATTTTATGGAAAACCTAGGTCTTTAATAGCCCCATACACGGCGTGAGGCTAACAATACTTGCGACCCTCTGTGACTGGTGTGATGCCAGTACATAGGTCTATGTAGCCGTGCTAAAAGAGCTGTTCCTGTTGGTGCTTTTCACCCGGGAATGGCTCAACGGCACGATGATAATAGCCACAAAAGCGCTGCAAATCCTGAGCAAACTGGCGTGCCAATAAAGGCGCTCCGTCGTTATCAGCGGTGTGTAAAAACACATAAGGTGACTTGCCTTCATCTAACCACTGTTTAATCTTTGCCAACCAAGGCTGGTAATAGTGCTGATACTCATCACTTAGCGCAGCAATCACAAAACGCACCACTGGGCGCTCGCCCAAGGCCACCGCATGCACTGGTAAATGAGGTTTCTTCTGCTGTGCGTCAATAATGGCGTCACTATAGGGAGAGACGGCAAACAGCGCCCGGGTGTCCATACAAACACGATCAATATTATGTTGATGTAAAAATCGGTTCAGCGCGCGCTCGCTGTCACCTTTGGTAAAAAAATCGCGGTGGCGCACTTCCACGCTGTAGTGCAAGTCTTTGGGTAGTTGGGCAATAAAGTGTTGCAGTCGGGGTAGGTGCGTCGGTGTAAAGCTTGCTGGCAATTGCAACATCAAGCTGCCTACTTTGCTGAATAAGGGCGCCATTAGTTTAAGCCAGTGCGTGAGTTCTTGCTTTGGAGCTTGCAAAGCACTGTCGTGGCTAAAACGCTTTGGAAATTTAAAGGTAAAGCGGAAGTGCTCATCACTGCTGTGCAGCCAGCGCTTTACCACATCGGGGCTGGGGTCGGCATAGAAAGTGGTATTTCCCTCCACAGCATTGAATACTTCGCTGTAACGGGCGAGCATCTGTGATTGTTGGCAGTGTTGGGCAAATAATTGTCCTTTCCACGCGGTATTAGACCACTGTGGACAACCTAGATAAAGCATGGTTAGAGCACGGTTCATAGTGATTGGCAGCTATGCTAGCACAGCTTTATGGCTTTGGATGTTCAATAAGTGTGCAACTCGGAGTTTGCTTCGTGACATTGACTGCCGTTTTTATATAATTGACGCAATTAATTTGGCCACTGCGTGCTTAAACCAATGCGCGCTTACAATTAAAACAGGAATATTATGCGCTCTATATATTGCGGACACTTAAATAAAAGTCATGTCGACCAAGAAGTTACTCTGTGTGGGTGGATCAACAAACGCCGCGATTTAGGTGGTTTGATCTTCGTCGATGTGCGTGACCGCGAAGGTTTGGTGCAGGTGGTGTTCGACCCGGAAGTCGAAGGGCTTATGGATGTGGCGAATAAACTTCGTCAAGAATTCTGTGTACAAGTCAAAGGGGTAGTCCGCGCTCGCCCTGACAGCCAAGTCAACAAAGACATGAGCACAGGTGAAGTAGAAATTCTGGGTACTGGCCTTGAGATCATTAACCGCAGCGACGCTCTACCACTGGATTTTAACCAGCAAAACTCCGAAGAGCGCCGTTTAAAGTACCGCTACTTAGATCTTCGCCGCCTAGAGATGAGCGACCGCATTAAGTTGCGTGCCAAAGCCACAAGTTTTGTTCGCCGCTTCCTTGATAGCAATGACTTCCTCGATATTGAAACGCCGGTACTGACCAAAGCGACCCCTGAAGGAGCACGTGACTACCTTGTGCCAAGCCGTGTGCATCATGGCAGCTTTTATGCGCTGCCGCAGTCGCCGCAGCTGTTTAAACAATTGTTGATGATGTCTGGCTTTGACCGTTACTACCAAATCGTTAAATGTTTCCGTGATGAAGATTTACGTGCCGACCGCCAGCCAGAGTTCACGCAAATCGATATCGAAACCTCATTTATGAGTTCAGACCAAGTTCGCGGTGTCACTGAAAAACTGATCCGTGATATGTGGCAAGAGTTGCTGAATGTTGATTTGGGCGAGTTTCCTGTGATGGCCTACAGCGAAGCCATGCGTCGTTTTGGTTCAGACAAGCCTGACCTACGTAATCCGATGGAGCTTATTGACGTTGCTGATTTGGTTAAAGACGTTGAGTTTAAAGTGTTCTCTGGCCCTGCCAATGATGAGAAAGGCCGCGTAGCCGTGCTTAGCGTGCCAGGCGGTGCGTCTTTATCACGCAAGCAAATCGATGAATACACGAAGTTTATCGGCATCTATGGTGCTAAAGGTTTAGCCTGGATGAAGGTCAATGACCGCGACGCAGGTGTGGAAGGCGTGCAATCACCGATTGCTAAATTCTTGAACGAAGAGGTGATCACCGCCTTACTTGAACGCACCAATGCGCAAACTGGCGATATCATTTTATTTGGTGCCGACTCACGCAATGTGGTCAACGAAGCCATGGGTGCGCTGCGCTTGAAGATTGGTTTAGACCTTGAGCTAACTGATTTGACCAAATGGGCACCATTGTGGGTCGTAGACTTCCCGATGTTTGAAGAAGACGATGAAGGTAATCTACACGCTGTTCACCACCCATTTACTGCGCCAAAAGATGTCAGCCCAGAGGAGCTGGAAGCAAACCCTGCCGACACGCTTTCTGATGCGTACGACATGGTTCTTAATGGTTACGAAGTTGGTGGTGGTTCGGTGCGTATCCACAACAATGCGATGCAACAAGCGGCGTTCCGAGTATTGGGGATCAATGAGCAAGAGCAACAAGATAAGTTCGGTTTCCTACTCGATGCATTGAAGTATGGTACACCGCCGCACGCAGGTTTGGCGTTCGGCCTTGACCGCCTAGTGATGTTGCTTTGTGGCACAGACAATATTCGTGATGTCATTGCCTTCCCGAAAACGACGCAAGCATCTTGTTTGATGACCGATGCTCCGAGTGTGGCAAATCCCGACGCTCTGCAAGAGCTGGGTATCGGAGTGACTGCCTCTGAGAGTGAACAAAGCGAATAAGCGATAGCGATAAAAGAAGCGGCTCAGGCCGCTTTTTTTATGCTTCAGCTTTACACTGGTCATACATACAGTTACCATTTCCATAAGCGAGAATAATAATAAGGTCAGTGGGTGAGTATAATTTTGGGAATTGACCCCGGCTCGCGCTTTACCGGCTATGGTGTCGTGCAGCAGCAAGGGCATAAGTTCCATTACTTGGGCAGTGGCTGTATTAAGCTAGGTGATAACGCCTTCCCGTTGCGTCTAAAAATGATTTTCCAAGGCGTCAGCCAACTCATTGAGCAATTTAACCCTACCGCGTTTGCCATAGAGCAAGTGTTTATGGCCCACAATCCAGATTCGGCATTAAAGCTAGGGCAAGCTCGGGGCGCAGCCATTGTCGCCGCCACCTTGGCCGATATTGACGTGTCAGAATACTCCGCACGGCAAGTGAAACAAGCAGTGGTTGGGCGAGGCTCTGCGGAAAAGGCACAGGTACAACACATGGTGAAGCATATCTTGAAGCTGCCAGCGACGCCGCAAGCAGATGCCGCCGACGCCTTGGCTATTGCCATGTGTCATGGTCACTCACAACAAAACTTAATAAAACTGTCCGGTCAAGCACGTAAAACCGTGCGCGGACGCTTGAGGTAACAATGATAGGACGAATTAGAGGATTGTTGGTTGAGAAGCAGCCCCCTGAAGTGTTAGTGGAAGCAGCGGGCATTGGCTATGAAATCAACCTCCCCATGAGTTGCTTTTATGCACTTCCCGAGTGTGGCGAACAGGTCACCTTGTATACCCACTTTGTGGTGCGAGAGGATGCGCAGCTGTTATTTGGGTTTAATACGAAAAACGAACGCGCCCTGTTTCGAGAATTATTAAAAGCCAATGGGGTAGGGCCGAAACTAGGCCTAGGTATTTTATCGGGGATGTCGGCAGAGCAATTTATCCATTGCGTTCATCATGGCGATGCAAGCACCTTAGTAAAGCTTCCCGGCGTTGGCAAAAAAACCGCAGAGCGGTTAGTGTTAGAAATGAAAGATAGGCTTAAAGATTGGGGTCCTGACTTATTTACCCCTCACACTGACGCGGCACCAATAGATGCGCCCAATGGCGATACTTTGGTCGCGAGTAATGCCCAAGACGATGCGGTTGCCGCACTTGAGGCTCTGGGGTATAAAAATGCTCAGGCAGTGAAGTCGGTAAAAGCAGTCGCGAAGCCAAGCATGGCCTCCGAAGAAATGATTAAGCAAGCGCTCAAAGCGATGCTATAACAGAGATACCATCATGATAGAAGCGGATCGGCTGATTGAGCCAGAGGTACAGGGTAATGAGGATGTGGTCGATAGAGCCATTCGGCCTAAGTTATTGGCCGACTATCACGGCCAACCTCATGTTAAACAGCAGATGGATATTTTTATCGAGGCCGCACGCTCACGTAGCGAGGCCTTAGATCATCTCCTTATATTTGGTCCCCCTGGGTTAGGTAAAACCACGTTAGCCAATATTGTTGCTAATGAACTCGATGTGAGTATTAAAACGACTTCCGGTCCGGTGTTGGAAAAAGCCGGCGATCTCGCCGCCTTACTGACAAATTTAGAAGCTCATGATGTGCTGTTTATCGACGAAATTCATCGCATGAGTCCGCATGTTGAGGAAATACTCTATCCAGCCATGGAAGACTATCAACTCGATATCATGATTGGTGAAGGCCCCGCAGCGCGCTCGATTAAACTTGATTTACCGCCATTTACTTTAATTGGTGCTACGACCCGTGCAGGCTCATTAACCTCTCCGCTGCGCGATCGTTTCGGTATTGTGCAACGTTTGGAGTTTTATTCTGTTGCCGACCTTGCTGCCATTGTCAAACGCTCCGCCGATCATCTAGGTTTAGCAGTTGACGAGCAGGGCGCTTTAGAAGTCGCCAAGCGCTCGCGAGGGACTCCCCGCATAGCTAATCGACTACTGCGTAGAGTGCGAGATTTTGCTGAAGTTAAAGGTGATGGTCGTGTATGCATTGATATTGCCGCACAAGCGCTCGATATGGTCGATGTAGACAAAAGCGGTTTTGATTATATGGACCGTAAATACTTGTTAGCGATTATAGAAAAGTTTATGGGCGGGCCGGTCGGGCTGGATAATCTCGCAGCAGCCATCGGCGAGGAAAAAGAAACCATAGAAGATGTGATTGAACCTTATCTAATACAGCAAGGCTTTATCCAGCGTACGCCGCGAGGACGCATTGTATCAGATCATGCCTATGCGCATTTTGGTCTCAGTAAAACAACAGACTAACTTTGGCACACCATGCCGAGCGTTTTGGCTCGGCCCAACCTGCCTCATTCTCTTCCCAATACACCCAAGTCTAGGTCGACGCTATCAAGCTGCTCGCCTCATAAAGCTTATTAAAAGCAGAGTAATTCACAACAGATTAAGCTGTGCTTGGTATCTTATTGCAGGCAAAAAAAAGCCCGCTAACAAAGCGGGCAAAACAACAAGTTGAAGGAAGTAAATCCAAATAAGCCAAGTGAATGAGCAACGCTAAAGTTAATCAATCAATGGCCGAGGTGGGGAATCAGAAACCACCTCTTGAACTGTGCATAAGAGCTCAATTGGTTGCGCTAGCTCAGTACAGGGTGAATATTACGGACTAAATGGGCCCTAATCAAACTAGAAAAATTATATTTTTCGGATAAGAAAATCTAATATTGAATAGTTTTTTAAGATGGTAATTTTCATCGTAAAGTATGGGGTTATGTTTTTTTAATATTGATATTAAAGGGAAATATTATTTGTGTGCTTTTTTTGTTCTATTAGATTTACTAGTTTCTAACGTGTAGATATTTTGGCAAATGAAAGCTTATGCGCACAAAGTGCATAAAACGCAATTAATTTGAACTTTTGTTAGGGTTTTAGAGCCCAATAATGGCGTGTACTTTTTTACATCGCATCATTAATTAGGTGTTTAACTTGGGTTTGTAGCAATTCGTGGCAAGGCCATTGTCAGCGCTACAACGACTGGTTACACTAGTGCCCATTGTGTCGTGCTCGAAGACACGTGGAAGTTGTAAACTGCGCCTCAGGAGAAAAGACGTGGATTCTGGATTAAATTTTATTGATCTTATTTTAAAAGCCAGCTTTTTAGTACAGCTGGTGATGCTTACCTTAGTAGCTCTGTCGGTAATATCGTGGGCCATCATCATTCAGCGTCGTAAAACCTTGGGCCATGCGCTTAGTAGCGCCAAGAAGTTCGAATCGCGTTTTTGGTCAGGTGTTGATTTGTCGAAGCTCTACAGTGAGATTTCGGCGCGTGGCAATAAAAGTGAAGGACTAGAAGCGTTATTTACCTCAGGCTTCAAAGAATTTGCACGACACAAAAAGAATAATGTTCATTCTGCGGGTATGGTCACCGAAGGCGCACATCGTGCGATGCGTGTGGCACTTTCTCGTGAGATTGAAAAACTTGAAACAAGCTTGTCCTTTCTTGCAACCATAGGTTCAATCAGCCCCTACATTGGCTTGTTTGGTACCGTGTGGGGGATCATGACTGCCTTTATCGCCCTCGGTGAAGTAAAGCAAGCAACACTGCAAATGGTCGCTCCGGGTATCGCCGAGGCCTTGATTGCTACTGCAATGGGCTTGTTTGCAGCCATCCCTGCGGTTATTGCGTACAACCGCTTTGCCAATAAAGTTGAGAAAATAGAGTCGCATTACGCCAATTTCATGGAAGAGTTTTCTAATATTCTTCATCGCCAAGCGATCACCCAAGAGGTAAAGTCGAATGTATCAGCGTAAGAAACGTCGTCCGGTCGCAGAGATCAACGTTGTTCCTTACATCGACGTGATGTTGGTGCTGCTGATAATTTTTATGGCCACAGCACCACTTATCACCCACGGGGTCAAAGTTGATTTGCCAAAGATGGAAAAATCTGAGCTGGTGGAAACTAAAGATGCACCGCCGATTATTGCCTCTATCGACGCCGATGGTAAGTACTATGTGAGTGTTGGTACTGACCCCGAAGCACCGATGGAAGCGGTGGATGTCGCCGCTGTCATCAAGCTCAAGTTAGAGCAAAACCCCGATACTCCAGTGATGATTAAAGGATCAGGCCGCGTCAGTTATCAAGAAGTACTGCTATTAATGGACTTTTTGAAAAACGCCGGGGTACCCGAGGTAGGCTTAATGACGGAGTCGTTTGAGGATTAGCATGCAGCAGTATAAAACGCCACTTCTCATTTCCCTCGCTTTACACCTTGCGCTTATTGGTGTTTTGGTGGGCGTGGGTTTATTTCGTGATTCAGCACCTGAAATCATGAAAGTGACTCTTAATACACCGAGTAATGAAGATACGCCAGAGCAAGCAGTTAGCGCCGTGTCTGTTGATCAAAAACAAGTAGAGCAACGTCTCGCTGATCTTAAGCAGAAAGAGGAAGCCAAAAAGCGTGCCGAGCAACAGCGTATTAAAGAGTTGGAAGAACGCGCCGCCGCCGCCCGCAAACAGCGTGAGGCCGAAGCCGAGCAGATCAAAAAGTTAGAGCGGCAGCGTCAAGCCAAAGAGCGTGAACGTAAACAGGCTGAGGCCGAAGCTAAACGTGCTCGAGAGCAAGAGCGTAAAGAGCGCGAAAAAGCACGTAAAGCCCAGCAGGAAAAAGAAAAGGCAGAGCAAGCGGCTAAAGCGGCTGCTGAAAAACGTCGCAAGGAAGAAGAAGCGGCGCGCAAGGCCGAAGCTGAGCGTAAACGAAAAGAGCAAGAAGCTGCCCGCAAGGCTGAAGAAGCAAGACAAAAAGCGCTGGCTGAGCAACTGCTGCAAGAGCAATTGGCTGCCGAGCAAGCGGCACGCTCGAAAGCGCGTCGACAGCAAGTGATGTCGGAAGTGGATAAATATCGCGCTCTTATCGCCCAACGCATTCAGCAAAACTTGCTATTAGATCAGAGCTACCGTGGTAAAGAGTGTCGATTAAACATTAAATTGGCATTCAACGGCTTGGTCACCAGTGTCAGTTCACTCGGTGGCGACCAGCAAGTCTGTGAAGCTGCGGTTCGTGCAGTGCGCCGTGCTGATACCTTACCGGTCTCCAAAGATCGTGATGTATTTGAAAAATTAAAAGATATTAACTTAACGGTTAAACCAGAGTTTTAGGGGAACACCATGGTAAAGATGTGCCGATACCTGTTTATTTCCATGCTAGCTAGCGTCAGTCTATGGGCTAATGCAGCGTTGGAAATTGTTATTACTGAAGGGGTCGACAGTGCCCGACCTATCGCTGTGGTGCCGTTTGCCTACGAAGGCACCGGTGAAATGCCGATGCGCATCAGTGAAGTGGTCGCCGCTGACTTGCGTCGCAGTGGTAAGTTTAAGCCAATCGCCAGCATTAATATGCCACAGCGCCCAAGTACTGATGCTGATGTGGACTACAGTGCCTGGGTTCAAGAAGGGGTGGAAGCCATTGTTGTTGGTCGTGTACAGCAACAAAATGGCGGCCGATACCTGGTCAGTTACGAGCTAATCGACGTGCTCCGTGGGCAAATAACCGGTGGCGAGACACGCATTCTCAACAACGGTAAGTTAATCAAAAGCCAAGACCATGTACTTGACGCTCGGGAAACAGTCATCACGGCGCAAAACTTCCGCCGTTACGGTCACCGCATTAGCGATGTCGTATACGAGGCGTTAACGGGTGAGCGCGGCGCATTTTTAACTAAAATTGCCTACGTGATTGTACGTGACCAAGATGATAAGCCTTATCAGCTTGTTGTGGCGGATTACGATGGTTATAACGAGCAGGTACTACTGCGCTCTAAAGAGCCACTGATGTCACCCTCATGGTCACCTGATGGCAATAAACTGGCTTATGTCACCTTTGAAAATCGTCAAAGTCAGATTTATATCCAAGATATTTATACAGGCCAGCGACAGTTAGTCACCAGCCACCCAGGTATCAACGGTGCCCCGCAATTTTCACCTGATGGCACGAAATTAGCTATGGTGCTATCAAAAGACCGCACCGGTGCTACCGAGCTTTATTTGTACGACTTACAAACAAAGCAAGAGCGTCGTTTAACTCGCCACCGGAGTATCGATACCGAGCCAACTTGGCATCCAAACGGCAAAGAGCTCCTGTTTACCTCGGAAAGGGGTGGTAATGCCCAGATTTATAAGTTAAATTTAGATTCAGGCCGAGTGAAACGCATGACGTTCGACGGTGATATGAATTTAAATGGCTCAGTTACGCCCGATGGCAAGCACTTAGTGATGGTAAATCGGACGCTGGGCCGTTATCACATTGCTAAGAAGGATCTTGAATCAGGCAACTTCCAAGTACTTACACGTACACGTTTGGATGAGTCGCCGAGCGTGGCGCCCAACGGCTCCATGATTATTTACAGCACGATGCATAACAACAAAAATGTATTGGCTTTGGTTTCAATGGATGGTCGGTTTAAAGCGCGTTTACCCGTACTTGATGGACAAGTAAAAGCGCCAGCTTGGTCACCGTTTTTATAATTCGCTCAGGGTATAGTCAGCTTTGGACGCATAAACTTGAATTTTATGTAAATTGCTTACTATATTAAGACAAATTGAAAATCAGGTGCTGGTTTCACTTTTTGATAATAGGAATCTACTCAATGCAACTTAAAAAAATAGTTAAAGGTCTGCTTATTGCAGTGCCAGTTATGACGCTAGCGGCATGTAGTTCTTCATCTAGCCAAGATGAAGGCCAAGCCAACGAGACAAATCAAGTTGAAACCCAAACAACTGATACAGTTGAAGTGGAAACAGTAAAACGCGAGAAAACAGCAGAAGAGAAGCTGCGCGAAAAGTATGAAGCGCTTCGTCAACAGCAAATCATTTACTTTGATTTTGACAAGGCAACCATTCAGAGCAAGTATGCTGAATTGCTACAAGCTCACGCTCAGTTCCTAACGCAGAACCCTTCTGTAAAAGTACTTATCGAAGGTCACGCAGATGAGCGTGGTACGCCAGAGTACAACATTGCACTAGGTGAAAGCCGTGGTCAGTCTGTAGAAAAATACCTACAGAGCCTAGGTGTTAACCCTAACCAAATGTCTGTTGTTAGCTACGGTGAAGAGAAGCCGATGGTTAAAGCGCGTAACGAAGAAGCGTTCGCCAAAAACCGCCGTGCAGTCTTGGTATACTAAAATTTAAAAGAGTAACAATGAAGCCGAAAATTATTTTGGCAGCCTTACTCATGAGCGGGAGCACCCAAGTTTGGGCTGCTCCCGCTCCTGTTTCAGAGGCCTCTGCCAGTGAATCAAGTGTCGAAAAACGTTTAAGCCGCTTAGAGCAAATGATGCAAACTCGCAATTTGCTGCAAGCCGACCTACAACAGCAACTGGATCTGTTGCAAGATGAAGTGAGTCAGTTGCGTGGCGTCACCGAAGAGCACAGCTACAAGCTAGAAAAGGTGCTGCAACGTCAACGCGAGCTATATCAAGAAATAGAAAACCGTGTTAGCGCCGCTTATTCGCAGCAGCAACAGCCAAGCTATGATGATGGTTACAGTACGTCCAGTGCCGCGACCACCAGTGATAGCGCTGCCAACAGTGCCGCGCCGATGAGTAGCAACCTGTCGGAAAATGAAGCGTATGACAAAGCCGTCAAGCTGATCATGCAGGACAAGCGCTACGACGCAGCTATTCCTGAGTTTCAAGCATTTCTGCAAACCTATCCAGAGTCAGTATACGTGCCGAACGCACATTATTGGTTAGGCCAACTTTTGACGATTAAAGGTGATACGAGCGGCGCCAAGGGCCACTTCGAAACCGTGGTGAATCAATATACTGATTCTAATAAGCGTGCCGATGCGATGCTTAAGTTGGGTACCTTGGAACAACAGCAAGGCCAACTCGCCAAAGCGAAGCAATTGTTTAATAAAGTGATTGCTGAGTACCCTAACACCACAGCCGCTAAATTAGCGACCGAGCGTGTTAGTAAGTTGTAGCAGATTTTGCTAAGTGTTTGCTTTTAGACCGCAGGCAGTTTAAAGCGGTCTAAAATTAGGCAACTAAGCGGAAAAACTAAAAAAAACCGAGCATTTGTATTGCACTTGGTTTTTAAATAAGTATTATAAGCGCCCGCAGCAGACGATAACCCCTCGGGGATAACGCTGCGCAAATAACGATGAAATGGGTCATTAGCTCAGTTGGTAGAGCAGTGGACTTTTAATCCATTGGTCGATGGTTCGAATCCATCATGACCCACCATTTTTTCGTTATCCAGGCATTGCCTGCTCAAGAAGCAAGCAAGGTGTTGGGTCATTAGCTCAGTTGGTAGAGCAGTGGACTTTTAATCCATTGGTCGATGGTTCGAATCCATCATGACCCACCATTTTATATAAAGCCTACTATCAAGCGATTTAGTCGCAATGATGGGTCATTAGCTCAGTTGGTAGAGCAGTGGACTTTTAATCCATTGGTCGATGGTTCGAATCCATCATGACCCACCACTTTATATAACGCCTACTATCAAGCGATTTAGTCGCAATGATGGGTCATTAGCTCAGTTGGTAGAGCAGTGGACTTTTAATCCATTGGTCGATGGTTCGAATCCATCATGACCCACCACTTTACATCATCAGCTACATACGTAGCGCACTTTCAAATATTGAAAGACACCAGTTATGAGTCATTAGCTCAGTTGGTTGAACAGTCAACATCGAAATATTATTTCGATGGTCTGTGAAAGCGAGTCAGGACGACGAGCCGGAACACCGCTTCAGGATGAATTAATGGCATTAAAACTCGGTATGGGTCATTAGCTCAGTTGGTAGAGCAGTGGACTTTTAATCCATTGGTCGATGGTTCGAATCCATCATGACCCACCATCGCCTTTTCTCATTATTACCCAACTTCTTATAATTAAGCGCACAAGAATCTAGTCGTAGCGCAGACCTTTGCTTCTTTTTAGCGTCATAGTTTCGTATAATTACGGCAATACTTTTGCAATGTAGATGTAGTTTGACCAGT
The DNA here is from genome assembly GCF_022347865.1 of Pseudoalteromonas sp. CNAT2-18.1. Classification (NCBI taxonomy): domain Bacteria; kingdom Pseudomonadati; phylum Pseudomonadota; class Gammaproteobacteria; order Alteromonadales; family Pseudoalteromonadaceae; genus Pseudoalteromonas; species Pseudoalteromonas sp. CNAT2-18.1. Next base: position 598,112 of record NZ_JAKRFR010000002.1, on the reverse strand, counting down.
ATGGGTATCAGCGAGAATATCATGCCGGAGGATTATATTTTTCCTCCTAAGCCAGCTCCTCTTTCTGATGAGCAGAAACAGCAGCACAAGGCGCGCATTAAACAATTACTGCAAGAAAAAAATGCAGTGTTAGTGGCGCACTATTATACCGATCCAGAGATCCAGGCCCTAGCAGAGGAGACCGGCGGCTGCGTAGCAGACTCGTTGGAGATGGCTCGCTTCGGCGCGCGCCAAGAGAACGCTGATATGATTATCGTAGCGGGTGTGCGTTTTATGGGTGAGACAGCGAAGATCTTAACTCCAGAAAAAACCGTGGTCATGCCCACCTTAGAGGCAACTTGCTCATTGGATGTGGGTTGCCCAATTGATGAGTTTAGCCGCTTTTGCGATCAGCACCCTGACCGTAAAGTAGTCGTGTATGCGAATACTTCAACGGCTGTGAAAGCGCGCGCTGACTGGATCGTCACTTCATCTTGTGCGTTAGAAATCGTTGAGCACCTAGACAGCGAAGGCGAGAAGATCATTTGGGGCCCAGATAAGCATCTAGGTAGCTACATTCAAAATCAGACCGGCGCTGATATGATCATGTGGAATGGCGCATGTATTGTTCATGATGAGTTTAAAACCAAAGCGCTCAAAGATATGAAAGCGCTGCACCCTGATGCAGCGGTTTTGGTGCACCCTGAGTCACCTGCTGAGATAGTTGAACTTGCTGATGCCGTAGGCTCCACGAGTCAGCTTATCAAAGCGGCACAAACCATGGACAACAAGAAGTTTATTGTTGCCACCGATCGCGGTATTTTCTATAAAATGCAGCAGCTGTGCCCAGAGAAAGAGTTTTTTGAAGCACCGACTGCAGGTGAAGGCGCAACGTGTAAAAGCTGTGCCCATTGCCCGTGGATGGCCATGAACGGCCTCAAAGCCATTGAGGAAGCGCTCATAGACCCGCAAGGCAAAGAGGTGTTTGTGGACATGGAACTGCGCCAAGGCGCACTGCGCTCGCTTAATCGCATGCTAGACTTCACCGCCGCCATGACACGCTAACGGTGTTTTACTAACCAGTTGATTTGGTTTTGTTAAAAACACCTTGCAACCCCGGCAGTGATTGCATAGTATATGCGGCGATGCCAAGGCAGCGAAAAGTGCGGAGAGGTGGCTGAGTGGCTGAAGGCGCACGACTGGAACTCGTGTATACGTTAATAGCGTATCGAGGGTTCGAATCCCTCCCTCTCCGCCATTAATTAATACAAAAAAGCCCAGCATTATGCTGGGCTTTTTTGTTTCAGTGTCCGGTCGCAAGCTTATTCCCATCTATCAATCTCTACTTTGTAGGCAAGGCATTGGCCTTGCGGTTGTCAGGCTAAAGCCAGACCCACAGGGGGGATGTTTGTAGGCAAGGCATTGGCCTTACAGTTGTCAGGCTCAAGCCAGACTTCCAGGGGATTATGTTGTAGGTAAGGCTTTTAGCCTTACACAGGGTTTAGTCAGGCTAAAGCCCGGCCCATAGGATTGTGTTGTAGGCAAGGCATTGGCCTTGCGATTATCCGACTCAAGCCCGACCTACACGAGTTTGTTGTAGGCAAGGCATTGGCCTTGCGATTGTCAGGCTCAAGCCAGACCTACAGGAGTGTGTTGTAGGCAAGGCATTGGCCTTGCAGTTGTCAGGCTAAAGCCCGACCCACAGGGGATTGCTTGTAGTCAAGACATTAGCCTTGCAGTTGTCAGGCTAAAGCCAGACTTCCAGGGGATTATGTTGTAGGTAAGGCTTTTAGCCTTACACAGGGTTTAGTCAGGCTAAAGCCCGACCTACACGAGTTTGTTATAGGCAAGGCAATGGCCTTGCGGTTGTCAGGCTAAAGCCCGACCCACAGGGTGTGTGTTGCAGGCAAGGCATGGGTCTTGCGGTTGTCAGGCTCAAGCCCGACCCACAGGGGAATTGTGTTGTAGGCAAGCTGTTGCCTTGCGGTTGTCAGGCTAAAGCCCGACCCACTGGAGTGTGTTGTAGGCAAGGCGTTGGCCTTGCAGTTGTCAGGCTAAAGCCAGACCCACAGGGGTTGTTTGTAGGCAAGGCAATGGCCTTGCGGTTGTCAGGCTAAAGCCCGACCTACAGGAGTGTGTTGTAGGCAAGGCATTGGTCTTGCCTTTGTCAGGCTAAAGCCCAAGCCACAGGGGAATTGTGTTGTAGGCAAGGCATTGGCCTTGCGATTGTCAGGCTCAAGCCCGACCTACAGGAGATTGTTTGTAGGCAAGGCATTGGCCTTGCGATTATCCGGCTAAAGCCCCACCCACAAGAGATGCTTGCGCATTGCTGCTCGCGTTACTATTCCCTACTTACACTTTATTTGCTGCTCACCGAGGTGATATACGTTATTAACGGCGACATAGCCACCTGAGAGAATGGCGGTGGCGGGCAGAAGTATCGGCGTGAGTAATATCCCAGAGAGGGAATAATAAGTGTTCGTCTCTTCAGCTACGTTAACAATGCGCAAAGTCTTCTTGTCTGACGAGAGCTCACACTTGCGCTCTACATAAGGGGTATCGCTGGGCATCACAACACAGGCGCTAGAGATGATACACAGCGTGGCTACAACGACTGATTTAAGGTATTGCATCGTAGTCCCTTCGATTAAGCTAGTTCATCAGCGACTTCAGCTATTTTTTGCCGTAACCATACGTGGCTAACATCGCGATGTAATAGCGGCGACCAAATCATATCCAGCTCAAAAGGTGCAATGGGGAAAGGCGGCTCTAAAATGGTGAGCCCGGGATCGTCTTTATAAATCTTTGCGGCTTTGGAGGGCAAGGTGGCAATGAGATTTTGCTCCTTGGCCAAATGAATAGCGACGTGGTAATTACGGGTAAAGGTGGCGATATTTCGATGCTTACCAAAATGTGCTAAGGCTTCGTCCACCCACCCGAGTTTTTGCACATCCTCTGGGTCCATTCCCACGCCCACACCAAAACCGGTTTTGCTGACCCAAATATGGCGGGCATGAAGATAACTGTCGAGGTTAAAGTTATTTAAAATCGGGTTGTCTGATTTGACCAAACACGAGAAGCTGTCTTTCCAGATACGTTTATGATGAAACGACTGAGGCAGTTTTTCAAAACGGTTAAGCGCCATATCAACCTTGCCATTTTCAACATCATGAAAAGTCACATCACTGGGTGTAAGAATATCCAAAGTGGTATCCGGGGCTTCCTCATGTAGCTTACTCAGTAATCGTGGAGCCAAAGTACTGGCTGCATAGTCACTGGCCATCATGCGGAACACACGCTTACTGCTTTGCGGCTCAAAGTCGCGATTCGGCGCTAGCGTCTCCTCTAACGTCATGAGCACGCCACGGATCACGGGTTGCAACTCTAGTGCGCGCTCAGTGGGGACCATGCCCTCACTGGTGCGCACCAGCAGCGGGTCATTAAGCAGATTTCGTAAGCGTTTTAAACCATTACTCATTGCCGGCTGAGTAATACTCAACTGGTTCGCGGCCTTTGTGACATTGCATTCGCGAAGCAAAGTATCAAGATAGACGAGTAGGTTTAAATCAATCTTATTTATATTCATTACTTGCTGCCATTTTTATTATTTATGCCTAGTGTAGCTTAAAGGTGGCTAAGAAAACACACTACCAATGATGTATAAAGCGTTGGCACTGTGGGTAGGGATAAACCTGTTTATACTCACCTTGAGTGATTTTAGCTTGTGCTTGGCGCCAGTAGGCGGGGTCGAGAAGCTCAGGGTGAGTGGCCAGTAGTGCTTGTTTGTGCACCGGGTTGGGTAATACAAAGGTGCTTAGCTGCTCGGGGAACACATCGTTAGGTGCGACCGACAAAGTGCTTTCTTCGCCGCAGGCATCGTCATGGCCAAGCTCGCGAAACTGCATATCGGTGAGGTACTGCACTTCGTCATAGTCATAAAATACCACGCGGCGATGTTTCGTCACGCCAAAGTTTTTTAATAACATATCACCGGGAAAGATATTGGCGGCAATCATATCTTTGAGTGCTTGGCCGTATTCATCAATGGCTTGTGCGGCTTTAGTACCATCCACTTCCTGCAAGTATAAGTTCAACGGCGTCATACGGCGCTCAATATACAAATGCTTGATGATGAGCATATCGCCTTCAATACGAATAGAGTTGGCGATACTCGCCTTAAACACCTCAAGTAGTGGCGCGCTAAAGCAGCTCAAAGGTAAAGCAACATCTGAATATTCCAAGGTGTCCGCCATGCGGCCAACACGGTCATGGCGCTTAACCAACTGGTAGCGCTCGAGCACTGTTTTACGGCCAAAGGGCTTGCTTGAGCCAAAGCGATCACGGATCACTTTAAACACATAGGGAAACGAGGGCAGGGTAAATACCATCATCACCATGCCGGGGGTGCCGGCGGCCAATTCAAACTGCTCATGAGCGTGACCCATATGCTCGAGTAACTCGCGGTAGAATTCTGTCTTACCTTGCTTATGAAAGCCAATGGCATTGTAGAGCTCGGCTTTGGTTTTACCGGGCATCAACTGATTGAGAAAGTGTACCAGCGCCGAAGGAGCATGAGTTTGCACCATAAAATAAGCACGGGCAAAGCCAAAAATGACCCGCATTTGCGACGACCGAGTCAGCAAGGCATCAATATACAGGCCCTTGTTACCATCATGAAGCACGGCGATGACAAAGGGTTGCGTGCCCGTTTGCGAAACCACACGACCAACAATATAGGCGGCCTGGCCGCGATAAAAGGGCGCTTGTAAAATATCAAAGCGCATTTGATAACTTTGCACATGGGTCTCGGGCGCTTGTTTGATAAAGGCTTTCACTAATAAACGAATGTCTCTATCGAGATTGGCAAACGCACAGCCAAATTCAAATTGCGTAATGATTTTACGAATAGTCGGCTTAAGCCCCTCGGTGACCGGAAAATAACTACGATATTCGGCTTCCACTGGGAGCGCGGGAGCATCGGCAAGTGTGGCTTGCACAAAGATAAAGTTATTATGGTAATACTTGCGATGGAACAAGCGACAAAATACCGAGTTATAAAAGGTTTCGGCCAGCTCTGCTTGAGGGTGAAAAGTGAGGAAAGCGCGGTAACATTCTTTGGTTTGGGTCCATAAACTGGCCTGCTCAGCCGGGTCACCGACGCAATCGCGAAGCTGCGCTACAGTCTCATTCACGCGTTTGTCGTAGTAACTAATACGCTTACTGGCGATGGCGCGCATTTGGCTCCAATCGCGCTCAGCAAAAGCCGCAGGAGCTTGAGCTGTTATTGATTGAAACAACTGATAGTGATGGTGAAAGCCATCAAGAATGCGTTGCGCTACGGCCTGTGCTTGCACTGGGATCCCTCTTAGAGTAGAAGCTCTAAACTAGACTATGCCAAGGGCAAGCTATGGTGCAAGCCTTATTGATATTTTTTTAACGACTTTTCTAATTGCGCCAAACGCTTTTCCGTTTGCTTAATGCGTTCATTGTAGCGCTGCTCAATCCCCTTGATGTTAGCGTTAACTTCTTTTTTCAGGGCTTTGCGCTCATCATCAGACATTAAGCGCTCTAAACGCTGTTCTTCGGCGAGTGTTTTAGCGCTACGTTCACGTTTTAAAATAACCAGTCGGTGTTTAGTTGAACGTAACTGCAGTTCGATATTGTCTCGGCGCTGCTCTAGCTGTAGCTCGGTAAGTTGCTTCGAAAAGTTGTTATCAAGCGGCTTAATTTCGACATTAGAGTGACGTACTTCATGCTCTTGTGCCTGCTCATCACAGGGAAACTGGCTAAACGTCGTGCCATTTTTTGTCTCGCATTTATAGTAAACGGTATTAGCCGTAGCCTGTGTAGCGGCGGCCGCATACATTGCCAAGGCAGTGGCAATAACTCTTTTCTTTGTCACTTTGATACCTCTGATCAGACCTCATTCATTTTTTAATATAGATGAACTAAAAATGAATGTCACTAAAGCAATACTAAGGTATGAAAAAGGTTCAATCAGTCACGCTCAGCAGTACCTACTGAGCGTTGAATTTCTTCAGCTGTTTTAAGCCTTGAATAAGGAAGGGAATATCAAGCTGTTGATCAACGCCAAAGCCCTCGGTGGCAGAAATGTGTTTATAACTACCGTCGCTGTTGAGCAGCGTAATGCGGTCTTTACGCATAGCAATAAATACGCCCTGCGAGTAATTGATATTCGCCATGGCGTCAGTGTGAGTCAGGCTGTTAGCGATAAGGGCGGCGCGAGCTAACTCATCGCAGCCCCAATATTCGCTCAGCACTGTGGCGATAATATCTTGTGGCTGGGCAATCAGCGTACTCTGTTGTAGCTGAGGATCATTGCTCCATAGCTGTGAAATAGCGGTGATACGAGAAGGGTGCTCAGCCTCCAAAGCAAAGGCAAACACCTTACGCTGGCCATCTAGTGGTGCGGTATTATCCTGATCGATCCGCACTCGAGGCGACGGATCGCTGTGGATAAAACGGTAGGCATCGATATTGGTATCGAAGGTGATGGGTGTGCGACGCCACAGAGGGTCAATACTGTCTTTAGTGAGACTCTGACGGTAGTAGCTAGGCAGCCCATACACTAAATTGAACAATGCATCTTGCTTGGCAACCGGGTGTAATAGCTTTGCTGCAGGTTGCAGCGCAGGGTTTGCAGCAACAAACTCGGCTAGTTGCTGGGTGGACGAGAACACCCGAATATCGACTTGCGGCGCATCGGCGTCAAGTTCACAGCTCGGTAAGGTTGCGGGCATGACAAAACTAACAGTTGGGCCATTAACATTGACCTGGCGTGCTTGCTCATATTGCTCAAGATCTAATAAATCGTTTTTTGCCAGTAGCGACTTGGCTGTTGTCGGATAAGACAGGGGTAACATATTGTCTTGTTTAGTAATATCAAACTCGAGTGCAGCGTCCGCCCAAATATGAATACTGTGGCTTAGCGCAAAACACAGCACCAACGAAGCGGAGATATATCGGCCAAAACGAAGTCGTTTTAACTGCGCTAGGTGATGCCAAGCATAATTACTTATCAGCAACTGATAGGCGAGTATCATCAAAATTAGGGCGCTCACCAGCAAGGTTGACAACGCGGGCGTGTTGGTTACGTTGCGCCAAAATAACGATAAGATCTCCCCAAGTGCACTGTAATTTAGATGATATCCGAGGTTGTAATACACAAACGCATCGACCGCCAGTAGCGTCATACCTGCCGTGGCAAGTACCGAGGCCATACCGCGAATATGTCTGGGATAGGGGAAGATAAGTGACAGTGGGAAAATAGTCAGCACAAAGGCTAAAAAGGTAATAAAGGCGGTGTGGCTGAGCCACGTAACCACCATATAAACACTGCCAATAGCTGTTGTTGGGGCGGCATCAGCAAAGAGGTAGGCAAGGCTAATAACCAGCGCAAGACCAATATTCGCCAAGGTAAACCAATGGCCCCAAGCAAGAAGCTGACTCGCTTTTGAGGCGAATTGATTTTGCGCAGATAAGTTCATTTCCTTACTTTACCGAGTCGGCAAGGGCGTTGGCAAAGTTTTGTGCAACTGAGGCCCTTTTTGCTTCGGGCACATGCTCTTTAATAATATGCGTGATAGTATTGCCCAAACACATCAGGCTTAAATCTACCGGCGCCTTCTTTTCGGCAAGGACAGCAACTAGCTGGTCGACAAGTTGTTCTACTTCTTCATTAGTATATTTAGATAACGCTGGCATCGGTGGATTTCATACTGATTATATATTCTTGTATTTTAACACCGCAGGAGTGAAAAACAAAGATGAGCACTGAGGTTAAAAAGCTGGTTGTGCACTACGTCGACAAAGAAGACGACAGTACCCAAATTCATTTGCGCAACGACGAAATGCCAATTAATGATCGTGTAAACGTGTTTATTGAACAGCTCCACCATGCTTATAACGGCAAACCTGGAAAAGGCTTTTGCGCCTTCAGCCCTGAGAAAAGCAGTGTGGTTGCCAGCAGTATGCAAAGTTATCGAAATAACGAGTTGGGATTTTGGCAGGTTACCGAGCAAGCGGCGAGTGTGCTAAAAGAAGAGCTCGATAAATACGCTTTCAATGAAAGTGGTTATTTAGTTTTTTGCCATTATCAATATGTCGCCAGTGACTATATTTTAATCGCGCTTATTAATATTAAAGAGCATTATACTATTACCTCCGAACTTGATTTGGCGGCGTCTCGCCATTTAGATATTACCCGTATGCAATTGGCAGCGCGTGTTGACCTTGCCGCGTGGGATACACAGCCCGAGGATAATCGCTATATCTCCTTTATTAAAGGTCGCGCTGGGCGCAAAGTGGCCGACTTCTTTTTAGACTTTTTAGGTTGCGAAGAGGGCATTGATCCGAAGCAGCAAAGTCGCTCTATGCTTAGCGCCGTAGAAGATTACTTAAGCGAGCAAGAGCTAGATAAAGAAGAAAAAGATGAGCGCCGTCGCGAGGTGTTTGACTACTGTAGCGACAGAATCAGTAGTGGTGAAGATGCCAGCATTGAAGACATAGGGCGCGCTATCAGCAAAGATGATGAGCAAAGCTTTAACAGCTTTTACGAGCAGCAAAGCTATGATTTGGCTGAATCTTTCCCGGTGGATAAAAAGACCGTAACCGGCATGGTTAAACTCTCGGGCATGGGTGGCGGCGTGAGCGTGGGGTTTGAGCGCAAGCATCTAGGCGAGCGAGTGATTTATGATCCAGTCAACGACACCTTGACAATCAAGGGCGTGCCGCCAAATTTAAAAGACCAACTCGATCAGCTCGGTGATGAGTCTTAGTACTATACAGTGGGGTTAACGTCCACTGGTAACTGAGCGTTATAGAGATACAAAAAAGCCGCTGTGAAAACAGCGGCTTTTTTTATGATGGTACAAGCGCCTTAGTCGTTGACTGTCTGTGCTTGATGCTCATCTTGGTGTGCAGCATGTGCCACCTTAGTGTCTGTCGACACTGTCTTCGGCGTTGCTGCATCGGCATAAGCATGGCCTACCGGTGCAACCGAACCAGGCTTCAATGTGCTGCTTTGTAGCGTCATACGTGCTTCGCTTGGCATGGCTTTCGGCACTTCAGAAGCAGCCACCAATGCCACCGCTTGCGGTTGTGTCGCAGGCGCACTGGCATGACCTAAAGCTTTGCTTATAGCGGGTGTTACCGCTCGCTGTGGCTCAGGTGCAGGCTCAGCTGAAGGCTCAGCCGATTCTTGCTCAACAACTGCTGCAGATGCAGGTTCAGCTGACGGCTTATCTTCTGGCTCTGATGGCGCTTGCGGTTCGCTCTCAGGCTGTTTCGCTTCGCTAGATGCGGATGCTTCAGCGACTTCAGTCTCAGGCTGCTGCGCAGGTTCTCCAGATTCTACCTCAGCAACGCTTTGCTCAGGCTGTCCCTCGGCTGCTGGCTCATCAGTATCAATGATTTGCTCAGCGGCAGGAGCGGTCTCTTCTTGCACGGCCGCAACCGGAGCTGCTTCAGCTTCTATAGCCGGGGCCTGCTCAGCGGTCTCTTGCGTACTGTTAGTTGGCGCTGTCTCTGCTGCTGCGTTGTCAGTGGCTGCAGTCGTTTTTGTATCGTCGTTCACTTGCTTTGGCGTGTCATCGCTTGGTTGTTGCGACTGCTCAGCCATGGCTTGATCTGCGACGGGTACAAATGCCGGTGAATCACTGTCACCTTCTTGCTTATCACGACGGCGGCGTTGACCCGCAGCGCGTAAGTGACGTGGTGAGCGGCGAGTACGGGTACGACCCTCTTTTTCACCTTCACCTTGCTCATTGCTCTGCGCTTGCTCGTCAATGGTTTGCGGTGCTTCGTCAAGCGATGCTTTCTTTGCAGCCACATCATTGTGCTTGTCCGCAGTATTTTGCTGCTTTTGCTCTTTACCTTGTGTTGGCTTGGTTGGCTTATCCGCCTTCTCAAGTGCCTTTTCTGGCTGAGCCACAGCTGCTTGCTGCTCAGAGTTTTCAACAGCAGCTACTGGCTTTTCTTCGCTAGCAGTGTTGTTCTGAGTGTTTTCTACACGTACTTTCTTACGCAGGTTGCGGCGTTGGCGACGCTGCTTTGGCTTCGCTTGCTGTTGCTCGTCGCTTTGCGCGTCCTTGGCAGTGTTCGCAACATCTTTATTTTCTTGCTCGTTGGTGGTGTTGTTGTCGTTGCGGTTATCGCGACGACGGTTTTGACCGCCACGACGACGCTTATTACGATTACCACCGCGTTCGCCACCACGCTCGTTTCGATTATTGCTTTCTTCAGCCTTATCTTTATCTTGCTCAGCAACCTCGGCGTTTTGCGTGCGCGGACCTTTTGGCTTATTGCGCGATTGATTATTACGACGACGCTGATTATTACGACGACGATCACCGCCGCCACGACGTTCGTTATTGCTCTGTTGTTTACGTTGCTTATCTTGTTCTGGCTGCTCTTGCTCATCACTAAACAAGCTCTTCAACCATTGCCCGATACGGCTTAGTAGACCTGGCTCTTCTGTCGCTTTGGGTTGCGCTTTAGGGGCGCTCACTGGCGCCGGGTCCTTCGGCATAACTACACCCTTAAGCACAGGCTCTTCGCGCTTCGGTGCGACAGGTGCGCGTGAGTACTCGACTGCTTCCGCCTCAGGCTCAGCAATCTGCTCGTAGCTAGCCGCTTCTAAGGTTTCATCTTTACGTAAACGCACTACTTCATAGTGAGGTGTTTCCATGTGTTGGTTTGGAATGATCACTACATCACAGTTATGACGTTTTTCGATTCGTTGTACGCTGCGGCGTTTTTCATTTAACAGGTAAGCACCGACGGCAACAGGGACCTGGGCATTCACTTGCGAGGTGTTGTCTTTGATTGCTTCTTCTTCAATCAAGCGCAAAATTGAAAGCGCAATGGATTCGTTTGAGCGGATTGTGCCTTGGCCACTACAGCGTGGGCAGGTGCCTTGGCTCGCCTCACCAAGAGAAGGGCGCAAACGTTGACGCGACATTTCCAACAGACCAAAACGTGAAATCTTACCGATTTGCACGCGGGCACGGTCTTGGCGTGCAGCATCTTTTAAGCGGTTTTCTACTTCACGTTGGTGACGTGGAGGAGTCATATCGATAAAGTCGATTACGATCAGGCCACCAAGATCACGCAGGCGCAGTTGACGGGCGATTTCATCGGCCGCTTCTAAGTTGGTGTTCAAGGCCGTTTCTTCGATATCACTGCCTTTGGTTGCCTTTGACGAGTTGATATCAATAGAAGTCAGGGCTTCAGTTGGGTCAATAACGATTGAACCACCTGATGGTAAGCGTACTTCACGCTGGAACGCTGACTCAATTTGGCTTTCGATTTGGTAATGAGTGAACAAAGGCACATCGTTTTGATACAACTTTACACGGCTCATGAAGTCAGGGCGGAAGCGCTCAATATGCGCTTTAGCTTCTTCAAATACCTTTGGCTTATCAATTAAGATTTCACCAATATCACGGCGTAAGTAATCACGAATAGCGCGGAAAATCACGTTGCTTTCTTGGTGAATCAAGAAAGGGGCTTTATCGCTATCGGCTGCTTCTTTGATTGCTTGCCAGTGAACCAGCAGGGCCTTAAGGTCATAGTCAAGCTCTTCGAATGATTTACCAACACCAGCGGTGCGGACAATCAACCCCATGCCTTTAGGCAAATCTAAGCGGCTAAGTGCGTCTTTTAATTCGGCACGCTCTTCACCTTCAATGCGACGAGAAATACCGCCGGCGCGAGGGTTATTCGGCATCAGTACAAGGTAGCTACCAGCAACACTAATAAAGGTAGTCAGAGCCGCGCCTTTTTGACCACGTTCTTCCTTATCAACCTGAACAATGACTTCTTGACCTTCTTTGATCACGTCTTTGATGTTTGGGCGACCGTTGAAGGTATAACCACTAGGGAAGTAAGTGCGAGCGATTTCTTTTAGAGGTAAGAAACCGTGGCGTTCGGCGCCATAATCAACAAAAGCGGCTTCAAGTGAAGGTTCGATGCGGGTAATTTTACCCTTGTAAATATTGGCTTTTTTTTGTTCGTGTCCAGGGCTTTCGATATCTAAATCATACAGGCGCTGGCCATCAACCAGTGCAACGCGCATTTCTTCTTGCTGCGTCGCATTGATTAGCATACGTTTCATATTGTTACTCTTAAATTCTGTGCATAGTGCCCGACCACTTAGGTCTTTCGGCGCTCTTATTTTTGTCTTCGGTGCAGTCTCACGACTGGGCTTTTAACGCAAAAGCTTAACGTTCTAGTTTCACCTTGTGTTGCAACTGGCGATAAAAATAGCGGCCAATAGGGCCTTATTTGCCACGCTCAATGCGTGGACTTTACGCAGTGCAGTTTATCTTCAACAAGATGACTGTGTCGTTTTTACCGATACACCTTCACGGTGGTCGATAGCATTATGTTCATTGTCTACATTAGTGGTATTTGCCCTAAGCATGTGCTTAATCAAAGCAAAAACCCATCGTTTTATTGTTCGTTTCCGCTTGCCCTTTTGGGCGCTTGCCACTTGCGGTCGCAGCCAGCGAAGCAATCTATTACGCGCATTGCTTGCTACTGCCGTCACGTGGGTTCTGGGTGATAAAAGCTGTGGAAATACGAGCTCGAATCTGTATGATCGCTTTCCCAGAATGTGTTTCACGCAAGTTTGGCCTAAGCCAATGGCAGCGTAAACACCTACCGCTTAACGGTGGTTTTACGTGCTTGGATTATCCCATTAAAACCACTGCGTTAGCAACTAAATTATGACTCAAATCAGTGATTAGGCAATGAAAGACTCCATAGGCACTCAGGTAAGCTTTGTAACCGTCGATGAAGACTACAGCGGACAGCGCATCGACAACTTTTTGATTACCAAACTAAAAGGGGTGCCCAAAAGCGCGGTATACCGTATTTTACGCAAAGGCGAAGTGCGAGTGAACAAAAAGCGGGTGAAGCCGGTGTATAAGCTGCAAAGCGGCGACACGGTGCGCATTCCGCCGATAAAAATTGCCGAGCGTCCCGAGCAGCAGGTGCCCACTAACCTTGATAAAGTGAGCAAGCTTGAAGACGCTATTTTATTCGAAGATAAGTACCTTATTGTCATCAATAAACCCGCAGGTATGGCGGTGCATGGTGGCAGCGGCTTAAGTTTTGGCTTGATTGAGGCGTTACGAGCGCTGCGACCGCAGGAGAAGAGCCTGGAATTGGTGCACCGCTTAGACCGTGACACCTCCGGGTGTTTATTGATTGCAAAAAAACGCGCGGTGTTAAAAGGCTTGCATGAGCAACTGCGAGAAAAAACCATGGAGAAAAACTATTGGGCGCTGGTTGCCGGACAATGGGATGCTAAGGTGCGCAATGTGACTGAGCCGCTCAATAAAAACACTCTGCAATCCGGTGAGCGAGTGGTGCGGGTTGACCATGAACGGGGTAAAGCGTCCCATACTCGTTTTCGCGTGCTCGAGCGTTTTGAACAGTGCTCCTTGGTACAGGCATCGCCTGTGACCGGGCGGACTCACCAAATCCGCGTGCACACCCAGTGCAAAGGCCACCCGATTGCCTGTGATGATAAATATGGCGAGCAAGTATTCGATACCGCGATGCGCGAATCGGGCCTGAACCGCTTGTTCTTGCACGCTCGCGAGCTGCGTTTTCTTCATCCTAAAACGGAAACCACTTTGGCACTTGAAGCACCGTTAGACAAGGCATTAACGCATTGCTTGGAGAAGTTACGTCGTGCTTAATAGCAAAGAGCTTATTATTTTTGATTGGGACGGCACGGTGATGGACTCGGTAGGCAAAATTGTTGCCACCCTGCAAGGCGCTGCGCGTCATTTTAGCGTGCCAGAACCCACCGATGAGGCCGCTAAAAATATTATCGGGTTGAGCTTAGAAACCGCGATTGCCACGTTATTTCCCGAGCACAGTCAACTCCACACCGACCTGGTGGCGCGCTACAAACATCATTATGTGTATGAAGATAATACGCCAACGCCGCTTTTTGCTGAGGTTGAAACGACTCTTGCAGCGCTTAAGAGCCAGGGTTATCGGCTGGCAGTGGCAACGGGTAAAAGCCGCAAGGGTTTAGACCGTTTACTCGCTGAGTCTCAGTTGACTGATTACTTTGAGTATACGCGCACCAGTTGTGAGGCTCATTCAAAACCACACCCCGATATGCTCGAGCAAATTTTAACAATGTGTGATGTCAGTGCCGATAAAGCACTGATGATTGGGGATACGCAAATAGATATGCAGCTGGCGGCCAATGCCAAGGTCGATGCCGTGGGAGTCACCTTCGGGGTGCATAACGCCGCGCAGTTGCAACAGTTTTCCCCCGTTGCAACCGTCGATCATTTCAGCGAGCTGCGCACGTTATTACAGCGCTAACGGGTCAATTTGCCAATTCAGTAGCATGGCGTTGAGTTGCAACAGCGGCATCCCTATCAGGCTATTGGCGTCATTTCCTTGCATACGGGAAAATAAGCAAATCCCTAAGCCTTCGCTTTTAAAGCTGCCCGCGCAATTAAGCGGTTGCTCTTTAGCAATGTAGTTAGCAATTTGCTGCTCGCTTAGGGTGCGAAACTGCACCGTAAAAGGTTCGACAATCACCTGGGTGTTATCCGTTTCTAAATCAAGCAATGCCAGCGAAGTTAAAAAGGTAACTTCATCGCCACTAAAGCGTGCTAATTGTTGCTGAGCTCGAGCAACCGTATGCGGTTTTCCTAAAATGTCGCCTTGATGCACAGCGACCTGATCAGAGCCTATTACGATGCCTTTGTTATAGTGTTGGTGCGCGGCATTGGCTTTGGCGAGGGCGAGGCGACGTACTAATACTTCTGGGGCTTCATTGTGTTCAGGTGTTTCGTCAATATCTGGGGAAAAATGAGTGAATTCAGGGATAATTTTTTTTAATAATTGCTGCCGAAATGGCGAACTAGAGGCTAAGATAAAAGCTAATTTCATGGCCCGATCATCGATTTGTTAAACATCGGCCTTAGAATACGGCGCAATCGGGCGAAAAACAAAAGGAAAGTCGAATTTTATTTTGACTCTACTAGCAACTATCTATATGATGCAGCCCCTATGCAAAAGGTGAAGATTCCCGTCACCCTTGACCCGGGCAGGGCCGCAACACGCAAGTTAGAATATGACGGCGTGATTCGGTTTGAAGAACTTTCTCGATTCGAGCAAGTTGTGCTGGACTCAAGTGGTGAGATAGCGGTACATGTTCATTGCAAACATGACGAGCAAGGTTTAACGGTGCTGTCGGGGTCGATTAAGACCACGGTGACACTAACCTGTCAGCGTTGCAATGAAGAGTTTAGGTTGGATTTGGATCAACACTTTGCTTATACGCCAGTTGGCATAGGTGCAGAGTCTGGTGATCTTCCGGATTACTATGATGTCGTGGAGCTAGATGAGAACGGCGAAGTCAACCTTCGGAAATTAGTGGAAGATGAGTTGATATTGGCTATTCCTATCGTGCCTATGCATGACGAAGCATCTTGTCGATACTCCGAAGAAGCGAAAAGCTTTGGAGAGATCGAGGCAGAAGATGAAAAACCAAATCCATTTGAAATTTTGAAACAACTTAAGAAAGATTCTTAGGAGAAGGCTAATGGCGGTACAAAAAAGCAAAAAGTCTCGTGCAAGACGTGGTATGCGTCGTTCACACGATGCGATCAGTGGTCCAGCTCTAACAGTTGATAAAGTGACTGGTGAAACTCACCGTCGTCACCACGTCACTGCAGACGGCTACTACAAAGGCGTTAAAGTAGTTTCTAAGTAAGAGATTGCTTTATGCAACGCAGTCTAACCATTGCGTTAGATATGATGGGGGGCGATTACGGCCCCCGTTCATCTATCCCCGCCGCAGTTGAAGCGGTTCATCTACATCCAACACTTACCCTGATCCTCTGCGGTAATGAGCAGTTATTACAAGAGCAACTTTCTCAGCTCGATGCACTGCAACATCCACGATTAAAAATTCAGCACTGCACGCAAATTGTCACCAATGCTGACGAGCCAGCTTCTGCGCTGCGTAATAAAAAAGACGCATCAATGCGTATTGCCCTAGATTTAGTCAAGCAAGGTAAAGCGCAGGCTTGTGTTAGTTCTGGGAATACCGGCGCATTATTTGCTATGGCCCATTATGTGCTAAAAATGCTGCCTGGTATTAAACGCCCAGCGCTGATCTCATCGGTGCCCACAGAGACCAAAAAACCGGTTTATTTACTTGATTTAGGCGCTAACGTTCACTGTGATGCCCATACTTTGTATCAATTTGGCATTATGGGGTCGGTGGTTGCTCGCGAGTCACAAGATATCGAGCATCCCCGTGTGAGCTTGCTTAATATCGGTTCGGAAGATATTAAAGGTCATGAAGGCATTAAAGAAGCGGCGCAGATGATGCAAAAGAACCCCGCGCTTAATTACACTGGTTACAGCGAGGGCAGTGATATTTTTAGCGGCAAGTCAGATGTGATCGTGTGTGAGGGCTTTGTCGGTAATGTGGCGCTCAAAACCTGTGAAGGCATTGCTAAATTGATTATGCACAAGATGACGCGTGCATTGAAAAAGCATTTGCTTTATCGCGGTTTGGCGCTAATTCTTATGCCTGTCATAAAAAAAATATATAAAAAGGTGAACCCCGACCAGTATAACGGTGCATCTTTGGTAGGATTGCGCGGTATAGTGGTTAAAAGTCACGGAAATGCCTCAGCGAGTGCATTTCTTGCGGCAATTAATGAGGCTGTAAGGGAAGTGCAACGACAGTTGCCAGAGAAGATACAAACGGCCTTTGCAGAGCATGAACCCATGCAAGACGCGAGTTAAGCGCTGCGCCAACCTCCCTCCTCATTAACTGCCTGCCAATATTCGCGAACATCGCTAAAACAAACGAAAAGAGCAGCATATGTCTGAAAAAATCGCAATTTTATTTCCAGGTCAAGGCTCACAGAGCGTTGGTATGTTAACCGAGCTATTGGCTGAGTCGAGCACTGTGCAAGAGACCTTCCGTGAAGCGTCTGATGCCCTTGGCTATGATTTGGCTGACTTGGTACTTAATGGTCCACAAGACAAGCTAAACGAAACCCATCGTACGCAACCAGCACTACTGTGTGCATCAGTGGCTATTTTCCGCCATTGGCAACAGCAAACAGATCAAGGTCATGAGTTGGTGCTTGCTGGGCACAGTCTAGGCGAGTATTCCGCGCTGGTGTGTGCTGGGGTATTAAGCCTGGCCGATGGCGTGAAACTCGTAGAAAAGCGCGGCCAATATATGCAGCAGGCGGTTCCTGCTGGCGTCGGCTCAATGGCTGCGATTATTGGTTTAGATGATGATGCAATTGCCAAAGCGTGTGCCCAGAGCGCACAAGATCAAGTGGTTGCGCCGGTGAATTATAACTCACCAGGCCAAGTGGTGATTGCCGGTAACAAAGAAGCGGTAGAGCGCGCTAGCGAAGCCTGTAAAGAAGCCGGAGCGAAACGTGCATTGCCACTTGCTGTGAGTGTGCCGTCGCATTGTGAGTTGATGAAACCAGCGGCAGAGCAATTAAAGGCTGATTTAGATGCGTTGGCGTTGCAGGCACCTAAATACAATGTCATCAATAATGTTGATGTCAGTGCCGAGCAAGACATTGAAGCAATCAAAGATGCCTTGGTCCGCCAACTGTATTCGCCTGTACGTTGGACTGAAACCATGCAAGCTATCGCAAAGCAGGGTGTGACACAAGCGTATGAATTTGGCCCAGGTAAAGTACTTACAGGGCTGGTGAAACGAATTGATAAATCAGTTGCATGCAGTGCAGTGAATGACATCGCCAGCATTGATGCAGCGAAATAAAAGAGAACAATGATGGCAAATTTATTTTCCTTAGAGGGCAAAGTTGTATTAGTAACCGGCGCCAGCCGAGGTATCGGTAAAGCGGTCGCTGAACTACTAGTAGAGCAGGGCGCAACGGTTGCCGGCACCGCGACCAGCGACAACGGTGCAGAGAAAATTTCTGCATACTTAGGTGAAAACGGTAAAGGCTACAAGCTAAATGTTACGGACAGTGATTCTATTGCTGACACGTTAGCGGCCATTAAAGCTGATTTCGGCGATCTTGATGTGCTTGTTAATAATGCCGGTATCACCCGCGATAACCTCTTAATGCGCATGAAAGACGATGAGTGGCAGGACATTATCGACACCAACTTGTCGGCTATTTATCGTTTATCGAAAGCGGTGTTGCGGCCAATGATGAAGAAAAAGTCAGGGCGTATTATTAACATCGGCTCGGTTGTTGGCACCATGGGTAATGCTGGGCAAGCAAACTATGCCGCTGCCAAAGCGGGTGTTATCGGTTTTTCAAAATCCTTGGCCCGTGAAGTGGCTTCGCGCGGTATTACTGTAAACGTTGTGGCTCCAGGTTTTATTCAAACAGATATGACTGATGAGCTGACTGATGAGCAAAAAGCGGCTACGCTTGCCAATGTACCGGCAGGACGTTTGGGACACCCGTCTGAGATTGCCGCTGCGGTATGTTATTTAGCCTCTGATGCGGGCGCATACGTTTCTGGTGAAACTTTGCATGTAAATGGCGCAATGTACATGGTGTAAAGGCTAAAACAGCCGTAAAAAGGTCGCAAAAACTCGGCTCAAAACGTTGAAGTTTTTGTGATCTTGCTTTAAACATACTTGAAATCGCTGTGAAAATGGGCGATAAAAGGGCAACTTTTGAATCTTAGAGGTTTGACCAGCCAAAAAACTCTGGGCAAATCCTTGAATCAGACAAATATGCTGCGTAAACTACGCCGCAATCTGAAAAATAACGCAATAGCGTTTAAATAAAGGAAAGAAGAATGAGCGACATCCAAGAACGCGTAAAGAAAATCATCGTTGAGCAGCTAGGTGTTAAAGAAGAAGAAGTAAAGCTTGAAGCGTCTTTCGTTGACGATCTAGGTGCGGACTCTCTTGATACTGTTGAGCTAGTAATGGCGCTAGAAGAAGAATTCGATACTGAGATCCCAGACGAAGAAGCTGAGAAGATCACTACAGTTCAAGCAGCTATCGATTACGTTACAGCTCACGCTGAGTAATCAACGCATTTCTATTTAAGGGCAGCATTCAGCTGCCCTTAGTCTATCTTAGACTCCCATCACATATTCCCTTTTGGAGGACACCGTGGCTAAACGTCGAGTCGTAGTGACTGGCTTAGGTATGCTAACGCCGCTGGGTAACGATGTAGCGTCTACCTGGCAAGGCTTATTAAATGGACAAAGTGGCATAGGCCCTATCACCCATTTTGATACAACAGATTTTGGCACCAAGTTCGCCGGTTTAATTAAAGATTTTGATGCCACTGATTACATGGCAAAAAAAGATACCAAGAAAATGGATTTATTTATCCAATACGGTATCGCTGCAGGCCTTCAGGCGTTGGACGATTCTGGCTTAGAAATCACCGAACAAAATGCTGATCGCGTTGGTGTAGCTGTAGGTTCTGGTATTGGTGGCTTGTCTCTGATTGAAGAAAACCACGAAAAGCTTCTAAATGTAGGCCCACGTAAACTGTCGCCTTTTTATGTGCCATCGACCATCATTAATATGATCTCTGGCCATCTTTCAATTATGAAAGGTCTGCGTGGACCGAATATCTCCATTGTTACTGCCTGTACGACCGGTTTGCACAATATTGGTCATGCAGCGCGTATGATTGCCTATGGCGATGCCGATGCCATGCTTGCCGGTGGTGCTGAAAAAGCATCTACGCCAATGGGTATGGGCGGCTTTAGCGCCGCACGAGCGCTCTCCACTCGCAACGACGACCCGCAAGCGGCGTCACGTCCGTGGGATAAAGACCGCGATGGTTTTGTACTCTCTGATGGTGCAGGTGTGATTGTGCTCGAAGAGTATGAGCATGCTAAAGCGCGGGGCGCTAATATTTACGCTGAGCTCGTCGGTTTTGGTATGAGCGGCGACGCTTTCCATATGACTTCGCCGCCAGCGGATGGTGCTGGCGCCGGTTTATCAATGGCCAATGCTATAAAAGATGCAGCCGTGAACCCAGATCAAGTGGGTTATATCAATGCGCACGGAACGTCGACTCCTGCAGGTGATAAGGCAGAGACCCAAGCCGTGAAAAACGTCTTTGGTGATGCCGCCAGTAAAGTCATGGTCGGCTCTTCGAAATCGATGATGGGCCACCTTCTAGGTGCGGCGGGTTCTGTTGAATCAATCATCACTATCCTATCGCTGCGCGACCAGCAGGTGTCACCGACCATTAATTTGGATAACCCGGACGAGGGCTGTGATCTTGATTACATTGCCCATACTGCGCGAGATGCAAAACTTGATTATGCACTGTGTAACTCGTTTGGCTTTGGTGGTACAAACGGTTCATTGTTATTCAAAAAAGTATAAAGTGAATCCCTAGTTACGGCGTAGACCGCACTAGGGCGATACTGGTACTATAAGCTCGGTTATGACCGAGCTTTTTTATATGGATAAAACAATAATAAACGGCCAAGTGGCCACTTCTTTAAGTATCAATGATCGTGGGTTGAACTATGGTGATGGTTTTTTTACCACCGCTAAAGTCAGCCAGCGTGAGGTTGAACTGTGGCCTTTGCATATTGCTCGGTTGCAACAGTGTGCAACTCGCCTAGGTTTCCCTGAATTAGACATAGCTGCGCTCGAGGGAGACGTAGATGCTTTAATAGCAATGGCCCCAAGCGATGACTATGTTCTTAAAATAGTGTACACACGTGGCAGTGGCGGGCGTGGTTATGCTCCTCCAACAGATGCCCACATCCAGCGTATTGTGCGATTAATGCCGTACCCCACTCAGTATCAAACATTGGCAGAGACCGGCTTGAGCTTGTCGATTGCGCAGACCCGTTTAGCACAGCAGCCGCTGTTAGCAGGGTTGAAAACGCTTAATCGTTTGGAGCAAGTATTGGTGAAGCAAGAAGCCGCAAAGGCACCCAGTGATGATATGCTAGTACTTGATACAACCGATAATGTTATTGAGACTTCCAGCGCTAATTTGTTGCTGTATCGACAAGGCCAGTGGCTTACCCCAAAACTTGACCAAGCGGGAGTAAAAGGGGTGTATTTAACGCATTTAAGCCAACATTTAGCTGTGCGCGAGCAACGTGTAAACTTGGCCACACTCTTCAGTGTGGATGCCTTGTATTGTTGTAACAGTTTGATGGGAGTGATCCCTATAAAGCGCTTGGCACATCACGACTACAATGTAGATATTAGTAAAAGCGTGCTCACCAAAGCACTGAATAATAAGGGATTGGGTTAATGTTACGGGTGGTCATATCGGTGTTGTTGTTAGCCATTGTTGCGACGGCAACGGGTTACTATCAAATTAAACAAGCTATGGTGGCACCACTGCATTTACCTGAATCTCAGTTGGCGGAGGTACACAGTGGCACCGGGTTCAATCAACTGTGCCGCCAGTGGCAGCAAAAGCAATGGCTTGATAGCTGCTGGCGATTCCAAGTATTAGCCAAGCTTGACCCCACGTTAACTGATCTTAAAGCCGGACTTTATCAGCTCAATCCAGGCACTGCACTTGCCGCATTTAGACAAATTAGCCAAGGCAAAGAGCACCAGTTTAGCTTTACCATTATTGAAGGCGATAACTTGCGCCAGGTGCTAAGTCGACTTCAGCGCGCTCCCTATATAGAAAAGCCGTTGCATTGGGGCGACGAATTTCTTGGAAAGCCACTGGATGAGCAGTTGGAAGGACGCTTTTTTCCCGATACGTATCATTATCATGGCGGAGACCATGCCGTGCAGTTGCTGACTCGCGCCTATCGTAAAATGGAAATTGAATTAGACCAAGCGTGGCAGCAACGTAGTAGCAGTTCGCCACTCAATAGTGCTGATGAGGCATTAATTTTAGCCTCAATTATAGAGAAAGAAACCGGTGTCGCTGGGGAGCGGGCGTTAATTGCATCGGTGTTTGTTAACCGTCTTAACAAAGGCATGCGCTTGCAGACTGATCCTACGGTTATCTATGGTATTGGCCCTGAATTCGATGGCAATATTACCCGCGCCCATCTACGTGAAAAAACGCCATATAATACCTATCGTATTGATGGCTTGCCGCCTACGCCCATTGCCATGCCGTCAAAAGCGGCCTTATTGGCTGCGGTGCAACCGCAACAATCAGACTATTATTATTTTGTCGCCAAGGGCGATGGCAGTCATCAGTTTTCTAAACGGCTTGAAGATCATAACCGAGCCGTACGTCAGTATCAGTTAAAGAGTCGAAATGACAGCTAAGTTTATTGTAATTGAAGGCCTTGAGGGGTCGGGAAAGTCGACGGCAATGAAAATTTGCGCCGACACTTTGGCGCGCGCCAACATTGACTATATTACTACCCGCGAGCCCGGTGGCACGCCCGTGGCTGAGCAGCTGCGCACTATTGTTAAACATGCAGAGAAAGAATCCATTAGTACGCAAACCGAGTTACTATTGATGTACGCTGCACGCTCGCAGCTATTGGAAAATGTGATTCGCCCGGCGCTTGCCAGTGGCCAATGGGTGCTTGGCGATCGTCACGATTTATCATCACAGGCTTATCAAGGTGGCGGTCGACAAATTTCTTGTGAAGTGATGAACTTCCTTAGCCAGTATGTACTGGCCGATACTCGCCCTGATCTTACTGTGTATTTAGACATCGAACCTGCTTTAGGCCTGGCTCGTGCTCGAGGCCGAGGTGAGTTAGATCGCATCGAGCGTGAAGACTTAAGTTTTTTTGAACGAACACGCGCGCGCTATCTTGAACTTGCTGAACAGGATGAACGCATTGTTGTTATTGATGCCTCTCAAGCAATTGAAAAAGTGCATCAGGATATTGAGCAAACGCTCTGTGAGTTTATAGCGAGACGATAATGTACCCATGGTTAAGTGCTATTGGGCAACAGTATGCCCGCCAGTTTGCGCAAGGGCGTTTGCATCACGCACATCTACTCTATGGTCCACAGGGCGTTGGCAAGAGGGCACTTGCTGAGTATTTAAGTGAGGCGCTGTTATGTCACCATAATGAGGGCATGCACCCCTGTGGACAATGCAAAAGCTGTCAGCTCAACCAAGCAGGCACACACCCAGATAGCTTAGTGTTGAGCGATGAGGGGGCCTCTATCGGGGTCGACAGTGTCCGCGCCATTAGTGATTTCGTGCATCACAGTGCGCAACAAGGCGGGGCTAAGTGTATCATTGTCCCTGAGGCTCAACGCATGACGGTGGCGGCCAGTAATGCTTTGTTAAAAACCTTGGAGGAGCCTAACGCGCACTGTTACCTGTGGCTATTAAGTTCAGACAGTGCCACGTTGCCAGCAACGATTCTAAGCCGCTGTGCTAAGCAACACGTATATATTGATGATGAGCATGCAGTGCAGCAGTGGCTAACTCACCATGCGGCGATGGCAATGGCAAGCGCCTTTGCAAAGCACTTTATCTCGCAACCTTTGTTACTAAAGCACTGGCAAGATAATGATGAGCTAGAGCAAATTCAAACCTTGTATCAGGCAGTTAGCCAGCTACAAAATGGCACAGATGGGCACAAGTTAGTTGATATTTTGACGCAAAACTCACAATATATTGCTATCTTTAGGCTGTTTGTCAGCCAATTTTTATTGCAACAGTCTCAAAAAGGGGCCAGTTTTGCGTCGCTGCAACGTTGTGAACAGCAATTACAACGCTTTAGTGAAACGTTAACACAGACCTCAGGGCTGAATATTACTTTGGCGGTGTCGCAGTTGCTGCGCACCCTAAGACGAGAATTCCAATAATAAAGGAGCCAATGTGCAAGAGCTACTTGTAGAATTAGACGATTTGGATGAGTTGTATCGTTGTTATATGCCTTATATAAAAAGTGGCGGCTTGTTCGTGCGTACCAACATGAATTACGAAATGGGCCAATCGCTGGCGCTACGCGTTACCTTGCCAGACTCGCTCGAAGACGATGTGGTCACCGGGAAAGTCGTATGGGTGACGCCTATTGGCGCGCAGAGCTCTAACCCCCCGGGTATCGGCATCGGTTTTATCGACGATAAGACGCATGTGCGCGACAAGATCGAAAAAATGCTCGGCACTATGTTAAACTCCGGCAATCCAACGTACACCATGTAAGGCCCAAGGCCTTACATCAACCAAGCAGTATTCCATGATTGTAGATTCGCATTGCCACCTCGATAAACTTGACTTTGATAAGCTAGACACTGACTTAGACGGTGTTTTACAACAGGCGCGAGAGCGTGATGTTGAACACTTTTTGTGTGTTAACGTGACCTTGGATAAATTTCCACAAATGCTTGAGACGATTGCTCCTTACAGTGATGTATCGGCATCTTGTGGGGTGCATCCATTGGACCAAAAAGACGCGCTCAATATTGACCAGCTCCGACAATTGGCTGCCAGTGATAAGGTCGTTGCCGTTGGTGAAACCGGTCTTGATTACTATTACAGTGCTGAAACCAAGCCAGTACAACTAGAGAGTTTTGTCGGCCACATTGATGTCGCCAACGAGTTGGATAAACCGCTTATTATTCACACCCGAGATGCGCGCGAAGACACCATTAACCTCATGCGCGAACACCACGCTGAACACTGTGGTGGCGTGTTGCATTGCTTTACTGAAGATTACGACATGGCAAAAAAAGCCATGGATTTGGGCTTTTATATCTCTATCTCCGGAATTGTGACATTTCGCAATGCTGAGCAGTTACGTGATGTCGTTAAGCAAATTCCGCTCGACAGGTTACTGATTGAGACCGACTCGCCTTATTTGGCACCGGTGCCGCATCGTGGGAAAACCAATCAGCCTGCGTATGTGCAGGATGTAGCTTACTTTATTGCTGAGCTTAAAGGCATCAGTTATAAAGAGCTGGCAACGGCCACTACCGACAACTTTTATCGCTTGTTCAACCGTATTCCTCGGCGTTAATTAGGGTAGGGCCGGCGCAATGACATCGTTACCTGTGTTGCTTTTAGGCCCTGTGGTGCGCCGCGCTGAGAAACAGCAAATCCGCATCCAGCTGGCGACTTCCCAGGCGTTAGAGCCAGTGTTTAAGCTTCATCAGCACCCCAGTGAGCAACACACCGAAACACTGCGCCTGGGAGAGCATTTATACCTCCATAACTGTACCCTTACGCCAGTGAATGGCGCATTTAGTACCGATATCCACCTCGCTTACAGCCTGTATTTTGGCTCCGAAGCCCATGACTTGGGTGATTATTGTTACGCTGATACCCGGGCGCCAAGTGTACTTATCCCGGAGCAACTGCGCTCTGTGCTTCATGGCTCGTGCCGCAACCCTCATCACTACAGTGAAGATGCCCTCGTGCAGGGCGATAAGCTAATGCAGCAAAGTCATAGTAATGCCGAGAAAAGACCCCAGCTGTTGCTCCTTAGCGGCGATCAAATTTATGCTGACGACGTGGCTGGGCCGATGCTGCTGGCTATCCACCAGCTGATTGAGCGTCTCGGCATTTATCGCGAGGGTGAGCAGCTGATAGCGCTCAGCCAACAAGTACAAGATGACTTGTATAACCGTGCTTGTAAATTGCCCCATACGCCATGGCAAAAGCGCTCGAAGTGGCAATTAGGCTATTGGTTGCGCCGCGACGAGCCGCACTTTAGTAGTGTCAAAAGTGCCAACCACTTAGTGCATTTTGAAGAATTCATAGCGCTTTACCTATTGAGTTTGGGAGCACCGTGTTGGCAACTAATCGACACCGAGCAACTCCAACTCAGTGACAGTCACCCCCATTACCAAACCTTCCAACAAGAGCGCACCCACGTGCTTGATTTTGCTGCCTCGCAGCCTTATGCGGCGCGGCTATTTGCTCATGTGTCGAGTTTGATGATTTTTGACGACCATGATGTGACTGATGATTGGAACCTTACCGCAAATTGGGAGCAAGCGGTGTATACCCACCCGGCTAGCCGTGCGATTATCGGCAACGCCATGCTCAGCTATGCGTTGTTTCAGGGTTGGGGGAACTGCGCCAATGACACGCCATGGCCGTTCTTTGAGGCATTGAAAAAAGCCCGAGGGGATGGCTTTTGGCATTTAGCGCCACTGTATAAGCCATTATTAAACTACGACTATTGGCACTATGAATTGCCAACTAGCCCTAAGGTTGTGGTACTTGACACGCGTACCCACCGCTGGCGTAACGAACAAGATTTTAATGAGCCTTCAGGGTTATTAGATTGGCAGCGACTACTGGAGTTGGAGAACAGTCTTCAGGGCTCGGAGCAAGTATTACTGGTATCGCCTGCGCCGGTATTTGGGGTTAAGTCCATTGAAGCTATTCAAGCTGTGTTTACTCTGTGTAACCAGCCGCTGATGGTGGATTGTGAAAACTGGATGGCACATGAGGGATCAGCTAAAAAACTGCTGAATATTTTCCGCCGCTTGGATACGCCCCAAGAAACCATTATTCTTTCTGGCGACGTTCATTATTCGTTTTGTTTTTCAGTGCGGGCGCGTTTCTCTGAACGAGAAAACCGCATTTGGCAACTAACCGCCAGCGGCATTAAAAACGAATTTCCACGAAAGCTGATTAACGTGCTCGACAAGCTTGATTCGATTTTATACTCACCACGAAGCCCACTGAATTTATTCACTAAACGCTGGCAAATGAAAGTTGATAAACACGACACCACCTCTGGGCCACAAAAGCATTTGGTCAGTCATGCAGCGATTAGTCTTGTAGAGCTAGAACACGGCAAATTGTGTCGTTATCGACTGTTACACAGTGACAACAGTGTCACCGAATATGAGCTTGATTAGCCCTTAGCTACGCTGTAGGCACTGAATGATGCTTTGCGCCAAAACTAAGCTGGTTTGCGGTAAAGTGCTCAGAGAGTTTGCTAGCGGTTGATAGTTTTCGTTGCTGTTATTACAGGTATCTAGAAGAGTGAGCTTGGGCGCTGCAGCAGAATAGCTGCGCTGCTGTAAAAATGCGTAACTGTCTGAGTCTTTGCTGTATTTGGGCGCCACTTGCGCGTGCATCTGTGCATCAATACTGCGCTCAACCAAAATTGGAGGGATCACACCGATAAGACCAAATAGACCAAATGCGTACACTGTGTTTATTATTTTATCCTTCATCGCTGTTTTCCTCTGTGTTTGTAAAGTTTTCGCGGACATTGAAATTTTTATCAATAAATGTCGCTAAATAGCGACATTTTTCGCCTTTGCACGGTTAAGTATCAAAAACAGTGCCAACTTAGTTCAACGTGTTCTATTCGCGCTGATAATGGTGTGAAAGCTCCTGTTGGCGACCTGGATAAAGTGGCAAAAGCTCGACTTCCCCCCAATGTGCTGGTGAAAAGGCCAGCAAAGTGCAAACATAGATTGGTGATGTACGCATTTAATTCGCTGAAGATGATCAACCAGAGGCTAAAGCACAAGTGATGCGCTTTGAAAATGGTGAAACAGTGATGCAGGGAGATGTGACTATCGTGCTCAACAATGCCGTGGCGTTAGCAGATAAAGTAACTTACATATCGTCAAAGAGTGGTTTGATTGCAAAAGCAGATAAAGTGGCGGTTAACTTTAAGTGATTGGCAACGCCTTGACTAAGGTGTAAGCATGCTCGCAGCATTAGTGCGAGCGATAAGACAATATAACTATCTGAGCTAGCTGAGGATATGGTCATAACTGTCAAAGTTCAGATTGGACGCCTTGTTAACTTGAAGTCCAACCGAAGTTAAGGAGCCGTACGATTACTGCGTACGTAGTCGGCGACCTCGCTGACGGTGCCCACCCAAAAGCCATTGTTGGGGTCGTTAATATACGCGAGCAGTTGCTCTAGCGCTTGTGTGTCGACGGTATAAGGGCCCCTTTGGCCAATATCGTGGCCTGCTAAGATAATCCAGCTGTTATTTTCGCGATAGCGCTTTAGTAATTCTTTGATTTGCGCAAAACGCAGACCATCAATACGTATACCAGTGAGCTGGGCAAAGTCGGTAAAGTTGGGATTGTTAGCAGTTTCACCATTCCAAGTGCGGCCGGTGTCAAACAGGGTCGCTACCAAGGGCACATAGCTTTGTGTGTCTTTACCCCGGCCAACAAAAGTATGACCACAGGGATAGGCAAACGCGCGGGGGGTCACACCTAAATGTTTCTTAAAATAGTGGTTAGCCTCTTTAATGTCGTTCTCTAACCAGGCTAGGGTGGTCTGCTCTAGAGACAGGCCTTTTTTACGCAGCCATTCAAAGTTACCAGAGCATAAATGGTGGCTTGTGTGATTGCCTAATTCATGGCCATTGTTAATCGCCGCTTGCCACTGCGCTAAGCGCTCAGCAATGGGCTCAGGCTGGGCATAGAAAGTCGCTTTTACTTGGTATTTGTCTAAAATGGCCATGCCCACATCAACTTGAGAGTGGCGACCATCATCAAAACTTAGACTGATGGCATTGGGCTTCCCATTGGGGTAGCTAAACCCGCTATAAAGACCGCTTTGTTGATCTTGGGCCTTTGCTTTTGCGTCACTCATTCCCAGCGCAGCACTCAGCATAGCAGTTACCAACAAAACTTTTCGCACAACCATAATAACTCACTCCCCATCAGAACCTTATGCCACTATATTAAGGGAGTGTGGGCGCGGCTAGAGAAAAAGGGTAAAAGCAAAAAATTTCATGTTCGTAGTGCCTTATTTGGGGGAACGGGCGCACTGTGTTATTGCTCAGGTAAGGAGTAGACTGCTATGGTCGGCTAGACGTGTCCAATCAACCGAAGGTTGAGGGAAGTTGCTTTAACTTTCAATGCTTTAAAATATTAGAATCGGCTTTCAAAGAAGTGTGAGGCGAAAAAATGCCCAGGACGAATCCGCATTGTCCTGGGCCCAGGGGAATGGCTCATGATGAGCCGTGCGCTAACTAATAAACTTTACACATTCATACGGGAGAAGCGAAAGTTCTTATAATTGTAGTTAACGCCGGGCAAAAATGGAAATAAAAACCTAGTATTAAATTACTATAAAAAACAACTTATTAACTAAACTCTGTAAATAATTGTAAAAAACTGGCCAGTGTTTCTTAACCGTTTATTACCAAGTTATACCCAAGTTATTAACTGCCCATCCATCACTAAATCGCGGGCCAGCGCATTCTTAATTTTCTGCCCTTGCCATTTACCTAAGCCTACGGGCGCGCCGTTAAGCGTGAGGATCACCTCACCTTTGTGCTTGCTCGGCTCATCTAAGCGGATATCTTGACCGTGAAAGTACTGCTGAGCTTGCTGTGGGTTTAGCGCCATGGTATTACGCGTTGCATACTGGCCTAAACAGGTTGCGAACTCATGCTCTAGCCGCACCCCATTTCTGTGGGTGGTACCTATTTGAATACCAATGCGCGAGTATTTAATGGCTGTAAATAATTGCTCATCGTCGATGTCGGGGAACAACCATACTTCCTTATCGCGCTGCATAAGTCGGCCAGCTAATTTATCCATGGCAAATTGTTGCTGCACATATTGCTGCAGTTGCTGTTGGGCCTTTTTTTCCATTGCCGTAAAAGGGAAGCGACCTTTTTTGGTTTTCGGCGTACTGCTACTTTGGCTACCCAACTTTTTAAAGCGGGCGATAAAGAAGCCTTCACTATCGAAAAGCTGTGGCCACACATGTAAATAGCCATGCTCAGTGCAGGCTTTGTCGGCATCAGGGAACAGCCCATGCAAGGGTTCAATCTCGATAAGCCCTGGAAACTGAGCGAGCAAATACGCGCATACCGCATGATTTTCTACCGGGGTGAGTGTGCAGGTAGAATAAACTAGTGTACCGCCGGGTTTTAAAGCATGAAATGCGCTTTTGATCAGCGTTTTTTGTACGTCGCTAATATCAATATTGGATTGCAGTGACCAGTTCTTTAATGCGTCTGGGTCTTTGCGCACGGTGCCTTCACCGGAGCATGGTGCATCGAGCAAAATGGCATCAAAGCTTTCCTGCATATAATCGCCAAAAACGGCACCATCAAAGTGCGATAAGCCAACATTGCGAGCGCCCACTCGTTTGAGTGTGGCACTGAGTGCTTTTAGTCGCGATGATGACAACTCGTTAGCCACCAGCAAGCCTTGGTTATCTAATAGCGCCACTAATTGCGAGGTTTTACTGCCTGGTGCCGCCGCCATATCGAGCACCGTTTCAGCGCCTTCAAGGGCATCGGCTAGGGCCATCGGCGGCAACATGGAGCTGGCCTCTTGCACATAAATACAGCCACTTAAGTGAATGTCGGTGCGGCCAATGGGCAATGCCTGTTCTTCCTCTTGCGGGCGAGTGAGCCAAAATCCCTCAGGGCACCATGGAATAGCAGTAATGTGCCACTGTTTGTCGGCGCAATAATCGCGAAATGCTGCCACCGACATTTTTAATGTATTCACCCGTACCGCGCGCTTCAGCGGGCGTTGGCAGGCGGCAACGAAGTCTTGTAATTGCAAGTGTTCGGGGAGGTAGGACGCAACGTCGTCCAAAAAGGCATCGGGAATATAAGTATGCTTATCCATCGCGATTTTAACTACAGCGGCTGTGACGGTGAGCTATAGTTTATCGCATCCGCTTTGGCATTGCTTTGCTTTTTAAGCTGTCGACACTTTTATGTCATAAAGCGAGTTTACAGTGTGTACAACGCTATAAATTGTGTTTATGTCGACAATTAAAGGTGAGGGTTATTGACAATTACCGGCATCGATCCCATAGTACAGGCCTAGATTGTCGACAATTTCGAGAAAAGCCGTGAGCGAACAGCTGCATTCACACCAACCTATTACCACTGCTGCCGATCAAGTGTTTGTTGATCTGCGCCGCGCTATTGTCGAGGGCGATATTGGGCAGGGCTCAAAAATATCCGAACCCGAGCTGGCCAAACGCTTTGGGGTGTCACGTGCCACCCTGCGCGATGCCCTTAATCGCCTAGAGGCCTGTAATCTGGTCGAGCGCAAAGCCAACGTCGGTTGTCGCGTGGTGGCGCTTACGCCGGAGCGGTTAATTGAAGTCTATCAGGTACGCGCCGCACTCGAGGGGCTAGCCTGTCGCCTTGCCGCCGAGAACATGGCTGATGAAGAAATTGCCTCGCTGAAAGGCTTATTGAATAAACACCTTAACGAGCAACGTGTTAAAGAAGGCGAATCCTATTACCAAGAAGCGGGTGACTTGGATTTCCATTATCGCATTATTAAAGGCTCTAAAAACGAGCATTTATTCAACTTGTTATACAACGACCTATACCAGTTGATCCGCATGTATCGGGTGCAAATGGGAATGACAGGGCCACGGGTATCCAAAGCCTTTGACGAACACCTTGCCATTATTAATGCCATTGACAATCGCGATGGCGAGCTTGCCGAGTTGCTGATGAAACGTCATATCAGCTACTCCATGAATAATATTGAAAATAAGTTTAACGCGGCCCACTCAGGGTAACCGCGCATCTAACAGGAGAACCCCATGTCCGCAGGAAAGAAATTTAGACAAGCATTGGCGGCAAACAAGCCGTTGCAAGTAGTGGGCACCATCAATGCTTACTGCGCCATTATGGCCAAACAACTGGGTCATCAGGCAATTTACCTCTCAGGTGGTGGCGTAGCCAACGCCTCTTATGGGTTGCCCGATTTGGGCATGACCTCATTGAACGACGTAATTGCCGATGTGCAACGTATTACTTCGGCCTGTGACTTACCTCTGTTGGTTGATATCGATACCGGTTGGGGCGGCGCATTCAATATCGCTAAAACCATTCGCGATATGGAAAAAGCTGGGGCCGCAGCGGTGCATATAGAAGATCAGGTGGCGCAAAAGCGCTGTGGTCACCGCCCGAATAAAGAAATCGTCTCAGTTGACGAGATGGTTGATCGCATTAAAGCCGCCGTTGATGCGCGCACCGACCCTGACTTTTTCATTATGGCGCGCACCGACTCGTTTGCTCAAGAAGGTCTAGAGGCCGCCATTGAACGGGCAAAAGCCTACGTGGCCGCCGGTGCCGATGGCATATTCGCAGAAGCGGTGCAAACCGAGGAGCACTATCGCGCCTTTGCTGAGGCCCTTGATGTGCCGATTCTCGCCAATATTACCGAGTTTGGTAAAACCGAGCTTTGGAATCGTAAAGAGCTGGGCGAGTGGGGCGTGGATATGGTGCTTTACCCGCTGTCGGCGTTCCGTGCCATGAATAAAGCGGCGGAGAATGTGTATAAATCAATTCTTGAAAATGGCGACCAAAAAGCGGTGCTAGATGAGATGCAAACACGCATGGATCTATACGATTATTTGGGCTATCACGAATACGAGAAAAAGCTCGACGCCTTGTTTGCCGAAGGCAAAAACAAGTAACGCATTGACAGTTTCAACAGGAAAAAATTCAGGAGCAAGAAAATGGTAGATAAAGCATTAGGTGGCGCAGGCTTGCGCGGACAAGTGGCCGGCGAAACGGCGTTGTGTACAGTAGGCAAAAGTGGCTCAGGGCTGACCTATCGTGGTTACGATATCAGTGAGCTGGCTGACAAGGTACAATTTGAAGAGGTGGCGTATTTATTATCGCGCGGCGAGTTGCCTAACCAAGGCCAGCTGGTTGAATACAAAGCCAAATTAAAGTCGTTACGGGGCCTACCGCAAGCGCTGAAAAGCGTGTTAGAGACCATCCCTAAAGATGCACACCCGATGGACGTGATGCGTACCGGCTGTTCTATGCTCGGTAACCTTGAAACCGAAACTGATTTTGCCAATGCCGATGATGCTATCGACCGCATGGTGGCTATTTTCCCAAGCATTATCTGTTATTGGTATCGCTTTACCCATGACGGTGTGCGTATTGACGTAGAAACCGATGATGACACTGTGGGAGCGCATTTCTTACACTTGTTACATGACAAAGCGCCGTCACAACTGTTTGCCGACGTAATGAATGTGTCGTTGATCCTTTATGCTGAGCATGAATTTAACGCCTCAACCTTTACCGCTCGTGTGTGTGCCTCAACCTTGTCAGACATTCATTCATGCGTAACCGGCGCCATTGGCTCATTGCGTGGTCCACTGCATGGCGGTGCCAATGAAGCGGCAATGGATATGATTGAAGGCTTTAAAGACGCCGAACACGCCGAGCAAGAGTTGATGAGCATGCTGGCACGAAAAGACAAAATCATGGGCTTTGGCCACGCCATTTATCGTGAGAGTGACCCACGCAACGTGATCATCAAGAAATACTCAGAGCGCTTGGCGGAAGAGGTGGGCGATGATGTGCTTTACCCCGTGTCGGTGCGCTGTGAAGAAGTGATGTGGCGCGAGAAAAAGCTGTTCTGTAATGCCGATTTCTTCCATGCTTCGGCGTATCACTTTATGGGCATCCCCACGAAGCTATTCACGCCTATTTTCGTGATGAGTCGCGTTACTGGCTGGACTGCTCATGTTAAAGAGCAGCGTGCCAATAACCGTATTATCCGTCCAAGCGCCGAATACACTGGCTCGGATTCTCGTCCCGTGCCCGCGATGAGCGAGCGCTAAGCACCGTTTCTTTATGGCAGCCTTTGGGCTGCCTTTTTCTGCAATGTAGAGCGAATTATGAATTCTTTATACCGTAAGCCGCTGCCCAACTCGGATCTGATTTACTACGATACCCAAGAGGCGGTGGATGCCATTGAGCCGGGGGCTTATGCCAAGCTCCCTTACACCTCAAAAGTTCTGGCTGAGAACCTTGTGCGTCGCTGCGAACCAGCGCAGTTAACCGCGAGCTTAGAGCAACTTATTTACCGTAAACGCGATTTGGATTTTCCTTGGTACCCAGCTCGGGTGGTGTGTCACGATATTTTGGGGCAAACCGCGCTGGTGGATTTAGCCGGTTTGCGTGACGCTATCGCCGCGAAAGGCGGCGATCCGGCCAAGGTTAACCCTGTGGTGCCAACCCAGCTGATCGTTGACCATTCACTGGCGGTGGAACATGCAGGGTTTGAAGAAGATGCCTTTGAGAAAAACCGCGCCATTGAAGACCGCCGCAACGAAGATCGCTTCCACTTTATTAACTGGACCAAAACAGCGTTCAAAAACGTCGATGTGATCCCACCGGGCAACGGCATTATGCACCAGATTAACCTAGAGAAGATGTCGCCGGTGATCCAAGCCCGTGATGGCGTTGCCTTTCCAGATACCCTAGTGGGCACCGATAGCCATACCCCGCATGTGGACGCGTTAGGCGTTATTGCCGTGGGCGTTGGCGGCCTAGAAGCCGAAAGCGTTATGCTCGGGCGTGCTTCCTATATGCGCTTGCCTGATATTGTTGGTGTGGAGCTAACCGGTAAGCCCCAACCGGGCATTACCGCAACCGACATTGTCCTGGCGCTAACCGAGTTTTTACGTCAGCAGCGTGTTGTTTCAAGCTACTTAGAGTTTTTCGGCGAGGGTGCAAGCCACCTTACCTTGGGCGATCGCGCCACCATTTCCAATATGACACCTGAATATGGTGCCACGGCGGCCATGTTCTATATCGATGAGCAAACCATTGATTACCTCAAGCTCACTGGTCGCGATGACGAGCAGGTACAGTTAGTTGAGCAGTACGCGAAACATACAGGCTTGTGGGCAGATGCGATGACCCAAGCTCAGTATGAGCGGGTATTGCGTTTTGATTTAAGTGCCGTGGGTCGCAACTTAGCTGGGCCATCAAACCCTCATGCTCGCCTTGCGACCGCCGACTTGCAAGCACGAGGCATTGCCAAAGAAATTGAGCAACAGCCTGGGCTAATGCCCGATGGAGCGGTGATCATTGCCGCCATCACCAGTTGTACCAATACCTCAAACCCACGCAATGTGATAGCCGCCGGGTTGTTAGCACGTAATGCCAATAAACACGGTTTAATGCGTAAGCCTTGGGTGAAAACCTCACTGGCGCCGGGCTCTAAAGCGGTAAAACTCTATCTTGAAGAAGCCAATCTACTACCTGAGTTGGAGCAGTTAGGTTTTGGTGTGGTCGGTTTTGCCTGTACATCCTGTAACGGTATGAGTGGCGCACTCGACCCGCAAATTCAAAAAGAAGTGGTGGAGCGAGATCTATACGCCACTGCGGTGCTCTCAGGGAATCGTAACTTTGATGGTCGTATCCATCCCTACGCTAAGCAAGCGTTTTTAGCATCACCGCCTTTGGTGGTCGCCTACGCCATTGCCGGTACCATTCGTTTTGATATTGAAAAGGATATTCTAGGTCACGATAGCGATGGCAATGCTATTACCTTAAAAGACCTATGGCCAAGCGATGAAGAAATCGATGCGGTGATTGCCAAGAGCGTCAAGCCGGAGCATTTCCGTCAGGTCTATGAGCCGATGTTCGATTTAAGTGTCGACTATGGCGAGAAAAACGACCCGCTCTATCAGTGGCGAGAAAAAAGCACCTACATTCGTCGTCCGCCTTACTGGGAAGGCGCGTTGGCAGCAGAGCGTACACTCACGGATCTGCGCCCTTTAGCGGTATTGGGGGATAATATCACCACCGATCACCTGTCGCCATCAAACGCCATCCTCGCCAGCAGTGCAGCAGGGGAATACTTAGCGTCGATGGGGGTGCCGGAGGAAGACTTTAACTCTTATGCCACGCACCGTGGTGACCATCTAACTGCTCAACGGGCCACCTTTGCTAACCCAAGACTACGCAATGAAATGGCCGTGGTTGACGGGGAAGTGCAAGAGGGCTCACTGACGCGTTTAGAGCCGCAAGGCGAAGTCATGCGTATGTGGGAAGCAATAGAAACCTACATGCAGCGCAAACAGCCGCTGATTATTGTCGCTGGTGCTGATTATGGTCAGGGCTCATCACGGGACTGGGCCGCCAAAGGCGTACGCTTAGCGGGTGTGGAAGTGATCTTAGCCGAAGGCTTTGAGCGCATTCACCGCACCAACCTGATTGGTATGGGTGTGTTGCCGCTGGAGTTCAGTGCTGGTGAAAACCGCAAAACCTTGGCCCTTGATGGCAGCGAAACCTACAGTGTGGTGGGTGAGCCAGCACCGGGAGCCAGTCTTGAAGTGCGCATTACCCGTGCCAATGGCGACGAGTTCACAATTACTAGCAAATGTCGTCTCGATACCCAGGAAGAGCTGTCGATTTACAGCGCCGGCGGGGTATTGCAGCGCTTTGCGAAGGACTTCCTCGAGGCCACCACCTAGCAAAAATAGGTGGGCTGCGGCCCACCTTGACTGAGGTAGATAAATGTTACAACAAATAAAAATACCGGCCACATACATGCGCGGCGGCACCAGCAAAGGGGTGTTTTTCGCACTCGATGACTTACCTGAGCCAGCGCAACAACCCGGACCTTATCGTGATGCCTTGTTGCTCCGTGTTATCGGCAGTCCCGACCCCTATGGTAAACACACCGATGGCATGGGTGGGGCGACATCCAGCACCAGTAAAACGGTGATCCTCTCAAAAAGCACGCAAGCCGAGCACGATGTTGACTATTTGTTTGGTCAAGTGGCCATAGATAAAGCATTCATCGATTGGAGCGGTAACTGTGGCAATTTAACCGCAGCGGTGGGCGCGTTTGCCATCAATAATGGCCTAGTCGATAACCACCGAATTCCTGAAAACGGCATCGCCGAGGTGCGTATTTGGCAGGCCAATATTGAGAAAACCATTATTGCCCATGTACCCATGCAAGATGGGTTAGTGCAAGAGTTGGGTGATTTTGAGCTCGATGGTGTTACTTTTCCTGCCGCAGAGGTCAAAATTGATTTTATCTCGCCGGTGGGTGAGGGCGCAGTGCTACCAACGGGTAATGCAGTGGATAGCCTAGCGGTGCCTGGCGAAGGGGAGCTTAAAGCCAGCTTTATCAATGCCGGGATCCCCACCATTTTCGTTAATGCCGAGGCACTGGGCTATCGTGGCAATGAGTTGCAAGAGCATATTAATGGCGACCCTGAGGCGCTGGCTCGTTTTGAGCGTATCCGTGCCTATGGCGCCTTAAAAATGGGGCTCATCAAGAATATCGACGAAGCGCAAGCGCGTCAGCATACACCGAAAATTGCCATGGTCGCACCGCCGAGCGATTATACCGCTTCCAGCGGTAAAGCAATCAATGGCGATGACATTGATGTGCAAGTACGCGCTTTATCAATGGGCAAATTACACCATGCGATGATGGGCACCGCCGCCGTGGCCATTGCTACTGCCGCCGCGATTCCCGGCACCTTAGTGAATATTGCCGCCGGTGGGCAAACGCGCAACGGCGTGACCTTCGGACACCCCTCAGGGACTTTGCAGGTGGGAGCGAAGGTGACGATGCAATGCCAAGATTGTGACGTGCACAGCGTCAGCATGAGCCGCAGCGCGCGACGATTGATGGCAGGCTGGGTTTACGTTCCTGAACCGCAATCGTGACACTCAACTAAACCGAGCACCTTGAGGGTTGCTCGGTTTTTTTGTACCCAGAGCTGATCTCTGCTACCGTAACTGCCGTACTGAAAAACAGTCAATAAAGCTTTGCTATCAAGCGATTATGGCTAATTCTGTTGCTTTTTTGGGTTTTATTTAATAATCTGAATGATAGCTATTAACATTACGGAGAAAGGTATGTTTAAATCTCTCACTGCCATTGCGGCTTTGTTCTTTTCGTCAATGACCTTTGCCAATTGCGAATTTACCATCGAAGGTAACGACGCAATGCAATTCAATAAAAAATCAATGGAAGTCCCTAAAAGCTGTGAAACAGTTAAAGTCACGCTTAAGCACACAGGTAAGATCCCTAAGAAATCAATGGGTCATAACTGGGTGCTAACCACTAAAGGTGACATGCAGGCTGTAGCCAGTGCCGGTATGGGCGCGGGCTTAGATAACAACTACCTGCCTGCAGGTGATGAGCGCATTATTGCTGCTACCGACATCATTGGCGGCGGTGAGCAAACCACGGTGGAATTTTCTACCAAAGATATGAGTGCTGACGGCGAGTATATGTTTTTCTGCTCGTTCCCTGGCCACTCAGCGTTAATGAAAGGCACTTTCAAACTTATCTAACGCCAAACAAGCCGAGCGTCCGCTCGGCTTTGCTCTCTTTCCCGCCTTTACCTTTCGCTGTTGTTATTTTGTGCAATATAAGCGCTCGGCGCTTGCCCGTAGTACTGCTTAAAGCTGCGGCTGAAATGACTAATACTATTGAACCCACAGGCAAAGCAAGTTTCGGTGACGGCTTTAGAGCGCTCTAGCATTAAACCTGCATGTTCTAAACGGCGCTTAAGAATGTAAGCATGGGGAGTCATGCCCAAATGGCGGCGAAACTCACTAAAGAATTTGCTGCGGCTCATACAGGCGAGGCGAGCAAGGGTATCCACATCGAGTGGGGCGGCAATATGCTGCTCAATGTGGCTTAAGACTTGATGAAGAGCGGTTGCCTGCGGGTCGTGTAAAGCGCAGCGCAATAACGCGTGATGATCTTGTTCGCGCAGTAGCCGCACAATCAGCTCGGTGGTTGCCAGCTCAATCAGTAAGGCTCTATCGCTTTTATTTTCCGTAAATGCCCCGGCCAAGCGCTGGTAGATAGCCTCGGTGGTGGTGCTATGGGTAAGCTGCAAGGTTGCAGGTTGCTGCTCATGATAGCTGCACTGGGCGCTTAATGACATTTGCTCGGCCACGTTGGCGATGCGCTCGGCGTCGACTTCAAGGGTCAGGCAACGGGTTGGACGCGCTAGGGTCGCTAATGGAAAGTCGATGTGCAACTGCTCATCGGCGGCGATAACAAAACTTTGCCCTGGGGTGAAATCCCGCGCCTGCTGTAAGCTTTGGTGATGCATTACCTTTTTACCCTCGACCATGGCACAAAACATCAGCTCATCGGTGCTAAAGGGGACTTGTTCACAGCGCTCAAAGGTTTCATACATGCACAATTGAATGCCAGGCGCATTCACGACACTGCGATGGTCAATAAGAGTGTGGACGCTGTCGAAAGCGCTGGGGTTGCCATATAACATGTTTAATTCCTTTGCTTTGTGCTTGCTCTAGCATGGCTAAAAAATGGACATTTAGTCAAGCGCTTTGGATGTAAAGACAACCGCTTCACGGGCAAAGTTGTGTAGTTTTGCAGTGATGCAACAACAAGGACAATAACGATGATATACGCAAATCCTAATACTCCCGGTGCGGTGGTTGATTTTAAGCCGCAATATGAGAACTACATTGGTGGTCAATGGGTAAGCCCGGTGCAAGGTCGGTATTTTGATAACACCACACCGGTGACTGGGGAGGTTATTTGTAAAATCCCGCAATCGTGTGCAAAAGACATTGAACTGGCCTTGGATGCGGCGCACCAAGCGCAGCAATCATGGGGCAAAACGTCGGTGACAGAGCGCAGCAACTTATTGCTGGCGATTGCTCAGCGGGTGCAAGAGCACAGCGAGCAGCTGGCCGTTGCTGAAACCTGGGATAACGGTAAAGCAGTGCGCGAGACGCTGAATGCCGATATTCCCCTAGTGGCCGATCACTTTCGTTATTTTGCCGGCTGTATTCGCGCCCAAGAGGGCAGCATTGGTGATTTAGATGAGCACACCGTGGCCTACCATTTTTACGAGCCTTTAGGGGTGGTTGGGCAAATTATTCCCTGGAATTTTCCGTTGTTGATGGCGGCGTGGAAACTAGCACCGGCACTGGCGGCAGGGAACAGTGTGGTGCTCAAACCGGCGGAGCAAACCCCAGTATCCATTTTGAAATTTATCGAACTCATTGGCGATATTTTGCCTGCGGGGGTGCTTAATGTGGTCAATGGCTATGGCGCCGAAGCGGGTCAGGCATTGGCCAGCAGCACGCGCATTGCAAAAATTGCCTTTACTGGCTCGACCCCGGTGGGAGCGCATATTCTTAAGTGTGCCGCCGAGAATATCATTCCCTCCACGGTGGAGTTAGGCGGTAAATCTCCCAATGTCTATTTTGCCGATGTATTGAATCAAAGTGATGAATTTATTGATAAGTGCGTTGAAGGCGCCGTGCTGGCCTTTTTCAATCAAGGGGAAGTGTGTACTTGTCCATCGCGGTTATTAGTACAAGAGAGTATGTACGACGAATTTATCGCCCGGGTAATTGCCCGCACCAAGCAAATTAAACGCGGTAATCCGCTCGATACCGACACCATGGTTGGCGCTCAAGCTTCACAGCAGCAATTCGATAAAATCATGAGTTACTTTAGCATCGGCAAGGAAGAAGGTGCCGAAGTGCTTATCGGCGGTGACGCCGAACGCTTCGACAATGAGCTTAATAATGGTTTTTATATTCAGCCGACCTTACTCAAAGGGCACAATCAAATGCGGGTGTTCCGCGAGGAAATCTTTGGTCCTGTGGTCAGTGTCACTACCTTTAAGGACGAACAAGAAGCGATTGCCATTGCCAACGATACCGAATTTGGGTTGGGCGCAGGGCTTTGGACGCGGGATATGAATCGTGCCTATCGGGTTGGCCGAGCCATTGAAGCGGGTCGGGTGTGGACCAATTGTTATCATCATTATCCTGCCCATGCCGCGTTTGGCGGTTATAAAAAATCGGGTGTTGGCCGCGAAACGCATAAGATGATGCTTGAGCACTATCAGCAAACCAAAAACCTACTGGTTAGCTACAGTGATAATGCCTTAGGGTTTTTCTAACTCACCATCCCCCATAACGTCTTGATATATTTCCTTGGCAAGACAACAAAAAAGGGCAGGTAACCCCTGCCCATAACTGACTCATAGTGCGCTATCAGTGCACCTTATTTGGTTTTGAGTAACCATTCGCTTAGTAGCCTGACCCCGTAGCCGGTGCCGCCTACATTCACTTCACCGTCAGCCTTGCTTGCTAACGCATTACCGGCAATATCGAGGTGAACCCAGCGAGTGTCTCCAGCAAAGTGTTGTAAGAATGAAGCCGCCGTGGTTGCTCCCGGGCCTCCTGAGCCGATGTTTTGAATATCAGCAATGTCTGACTTTAACTTGTCTTTATAGCCTAAAGGTAAGCGCCATACTTGCTCGTTCACCGCTTTGCCTGCTGCCGTTAATTCGCTGACTAATTGCTCGTCATCAGAGAAAATTGCGCTATAGCGATTGCCTACGGCGCGTACTTTTGAGCCAGTGAGTGTGGCTACATCCACCATAATCTGCGGCTTAAACTGGCTGCGCGCATACCACATGGCATCGCTGAGCACTAACCGGCCCTCGGCATCGGTATTGAGTACCTCGACACTTAAGCCTTCAGCGGTGCGCAGGATGTCTCCCGGCGCTATGGCGGTTTCAGACACCATGTTGGCGGCCATGCCCATTACGGCAACGACATTAACATCGGCTTTGCTCAGCGCCATGGCTTTCACGGTACCTAGCACCGCCGCAGCACCGGCCATGTCGGATTTCATCCGCGCGATTGAAGCGCCGGTTTTAATGCTATAGCCGCCCGAATCAAAGGTAATGCCTTTACCAACCAAAGCAATGGGTGCGTCATCGCTGCCTTGGTAATGTGCAACCACCAGTCGAGCACCGTCTTTGCTACCTCGGCCAACGCCTTCCAACGCCCCCATGCCGAGAGCTTTAATCTGCTCAGGCCCCAATACCTCGACTTTAACACCGAGCTCGCGTAGTTGCTGGGCTGCTTGTGCAAACTCTACAGGGGTTAAGGCGCTCGGCACCTCGGAGGTGAGGTCACGGGCTAAAAATACACCTTGCTCGATATGACTTAAGGCTTGATATGCCTGCTCAGCGCGCGCTTGATCAGCAACATCAAAGTGATAGCTTAGCGTCGTTTTTTCTGCATCGCTTTGTTTATAAGTGTCGAAGCTGTGGTCGCGCAGGTTAACGCCATGGGCAAATTGAGCCGCTAATTCGGTATTAGATAGCTGCCCATTGATAGTGGCAAAATCGATGTTTGCCGTCGTTACCTTCATGCCCTCAAGCAGGCCATGCACGTTGCCACCGAGTTTGGCGGTACGCGCTGCATCAAGCTCATCCTGAGCGCCAAGGCCGACGACAACGACGCGTTCATAGTTTGAGTCTACAGGGGCTAGAAGCTGTACATGCTTATTATACTCGCCGTTAAACTGGGCGGTGTTAAGTGCTTTTTGTAATTGTTGTTGTGCTTGTGGTGATAACACTGAAGTATTGAGCGTTTGGTCTTGCTCTTGCAGCAACACCAAAGTGCCATTACTTGCTAATTCGCTTTGGAATTGGATATCGGCCCCATGGCTGCTGGCTGCAACCATGGCTAACGACAATGCACTGAGTTTAAGGTACGACATAGACTTTCCCTTTAATACGTTAAATCGCAGCCTTTTTACCTTATTTCAGTGCATTTGATAACAGTTTGTCGTTCAATCGCGGGTTTCTGCCGATTAACGCCCTGATTGTGAGCGGCGCTCATGCTTCTTGCGCTGCAACCAGCGTCGGCGCGCGAAACGGCGCATGTTAGCAATTTGGTCGGTTTCATCCAAAATAGCTTGGCCAATAATGGTTTCTATGATGTCTTCTAAGGTGATTAAACCTTGCCATGAGCCGTATTCATCATACACCAAGCACATGTGTTGCTGCTCCTCAATTAACTGGCTTAACAAGTGTTCCACGCTGATGTTATTGGCAACCACTTTAGCCTTACGCGCCAGCTCAATAGCGTATTCTTTGTCGCCGGTGGCAATTAAATCACTTTTAAATAACACCCCATGTGGGGCTTCATCGTCATCAAGCAGTGGGAAGCGAGAAAATTGGCTCTTGATTACTTTTTCACGCACCTCGCTAAGATGGGCATCGGGTTTGAGTGTTTCACATACAATGCGCGGCGTCATAATATCGCGCACCTTGATGGTATGGAGGTCAAGAATGTTGGCGATAGCGCGGTGCTCACTGTCATCAATACTATTTATTTCTGCTCCCAGTGATGCCAAGGCTTTTAACTCGACGCGCAAATCTTCCTCAGTGGCGCTGCCGCCAAGCAGTCGAGTGATTCTGTCTGATATCCAAATAAATGGTTTGAGTACCCATATTAAAAAGTTGAGCAGTGGAGGCATGGCCACCGCAATTTGCGGCCAGAACCGCGCACCGAGGGTTTTCGGGATGATCTCCGAGAGCAACAAAATAAGAATGGTCATCACCGCTGAGGCAATACCTAAGTAACCATTCCCAAACACCACGGTGACTTGCGCACCGACACCCGCAGCGCCGACGGTGTGGGCTACCGTGTTTAAAGTAAGAATGGCAGCCAAAGGTTGGTCGATGCGATCTTTTAAGCGCTTGAGTTGGGTGTAACGCTGTGGGTGTTCAAGCTTTTGCTTGGCGATAAAGCTGGGGGTAATGGATAGCAATGCTGCTTCAAGAACAGAACAAATAAACGACACGGCGATAGATAGCACCGCGAAAGCGATAAGTAATATCATGGTTGCTCTGGGCAATCCTTCTTAGTTAGTTGAAAAATGCTATACGCAAAGCATGTATATTGAGGTCAAAAACAATAGATCAAGCGCGACCTTATGACAATATGGCAATCAAAATAACGCGGGCTAAAACTTATGTTCAGCCCGCGTTTGGGACTAGCCTGCCAGCTTGGCTTGGGTGCTGTGAATAACCCAATATGCCCCGGTTATTACTGCAAGTGTGGGCAGCGCTAATTTGGCAAAATGAACTATCAGCGGCTGCTCAAGGTGTGTGAATACGCTTAGCAAACCATACAGTGTGATGAGCATTGCCAAGGCCAGGGCATTGCGTAAACCTTGGCTTTTAGTCATGTAGGTCACCAACATCCCCGTCAATATGCATGCGCTAGCGCCAATGGCTAAGGTCAGTGCAGTTAAGCTCATATCTCGGCTCGCTAAGCTTTGCGCCTGAGCCATATCCACTCCTTCGGGCAGCCAAACTTGGATTGCTACGGCACTGGCGATTGCGGTAACCAACAGATAAGCTAAAAAAGCCAGTATTACAGATTTTATTACTAATTTGTCGTTGAACATGGTGCTCTCCTTTTTGTTAATTGAATCAGTTAGCAAGGAGTGCAGGGCATGAACTTATAAGTCGAATTTAAACACCTGTTTACGCCAACCGCGATAACAAATAACCGCGATAGACAATAACAGCGTGATGGCAACGGTATCTTTAAGTAGGGTCATGGTCTGTTGGTCAATGCTGCCACTTTGAAAAGCGGAGTATATCCCCCAAAAACCAAAACAGTTTGCGACAATCACCGCCAGCAGCCCAATGAAGTATTTTACTCGCAGGTGTTGCGATGCAGGTAAAGGTTGAGAAGGTATAGGCTGTGATGGTGGCACAGGTGCCTGGGTATTGCTCGTTGTCGATTGCGCAGCCAGTAATTGCTGGCAATCTAAATCAAGGGCGGCAGCAATGCTTTTAATGGACTCGCCGGAGGCCACGCCTTTGGCTTCTATTCTTTGCACCGTGCGTAAGCTCAATCCGGCTATCTCGGCAAGCTGCTCTTGTGATAGGCAACGTTTATCTCGTTGGTTTTTAATTTCTGTAGTATTGACGTTCATTTTCATTGTTGTGGTCTCCTTGCTAACTGAGCCTTTAAATTAGCAAGTGACCCGCTCCTACTGTACGTTAGCGATGTGTTATCTACCCGACACTTTTACGACACTCAAGCGCCAGCGCCTGTCATTAGTGGCTTTTACAAGCCTTGCATGCAATTTAAACAAATGCAACTTG
Source organism: Pseudoalteromonas sp. CNAT2-18.1 (assembly GCF_022347865.1). Taxonomy (NCBI): domain Bacteria; kingdom Pseudomonadati; phylum Pseudomonadota; class Gammaproteobacteria; order Alteromonadales; family Pseudoalteromonadaceae; genus Pseudoalteromonas; species Pseudoalteromonas sp. CNAT2-18.1. The sequence goes on along the minus strand of NZ_JAKRFR010000002.1, from coordinate 553,515 downwards.
GCGGTAAACATACGGGTTGCTCGATCGTTTTTTCGGCTTTTTTCGTACTAAGTCATAGTTTTAAGATCACAACCAACACGCAAATGAGTAAAGATAAAGCAGTGCCCACTTCCAAATTCTCCCGGGCCTTACGATTTGGTTCATTGGCTGGGCGAGTGGCCAGCAATGTTGCCTATGGCGGCTTAAAATCCATGGTCACGGGGCAAAATAAAAGCACCAAAGAGTTAGTGTTAAACAGTAAAAATATTGAGCAATTGGCGCAGCAGTTAGCACATTTGCGTGGTGCGGCGATGAAACTCGGTCAGTTATTGTCGATGGACGCCGGCGAGCTATTAAGCCCGGAGCTCAGTGCGCTACTGTCGCGGTTACGTAACAAAGCCACACCCATGCCACATAAGCAGCTGACCCAAACCCTAAAGCAGCAATGGGGAGCACATTGGCTAGACGGTCTGGCTAATTTTGAGCTGCGTCCTTTCGCTGCGGCATCCATCGGCCAGGTTCACCGTGCATACACTGATAGCGGCACAAAGTTAGCCGTAAAAGTGCAATACCCTGGGGTCGCCAAAAGCATTGAAAGCGATGTGGATAATGTCGTGAGATTGCTTAAGCTTACTGGTTTACTACCAAAAGGGTTGGACATTGACGAGCTAATTGCCGAGGCGAAAGCTCAGCTGCTTAATGAAGCGGACTACACCCTAGAGGCCCATTACATGAATCAGTACCAAGAAAAGCTGGGGCCAAGTGCACACTTTGTGGTGCCAAAAGCGCAGAGCGAGTTGTGCACTACGCAGATTTTAGCCATGGAATTCGTTGAGGGCGAGGCTATTGAGCAGGCGCTTAGCTGTACGCAAGAAGAGCGCAATCGTTTAGTGATACATCTACTCACCCTGTTTATGCATGAGCTCTTTGACTTTCGCTTAATGCAAACCGACCCCAACTTTGCCAATTACCTGTATCAGCGCGACACCGGTCGTATTGTACTGCTCGATTTTGGTGCGACCCGCGTCATTAGTGAGCCCATTAGCCGGGGATATTGGCAGCTTATTCAGGGCGCCATAACAGGCGAGCGCGGTGTCATGGCGCAAGCGGCCCGTAATATCGGTTATTTTAGTGATGATGTGGATAAGGCCTACGAGCATAACGTGCTCGATATTTTTGCTTTGGCCTGTGAACCGCTAACGGCAGACGGTGAGTACGACTTTGCCAACAGTGATTTGGCTGCGAGAATCAAGCAAAAAGGCTTGGCGATGAGCAGTCGCGAACAGCAATGGCATAGTCCCCCGGTGGATGCACTGTTTATTCACCGCAAACTCGCTGGGCTATTCTTAATTGCAGCTAAGTTGCAGGCGAGGGTCAATATTAGCGATATTTTGGCTAACTTCGATGGTAAGACACGGTAGGCTTTAGCTGCGAATTTTGCTGTAATAGGGCCAAGGGAATGACATTATTGCAAGGAAGAACGAATGGGTTTTAAAGTAAACCATTACGCAGCAAAAACGATCAATCGCACTTTTAGTACCGATTGGGAAACACTCATCATTGAGTTGATCATTGGCGGCATCTGCGCTGTGTTGGCGGTCGTTGGCTATAAAGCAAATTTACTACTGGTGTTTGGCCCTGCAGGGCTCATTAGCGCCATTTGCTTTTTGGGCATTACCTATAACCTATACCAGTATTGGCAGGATAAGCGCCACTCGGCGAAAGGTGATTAGAGAGGCTGTAGGCTCAAGGTAATTCGACGCTAGACTATCCAATGCTGAGCGAGTCGGTTTTCCAGAGCAAAAGTAACCATAAGCGATACGCCTAGCAAGAGAGCATTTGTCGTTGCTCGAACCAACCAAGGGGCGGCTGTATAGGAGAGCCTCTTGGGGGTTGATACTAATGCCAGTGCACCCATCAAGCCAAACCATGGAGTGAAAAATACAACTAGCTGCCATTTGATCAGGGATACCGCTAAATCATGCAGCGCACCACTGAACAAAAACGTAATCCACACAGCTAACGCCTTAGGTAAGTAGATATTAAGAGGGCGCATAATATAACGCGACAAGTAATAGCCCCAGATGGGGTTCCAGTAATGCCAAAAGGTTGCGAACGAGCCTGCTCCAAAGGCGCGATAAAGCATATTCCTCAATGAGTGCGTTGCCCCCATGGGCACGCCATTTGTTCTTTTTACATATTGACGAAGTGACAGCATAAAGGCCTTTATCATAGATATGATGAACATAGCCACGTACAAAGCGGGCTTGTGTGAACTAACGTCAGCTCACAACCGATTAGATCAAACTTATCATCAGTGCTGCTATGTGCCAATTTTAACTATTGGTATAGTCAATTTTACGAGTTCGGCTATATACCTGCTATTTCTATCTCAATACACATACCAACGAATAGTCTATTAGCCCTTAGACTAAGTGAAAACTGGTGAACAGGTACTGGGATTAGGCGGTTTATAGTTATTAAAGAGCCCGGTATCCCACAAGGAATTTAGAATAACTGGCTGGTGGATGGTGTACTGTGAGGGAGCGAAGTAGTAGCTAGAATGTGATAGCAAAGTGCGTTTGAAAAGAAAATCAAAGCAGTGTTTAACTACTGAATTACTAAAGAAATTTCGAGATGAGTTATGTAGGGTATACTAACAAATTGATTCTAGGGGGAGAAAAATGGTCGGCATAGCAGGATTTGAACCTGCGACCCCTGACACCCCATGACAGTGCGCTACCAGGCTGCGCTATATGCCGACTTGGATTGCAATAGTACGGAAATATTTTGTAAATGCAAGCGTCGGCTGGTGCGTTTGCTTATAAAACATTCATATTCGCCGATTTAATTACAAAAAAGAAAAAAGCGCTAATTTTCAGCGCTTTTGTTGAGTTATTTTGGTGTATCAGAGGCTATTTTTTCAGCCAGTTACTGATTTTTGTTTTCATAATATCCCGTAGGATCGGCTGCGCCTCAGCATTAGGGTGAATGTTATCGTTTTGCATTAATTCACCGTTGGTCGCCACTTGCTCTACAAAGAAGGGCATTAAGGTCACTTGCTTTTCCTTGGCCACATCAACAAAGCTTTGCTCGAATAACTCGGTATAACGGCGGCCATAATTGGGTGGAATACGAATTTGCATTAACGCCACCTCAGCACCGGCCTCTCGGCTTTTATCTATTAGTGCATGCAGGTTGGCTTTCATTTTAGTGACGGGAAAACCACGCAAGCCGTCGTTCCCGCCAAGCTCAATGAGCACATGGGTAGGGGTGTGCTCTTTAAGAATCGCATCAAGGCGGCGCAGTGCTCCCCCTGTGGTTTCACCGCTTATACTGGCATTAATCAGGGTAGTGGGCGTATTTTGTTGTTCGTACGTATCTTGTAACAATTGCACCCAGCCTTGGTGTTGTTTTAACCCATAGGCTGCGCTTAAGCTGTCACCTAGGACTAGTATCTGATTGTCAGCCCAAGCGAATAATGGTTTAGTGACAAGCAGTAAGACGATAAAAACACGTAGGATTGAAGCACTCATATGTCAGCGTTATCTCAATTAAATATTATTCAAGTCAAAGAATTAACTAAGTCCGTTAATACGCTTGACGGCGATTTAACGATCCTCAGCGACATTACCTTTAATGTCAAGCCGGGCGAGTCGGTGGCCATTGTTGGCGCCTCGGGCTCGGGTAAATCCACATTGTTGAGCTTGTTAGCAGGGCTTGATGTGGCAAGCTCGGGAAGCATTACCTTAGATGGTGATGCCTTGGAGCAACTGGACGAAGAAGGGCGCGCGGCCTTGCGTGCGCAAAAAGTCGGGTTTGTATTCCAATCCTTTATGCTGGTGCAAAGCCTCAGTGCACTTGAGAATGTGATGTTGCCAGCTGAGCTTGCTAACCAAAGTGATGCCAAAGACCAGGCGCTGGCGCTGTTGGAGAAGGTCGGTTTGAGTCATCGCGTTGAGCATTACCCTTCGCAGCTTTCGGGTGGTGAGCAGCAGCGAGTTGCTATCGCTCGTGCCTTTATTGGCACGCCGCAAATTCTGTTTGCTGATGAGCCTTCGGCAAACTTAGACAGTAAAAACGGTAAAATGATTGAAGAGCTGTTGTTTGAGCTTAACCAACAGCAAGGCACCACGCTGGTGCTGGTTACACACGATGAAGCACTGGCACAGCGATGCGACCGTATTTTGCACATCGAAGGCGGCAGTCTAACCGAGTTGAGTGAGCCGAAGGAGCAGGTCAATGTGGGCTAAATTGGCATTTAGACTGTTTTTGAGAGAGCTGCGCCGAGGCGAGCTCACGGTGATATGTGCAGCCATTGCGTTGGCAGTGATGACGGTGTTGACCTTGTCCTCGGTAACTGACCGTATTGGTCAAGCCATTTTGCAAAAATCCAACGCTTTTATCGCCGCCGATAGAGCGCTGGCCAGTAACCATGCGTTGCCAGATGAATACCGCCAGAAAGCACAGAAAATGGGCTTGAAAACGGCGCAGCTCACGTTTTTCGATACCATGCTCTTTGCCAATGACCGCATGCAACTGGCGGCAATAAAAGCAGCGTCATCGGCCTATCCTCTTAAAGGTGAGCTACTCATTAAAAGCGATTTTGATGCCCAAGAGCAAGTGGCCGAGGGCGGCCCTAAAGAGGGCAACGTTTGGCTCAATGAAACGGTGATGTATTCATTGGACCTGCAAGTGGGCGATGAGGTTGAGTTAGGTGCTGCCACCTTTACCGTTAGCCATATTTTGAGCGAAGAACCGGATGCGCCGTTCAATATTTTCTCTGGCAGTCGCCGGGTGTTGCTTAATGAAGCTGATATCGCCAAAACGGAGGTGATCCAACCGGGGAGTCGGGTGTTTTACCGTCAACTCTATGCTGGCGATGGTGACGATGTCGAAGCATTTTATCAATGGCTAAAACCTCAACTGGCCGAAAACCAACGTTGGTATGGGGTGAAAGACAGGCAGTCGCCCATAGCTAATTCGCTAGAGCGATCGGAGCGCTTTTTACTGTTGGCAGGTTTGTTGGGCATTATTCTCGCGGCAGTGGCTATTGCGGTATCAGCAAAGCGTTATTGCGAGCGCCAATACGACCCAGTGGCAATGATGAAAACCCTAGGCGGGGCTCGTGCACAAATACGCGCCATTTATTTGCTGCACTTGTCACTGGTGTGTGGTTTTTCACTACTTATTGGCCTTGCTGTAGGGTATTCGCTGCAGCACGTGGCCGCCGACTACATGGCTAAAAGTATGGATATTAGCCTTCCGCCTGCGTCGCTGCGCCCATGGTTAAGTGCGGTATTCATCGGGGTTGTGTGCGCGGTGATGTTCTCTATTAAGCCGCTGCTCGATTTATTTGATATTCCGCCGTTACGGGTATTGCGTCGAAACCTCGGTGACAGGTTGGTGGTGAGCAAAATCCACCTCGCGCTCTCGGCGTTAACGGTTTTTGGGTTAATGTGGTTATTCAGCGGTAAAATCAAAATTACCCTAATCTTATTCGCCTCATCGGCCCTTGTTGTAGTGGTGCTGTTTGTCGCCTCAAAAGTGATTTTTGGCACAGGGCGAAAGCTCGGCCTCAGCCCCGGTAACAGTTGGTCTTTAGCGCTGGCTTCAATTCAAAAGCGGGCTAATGCCAATGCCGTGCAATTAATCAGCTTTGCGCTGGCGATTAAGCTGTTACTGTTTCTCATTGTGCTTAAAAATGACATGATCAATGACTGGCAATCGCAATTACCAGCGGATGCGCCTAACGCGTTTCTTGTTAATATTAGCGAGCAAGAAAAACAGCCCGTGGCTGACTATCTCGCGGCTAATAACATTGAGGTGTCGCGCTTTTATCCGACCATTCGTGGCCGCGTCAATGCCGTCAATGGCGAGAAAGTCGCGCGAGAAGTGTCATTAGAGGATAACGAGAAAAAGGATGAAGAAGCACGCTCTGGTGTGGGTCGTGAGCTGAACTTGACGTGGGTTCGCGATATGCCAAGCCATAACACCCTAACCAAAGGGCAGTGGTTTACAGAGCAAAGCCAGGGGGAAGTCTCCATTGAGCAATCAATGGCTGAGCGGTTGGAGATTCAACTGGGCGATACCATTACCTTTTTAATCGGCTCGCAAAGCTTTGATGCTGAGGTTACCAGCTTTCGCGAGGTGAATTGGTCCACCCTAAAACCAAACTTCTTTATGATCCTAAGCCCAGACTTGCTCGCTGAATTTCCGGCAACCTATATTGCGGCAGCACGCATTGATGACGGTGAAAATAAAGCCTTTACTCAGCTATTGCGGCAGTATCCCACCATTACGGCTATCGATGTCGACAACTTTGTCGAACAAATTCGCTCAACCATCGAGCAGGTGTCGTTAGCCATTGGGTTTGTGTTGGCAATCGTGGTGGTCTGTGGTGCCCTGGTATTAATTTCGCAGGTCCAGGCGAGCTTGGGTGAGCGGATGCAAGAGGTCGTTATTTTACGCACCTTGGGAGCGCGCGGAAAGTTGATCCGAGGAGCCACCTTGTATGAATTCTTACTACTGGGGTTGATAGCTGGCGTAGTTGCCGCCTTAGTGAGCGATGTGGCGCTTTTCATTGTGCAGCGACAGTTATTTGAGCTACCTGGAAAGTTCCACCCTGATATATGGTTCATCGGGCCCGTAGCGGGTGCTTTGTTTGTGGCACTGTTGGGATACACTATGATAGCGCGAACACTCAACAAGAACACCAGTGGTTTGCTACGCAAACTGATGTAGACGAAAAGGCCGCTTTAACAAGCGGCTTTTTTAATTGCGGTTAAGGAGTTGAGCCAGGGCAGGTTTGAGTTCGGGATGGCGAAAGCGAAAGCCCTCGTCTATTAGCCGCTGGGGTTGAACATTTTGCCCATAGAGCAATAAATCGGCCATTTCTCCCATCATCAGCCGTAATGCAAAGGCCGGCATGCGCACGATGGCGGGGCGGCGCAGTACTTCAGCGAGCGTTTTAGAGAATTCCTCATTATTGACGGGCTTAGGCGCGGTGGCGTTGATGGCGCCGCTAATATGATCGTATTTTATTAGGTACATAATTAGCTGCACCATGTCATCAAGGTGGATCCAAGACATGTATTGTTGGCCATCTCCTATGGGCCCACCGAGGCCAAAGCGAAATGCGGGGAGCATTTTTCCTAAGGCACCGCCTTGGGCACTTAGCACAATACCGGTACGCAGCAAGCACACACGGGTTTGTGCTTTGTTTGCGGCTGCCTCCCAGTCGCGACAAAGCTGATGGCTAAATTCATCATAGCAGTGGCTGAAGTCTTCGGTGATCTCCACATCTCCTTGGCGGCCGTAATAGCCAATGGCGCTGCCCGATATTAACGCCTTCGGTTTGTTGTCTGCGGCATTTATCTTCGCCACGATAGCGTCGGTGGTATTGAGTCGGGAGTCGTAGATACGCTTTTTTTGTTGCTCGCTCCAACGCTTATTAACGATGGGCTCACCGGCGAGATTGATCACGATATCGACATTATTAAAATCAACCTCATCCAAGCTTTGGATGGCTTCAATACGATGACCCAACTTTATGTACGCCCGTGAGGGGGAGCGAGTGAGTACCGTAACCCTATGGTGGTTAAGTAAATGCTTGTAAAGTTCGCTACCTATGAGCCCTGTGGCTCCGGTGATCAATATATGCATGGGTGCCATCGTGTTGCTAATTCACTTTGTTTCTAGTTTAGTTCAAATACTACGAAACTGGCGAATTTAAGATCATTTCCTATGGCCAATCAATGGTTTATTTTCAATCGTATCTCACCTAAACTAGCATCACTTGTCTGCTTTAAGGAAACGAACTGTGCCCAGCTTCACTGGAGCGAGTAAAAGCCTCCTAGTTATGGCCGCCTTGGTGGTGGTTTTGGCAGGGGTGAAAACCGCAAGCGCCTTGGTGGTGCCTTTTATTCTATCGGTATTCATTGCCATCATCTGCAACCCTTTGATTGATACTTTAGGTCGCTACCGAATTCCCAAAGGCGTGGCAGTGAGCATTGTTATATTGCTGGTGGTCGCCGTCCTTTTGAGTATTGGCGGCTTAGTAGGGCAGTCGGTGAATGATTTCTCGCAAAACCTGCCGCAGTATAAAGAGCAATTAAAGAAAGAGTTTGTGTGGGCGGTAAACACGTTAGCGCAATACAATATTTTCCTAAATAAAGAGCAACTGATCTCAATGTTTGACCCTGGGAAAATGATTGATGTAGCCACCAACATGTTAACTGGGCTAGGCGGGGTGATGGCTAACCTGTTTTTAATCATCATTACCGTGGTGTTTATGTTATTTGAAGGCCCCAGTATTAGTCGCAAAATTCACTTAGCGTTAGATGACCCAGATATGAAAATGGCGCAAATAGACCGTTTTCTTGAGTCCATTAACTCGTATTTGGCGATTAAAACCTTAGTTAGCTTAGCGACAGGCTTTTTAGCGACCATGTTATTGTGGGCGCTGGACGTCGACTACTTTATTTTGTGGGGCGTGGTTGCCTTTATGTTTAACTACATTCCCAATATCGGCTCTATTATCGCCGCTGTGCCGCCGGTATTATTGGCTTTGATCACGCAAAACCCATTGACTGCGGCTTTTGTGGGCATGGGATACTTAGTCATCAATGCGGTGATGGGCAACGTGGTCGAGCCTAAATTTATGGGTCGGGGATTAGGCTTATCGACCTTAGTCGTGTTTTTATCGTTAATCTTTTGGGGCTGGTTATTGGGCACGGTGGGTATGCTGCTGTCTGTGCCTTTGACTATGGTGGTGAAAATAGCCCTAGAAGAGAGCGAAGAAGGGCGCTGGCTTGCCACCTTACTTGGCGCCGACGTAGACGACGCTAAGCAAAGTGACCAAGGTTAATCCAGTGGCACGCGATAACTGTCGATACGTTGCTCAATAAGCCGTAACTCACAATGCTTATACGCCATCGCCGCAGCCGCAGCGTCGGGCATGACACGCAGATAACGCCACCGACAGCTATCTTCAAGATAGCTGTCAAAGCTCTGTTGCGAGCGCAAATAAATATCCAATGGCTGAGTGATCCCCGATTGCTTAGCGAAGTTCTCGAGCTGCAGCTGACGCTTATTCTGCCACGCAGTCAAATCTCGGCGCAAAAGCTCTAACTGGCGGTCAAGACATTGGATATAGTCACGACGACTATCGGGTGTTTCGCCTACCGGCGCGCATTGCGCAATTTCATTGGCATCAACAGTATTGAACAAGCAGGCGCCGAGGCCAATGGTTAACACAAAAAAGTGACGTTTCATAATGACGTTAGGTTATCTCTTGGTAATCAAACTCAAGCATAAAGCGAGCGCCGCCCAAGGGGCTGTCGTCGATGCTTAAAATACCATGATAGCCGTTTACGAGATCAGCGACAATGGCCATCCCCACACCGTGTCCGCTTTCATAGCTATCAAGGCGGGTACCACGTTGCAACAGCAACTCACGCTTCTCTTCAGGCACGCCAGGACCATCGTCTTCAATCATCAGTTTAAGACGCTTCTTACGCTGTTCAACCTTTAAACTCACCTGCGAGACACAGGCTTTACAGGCGTTATCAATGAGGTTGCCAAGCAGTTCCATTAAATCGGTTTTATCGCCCAAGAAAAAGTGTTTGTCGCTCACATCGACACTGAATTCGATGTCTTTATCACGATACACTTTACTCATGGCATTGAAGATAGAATCCGCTACCGGCTTAATATGTGTTTGTTTTTTCCATGTATCGGACGCACCCGTGGCTGCGCGCTTCAATTGGTGTTCGATCATCACATTGATGCGGTCCAACTGCTCTTGGGCATCGTCATCGCTGGCCATAGGGCTTGACTTAAGTACAGCCAAGGGGGTTTTCAGGGCGTGGGCAAGATCACTTAAAGACGCGCGATAACGCTCTTTTTGCCGTTGCTGTGATTCTAACAGTAGGTTCAAATCGGCTTTTATATTTTGCAGCTCAACGGGGTAGTTGCCTTTGATACGCGTGCCTTCGCCCGATTCAATGGCTTTTATCTCTTTATCTAAGCGATGTAATGGACGAGAGTTCCAGATGAAGCCGATGATCATCAACACGGTGATCACCACACCCATAATTAACATCCAGTTTATTGATGTCTCCTTAAACCCTTCCATCAGCCTTAATAAACCATCGTTACTTTTAACTACAATGAAGCGGGCTTCAATGGTTTGGTCGAGATTCGCGAGGATCCCAGTGAGTGACAGTTGCCAGTATTTGCGACCATTGACGGTCACGAGGCGAAAATCCGCTTTACCGGTTTCGGTGATCACTAAGTCTGGTTTGTAATCAATATTTAAGGCGGACTCACTTTGCCAGACTCGCTCGTTGCCATTATAAATCATGGCATAGGTGTCTGATGTGACGCGGTTCAGCTCGGGGGCAAGAATACTGCGTGGCATTTCTACACCACGTTCACTGTATTCAACTTCAGATATTAATGAGTATAAATGCGCTTCGAGGGTTTTTTCAGTGGCCTCCACTAATGAGGCACGATACGCGTTGCCAATCGAAGCAAATAAAATAGGCATGGCTACGATCAACAAAAAGACAAGGATAAATCCTTGTCTTATTTTCAGTGAAACTTGATTTCCTACCACTGGGTGCGCAGCCTGTATCCTCGCCCACGTAGGGTCTCAACGGGGTTCAGGGTGCCTTCTGGGTCCAGTTTCTTGCGCAGACGCAGAACAAATACTTCTATCACGTTAGAGTCGAGATCAAAGTCTTGGTCGTAAATGTGCTCGGTCAATTCCGATTTAGAAATCACTTTTTGTGGATTCACCATCAGATATTCCAACACTTTATATTCGTAAGCGGTCAGGTTGAGCTCGCGCTCTTCTACCCATACCTGCTGCGAGCGTGTATGAATACGGATTGGGCCGTTTTCAATTTCAGGGTTAGCCTGACCCGCACTGCGACGAATTAGTGCGTTACAACGAGCGATTAACTCTTCCACATGAAATGGCTTGGTAAGGTAATCGTCGGCACCGGCATCGAGGCCTTCGACCTTATCTTGCCAGCGATCGCGCGCAGTCAAAATTAAGATAGGGATGTCGACGCCATTTTTACGGGCTTGTCTGATAAGCTCAATACCATCAATTTTTGGTAAGCCTAAATCAACCACCGCCATATCCAGTGGGTATTCACAAATATGGAAAAGGCCCGCTTCTCCATCATTGCACAAATCAACGCTGTAGCGCTCTTTTTCTAGGGCACTACGCAGGTTATCTGCCAAATGTAAGTCGTCTTCAATTACTAGTATGCGCATTAATTATTTTCCTTCTCTACCTGCCCGGTGCGTTTTGAGACGCTGACGTCAACCACACGGCCCTTGGGCTTTAATATACGAACAATAAACTTTTCCCTTTGTTCAGATATCTTTAACACTTTACCGTTTTCGGCTTCTTTGGCAATTGCCACTGCCTGCTTTTTATCAATGTCTTTGGGGGGCGTTGAGCCAGCCTGGGCCACTGACGTGGCTAAAACAAAAGCAGTAAATATAGCGGCTATATATTTAAGCATGGTTCAAAGAACTCCCAATTGATCTTTCGTTGCGCAACATACACTGCACTTGCAGCGGCAATGTCGCAAGCATACAAAAAATCAATTAACCTTTACTGAATTACGCTGGAAGCACCTTTTTGAAGGGCTTGACTACTGAGTTTTCATATACACCAGCGGCGATGTAGGGGTCATCAGCGGCCCATTCCCGTGCATCTTCTAAGGATGCAAATTCAGCTACGACTAATGAGCCCGTAAAGCCAGCTCCACCCGGGTCGTTACTGTCCGTCGCTGGAAGTGGTCCGGCAAGGTGTAAGCGCCCTTGGTGCTGTAACTCTTGCAAGCGTGCAAGATGCGCTGGACGCGCTTTAAGACGCTGCTCGAGCGAATTTTCCACATCGGTGGAATAAATCATGTACAACATAATAATAACCAAGTACTTGGTATCGATTACATTTATGATAGCCAGCAATGATAGGCGTTGTAAATTAATATCGTTGTTTAAATGGGACCGCGCCCACCAGCAGTCGTTAAAGCTTGAAAAGCTTTGTTTAACACTGGTAGAGTCGGGTTAAAACAATAACAAGGTTTTTCTATGAGCGAAAAACGTGAACATTTTAGCTCTCGCTTGGGCTTTATTCTAGCTGCTGCAGGCTCTGCGGTAGGTATTGGCAACCTCGTTGGGTTTCCTGTTTCGGCCACCAAAAATGGCGGTGGTGCCTTTCTTTTGGTTTATGCACTGTTTGTGGCGTTTATTTGTTTGCCGGTCATGATGGCGGAAATGGCTATGGGCCGAAAAGCGCAAAAAGACCCTTATGGTGCATACAAAACACTGTCGGATAATTCACCGCGCTGGCGCGGTGCAGGGGTTCTTGCGGTACTGACGCCGTTTATGATTGCGGTGTTTTACATGGTTATTACGGTGTGGATTTTCGGTTATCTGGCACAAACAGCCATGGGCAACCTTGATGCGCTTGCCGACCCCGGTAACTTTGGCCGCTTCATTAATGAATACAGTATTTTTGGCTACATGGTGGTGGTCGCCATTGTGGTTAACTTAATCCTCGTCGGTGGCGTCAAAGAGGGCATTGAAAAGGCTGCGAAGTTCCTAATGCCAGCCCTTTTTGTGCTGCTCATCGGTTTGGTTGCCTATGTATTGACCTTGGATAATGCTATGGCGGGTGTGCGTTATTATGTGGTCCCGGATTTCTCCAAAATGAATGCCAGCGTACTCAATGGTGCCTTATCACAAGCGTTTTTCTCGCTGTCGTTAGGGATGGGGATTTTGATGACCTACGCGTCCTACATCTCGAAGAAGGATGATATTGTAGGTGGTGCAAAGATGGTCGCCATCACCGATTCACTGGTGGCTTTTACCGCCGGCTTAATGGTGTTGCCAGCTATTTTTAGCTTTAATCCGGATACTGACCCAAGCCAACTCTCAGAGTCGTCGGTGTCGATGATATTTGTTTATTTACCGAAGATTCTTTTGGCACTGCAAACCGATATTGGTTATATGGGCGCGTCTATGGTGGCGTTTGTATTTTTCTTGTTGGTGTTTTTTGCTGCCATTACGTCGTTGGTGTCGATTGTCGAGGTGCCCACAGCAACGCTTATTGAGGAAAAGGGCTACAGCCGCAAAAAAGCACTGTTAGTTTTAGCAGGCGCTATCGGCTTACTCACCATTGGCTGTACCGTATCATTTGGCATGGTCGATTGGTTGACTCAGTTCACCCACTACGGTGATGCTGATAAGAGCTTCTTTGATGTGGTTTATGACGTGTTTTATGACACCATTTTACCTCTTAACGGCTTGATGGTGTGTTTGTTTGTTATGTATCGTTGGAAGAAGGCGCGTTTGAATGATGAACTTTCGCAAGGCTGCGCTAGTTACGAAGGCAGCTTTATGCAAAAGTACGTGAATTTCTCACTATCAACCTTTATCCCAGCGATTTTGCTGTTGATTTTCATCAATACTGTGGCAACCAAGTTTTTCGCTATCAGTATCTTCGGCTTTTAATTCGCCGGTCGGGGGCTAGCCTAAATAGCCCCCGAATCTAAATAACTGCCAAGTCCCAGAGTAAACATCCACAGCCCCCACAAGCTATGTTCCAGCACACACACAAGTGTGGAGCGTGAGTGCGCATAGGTATAAGAAAACAGTAGCCCACCGCAAAACGACAATACTATCGCAACCCAATTCCCATAAACCATGTGTGCCAAGGAAAATACGCTTGCACTTAACCAAATACGCCAAGTTTTGCTAGGAATGATGGGTTTATAGCGGTGAAAGAAATAGGTGCGAAAAATCAACTCTTGTGGCAACACAGAGAACAGCGGGTATAACACCAGTAGCATCAACCAGCTCAATGGTGATTGCAGCGGGTAGCTGAACCAGTTTTCCTGGTTGAGAATGCCATAGAGCACACCCGAGAATAATGCTCCGGTGAGAAAAAACGTGGCAATGCGCTTACGCACCGCTGAGAACTGCCCCATGGATGTGATGCGAAAGCGTTTAAAGTGGGGATCGGTAAGCAGAACAAAACAACACACCGCAGTGAGGGTAATTAACGCCGGGATCAGCCAATTATGCAAATACTCGCGCATCAGCAAGCCGGCAACCGGCAATAGGATAAAGATACAGAACAGCTCTAGCCAGCGATACTGCGCGTTATTCAATGTTTCAGCCCATTGCTACACTCAATATGTACTCAGTGTAGCAGGGCTGTACGACAGCTTTATGACTCTTCTTCAGGAAAGTAAGGGTAAAGACGCATAATCGTGGCAATAATAGCCACAAAGGTGATGCCGATAAGGCCGAACACTTTGAAGTTTACCCAAAAGTCGAGCGAGAAATTGTAGGCAACATAAATGTTGAGCACTGCAATAACGGCAAATAAAATAACCCAGAAAATGTTTAACTGCTCCCAAATCCGCTCTGGTACCGTAATCTCTTGGCCTTGCTCACCGCCTTGTTTCTCTTCTACCGACTTGAGCAACCCAGTGAGTGCCTTTTGCACTAGGTTCTTTTTGAAAAACAGCCGTGCGGCTAATAACACCACCGCTAACAGCGCATAAATGAAGGTGGCCTTCCATTGGATAAAATGCTCATCTCGAAACAGAATGGTCATGGTTCCTAACACCAGGGCGATAGCGAAAAACACCCAATGACGCTTAGCAATATGGCCCTCTTTGAAATAGCCATAAGCAAGCTGCAGGGCACTGGTGCCGATTAATACGCCCGTCGCCCAGTAGATATCAACGAGTTTATAAACAGCGAAAAATAAAATTAGCGGAATGTATTCAATTAAAGTACTCATTCACGACGTCCATTACATTAGGTAGCAGCCGTTTTACCAGTATCTGAGAGCAAGCTCAAGCATCAGTGCGACATTGACATTTTCATTGTCGCCTTTTAGGCTGCGCGGCTTTGAGTTTTCAGTAGGTAGCACCGTGAACAAAAAGCAACTAATTGACGCCATGCATGGGCGCAGTGGATTAACTAAGCAACAATCTGCGGCAGCGTTAACATCACTCATTGAGGCGATAACGCGGTCTTTACACGAAGGGGATGCGGTATTTATACCTAAGTTTGGTAACTTTTCGCTTAGCTATCACCCGGCGAAACGCGGTCGTAACCCGCAAACAGGGGAGGAAATAGAAATAGCAGGGCAAAACAAAGTGGCCTTTAAATGCGCCAAGGCATTAAAAGACCACATACAGCCAGGCTAACCCTTGGTCGCCTCTTTCATGGCGATAGTAAACACTTTCAGCTCTTCACACATGGCCTCTGGGTGGTCCAAGTTGGCGGCAATAATTTTTACCACGGCGGAGCCACTGATAGCCCCCGCAGCACCACTGCTCAGGGCTTGGCTCACATCATCCGGAGTGCTAATACCAAAGCCAAGCAACGCAGGTGCGGCATGATATTCTTTTAGCTTGGCAATCATCGAATCCGCCGGCATTTGCGCTTTGGTTTCAGTGCCCGTGACGCCTGCTCGGGAGAGCAAGTAGGTGTAACCGCGCCCGTAAGAGGCGCACTGTCGAAGGGTGTCATCATCGGCATTGGGGGTGGCGATAAAAATCGGCTCAATGGCGGTTTCAGTGGCCGCTTGGCGGAACATTTTCGACTCATGTAAGGGCACATCGGCGACCAAGATTGAGTCTACCCCAGCGTCTTTCGCTTGTTGGTAAAACTGCTGCGGTCCACGGGCTAATACCAAGTTAGAATACAGTAGTAAACCAATTGGAATATCTGCGTTATAGGCACGAATTTCGCGAATGATGTCAAAGCAATCATCGGTGCTAATGTTCGCCTCTAAGGCGCGAATATTGGCGGCCTGAATCACCGGGCCATCGGCAATTGGGTCGGAGTAGGGGATGCCCAACTCTAATGCGTCGGCACCGCCATCAATCAGGCTTTTAATAATGGCAATACTTTGTGCTTTACCCGGATCGCCCAAGGTCACAAAGGGCACAAACGCGCCTTCATTGTGCTCGGCGAGGTTGGCGAAGGTGGTGGCATAACGACTCATGATATATCTCCTTTAGCAGCAAGCACTTGATGCACATGGGCCAAGTCTTTGTCACCTCGGCCGCTGAGGTTTACAACAATAATACACTCTTCACTTTGTTGCTCCGCATACTGGAGGGCATAGGCCAGTGCGTGGCTCGACTCAAGTGCCGGTATAATGCCCTCATGGCGTGCCAGCGCCTTAAATGCATCGAGCGCCTCATCATCGGTGATCCCCACATATTGGGCGCGGCCGCTTTCATGCAGATGCGCGTGCTGAGGCCCCACTGCGGGGTAGTCTAAGCCTGCCGATACTGAGTAAGACTCTTCAATTTGGCCTTGCTCAGTTTGCATGATGTAGGTGTAAGCGCCATGCAAAATTCCTTTGCTACCACGACATAAGGTCGCGCCATGTTCACCGCTATCAAGGCCCTTACCTGCGGGTTCAACGCCGATCAGCTTGACGCTCGGCTCATCAATGAAATCGGTAAACATGCCAATGGCGTTAGAGCCGCCGCCGACACAAGCAATGACCGCATCGGGTAAACGCCCTTCGGTTTCGAGAACCTGTTGTTTGGCTTCTTCACCTATCATTTTTTGGAACTCGCGTACCACCGTTGGGAAAGGGTGTGGTCCGGCAGCGGTGCCGAGCAGGTAGTGCGCCGTTTTATAATTTGCTGACCAGTCACGCAGCGCTTCGTTCACGGCATCCTTCAAGGTACCAGAGCCGGCGGTAACAGGTATCACTTCAGCGCCCATCAAGCGCATACGAAATACATTCGGCTGCTGGCGCTCGACGTCTTTAGCGCCCATATAAATGCGGCACTTTAAACCCAACAGCGCACAGGCTAAAGCCGTAGCCACACCGTGCTGACCAGCGCCGGTCTCAGCGATGACTTCCTCTTTGCCCATGCGTTTGGTGAGCAAGGCCTGGCCCAACACTTGGTTGGTTTTATGTGCGCCACCGTGAAGTAAATCCTCACGCTTAAGGTACAGTTTGACCTTGGGGTTTTTCACCAAGTTACGCGTTAATGTTAAAGGTGTCGGACGGCCGGCATATTCATTGAGCAAAGAGTGAAACTCTTTTTCAAAAAGCGGGTCGTGTTGTGATTTATTAAACTCGGCTTCTAGCTGTTTAAGCGCCGGCACCAAAAGCTCCGGCACAAACATGCCGCCAAAATCGCCAAAATAGGCTGAATTACTCATAACCACCTCAATAATTCCGAATTGCCGCAAAGGCAGCATTAATTTTCTGTGTACATTTTTTACCGGGTGCGGTTTCTACGCCGGAATTAATATCCAGCCCGGTTGCGTTGTGTGCTAAAGCGTCAGCAATATTGCCAGGGGTCAAGCCGCCTGCCAGCATGAAAGGGGGCTCAGCCTGCGCCAGCAGTTGCCAGTTAAATTGCTCACCGGTGCCACCTTTCGCTTGTTTGCTATACGTGTCATAGAGAATACGGTCGACGCCCGCGAGCGCTTTAGGCAGCTGTGTAGCCACCGCTTGTGCTTTCCAAATTTGGCACGATAACGGCAGCGCTTGGCGTAATGACTGAATATAATACTCATCCTCCCCTCCATGCAGCTGCACGGCAGCCAGTTTTAATCGCGTGGCATAGTCGCTGACTTGCGCAATCGGTGCGTCAACGAAAACCCCTACGTAATGCAGCGGCGCACTATCAACAATGGCCTTAGCGCAATCAATGTCAACATAGCGGGGTGAGCCTGGATAGAAAATCAGGCCACCATAATAGGCACCAGCTTGATATACCGCTTGTGCATCCTGTGAGCGCGTTAGACCACAGACTTTATGCTCGCCAAAAATTAAGGCGCGACAAGCGCTTTCAATATCTGCTTGGGCCATAATAGAACTGCCAACCAGAAACCCGTCACACAAGGGGCTTAAGCGCTGCACGTCTTGATGGCTGTAAATGCCCGACTCAGAAATCACCACTTTATCACTGGGGATCAATTGGCGAAGCCGTTCAGTGGTCGCCAAATCGGTCGATAAGTCGCGTAAGTCACGGTTATTGATACCGATGATCTCGGCGTTCAACGCCAGCGCCCGAGTTACTTCCTGCTCATTGCTCACCTCAGTTAATACATCCATATTCAGTGACTTAGCCAGTTTGCTAAGCGCCGTATAGGTGTCGTCATCAAGCACTGAAAGCATCAATAAAATAGCATCACCGCCGTGTAAACGAGCCAAATAAACTTGATATGGGTCGATAAAGAAATCTTTGCAAATCAGTGGCTGGCTTACTTTCTGCCGTACCTGGGTTAAGTAGTCAAAATGGCCTTGAAAGTACTTTTCGTCGGTCAGCACACTAATACAGCTGGCGTACTTTTTATAGACGGCAGTTATTTCATCCAGGTTAAAGACATCGCGAATAAGCCCTTTTGAGGGCGATGCTTTTTTGCATTCCAGAATAAAGCTCGTTGGGCTCTGTTTCAGGGCACGATAAAAATCACGGTCGCTCGCAGTGATGTCGTCAATAAAACTCGCTAACGGTTGCGTGCGTTGACGCTGCGCTACCTCATGGCGTTTATCGGCAACAATTTTCTCTAATACATTAGCCATGACTTACCTCAATGATGGTATCAAGCGTGCGTTGTGCTTGCTGAGATTGTAAAACGTCTTGAACCTGCGCGCTGGCCTCTTTGAAATTAGCCGCTTTGCCGGTCAATACTAATAACGCTGCGACATTGATCACCACCGCACTGGTGTGCGCTGGCTCTCCTTGGCCGCTTAAAATCGCCCGCGTGGCATTGGCGTTGTAGTCTGGCCCTTGACCACTGAGTTGCGCAAGTGAATAGTTTGCAAGTCCGAAGTCACTGGGGTCTAAGGTGTACTCATGCAGTTGCCCTTGGTTGAGTTCAACCACTTGAGTCTCACCGTGTAAGGCTATTTCATCGGTGCCGGCACCATGGACAACCATCGCCCGTTTGCACCCTAAGGTTTGCAGGGTCTTTGCCATAGGTAAGCATAAGGCTGGGTCGTACACCCCGAGTAATTGATAATCCGGTGCCGCCGGGTTAGCAAGCGGCCCAAGAATATTAAATAGGGTTCGTGTTTTAAGGGTGGTACGCACCGCCATCGCGTGCTTGACCCCTTGGTGGTAAAGCGGAGCGAACAAAAATGCAAAGCCGGTTTGCTCTAGCATCGCGGCGGCTTGCTCTGGGCTCATATCGATATTGATACCCAGGCTTTGTAACAAATCAGACGACCCTGAGTTACTCGATACACTGCGGTTACCATGTTTGACCATATTAATTCCACAGGCGGCGGCTACAAGCGCTGCCGTGGTGCTGATATTAATAGTGTTGGCACCATCACCACCGGTGCCACAGGCATCGACCAAGTGTTGCGCCGAGGTGTTAAAGGGCAGGGCATTGGCGCGCATAGCGGCGGCGGCCCCGGCAATCTCGTCGGCGCATTCACCCTTAATTTTCAGCGCGGTAAGCATGGCCGACAGGGTGATATCATCAATATCGCCGCGCATTACGCTATCGAACAGCTGCTGTGACTCGGCAAAGGTTAAGTCCTGCTGCTGATACAGCTTATTCATTACATCCATGAGTTACCCCTGTGCTGTTAAATATTCAAGGCTTTGCTGCAATAGTTGCGCGCCATGAGGAGTTAGAATCGACTCTGGGTGAAACTGATAGCCAAGCACCTTATCTTGATGCTGACACACAGCCATTGGCATGCCCTGGTACTGGGCGATAATCGCTAATTGCTCGCTTACCTTGGTTGCCACTAAGGAATGGTAACGGGCCACCACGAGGTGCTCGCCAAAGCCGCTAAAAGCGGGGTGGGGCATTAGGCTAATGGTGGATGATTTACCATGCACCGTTTGCTGAGCATGACCGATTTCACCCCCATACGCCTGCGTTAATGCTTGTTGCCCGAGACAAATCCCGAGCATTGGGAAGCGTCCCCGACACAGGTCAATGAGCGCCATTAAACATCCCGCGCTATCGGGTGCGCCGGGCCCGGGGGAAAGCACGAGCACCACCGGCTGGGTTTCTGCGCACATGCGCTCGAATATGACTTCCGCCGCCACGGTATTGCGATACACCACCAACTCTTGGCGCAACTGCGCAAATTCATCCACCAAGTTATAACTGAAAGAGTCTTCGTTATCTAAGAAGTAAATCTTATAATTCATGCGTTTGTTGCTCCTTGGCTGGTGGCGATAGCGCGCAGTACGGCGCCGGCTTTTGCGCGAGTCTCATCGGCTTCACTTTGCGGGTCTGAGTCATAAACCACCCCAGCGCCGGCTTGCACATGGGCTAGGCCATCTTTGACAAAAGCACTGCGGATAACAATGCAAGAGTCCATGGCTCCCTCACCCGTGAGATAGCCGACGGCACCGCCATAGCTGCCTCTACGTTTCTTTTCTACCTCGCGAATTAAGCGTGCAGCGCTGACCTTGGGGGCACCAACCAAAGTGCCCATATTCATACAGGCCGAGTAAGCATGCAGTGCATCAAGGTCTTCTTTTAACTGTCCTACCACCCGCGAAACAAGGTGCATGACATGGGAGTATCTATCGACTTTGAGTAGCTCTTTAACGTGACGCGTGCCGGCCTGGCTGATACGAGCGACGTCATTACGCGCTAAATCGACGAGCATGATGTGCTCGGCGCGCTCTTTGCCATCATTGCGCAAATCGAGCTCGATGCGCGAATCGAGGTCTAAATTTAAACGTCCATCGGCATGCTTCCCACGCGGGCGCGTGCCCGCTATCGGATACACCTCAACTTGATTGCTCTGGGCACAGTATTTCAAGGCCGATTCAGGAGAAGCGCCGAACAGCGTAAAATCTTGATCGCGCAAATAGAACATATAGGGGCTAGGGTTTTGTGTTTTCAGCTGGGCATAGGCCGCTAATGGCTGTTGGCAAGGCAGAGTAAAGGTTCGTGAAGGCACCACCTGAAAAATATCACCATCGATAATATGTTGCTTTAGTTGGCTAACCTGCGCCTTGAAGTCTTCGTCACTGATATCGACACTGGCCTCTACAGGCTGCGCCGTTGCCTGTGGCGCCGGTAGTACCTCCACATCATCACAGAGGGTGTTTAAGCGTTCGACTTTTTGTCCTACCTCAAAGCAATTGGCATGCACTTGCGGGCCATTGAACACGTTACCGATAATTTCAGTGCTCTGTGCTTGGTGATCAACCACCACTAGGGTTTCAGCAAGGTAAAAAACATAGTCTGGGCAGCTGTTATCTTTTGCCTCGACGGCGGGTAGTTGCTCAACATTCGCGACCATGTCGTAGCCCATTACGCCGCCTAAGAAAATGGCAAACGGATTGTCAGAGTTGTTGCTGATGCGATTAATGCATTGACGTAGGGTATCGAAGGCGTTGGCTGCTTTGAGCTTGGCATGCTCGTCTAAATCGCCGGCCACGGGCGGGTAGCTGATTTGCAAGGTGGTGTTATCGAGTGTGGTGGTGCCGGCATCGATGTGGCGCTGCAAATAAGGCAGCAGTTGCGCGCCGTTATTTGATAGCGCGACGACACTGACCTCGCTGCCGTTACACTCTATGCGCAATGCGCTATCAACTAATACGATACTTTTTAAATTGGCTTTGGAGTCTATTTCTGCGGACTCCAGTAACAAGCTATTATCGGTATCGAGCTTGGCGAACAGGCTCAGCGCAGAGGGGATATAGTCTCGCCGCTGGCTAATGCTGGTCACCTGACCGGGCTCGGTCGAGATGTGGCTAAAAATCATAAAAAGTCCTCATTCCCAAAATGTATTGCCATCGGTTTTATTGCTGCTAGCAATGATGATGGCCTAAAAACAAAAAACCCGCATACTTCGAAAAGCTGCGGGTTGCAATTATGCTCAGCCGTAACAAGGCCCACCCGCTATCTCGAGTGCCACCACCAAATTACTGTTACGAACTGCGTTAAAATCATGTTACTTACCTTTGTTTAGATACAAAAAAACCCGCTTGCTGCGGGTTTTGTTAATCAGGCAGTACTCACTGCGCACGACTAAGTCCACCCGCGATTACGAGTGCCACCACCATGTCATATGTGTGTTGTTAGCCTGTGACTGCATGAGCTTGATAACCCTAATTAATTGATGGCTGTTAGTTAAACCTAGCTGAGCATCAGTGTCAACCATTTTATAAATAAAAAGTTATTGCCGCGCTGCGGGGTGAAAAATGATAAGCTAATGGCATTATTGATAGCTGTTAAGAGGGCTGTGTGCTTAAGTACGATTTACATTGCCACAGTAATTTTTCCGACGGGACCTTAAGTGTTGATGAGCTGGTATCAAGAGCCGCCGACAAAGGAGTTGATGTGCTCGCGCTCACCGATCACGATACCATTGCCGGTATCGCTCCAGCGCGCGCTGCAATTGCTGCACAAGCGCTCGACCTAGAATTGGTTGCCGGAGTCGAAATATCCACGCGCTGGCACAGCTTTGAAATTCATATTGTTGGCTTGCAGGTTGACACCCAGGCTCCGGAACTGACAGCATTGTTGGCTGAACAGCAGCAAAAGCGTAGTGAACGAGCGATAAAAATAGGCGAACGTCTGCAAAAGGCAGGATTTGAAAACACCTATGAACAAGCCTGTGAGCTGGCCGCTGAGGCGCAAGTAACGCGCGCCCATTTTGCCCGGGTGTTAATGGCGCAAGGCGCAGCGAAGACCTTTCAAGGCATCTTCAAAAAATACCTCAGTCGCGGCAACACCGGGTATGTACCAAGTACGTGGTGTGACATGCACACCGCCATTAAGGCCATCGCCGCAGCAGGCGGGCAGAGTGTGCTCGCGCATCCGGCTCGATACAAAATGTCGAATAAGTGGCTGCGTAAGTTAGTAAACGAATTCGCCACGCTCGGTGGCGATGCAATGGAAGTGGCCCAAACCCAACAAGCGCCCTGTGAAAGGCAGTTTTTAGGGCAGCTAGCGCGTGAGCATGGGCTGCTGTGCTCGCAAGGTTCTGATTTCCATTTTCCTTTACCTTACATAGAATTAGGAAAGAACCTATACTTACCTAAAGACTGTGAAGGCGTATGGCAGCGTTGGCAGTAGTCGTTATCACAAAGCAAGGATAAACATGAGTCAATTTTTTCACATTCACCCGCAAAACCCGCAGCCACGGCTGATCCAACAAGCGGTGGATATTGTGCGCAAAGGCGGCGTAATGGTCTATCCCACTGATTCTGGGTATGCCATAGGATGCCAACTAGGGGAAAAGGCCGCGCAAGAGCGGATCACCCGAATTCGGGGTATCGAAAAGCACCATAATTTTACTTTGATGTGTCGCGATTTATCAGAGCTTGCGACCTATGCACGCGTTGATAACCAGATGTTTCGGTTGATCAAGAATAATACGCCAGGCCCTTATACCTTTATTTTCAAAGGCACTAAGGAAGTACCACGACGAGTATTAAACGATAAAAAGAAAACCATTGGTATTCGCGTCACCGATCATCCGATTAGTAAGGCGTTACTTGAAGAGCTTGGCGCGCCCTTAATGTCGTGTTCATTGATTTTGCCTGGCGCTGAATTCACCGAGTCAGACCCCGATGAAATTCGCGATCGTTTAGAGAAGCACGTCGATGTGATCATCCATGGTGGTTTTTTGAGTGAACAGGCCACTACTGTGGTGGATTTGTCCGATGACGCAGTGGAGATTTTGCGTGTCGGTTGTGGTGATCCCAGTCCCTTTAAATAATGACCCAAGATACTTTGGTAGAGCAGCAAAAGCTGCCGCTGGCGTTTATTCGCGGCGAGGCCGTGGTTGAAAAGCCAGAAGATTTATATATTCCACCGGATGCCCTAGAAGTCGTACTCGAGACTTTTGAAGGGCCTTTGGACTTGCTGCTTTATCTTATCAAAAAGCACAAACTCGATGTCCTTGAGCTGTCTATTTTTAGCATCACCGAGCAATATATGCGCTATGTGGAAATGATGCGTGAGTTTCAATTGGAGCTAGCCGGTGAGTATTTGGTGATGGCGGCGCTGTTGGCGCAGATAAAATCACGTTTATTGTTACCTGTGCATGAAGAACTCGGTGAGGAAGAGGAAGACCCTCGCGCCGAGCTGGTCAGACGGTTGCAAGAATACGAGCAATTTAAAAAAGCGGCGGAGCAGCTCGATGAATTGCCGCGCATGGAGCGCGATATTTTTACCGCTCATGCGTTAGTTGAAGAAGCGGCTATGCCTGAACCTTTATTTCCCGAGGTAGCGCTAGAAGAATTAATGTTGGCACTCAGTGATGTCATGGCCCGAGCCAAAACCTTTGAGCATCATCATATCACTCCTGAGCAGCTATCGACCCGGGCACGCATGAGCGCTATTTTAGCGCAATTACAAAACCACTCCGGTTATATTGATTTTGCCTTGCTATTTACCCCACAAGAAGGGCGCGCCGGTGTGGTGGTGACCTTTATAGCCATATTAGAGCTCACCAAAGAAGGGCTTATTCACTGCCAACAAGCTAATAGCGAAAGTGCCATTCATGTGCGTTTAAAAGAGCATGCTGCAGCGTGATTTGCATTGCCTTATGGTGTAGCTCTGCCATAATAGCGCCCGCGATGGAGGTCTGAGCATGAGCACGCGACGCATTAGTGACGAGCAGCTTATAGAGTTGCTAGAGGCGGCAATTTTCGTTGCCCCTAAACCGCTGACAAAAAAACAACTCAAAGAAACTGTACTCAGTGATATTAATGTGTCTTCTAAGCGCGTTAATGAAGCTTTAGAGGCCATCAGCGCGCATTATCAAACCCGAGGGATCCGCTTAGTGCACGTTGGCTCAGGTTATCGCTTTCAAGCGTGCAGCAGCTTAAGCCCTTGGCTCAGCAAGCTATTTCAAGAACGGGCACCGAAATATTCAAGGGCGTTAATGGAAACCCTGTCACTGATAGCCTATCGTCAACCTATAACCCGAGGCGAAATAGAGCAAGTGCGCGGTGTGACAGTTGCTAGCAATATTATGAAAACATTGCAGGAGCGCGGTTGGGTGAAGGTGATTGGCCATAAGGAAGTCCCTGGTCGCCCCGCGTTATATGCGACGACGAATGAATTTCTAGATTATTTTTCGCTATCTGGCTTAGAGCAATTACCGCCGCTCCCTGAGCAGCAACAAAGCCAGATAGACAAGTTATTACACGATCCTTCTGTGAGAGAACCATCTGAATGAGTGAAAAGTTACAAAAAGTCCTAGCCAGAGCCGGCGTCGGCTCCCGTCGCGAGATGGAAAAGTACATCGAGGCCAACCGCGTGAGTGTTGATGGCAAAGTGGCGCGCTTAGGCGATCGCGTTGAGCCTAATCAAACCATTCGTGTTGATGGCCACATTGTCAAAGTTGAAGAGCCACAAGAGCGAGTGTGTCGGGTATTAATGTACCACAAACCCGAAGGTGAACTGTGCACTCGTAAAGATCCTGAAGGGCGTCGTACGGTATTTGACAGACTACCGCGAATTGAAGGCGACCGCTGGATTGCCATTGGTCGCTTAGATATTAACACCTCAGGGTTGCTGTTATTTACCAACGATGGAGAGCTCGCCAACAGGGTGATGCACCCGAGCTACGAAATTGAGCGTGAATATTCGGTGCGCGTATTTGGTGATGTAAGCAAAGAAGCAGTTCGCAACCTCACCAAAGGCGTGGAGCTCGATGATGGGCCGGCACGTTTTCATAGTGTTAAGCCTATGGGCGGTGAGGGCATCAATAAATGGTTTAACGTTACATTGAGCGAGGGGCGTAACCGTGAGGTGCGTCGTATGTGGCAATCTCAAGGGGTGGAAGTATCGCGCCTGATCCGCGTACGTTATGGCGAGCTAGAGCTCAATAAGCGCTTACCACAAGGTGGCTGGGAAGAACTTGAGCTCAGTAAAGTGAATTACCTGCGTAAGACCGTTAAGTTAAAGCCTGAAACACAAACTAAGTTATCGGTTGACCCTATCAAGCGAAAAGACAAACGCGCTAAAGTGAACCGCATTAGAAAAGCTGTTAAAAAACACAACCAGCGCGTGCAACAACAAAAGAAACGCCGTTAATTCAGATACAAAAAACGCCGCAATCAACGCGGCGTTTTTTACATCTATGATGTGCTAATTATTTCTTTTTAATTTGCGCATCCAACGACTGACCATTAACGTCACTAGAGTCATCACTCATTAAATAAAGGTACGTGGGCATCAAGTCTTCAGGCGTTGCTAGCTTGTCTTTGTCTTCTCCCGGGTAAGCACTGGCACGCATACTCGTGCGGGTCGCGCCTGGGTTAATACAATTGATGCGAATATTGGTTTTATCGACTTCTTTCGACCATGTCTGCATCATGCCTTCGGTGGCAAATTTAGAAATAGCATAAGCCCCCCAAAATTCGCGGCCCTCGCGGCCAACGCCCGACGACGTAAACACAACCGATGCATTGTTTGATTTCTTTAACACAGGAAACAACGCTTTGGTCAGCATTGCTTGCGCAGTGACATTGACCTTCATGATGTTCTCGAAAGTGGATGTACAGAAATGTTCCATTGGGCCTAATGCACCCAGGATACCAGCATTGTTTAATAAGCCATCGAGCTTACCAAATTGCTGATCAATAGTGGCGGCCAGGTCACGGTAATTTTGCTGCGTGGCGCCTTTTAAATCTAATGGAACAATCGCTGGTTGTGGGCCACCTGCAGCGACGATTTCATCGTAAACTGCTTCGAGCTTTTTAGTTGTTTTACCTAATAAAATTACTGTAGCACCGTATTTGGCATAGGTTAACGCGGCAACCCGGCCGATGCCGTCGCCAGCCCCAGTAATTAATATGACTTTTTCATCTAATGCATTTGCACTTGCTTGGTAGTTTTGCATAAGCTGCACCTAGAGCATGATCTTTTTAAGAATTTTACCATACTCAAATAACAAGTAATCGATTTAATTACAAAATTAAGTGGCGAAAGGCATAGGTTTACGTTAAGTTAAACTGGTCTAATGTGTCATTAACATTTTGCTATCTTTAATACACACATAATAAGCAGATAACAATAAAAAAGGTTTGGAGCCAACAACATGAAAAAATTGCTACTTCCTCTCGCTGTAGCGTCTGCGCTCGCTGGCTGTGGTGGCGGAGAAACGCTCGAAGACGTTAAAAATGAAACACCTACGGTTGTTCCGCAATCCACAGTGGTGTTTGACCCCGGTGCCGGGGAAATCTCCGTACCCAATGATCTGCTTTTAAGCGGCACCACCGATGGCACCTTGAATATTCCTGGTGAAGGCGATGATTACACTAACCCCCAACTGGCGCTCGGTGCGTTAGATGGGTGGTCGACGCAAATGCCGTATGCCATTGATTTCGATTTTTCCCCTGGTGTAAGCCTTGATGCAACATCGGCTGCAACACCGGGTAATGTGCGTATTTTTGAAGTTGTGATGGGCGCCGACCAAAGCTCACAAACCTGCGCCCAAGTACCGGCAGGCATCGCCTGTGAATATGTTAAAGAACTTAACTTTGGCGTCGACTTTATCACCCAAGCCAGTGGTAATTCCGTGGCTGTTGTACCACTTAAGCCATTTACTCAAGGGCGCTCGTACATTACGGTATTGACTAACGGCCTGACCGACTCAGCCGGTAACGCCATTGCCCCGTCATCGACCTATGCTAGCGTTAGCAGTGAAGACCCACTTGTTACTGAGCAGCAACTGAGTTTGCAAGCGGTGATCAATAGTTACGAAGACGTTATTGTTGGCGGCAGTGACCTAAGCAAAGACGACATTATTTACTCAGCGGCGATGACCATGCAAAGTGCAGGTGAAGTGCTCGGCACGATTAAAAGCTTGCTTGCTGCGTCGCTTACTCAAGATAGCTTACCTAAGCCTGAGATGATGATCCCACAACAGCCTGCGCTCACAGTAGGGCAGGTTTTTGCGGCTCAAGGCATGCAAGACATTAATCCTGCATTTAACGCAGTGAGCTATGAAAAAGGCAGCATTGTTCTTCCTTACTACTTAAAAAGCCCACAAGGCAAAGAGCTCAGTGATTTAAACGACACCTACTGGCAAGCAAACTGCGACAGCGCTGTAACCGTGCTTGGTTATAAAGAGCAGGCTGGCGAAGCATTCCCTGAGCAACCAGTGAGTGAAAATGATGCGATATGTGCCGCTCTCAGCGGCGGTCAATTGCGTGATTTAAGCTTGGATGACAAACGTCACCTCACGAAATACAACACCATTCCGAAAGTACAGAGCTATCGCAATATACCTGTACAGGTTACAAAACCGGCAGATTTAATGACCCTAAACGCTATCCGCAGTCAGCTTGGGCTTGATGCCATGAGCATGCCTGCTGCTGGCTGGCCAGTCGTTATCATGCAACATGGGATTACCAGTCGCAAAGAGGACATGCTGGCGTTGACTGCGGCGCTAAGTATTCAAGGTTTTGCCACCGTTGCTATTGACCACCCGGCTCACGGTGAGCGTGGAATCGATGTCGACAATGATGGCACTGACGATTTTAATGCGACCACAGGCTCTGTGCTTGCGTATATGAATTTGAATTCATTGCTGGTGGCGCGTGATAACTTACGCCAATCAGCTGCGGATTTACTTGGTTTGCGCCTAGGTCTTAATTTTGCCAACGACCCTATGCTCAACACGATGGATGTGGGCTTCGTCGGTCACTCCTTAGGTGCGGTTGTGGCCCCGGCGTTCTTATCTATGACGAATGCGGAGCTTGACCCTCAGGTTGATCCATTGTTTAAAGTGAACACTGTGGCACTTGGCAGTGGCGGCGGCGGTATCGCCAATTTCTTACTTGCTTCAGATTCATTTGGGCCATTTATCCAAGGTTCAGTATTAGCTGGCGCAGGAACCGATGAGTCAGCAGCGTTTGGCGCATTCCTACAAGAAGGCGCAGTCTCTAGCTGTGCACAATTTATTGATAACCAAGAGGCGTATGTTGGCTGTGGTTACCAAGCGTTTTTAGCGCAGTTAACAGCTCAAGGTGACACTGCCAGCTTGGCTAATATT
Organism: Pseudoalteromonas sp. CNAT2-18.1; assembly: GCF_022347865.1. Classification (NCBI taxonomy): domain Bacteria; kingdom Pseudomonadati; phylum Pseudomonadota; class Gammaproteobacteria; order Alteromonadales; family Pseudoalteromonadaceae; genus Pseudoalteromonas; species Pseudoalteromonas sp. CNAT2-18.1. Next base: position 524,504 of record NZ_JAKRFR010000002.1, on the reverse strand, counting down.
CAAGGGTTGTTAACGCAGTTTACCTACGCTGCACAAACATTGCTTGATGCTGGAGACCCAACCAACTACGCAATGCGTGTAAACGCACAGCAAACCCCAGTTTACACTAGTGTGGTTGTGGGTGATGGCATGGAAAACAAGCCGGATACGGTGATCCCACCAATGGTTGAGAGCAACCCCATTGCCGGAACTATTCCACTTGCAATGATGATGGGCGCTGACAATGCAGCACAAACGCAGTTAGCAGATAGCCCAGAAAGCTACCTTGTACGCTTTAGTAAAGGCCACCATGGTACTCTCTTGACGCCAGCTGCGAACCCACAAGCAGGAGCAAGTGCAGCAGATAGCGCTGCAGCGAATGCTGAAATGCAACAGCAAGTAGCGACCTATCTGAAATCCAAAGGTACGATATTGCCTATCACAAATGAAGATGTGATAGCCCAGTAAGCGCACTGGTTTCGACTATCAGCCGCGCAATTGCGCGGCTTTTTTGTGGCTAATGGCTGTGCTACATTGCCGTGCATCAACAATGAAAGAGGGACTCTAGGTGGAGTATATTTATGAATACGGGTTATTTTTTGCAAAAACCCTGACTTTTTTAGTGGCAATCGTCATTATCATCGCAATGATTGCAGGAGCGGCAAATAAACCTAAAAGTAAAGAAGGATCACTTCAGGTTGACGATCTCTCAGCAAAGTTAAAACAGTTGAAAGATGACTTTTTAGCAAACACCCTGGATAAAAAAGCCTTAAAAGCGCTCAAGAAAGAACAGAAAAAGGCAGCTAAAAGTGACAGCGGTGACGCAGAGCAGGGGCGCCTATACGTGATTGATTTTGTTGGCTCCATGGATGCTCATGAAGTTGAGAGCCTACGTGAGGAAGTCACGGCGATTTTAACATTGGCCGATAAGCAAAAAGATAAGGTATTAGTGCGCTTGGAAAGCGGCGGAGGCGTTGTTCATGGGTATGGCTTAGCAGCGTCGCAACTGGCCCGTTTGAAAGCGGCACAGATACCACTGACCATTGCCATTGATAAAGTCGCCGCCAGTGGTGGATATATGATGGCATGTGTTGGCGATGAAGTCATTGCTGCGCCTTTTGCTATTGTTGGCTCTATTGGTGTGGTTGCGCAAATACCAAACTTTAATAAGGTGCTGAAAAAGAACGATATTGATCTAGAGCTCATTACCGCAGGGCAGTATAAGCGGACCCTCACTTTGTTTGGTGAAAACACCGATGAAGGGCGAGAAAAGTTCCGCCAAGAAATCGAGCAAACGCATCAATTGTTCAAACACTTTGTCAGCGAGCATCGCCCTGAATTAGACTTAGGCACCGTCGCTACCGGGGAGCACTGGTTTGCGATTGATGCCAAAGAAAAAGGGTTAGTGGATAGAATCACGACCAGTGATGATGAATTACTGGCACTGAGTAAAGAGCGACAAGCTTACAAAGTGAGCTATAAGAAAAAACAAGGCTTGGCGGATAAAGTCGCGCATAGCCTAAGCCTCGCGGTGGAAAAAGCAGGTTTAAAGATATGGTCTAAGGGTCAGCGCCTGAGACCTTAATTTAGATTTAAAAAAACCTCGCCACAACGGCGAGGTTTTTTTATACAAGTGAAGTTAGCTTCTTGCTTTGGGCTTATATTCTTCCAGTTCTTTAGCCGACTCGAGATCGTTAAAGACGGTCTCATCAAGCTGTCCTTCAGATTTGGCGACAACACAGGTAACCATACAATCACCGGTCACATTAACCGCTGTACGCGTCATATCTAACAATCTATCGACGCCGATAATAATCGCGATACCTTCGACGGGGAGGCCCACCTGATTCAGTACCATCGCCAGCATAATCAAGCCAACTCCTGGCACTCCAGCGGTTCCAACGGATGCCAATGTGGCGGTAAGAATAACCATTAGGTAATCTGAAATACTTAAATCGACACCAAACACTTGAGCGATAAACACGGTTGCACAGCCTTGCATAATGGCGGTGCCATCCATATTAATAGTGGCTCCCAGTGGCACAGTGAATGAGGCTACGGAGTTACTGGCACCGAGCTTTTTAGTCGCGGTCTCAAGTGTAATAGGCATGGTTGCACTGGAACTTGAGGTGCTAAACGCAAACAAACAAGTGTGCTTCATTTGCGATAAAAAGGTGACAGGATTTAAGCCAGTCAGCACTTTCAATAGGATAGAGTAGTTAATTAACCCATGGATCAGCAGCGCTGCGACCACCACACCGAAATACTTCATCAGGCTCCAAATAAGCCCCAGCTCAATGGTCGTAAACAGTTTTGCCATCAAACAAAAGACCCCGTAAGGAGCAATGTTCATAAGTAAAGTAACCAGTTTAAGAATGACGTTATTGAGGTCCTCAAAAACGGCGCTTAGGCGCTGGCCCGCTTCGCCACTGAGGGCCATAGCAATACCGAATAGTAGCGCAAAAACAATGACCTGCAACATGTTACCACTGGCCATGGCATCAATAGGGTTCGTGGGGAACATATTGATGATGACCTGAGCCAGCGTCGGCGCTTCTTTCGCATCAAAGGTCGCATCATTTGGCAAGGTGACGCCATCGCCAGGGCTTACTAACAGCGCTAAGGTAATGGCGACGGTGATGGCAATGGCGGTGGTACCCACATACATGGCGATAGACTTACCACCTAAACGACCTAAGGTTTTCGGGTCACTGAGGCTACAAGTACCACAAACGAGGGACACAAATACCAGTGGCACCACCAACATTTTTAGGCTGGCAATGAAGATTTGCCCGCCAATATTGAATAAACCGTCAACAAAAAAGCCTTTAACAGGAAAGGCAAACAAGCCTAAATCAAGTAATAATTCGTCTTCACCGGCCAAAATCAACTTGAACAAAAAGCCGACAACAACACCTAGCGCCATACCAATCATAATACGCGTGGTGAGAGACATTGAACCTTTTTCAGACATAGGTATGATTCATCTTCGTTATTGTAATTCGCTATAGCCTATCAGCGAAAATCACTCAATGCAGCGAAAAACGACAACTTTTTTCAAAAAAGGAATGCGTAATTCACTCATCCTGGGTTAATATTAAGTAAATAATTTAAACAATAAAACGTTAGGGAGAAGTCAATGCGTTTTGTGCGATTGCTCAGTGCCTCTTTACTGAGTTTACTTCTAGTCGCCTGCGGTGGCGGCGGCAGTTTAGAAGAAGGTGGTGACACGGGGGGAGATGGTAGTTCTTCCGGTAGTTATTCCATTACCGTAACCGTGGTGGACAGTGAAGGCAATGCAATATCTGCCGAAAATCCTATTTCTAATGACAACCCGGCGCAAGCAGTAGCAACGCTCAGCGCAACTTCAGGCTCGGTGTCCGGTAAGGCCATTGAGTTTAGCCTGCAGCAAGTAAGTGGCAATACCCTAGGTGAGCTAAAACCTGCTTCTGCACAAACGAACGCAGATGGTGTCGCACAGGTCACCATTGGTCCAGGTCAAGTGAAAGGCGCGGGTCGTGTAACCGCAACTTACATTCCGGCGGCGGGAGACCAAGTGACAGCGCAAGCGGATTTTACCACCCAAGGTGATGACGTTGTTGTGACAGAGGAAACCGCCGATGTTGACGTGTTACTACTCACTGGTTGTAACGCTGGCTGGGATGATGACCGTGATAACGTCATGCTTGACCCTCGTGACCCAAATACCGGTTGTAATATCGTAAATAGCATTTCTTCTAACGAAGTGGGTGAGATTTACGTTGAAGTAACCAGCATTCAAAGTGGCGACGGCGTGGGCTCAGCAATCGTTAATGCCCAGACCTCAGTGGGTACGGTATTACCATCATCTGGCACTGCATTAACCGACTCGTTTGGCCGCGCTTTATTGCGTTTACAGCCAGGCAACCAAGGTGGCGCAGGCACGATTACCGCCGAAGCATTGGGCGTCACTGACACCACTAACTTTGCTGTGGGTGTGGTAGATTTAGAGCTAACAGTTGATAACGGCTTGGCAACGGATAACAACAATAATGTTATCCCACTTAAAGCCGGTGGCAGTACGGTTATCGAAGTGCAGCTTCGCGATGAGGAAGGCAACCTATTCCAAACTCCGACCGATGTTGAATTTAGCTCTACTTGTGCCGCCAGTGGTCAGTCTACTTTGGATGACAAAGTAAAATCGCGTGCCGGTATCGCTACAGCAACCTACCGCGCGAACGGCTGTAACATTGAAGATAACGTTACTGTAACAGTAGAGACTGGCGGTAAGAACTACACCGCGACAACTATTATTCCGGTTGAAGCGTCACCTGTACAATCTATTCAATTTATGGATGTAAGTGAGGCGTTTATCGCTCTTCCTCCAGGTGAAGGTGGTGTTCCTACACAATCTGTGGTGCGCTTTAAACTTCTTGATGAAGATGGCAATCCAGTCGCTCAAGACCGCATCGATTTTCGTTTGACTGACGGTACCGGTGAAGCGGCACTGACTCAGGCAACGGGTAATACCGATAACAACGGTGTGGTACAAACCACAGTCACATCAGGTGTGGTCCCAGGTGCCCTAGTTGTAAAAGCCTGCTATGTGCCAAAAGCCGATGTTGCCGCCTTGCCTGAAGGTGATGATTTGACCTGTTGGGTTGATGAATTTGAAGCCTGTCAAGCAGCCGATGCACCCAGCTCTTGCCCTGAAGGGGAACTTAATCTTATCCCATTAAGCGAGCAAATCAGCTCAGTATCGAGCTTGCTTACTTTAAGCTCAGGCGTGACCGATCAGAACAGCTTTGATTTAAGCACCGATGTTATAAATTCCAACTCGCTTTATTACAACAATGTGATATCCAATCTTACGGTATTTTTTGGCGACCAGTTCAATCAGCTAAGTGGCGATGGTGTTGAAGCAACCGTATTAACCGAAGCCGGTGTTACGGGTGTTATTGATGGCACGCAGTTTAACCCCACCTTTAAGTGTCAAACCACCGATGCGGCCTGTACTGTTCAATGGCGCAGCCAAGGCGATAGACCGTTTTGGGATTATAAATGGGGTAACCGTATTGGTGATATCGATGGCGACTCATCTACCACCGAGGGCATTAATCCAAAAACCGGTGTGCAAAACTGTGACCCATATTTTGGTGAAGCGGCACCTTGTATCAATGGTATGGTACGCGCTAAAAATGACCCTAACGGTGTTGTTATGGGTGGTCGCGTTACCGTGATGGCGGTAGCCAAAGGCCAAGAAAACTTCGTTGATGAAGAGTCAAGTGGTGGTGTTACCCGTCGTAACGGCCTATTCGATATTGGTGAGTACTATCAAGAGTATGACTTAACCGAGGCCTTTATCGACCATAACGAAAACGGCACCTTCGATAAAGCCAACTGCGACCCTGCACCTGGGCCTACTGACCCTTGTTCAGAGCTAATCTCGCGAGGCGGTCATAACGAAGCCTGGCGTGACCTTGATAACGATGGCATCTTTGATGAAGCCGACGGCAAATACAATGGCTTACTTTGCTCACAAGAAGCTGAGGCGGCCGGAGAGTGTACTCGTGAACTGATTGAGGTGCGCAGCAGCGTTGAGCTGGTGATGTCTGGCGATCAGCCTTATGTACGTTTTGCCACGCTTCAAGAGCAGTGCATCGGCTCTGATTTTATTAAGTTAGAGTCAACTAACGCGGCGCCTGTAATCGGTGAAGACGGCGTAGAGCGGAAGTGGTGTGATGTAAGATTTGTTGACCTGAGCCAAGTCAGTGGCGGTTTTGCTTCTCTGGGCGTTCGTATTTTCTACAGTGATGAATTTGGTAACCCGCTACCAGTGGGCACAGAAATTGGTGTTGAATCATCCAATGGCGATCTTGATATTCGCAGCGGTAACAGCATAATTTCTAACACAAATTCGACGGAAACTATGTACCACGATGTCACTATCTCTAGAGAGCCAGAAGGGAATAACAAAAATGAAGGATCTCTTGTTATTACCTTCACCATTCCATCAGGCTTTGATGATGGTGCTGATAAAATCGTTACTGCCGGTATGACGGTTAGGGATGACAGGTAAATGTCATAACGATTAAACAAAATGCCAACCACTCGGTTGGCATTTTTGTTTCTATTCCTATATATTGCCCGGCGTTAGCCTGTGCACCGGTGATTAATCACCATAACGGACAAAATCACAGCAATAGCTGGTCAAAAAATCGCTGATTAGATAAAAGTTTAGCGTCAAAGCTTGTAACAATAGGTGTTTGTAGATATACCTATATTTATTCGTGCCCACGAACAAGGGCAATCATTATAAAAAGAGATAGGTCAACTTAGGCTATTATGGGCAAATCGCTAGTCATTGTAGAGTCTCCTGCAAAAGCAAAAACAATTAATAAATACCTAGGCAAGGACTATGTTGTTAAGTCCAGCGTAGGTCACGTACGCGACCTTCCCACCTCAGGGTCAGGTAAGGCGAAGGCGCCTGCGGCAAAATCCCCCGCCGAAGTGCGCAAAATGGCCCCTGAGGAAAAAGCCGCCTATAAAAAGAAGCGTGACTATCAAAACCTAGTTGCACGCATGGGTATAGACCCAGAAAAAGGCTGGGAGCCTCACTATGAGGTGTTACCCGGTAAAGAAAAAGTTGTTCAAGAATTAAAAAAGCTCGCCGAAACGGCAGATGAAATTTATCTCGCAACGGATTTGGATAGAGAAGGGGAAGCCATTGCATGGCACCTTGAAGAGATTATTGGCGGTGATAAGTCGAAGTACAAACGGGTAGTTTTTAACGAAATCACCAAAAATGCCATTCAACAGGCCTTTTCTACCCCGGGCGAGCTGAATACCGATATGGTGCAGGCTCAGCAAGCGCGACGCTTCCTAGACCGTGTTGTTGGCTTTATGGTCTCGCCTTTGTTGTGGCAAAAAGTGGCGCGCGGGTTATCTGCTGGGCGCGTGCAGTCTGTTGCCGTTCGTCTGCTTGTGGAACGCGAGCGCGAAATCAAGGCCTTTATCCCGCAAGAGTTTTGGGATATTCATGCCGATGTACAAGCCAAAGCCGATGCGTTACGTCTTCTGGTGACCAAAGAGCAAGGTAAAGCCTTTAAACCGGTTAATAAAGATCAGGCAGACTCTGCTGTAGCGCAGCTGCAATCGGCTCAGTACCAAGTTACCGACGTTGAAGAAAAACCGAGTAAAAGCCGCCCAAGTGCGCCTTTTATCACCTCCACCATGCAACAAGCGGCCAGTACGCGCTTAGGTTATGGCGTTAAAAAGACCATGATGCTAGCGCAGCGTCTTTACGAAGCCGGTTATATTACCTATATGCGTACTGACTCGACTAACTTGTCACAAGACGCTATCGCCATGTGTCGCGGTTATGTGGCCGATAATTTTGGCGACAATTACCTGCCGGAAAAAGCCAATATTTACAGCGCAAAAGGCAACGCACAAGAAGCGCACGAAGCAATCCGACCGTCAGATGTGAACGTTCTTTCAGGGCATGTTGAGGGTGTTGATGCTGACGCGAAGAAACTGTATGAGCTTATTTGGCGTCAATTTGTTGCCTGCCAAATGGTGCCAGCGCAATACGATTTAACCACAGTGACGGTCACAGCGGGTGAGTTTGAGCTTAAAGCCAAAGGTCGCGTATTGCGCTTTGATGGTTGGACCCGAGTGCAACCTGCCGTGCGCAAGAAAAGCGATGAAGAGCAAGCGCTGCCAGCATTGAGTGTCGGTGATGAATTAAGCTTAGATAAGCTGGACCCACAACAGCACTTTACCAAGCCGCCAGCGCGATACAGTGAAGCAAGCTTGGTTAAAGAGCTTGAGAAGCGCGGTATCGGTCGACCCTCAACCTATGCTTCGATCATCGGCACTATTCAGGACAGAGGCTATGTGCGGGTGGAAAACCGTCGTTTCTTCGCTGAAAAAATGGGTGAAATCGTCACCGATCGCCTTGTTGAGAACTTTACCGAGCTGTTGAACTACGACTTTACCGCCAAAATGGAAGAGCGCCTGGATGATATTGCCGAGGGCGAGCGTCAGTGGACTCAAGTGCTGGATAACTTTTATGCTGACTTCTCGGAAAAGTTAGCCATTGCCAGTGGCGATGAGGCGCAAGGCGGAATGCGTCAAAACCAAATGGTCGAGACTGACATTGATTGTCCTAGCTGTGGCAGAAAAATGGGGATCCGCACAGCATCAACCGGTGTATTTTTAGGTTGTACTGGGTATAACTTGCCACCTAGGGAACGCTGCACCACCACCATGAACCTCACGCCTGGTGAGGAAGCGGTCAATGCCGATGAAGTTGAAGATGTTGAAACATCAACACTGATGCAAATGAAGCGTTGCCCTAAATGTGAAACCGCCATGGATTCATATTTAATTGATGAAACCCGAAAACTGCATGTCTGTGGTAATAATCCCGCGTGCAGTGGCTACCTCATTGAACAAGGGCAGTTTAAGCTCAAGGGCTATGATGGTCCGATTATTGAGTGCGATAAGTGTGGCGCCGATATGGAGCTGAAAAACGGTCGCTTCGGTAAGTATTTTGGCTGTACCAATGAAGACTGTAAAAATACTCGTAAACTGCTTAAAAATGGCGAGCCGGCACCACCTAAAGAGGACCCGGTGCACTTGCCAGAGCTTGAATGCGAGAAATCGGATGCCTATTTCGTGCTGCGTGATGGCGCAGCCGGTATATTCTTGGCTGCCTCTACTTTTCCTAAGTCACGGGAGACTCGGGCACCTAAGGTTTCTGAATTAAAGCGTTTTCGCGATCGTATATCACCTAAATTTTACTATTTAGCCGATGCGCCAGAGACTGACTCTGATGGTAACCCAGCGGTAGTACGTTTTAGCCGAAAGACTAAGTCGCAGTATGTAATGACAGAAGTCGATGGTAAAGCGACTGGCTGGAAGGCAACCTACGAAAATGGTAAATGGGTTGAAGAAGAGAAAAAGAAAGCGAAAAAGAAAAAGTAACCCGCAGAAAAAAGAAAAAGCCGCTCACAATGATTGAGCGGCTTTTTTATTCCCCTAGGCCCATATTAGGCAAGTGGCTATTTGATATTCACTTGTTGTACGTGCTGGTAACCATTGTCACTGAGCTCGTCATTGACACAGTCGAGCACATACTGATACTGGCTTTGCGCATCAATGTCATCTTCCGTGGCCCAGTCTAGGCACATCTGCGTGTGCTCCTTGATTATCTCCTCGGGGGCGACTGGTAGGTCATCGCTGGCAAAAGCACTTTGTAAGCCAATAGCAAACAGCGCACTTAAAACAAGGTATTTCATTGCATAGTTCCTCTTTGGAAAGTGCTTTATTTTTAGCTTAATCGTCGGTTTTTAGAAAGTGAGTTATTTTTATCGTCAAGATAACCGACGTTGTCCTTGGGTGAGCAACATGACTTTTGAACAAGCACAAAAAAAGCACCCCGTAGGGTGCTAAAAAATGTCACGTTTTATGACACAAGGGAAGGGGTTAAAGACGAGCAAACCAACAGCCAAATGCAGGTAAATGCAGTGTTTGGCCTTGCAATCGCCCAGTGTGATGGCGCAACGAATCTTGATATTGATGACTGGGCGCGTGCGTTACTTCGACACTCACGGGTTGCTCCGATAGGTTAAAATAACAACATATGGACTCATCACCGTGGTTGCGGATAAAGGCAAGAACGGGCTCATGAGTATCAATAAAGTGAATGTCACCTTCAACTAACGCACGATGCTGACGCCGCCAAGCCATAAATTCGCTGTAGGCATTGAGCGTTGAATGAGCATCCTGTTGTTGTTTGGCAACATGGTGTAGGCTGTGAGCATGACTTACTGGCAGCCATGGTTTTACCGTGCTAAACCCGGCGTGCTCACCGTCTTGCCAAGGCATCGGCGTGCGACAGCCATCACGGCCTTTAAAATTGGGCCAAAAAGTGATGCCATAGGGGTCTTGCAAATCTTCGAATGCAACATCCGCTTCGCCTAATGCCAGTTCTTCGCCTTGATACATGCATACACTGCCACGTAGGGAGCCAAGCAGTGCGGTCAACATTTTTACTTGTTCAGGGTTAACTTCGCCGTTTTTTGCCCAACGGCTGGCAACACGCTCCACATCATGATTACTAAACGCCCAGCAAGGCCAGCCCTCGAGCATATTCGCCTCTAAGGTCTCAACCGTTTTACGAATATAGGCGCTGCTGTAATCATCGGTTAGTAGCTCGAAACTATATCCCATATGCAGCTTGTCGCCGCCGCTGGTGTATTCGGCCATGGTCGCAAGGGAATCCTCAGACGAAATCTCCCCAAGTGCTACCGTGCCTGGGTATTTGTCGAGTAAGGCACGAATATCGCGCATAAAGTCGAGGTTTTCAGGTTGCGTGTTGTTGTAGTAGTGGTATTGAAAAGCGTACGGGTTATCTTCGCTAAAACCACGGCCTTGACGCTTTTCTTTTGGCTTTGCCGGGTTATCACGTAATTGAGCGTCGTGATAGCAAAAGTTAATGGCATCTAAGCGGAAGCCATCAACGCCTTTTTTAAGCCAAAACTCCACGTTATCCAGCACCGCTTGGCGCACTTGCGGGTTATGAAAATTAAGGTCTGGCTGCTCGGTGAGGAAGTTATGCAAATAATACTGTTCGCGACGAGGTTCCCATTGCCATGCCGGGCCGCCGAAAATGGATAGCCAATTGTTAGGCTGCGTGCCATCTTCTTTAGCGTCTGCCCACACGTACCAATCAGCATAGTCATTATTGTTTGATTCGCGGCTTTGCAAGAACCAGGGATGCTGATCAGAGGTGTGGCTCAATACCTGATCAATAATGATTTTAATATCGCGCTGATGTGCTTCGGCGATCAGTTCATCGAAGTCTGTAAGATCGCCAAAAATAGGGTCAATATCACGATAGTCGCTGATGTCATAACCGAAATCCTTCATTGGCGATTTGAAGAACGGTGAGATCCACACCGCATCCACACCCAAGCTTTTTATGTAATCAAGGCGGTTAATAATACCTCGGAGGTCGCCAATTCCATCGCCGTTTGTATCTTGAAAGCTGCGGGGGTAAATCTGATAAATTACCGCACCTTTCCACCAAAGAGGGTTCGCCATGTTTCGCTCCAGAACATCGGTTAATTTTTTTGCTTGGCAAAGAATACGGCAACCTCAGAACGCTTGTAAAAAATCTGCATACGTATGCATGATGTATTCGTATGCAAAAGCGCATTAGGTGGCTTTAGTGTTTGCTTGGCTTTGTCACCAAATTGATACCAAAAGGCTGTTTACCAATGGAAACAGTGCCAATGAGCTGGCTGGTTCCGGTAATCGGGTCTTGCACTTATTTAAGGCCATTCAGCCCACCAATGCACTAAAGTAGTGCGAAAATGAATGGTAAGACCAATTACCACGCCACTGTATGGGCTCTTACTATCATGTTCTCAATAGCCCTACTAGTAAGGGATGTGGGCTTATTTATGGGTTCAGGGGGCTGGCGTAGGCTAGGGCAGCGTATTGTTGGGGGTGTTAAATTGTAACTGTGCTGTAAAGGCTAGCAAGCTCGCATATTTACTGGATTGTTGCTAATTTTGATGTAACTAAAATGTAAAATATTGCAGCTGCAATTACATTGAATACGTATGCATAAGTTTGTTAATAATTTAAGACGAGCGTTAGTATTTTTTGCGACAACAACACGAGCCAAATTGGTGCAGCGCTAACTATCACCAATTGGTCCTAATAAAATGGTTAATCGGGATAAAACACTATGTCTATGTTCAAACCAAGTATGCTAACGCTTGCACTGTTGAGTGCCGGTTTAGGTAGCCAAGTCGCGTATGCTCAAGGCAACGAAGCGCAGGCGCAAGCCGATGAGCAGCAAGATGTTGAAGTGATTGAAGTACGTGGCTTTCGCCGCAGTGTCGTCGAGTCAATCAATACCAAGCGTTTTGCAACAGAAGTGGTAGAGTCAGTGTCTGCTGAAGACATTGGTAAATTACCAGATTCGTCTATTGCTGAATCTATTGCTCGCTTACCTGGTTTGACTGCACAGCGCTTAGACGGTCGCGCATCACGTGTCAGCGTACGTGGTTTTAGCGAAAACGAGAGCGCCACCACCTTTAATGGTCGTGAACAAGTCTCTATCAGCGACAACCGTGGCGTAGAATTCGACCTTTACCCGTCAGAAATTATGAGCGGTGTAACGGTCTATAAAACACCGAGTGCGTCACTTGATGCTGAAGGCATTGCCGGTGTTATCGATATGCAAACAGTCCGCCCGCTAAGCAAGGGCGAGCAGGTCATTCAGTTTAACGGCCAGCTTGAGCAAACTAGTTTCGATAAACTAAATCCAGACGGCGATGACAAAGGCTTCCGTGGTACGGTTTCTTACATTGATCAGTTCGCTGACGATACCTTTGGCGTTGCTTTTGCTTATACAACGATGAGTTCACCCAACCAAGAGAAACGTTGGAACTCATGGGGCTACCCTGAATTTACCACAGACTCAGGGGATACTTATTCAATCTTGGGTGGGGCGAAACCTTTTGTGCGCTCATCAACGCTCGAGCGTGACTCGGCGATGTTAGTGCTTGAATACGCGCCTACCAGCGACTTGAGCATGACCTTTGACGCGCTTTATGTTGATTTTACTGACGAAAAAATCCTTCGTGGTATTGAAGTCCCGTTTGCATGGGGTCAAGGCTCAATCTCTCCTGAGAGCGCAACGGTTGATGCAGACAGCGGCTTTATCACCAGCGCCTTAACAGAAGGTCAACGCGTTGTCGTTCGTAACGACTTTGAAGAGCGTAAAGCGGATCTGAGTCAGTTTGGCTTTAATGTAGAATACCTCCTTAGTAACGACTGGGAGCTGGAATTTGACGCCAGTCGCTCAGAAGTAGAGCGTCAAGTATGGAGTATCGAAAGCTACTCAGGTACAGGTCGTGGTGACAATAACGGTATTTCCGATAATATCGGTTATGCCTTTGATGATGGCAACACCGGCGCCCAATTCTCGCACCAGCTTGATTACAGCGACTTCAACCTTATTCAATTAGGTGGGCCTTTATCTTGGGGTTCTAGTGCGGCATTAAATAATCAATATGGCTTAACCGGCACGCCATATGAGAACACCGCGCAAGATGGCTTTATTAATGCCCCAGAAGTGGAAGACGAATTAACTACGTTGAAATTGGCCGCTAGCAAGGCAATGGATAACGCCTACATCAGCGGTGTGGAATTTGGCGTGTCTTATCGTGACCGTGAGAAAACCAAGGTCTCTGAAGGCTACTTTATGACTTTGGCTGATTTCTCTTACCCAGAAAACGTCGGCATGCTCGAAGTGCCTGAGCAGTATCGTCTTGGCAGCGCCGATTTAAGCTTTATTGGCATGGGCCCAATGGTCGCTTACGATACCCGTGCACTCGTGGATGACGGTTACTATAATCTGCTGCGTGAAAGCCTAACCGACTCTAAGCACTTAACACGTTCATGGACAGTGCAAGAAGAAGTCACCGCCGCTTTTGTACAAGCCAATATTAATGCAGAGCTAGGCGATATCCCAGTAACGGGTAATGTCGGTGTGCGTTATGTGTATACCAAACAGTCGTCACAGGGTAATGCCTTTAATGTCGTTGATGGCCTCGTTGTGGCCGAACCCACCGATATTAGCCACGACTACAGCAATGTGCTGCCGAGCCTAAACCTTAACTTTGCTCTAGATGAGCAGCAAACGCTGCGTTTTGGTGCGGCGAAAACCATCTCTCGTGCGCGCTTAGATGAAATGAATGCCTCAATCAGCGCGTCGTACAATGCCCAGCAGCCAGATGAAAACGGCAATTATTGGTCGGTATCCGGCGGCAACCCGGAGCTTGAACCCAAAGAGGCGACGGGCTTCGACTTAAGCTATGAGAACTACTTTAGTGAAGAAGGTTACTTCTCGGCAGCGGTGTTCTATAAAGACCTGAACCAATGGATTTTTGACGGTAACTATGAGATTGACATGAGCGGCGTGGCCGACCCGGCTACTGGTGAAATTCCACCAAACAGCACCGGTACCGGCTCAGGTAAAATCAATGGCGGTGGCGGTGACCTGTGGGGTTACGAGCTTTCCGTGGCATTACCGTTTAACTTATTCGCCGATGAGCTAGAAGGTTTTGGTCTACTGGCCAGCCATACCGGTGTTGAGCAGGATATGGAAGACCCCAATGGCAACGACTATGAATTGCCAGGTTTGTCTGACAGCATTCAAAGCTTAACCTTGTACTATGAGCGCTATGGCTTCACCGCACGTACGAGCATGCGTAAGCGTAGTGACTTTAAAGGCGATATCTACGGTGTGGGTTTCTCAACTGACCAAGTCGATATCCAAGGTGAAACCATCTGGGATGCACAGCTTGGGTATGACTTTGCTGATTCCGGTATTCAAGGCCTAGAGAGTCTAGAGATTACTTTCCAAGTGCAAAACATCACCGAAGAGCCGTTTATCTCGCTACAAGGTGACAATGCCCTGCAAGTACGTGATTACCAAGATTATGGTCGTACCTACTTGCTCGGTTTCAAGTATGAGCTATAACTCTTAACTGTCGTAACTTGTTTAAAAAGCCCTTGAATTTTCAAGGGCTTTTTTGAAGTTAACAGCTAATAGCGGGGCACACAGAGATGGCAAATATTAATCGGGTGGTGATCTTAGGAGGCGGCACAGCAGGGTGGTTGAGTGCCGCGTTGCTGGCAAAAATGCTGGGTAAACAGCTGAGCATCACCTTAGTGGAGTCCACGGATATTGGAACTGTCGGTGTCGGCGAAGCGACCATACCGCCGATTGTCGCCTTTAACAACGCCTTGGGGATTGATGAAAAAACGCTGATAAAGCGCACCGGGGCGACGATCAAATTGGGGATCCAGTTTGAAAACTGGGGCCGCAAGGGCGACAGCTACATGCATGCGTTTGGTCATTTAGGTAAAGCGCTGCCCTTTTGTGATTTTCATCACCTTTTTCACCATGCAAAAGAGCAAGGTCTTGGCCATTCGTTGTGGGATTACTCACTTAATTTCCAAGCAGCAAAAGCAGGGCGCTTTGCACCACTGCGGCATTTACCCAATACCCCGTTAGCCGGTACTGAGCATGCGTATCATTTTGACGCCAGCTTGTATGCGCAATTGTTGCGCGAGCGCGCCGAACACTTTGGCGTTCAGCGTATAGACGCTAAGGTTGATAAGGTTGATCAAAGTGATAACGGCGATGTGCAGGCGTTGGTGTTGCAATCAGGCGAGCGCGTAGAAGGGGACTTATTCATTGATTGCAGCGGTCAACGAGCACTGTTGATAGCGCAAACCTTAGGGGTCGGTTTTGAGGATTGGTCACACTGGTTACCGTGCGACCGTGCCATCGCTGTGCAATCGCATCACAGCGACGATAAAGACCCGCTACCTTATACCCGCTCCATCGCTCATGATAGCGGTTGGCAGTGGCAAATCCCGTTGCAGCATCGCGTTGGTAATGGCTTAGTTTACTGCTCTCGCTACCTCGATGACGACCAAGCCAAGGCGCAGTTACTGGCAAACCTTCCCGGTGAGGCATTGCATGAGCCCCGGGTGATCCCATTTCGCACTGGTGCTAGGCGCCAGCAATGGCACAAAAATGTGGTCGCCATCGGTTTAAGCAGTGGCTTCCTTGAGCCCCTTGAGTCCACCAGTATCCATTTGATTCAAACTGCGGTGATCCGCTTATTGAAACATTTTCCACACCAAGGCATTGCCCCCGCCTCGGTGCGTGCATTTAACCGCTTATTTAGCACCGAAATGGCGCAAATTCGCGACTTTATTATTCTCCATTATGCCCTCAATCAGCGCCAAGATAGTCGCTTTTGGCGTTACTGCGCCGATATGGAACTGCCGCCATCTCTCAGCGAGCGTATCGCCCAGTTCCAACAAAGCGGGCAAGTGCATCGTTATCAAGATGAACTCTTTGCCGAAGTGGCATGGCAGCAGGTATTGATCGGTCAAAACTGTTGGCCCCAACAGCATCACCCGCTGGCTGAGCAATTATCAAATGAGCAACTTGATGAATTACTGCAAAGTTTGCGCACACTGATTAATCAGGCAGTGCAAAGCATGCCGAGCCACCAACAATTTATTCAAAGGAATCTAAGCTAATGCGTGTATTTATGGTGTTATTGGCCTTATTGGCACTACCCTGTCAGGGCCTCGAAGTGGCGCCAAAACATTGGTGGGTAGGAATGCAAAACCCCGATGTACAATTGCTGCTGCATGCACCAAACAGCGCCCAGCGGCAGTGGCAGTTACGTCCATACGACGGCGTTAAACTAACGCGTCAGCACCATCTTGACTCCGACAACTACCAGTTTCTCAGCGTGCATATCGGTGCCCAGGCGCGTCCAGGCACACTGCAGTTTGTCGCCGACGATGGCGCGCAATTTGACTATCAACTCAAGGCGCGGGCGCACAATTCAAAGCAACGTCAAGGGTTTAGCCGCGATGATGTGATCTACCTTATTAACCCCGATCGCTTTGCCAACGGCGACGTGCATAACGATAACCACCCCAGTATGGTAGAAAAAGTCGACCGTCAGGCGCGCGACGGCCGCCGTGGCGGTGATTTACAAGGGATCACCGAGCGTCTCGATTACCTGCAGCGCATGGGCTTTACGCAACTATGGCTCACTCCAGCGCGAGAAAATAATATGGCCACAGGGTCATACCATGGGTATGCGATGACCAACCTGTATGCCATCGACCCGCGCATGGGCGGCAATGAGGCCTATTTTGATATGGTGGCGCAAGCCGCTGAGCGGGGTATCGGGGTGATCATGGATATGGTGCCCAATCACATTGGCGTTAATCACCCATGGGTAGCCGATAAACCGAGCCGAGATTGGATTAACAATGGCGGTGAGTTTTTGGCTAATAATCATCGTCGACAAACGGTGATGGACCCCCACAGCAGCGTATACGATCGCACTCGCTTTAACGATGCGTGGTTTGTACCAGCAATGCCCGACCTGAATCAGCGTGTAGACGAGCTGAGCACTTATTTGATTCAGCACAGTATATGGTGGATTGAGCAGGCCGGGCTTAGCGGTATTCGCGTCGATACCAATTCCTATTCCGATAAAGCCTTTATGGCCCGTTGGAGTCAGGCCATTATGGCCGAGTATCCCAACTTCAGTATTGTTGGTGAAGAGTGGACCACCAATCCAGGGATTATTGCTTATTGGCAGCGCGGCAAACACAACCAAGACGGTTTTAGCACCGCCATCAATTCAATGATGGACTTCCCGTTGCAAGCGGCTCTGGTCAAAGCCCTCAATGAAGAGCCCGGTTGGCACACCGGCTGGGTACGGGTGTATCAAAGTCTCGGTAATGATTTTATGTATGCCAACGCCGATGACTTGCTGGTGTTTGCCGATAACCATGATATGAGCCGCATATACACCCAGCTCGGGCAAAGCCTTAACAAAACCAAGCTGGCAATGACACTGATGCTTACTATTCGTGGCATTCCCCAAGTCTATTATGGTACGGAGGTGTTACTTGATAACACCCCTTCGGATGCCCATGGGGATATTCGTATTGAGTTCCCCGGCGGTTTCAGTGGCCATCAAGCCGATGCCATCACTGGGCAAGGCTTGAGCGCAGAGCAAACACAGATGCAAGGCTATCTACGCACCTTATTGCAGTTGCGCAAACAACATAGCGCGCTGCGTCAAGGTCGGATGGTGCACTTTGCTCCCAAGGACAATGTCTACCTGTATGCCCGTATTGATAATGAGCAGCGCATTGTGGTGATATTGAACAAAGGCGGTAAACAGCACCTAGAACTGGCACCTTATGCCGAGATTTTACAAGGCGCAAAGCAGGCCAAAAACCTGCTAAGTGGTGAGATGTTACGGTTAAATCAAACGCTGGCAATCGGCGCTGAACAAGCCATGATTTTAGCACTGCAATAGAGTGAATACGTATGCACGGCATATCAAAGGGGCCGTGGAGAACGTAGTATTTTTGTCATAAAAGAAATAACAAAGTGTACCCATGAAAGACAACAAGTTAACAACCACGCTACTGGCTGGGTCATTGGCTGTAGCCCTGCTAGGCTGCTCTGAAAACACCAGTTCCTCGCACAGTAAAGACGCTGAAAAAGAGCTGCAACAAGATGCCGAGCAAGTACAAAAGCCGGTGGTCTACCAAGTGTTTACGCGCTTATTTGGTAACACCAAGCAAACTAATAAACCATGGGGCACGCTCAGCGAAAATGGCGTAGGCAAATTTGCCGATTTTGATGACAAAGCCCTCGCGGGGATTAAAGAGTTGGGGGTGACTCATATTTGGTATACCGGGGTGTTACACCACGCCACGGTCACCGACTACAGTGACTTCGGACTACCAGGTGATGATCCTGATGTGGTCAAGGGGCGAGCGGGCTCACCCTATGCCATTAAAGATTATTATAACGTTAACCCCGACCTAGCGGCGAAACCAAGCGATCGCTTACAAGAGTTCGAGGCCTTGATTGCTCGTACTCATGAGCAGGGCATGAAAGTGCTTATCGATATTGTGCCTAACCATGTCGCGCGTGATTATCACTCGGTATCTAAGCCCGAGGGAGTAGCGGATTTCGGCGCCAATGACGATACCAGCGTCAGCTATCGCCGCGATAACAACTTTTATTATGTGGTCGGTGAGTCATTTCAGGTACCGCAGTCGCCGCAGTATCAAGTACTCGGGGGGGTGAGCCACCCCAAGGCCGATGGCCACTTTGCGGAAACCCCAGCGAAATGGACCGGCAATGGCGCGCGCAAGGCGCAGCCTGATATCAACGATTGGTACGAGACGGTAAAGATCAATTATGGTGTCAAACCCGATGGCAGCTATGACTTCCCGCGTTTGCCTGAGGACTATGCGAACAAAGATTACCGTGCTCACTACCAGTTTTGGCAAGATAAATCCCTACCGGATAGCTGGTATAAATTCCGTGATATCACTCAGTACTGGTTGGCCAAAGGCGTGGATGGCTTTCGCTATGATATGGCAGAAATGGTGCCGGTAGAGTTTTGGAGCTTCCTAAACTCCGCTATTAAAATGACCAACCCCGATGCCTTCTTACTTGCCGAAGTGTATAACCCAAGCCTATATCGCCCTTATATTCACCAAGGGAAAATGGATTACCTGTACGACAAGGTGGGTTTCTATGACACCTTAAAGGCCATTATTCAGGGCCAACAAGGTGCGGATACTTTGCTTGCTAAGCACCAAGAGGTGGCGGATATTGAGCAGCACATGTTGCACTTTTTAGAAAACCACGACGAGCAGCGTATCGCCAGCAGCGATTTTGCCGGCGACATGAACTGGGGCAAGCCCGCGATGACGGTATCGACCTTAATCGGGCGCTCGCCAAGCATGCTCTATTTTGGCCAAACGGTGGGCGAGGATGGCTCTGAAGAGCCCGGGTTTGGCGACCCAACGCGCACCAGTATTTTTGACTACATTGGGGTGCCTGCTCATCAACAGTGGATGAACAATGGCGCTTTTGACGGTGCACTGCTGAGCCCAGAGCAGCGCCAATTACGGCAGTTTTATGTCCAACTTATGGCCCTTAATTCGTTGCCTGCCATTGTCGGCGGTGAGCTGCAAAGCGTTGCCAACTCACAACCAAAGCAGGTGGTTAGCTTTGTGCGCCAACTTGCGCAGCAGCGCATTCTCGTGGTGGCTAACTTCGCGCAGCAGCCACAGTCTGTGCGTATTGATATCGCCAGTGACGAGGGGGAAACCTTATTAGGCACAGAGCCACAGTTCGATGCCCAAGGTATCAGCTTAACACTGCCATATCAGGGTGTCAGTGTGGTGCAATTAGGAAGTAAACAATAATGCAAAATGAAAGACCCAGCTTAAGCTTTTGGCAAATATGGAATATGTGCCTCGGATTCATGGGGATCCAGTTTGGCTTTGCGTTGCAAAACGCTAATGTCAGCCGCATTTTCCAAACGCTCGGAGCAAAAATCGATGACATCCCCATTTTATGGGTGGCGGCGCCGCTTACCGGGCTTATCGTGCAACCCATTATTGGCTATATGAGTGATAAAACCTGGGGGCGCTTAGGACGTCGCCGTCCGTATTTCTTTTACGGTGCGATCGTCACTACGGCGGCCTTAGTGGTAATGCCTAACTCACCAACACTGTGGGTCGCGGCGGGCATGTTATGGATTATGGATGCGTCAATTAATGTGACCATGGAACCCTTTCGTGCATTAGTCGGTGATAATTTGCCGAACAGGCAACGTGCGCTCGGCTACTCACTACAAAGCTTTTTCATTGGCGTGGGTGCGGTGGTCGCTTCCAGTTTACCGTGGATCTTAAGCAATTGGTTTGATGTCAGTAATACCGCTGCCGCCGGGGTGATTCCTCCGTCAGTGCAGTATGCTTTTTACGTCGGCGGTGCGTTTTTGTTGGGATGTGTTATGTGGACGGTGTTCACCACCAAGGAATACAGCCCAGAGCAACTCGCGGCGTTTAATGACGACGCACAGGCCAATGCCACAATCGATACCACGCAGGTCATTAACTTTGCTCGCACTTTAGTGGTTAGCGGCCTATCAGGGGCGGCGATTATCGCAGCCGTTGGGGTGATGGACTTAGAGAAAGAGTTGTACTTGCTCGGGGGCTTACTGCTGGCCTTTGCCATGTTACAAGGCATCGCCGCTTGGCAACAGCGCCAAGGCTACACAGGGAACGGTTTCTTCGCGGTGGTACACGATGTTTTCACTATGCCCAAGGCCATGCGTCAACTTGCTTGGGTGCAGTTTTTTAGCTGGTTTTCGCTCTTTGCGATGTGGATTTACACCACGGCTGCGGTGACCAGCCATCACTATGGCAGTGTTGATGTTACTTCTAAAGCGTACAATGATGGTGCTGACTGGGTTGGCGTGCTGTTTGCCGCCTATAACGGCTTTGCTGCGCTGGCCGCACTGGTGATCCCGGTGATGGTGAAGCGCGTCGGTATTCGCATCGCCCATGCCGTTAACCTGCTCTTAGGGGCACTGTCGCTGGCCAGCTTTTTGGTTATTAGTGACCCGGCCTGGCTGATGCTGCCTATGGTGGGAATTGGCTTTGCGTGGGCGTCTATTCTTTCGTTGCCTTATGCCATGCTTTCGAGCGCGCTACCAAGCTCGAAAATGGGCGTGTATATGGGTATTTTCAATTTCTTTATCGTTATTCCGCAGTTGCTTGCAGCCAGTATTCTCGGGCTTATTTTAAAGCATGGCTTTGCCAATCAACCTATTTACGCGCTCATCATTGGTGGCGTGTCTTTTGTGTTGGCAGCGCTTGCACTTACGCGGGTGAAACTTAATCATTAATCTAAGGGTGATACAGTGAAAGTATTAAACGCAATTGCCAGTGCCATGGTACTGGCAACGGTGGCGGGATGTAACAGTGCCGCCCCCACAGCGAACAGCGATAGCGCGCCAGGGGCTCCTGGCGATAAACCGTTTTGGGCGTATTCGGGCAAAACCGGTATTGGTACCTCTTATGAGGCTTATCAACAAGGCCGTTACGATGACAACAGTGCCACAGGCACAGTATCAAAAGTGTGGTTTTCCTTGGCAAAAGGGATGATCACCGAAACCATGTTTGGGTTGATTCACCAAGCGCAAATTCGTGACATGCAATTTATTGTCAGTGGTGCGGACTTCGTTGTCGCTGAAAGCGATGGTCTTAGCAATCGCGTGGAATACCTTGATGTCGATCCCCAAGGGCGACCGACATCATTGGCATACCGGGTAACCAGTGAGGATAGCCAAGGGCGCTTTCGCATTATTAAAGATATCTTTACCGACCCGGATGCGCAGTCACTGATGGTGCGCGTGCGTTTTCAGGCCAATGAGCCGGGGCTGCGAGCACATGTGCAGGTGAACCCTTATGTGAATAATGATGGCGTTGACGACCGGGCCAAAGTTGCCGACGATGCCCTTATTGCTTATTCCGGAGCCCATTACCTAAGCTTGCAAAGCGCCAAGGGTCTTAGTGACGGCTCCGTTGGTTTTGTTGGTCAATCGGATCGCTACTCGCAGCTTAAAGCGCGCGGCGAGTTCACGCGTTATCAAAGCACTGGCGAGCAAGCGGGGAATGTCGCCATGAGTGCCACACTCGGCGAGATAAGCGAAAACAGCCAGTTTGATCTGGTGTTAAGTTATGGCAGCAGTGAGCAAGAGGCGCTTGCCCAGGGTCAAAAGACACTGAAGCGCGGCTATGACAAGGTGCTTGCGCACTATAATGGGGATGGCGATGCCATTGGCTGGCAGGATTATTTGCAGAGCTTGCAGCTCGAGCGTCTCTATGATGCCAGCACCGATGGCGGCAAATTACTCAATACCAGTGCCTTGGTGCTCAAAGCGCAGGAAGACAAAACCCATGCTGGGGCATTGATTGCCTCTTTATCAAACCCATGGGGTGATACCGTGGCCGCAGAGCAAGGACATACTGGCTATAAGGCGGTATGGGTACGCGACTTTTATCAAGTTGCTATGGCGTTTTTAGCAATGGGGGATACGCAAACGGCAAAAGCGGCGTTTAACTATTTACCTAAGGTCCAGGTACGAGAGGATACCCCAGGCAACCAAGGCGATACCGGCTGGTTTTTACAAAAGACCCATGTTGACGGTGAATTAGAGTGGGTGGGGGTGCAACTGGATCAAACCGCAATGCCCATCATGCTCGCCTGGAAACTATACAAAGGTGGGGTGCTGTCGAAAAACGAACTCACTCAGTGGTATCGTACCATGCTGCAGCCGGCTGCAGACTTCTTGGTCGAAGGGGGACTGGCAAAAATCCTGTGGAATGACACCCAGATCACCCCGCCTTATACGCAGCAGGAGCGTTGGGAAGAGCAAGCAGGCTACTCGCCTTCTACTACCGCCGCCGTAGTAGCTGGATTGATCAGTGCCGGGGAAATTGCCAAGCTAAGCGGTGATACCGACAGTGCCCAGCGTTATTTGGCAACGGCGAAGCAGTATGAGCAAGACATTGAAGCCTTGATGTTTACCAGTAAAGGTACATTAACGGGTGAAGCCAGCGATGGCCGCTATTTTGTGCGTATCGCTCAGGATGAAAATACCAATGGCGATACCCTGCTGGCAGCAAACAATGGTCGTGCCGGTATGGACAAAAAGCAGATTTTAGATGGCGGCTTTTTAGAACTGGTGCGCTATGGCGTGCGTGGTGCAGACAGCGAGTCGGTGATGGCGTCTCTGCCTGAGTACGACGACCAAAGTCTCGTCGATAATCTGCGAGTCAAATATACCTTTACCGATGAGCAGGGGCGGGCCTATCCCGGTTGGCGTCGCTATGGTAATGATGGTTACGGCGAAGATGAAAAACGGGGCAGCAACTATGCCGAGGGCGGCAACAATACCGATGGTCAGCGCGGTCGGGTATGGCCCTTTTTCACCGGTGAGCGGGGTCACTATGAAATTGCCGCAGCCAATGCCGTACGTGGTGGGCTCACAGCGAAAGACTATCAGCGTATTCAGCACACCTATGTGTTCGGTATGGAAGCCTTTGCTAATAAGGGCATGATGCTGCCAGAGCAAGTGTGGGATGGTGTCGGTGTCAACCCGTTTGGCTATGAGCTTGGCGAGGGCACAAACTCGGCCACGCCACTGGCGTGGACTCACGCCGAATACGTGAAGCTACTGCGTTCATTGACTGATAAGACAGTATGGGACCATTACCCCATTGTTGAGCAAGCGTTGCAGTAAACGACCTTGAGAAATACAAGCCGCTGGCGTTATCGCAGCGGCTTTTTTTGTGATTAACTTATTGGCAACAGGCTGCGAGCAGTGGTACTACCGGCTGGATTGGCGCACGATAAGCTGCGGTGGCAAAATGCTATTCGCTAAGTCGACTTCTTGCTCACCGATCAGGCTGAGTAAGTTAGCCACCAACATCTGTCCGGCCAAAGTGGTATTTTGTTGGACGGTAGACAGCGGGGGCGTACAGAAGCGGGCCACAGCTAAGTCATCGAAACCAACGACAGACACATCATGGGGGACCCGAAGTCCCGCCTCTTGCAAAGCACGAATAGCGCCTATGGCGATTAAGTCGCTAGCACCGAATAAAGCGTTAAAGGTAATGTTGTTGGCCAGTAAGGATTTGGTTGCTTGATAACCGGATTCTTCGGTAGAAATAGCGGTGGCCATTTTACGCTCGCTTACATGTTTGCCGTTATCTTGTAAGCGCTGCTCGAAGCCCTTAAAGCGAGCGCTAAATTCTGGGCTGTGGTGTGAGGCATCTCCAATAAACGCACAATCAGTGCGACCCAATTCAATAAAGTGCTCTGCCACTAAGCGCCCCCCATACTGGTTATCACAGCTTACTGTGAGCTCTGGACGGCCATCCACATTAGCGCCCCAGCAAACGAACTTAGTATTGGTATCTAATAAGCGGGCGAATTTGGCTTGGTAGTCAATGTAATCCCCGTAGCCAAGCAAAATAATGCCATCGGCACGATGACTTTCAGCGTAATCGGCGTGCCAGTCATTACTACTGGATTGAAAGGACACTAACAGGTCATAGCCTTCTTTGGCGCAAGCGCGGGTAATAGATCCCAGCATGGATAAAAAGAAAGGGTTAATTTGCGACTCGTCTGAGGTGGGGTCTTCAAATAAGAGTACTGCTAGGGTCGAGCTTTGTTGCGCCCGTAAATTGCTGGCGTTCTTATCCACCTTGTAATTAAGCTTGCGCGCGACTTCAACCACTTTACGCCGTGTCTCCTCATTTACCAATGGGCTCCCTCGTAGGGCACGGGAAACCGTGGACTGAGAAACCCCAGCATAATGGGCAATGTCGAAAGAGGTGGCTTTACCTTTCATGTATTTCCTCATAGAGCGCTCGCAATAGTCCACGACAATACAGCCAAGTACCATTAAAGAGAAGCGAAGTGTCTGCAAAAAACGGGCATTTTGCTACATTTTTGCCGCAAACTGAAAATTTTTATTGATTCATAGCTGACACCGGTGTCATAATGTCGGCGTTTTATCATTTTGTTGTCACAAAACGGTTTGGCTGCCCGCTGCCCGGGCAGCACTTTTTTCAGTAGCGCGAAAAAAGTACAGCTAACATAAAGTTAATAAGTTTATACCAGTTAAGTCAATGGTGAAGAAAAGCGCGGCCTACACACCCACACCATGACGCTGGATAAATAACAAGAGAATACATTATGAGTCCAGCGAGTACACAGGCAGAGAGCAAGGTGCCATTCGCACCCATTTTGGTCGCTGATATTGGCGGCACTAATGCGCGTTTTGCGCTGATCACCGACTACCTCCCCAACGACAACGAGTTTGTCATTAGCCATCGCCATACCTTTCCTAGCAGCGATTTCAGCACCTTTGAAGATGCGATTAGTGAATACCTAGCGCAATTATCAGAAATCACTATAAGCCGTGCATGCCTCGCCGTTGCAGGGCCAGTTAAGGGTGAAGAAGTGATGCTGACTAATCTCGGCTGGCACTTCAACGTCACCCAGTTAAAGGCGCGCTTCGACTTTAGCAATTTACAGGTTATCAATGACTTCGCGGCGTTTGCCTATGCCGCGCCTTATCTTAATGCCAGCGATAACATTGTTGTTAAACAAGGCCAAGCACAGGCACAGGCTAATATTGCCGTGTTTGGTCCTGGCACCGGTTTCGGTGCTGCGTGTTTAGTGCGCTCTCAAGGTAATCAAGCGGTGATGAGCTGTGAAGCAGGGCATATTAGTCTTGCACCAGTGACAGAGCTGGACCGACAACTCCATAACGTGCTGCGCGATGAGTTGCAGCATGTTTCGGTAGAAAATGTCTTTGCCGGCCCCGGCATAGCAAGGCTGTATCAGGCCATGGCTAAGGTTGAGGGGGCGCAGGTCAATGAACTCGATGCAGCGCAAATTGCTGCACTTGCACAAAGTGGTGAATGCCATATCGCTACCAAAACACTGAATCACTTCTGTGACTGGATAGGCAGTGTGGCTGGTGATATCGCCTTGAGCTTTGGCGCTCTGGGCGGAGTGTATATTGGCGGTGGCATTTTGCCGCGCATGCACGAGCGCTTGCTTAATAGTCGCTTTAACGAGCGTTTTATCGCCAAAGGCATGATGTCACAGTACAATAGTCAAATTCCGGTGACCTTGGTGTGCCAAGAGAATATTCCTTTTATTGGCGCTGCGGCGTGTATCCACCAAGGGCAGAGTAAGGACTAAGTTGCGCGGATTATGAAAAAGATAACAATTAATAGTGTTGCCAGTTACGCCGGCGTATCCAAAAAAACTGTGTCTCGGGTATTAAATAACGAGCCTAATGTCAGCGATGCGACCCGAGAAAAGGTGCTTAAAGCCTTTAAAGAGCTGGATTATACGCCGAATCCCATTGCCCGGGGTCTAGCGCGCAATCGCAGCTTTATTATTGGTTGTCTTTACGATAATCCGTCAAAAAGTTACATCACGCGTTTGCAAAGCGGTGCACTGGCAGCGTGCCATGAGCATGGCTTTAATTTGTTGATCCATCCTTGTGAGTTGCGCGCAGAGGCGTTACTTGAAAATATAGAACAGCTGCTGCAAACCTCGCGTCTAGATGGTTTGGTATTGACTCCACCATTTTCAGATCACGCGGAGTTGGTGGCGTTTTTGCGCAAAAAAGGCGTGCCATTTGCCCGTGTCGCCTCGGTGAAACTTGATGACGACTCTATTTCTGTGCGCAGTAATGACGAGCAGGGCGCTTTTGAGATCACCGAGCTATTGATTAATATGGGGCACAAAGATATCGCCTTTATCAAAGGTCACCCCGATCACAGTGCTACCGAGCAGCGCTTTAATGGTTATCGACGAGCGCTCAAGCAACACGGTATTGAATATCAAGAACGGCTAGTGGAAGAGGGTAACTTCTCCTACCATTCTGGTGCCGACAGTGCACGCACCATTTTACATTTAGACCCTCGGCCTACGGCGGTTTTTGCCTCGAACGATTACATGGCCGCAGCGGCGCTCAAGTTAGCAACGCAAATGAACTTGAAAGTACCGGATGATATTTCCATTGCAGGTTTCGATAACGCGCCGATAGCCCGTCATATTTGGCCCGGTTTGACGACCATCGCGCAACCGGTTGAGGAAATGACGCGTCTTGCGGTTGACCACCTGATAGAGCAAATCAATCATGCCACCGATGAGCAGCAAGAGGGCGAGCAGCGTCAACCTCTGCAGCTGACCCTCGAAGCCGAATTGATTACTCGTGAGTCCACGGCGGCACCGAAAGCCTAAATAGCAACCAAATCCCAATTGCAACTGGCCCATATTCAGCTCGCTGATATGGGCCTTTTTGTGATCTAACCAACTATACTTTGAG
The DNA here is from genome assembly GCF_022347865.1 of Pseudoalteromonas sp. CNAT2-18.1. NCBI lineage: Bacteria > Pseudomonadati > Pseudomonadota > Gammaproteobacteria > Alteromonadales > Pseudoalteromonadaceae > Pseudoalteromonas > Pseudoalteromonas sp. CNAT2-18.1. Next base: position 497,166 of record NZ_JAKRFR010000002.1, on the reverse strand, counting down.
TCACATTACACCCTGACTAGCGCTGTTATTTTTTCGTTTTTATTTGGTAAATAACTCGCAACATAGAAATTTTAAACTAAATTTATAGACAGGGTTGACACCGGTGTCAAAGGTGTGAGTTAATAACCCTGACACCGGTGTCAGCTTGGTTGTGAGAGACGAGTTGGCAGCGTACCTTTGAACGGGTAAATCAAAGCTGCTCAGTACTTCATTGCCTTGGAGTCGGTATTGAAGTACTGAGCCTTTTATCCACCAACGGCAAGAAGAGCAGAATTATGTTGCATCCGCGTATTAAAGAAGTCACCGAACGAGTTATAGAGCGCAGCAAGGCGACACGCCAAGCGTATCTAGCTCGTATGAACGAAGCCAAATCTCAAGAGCGCGTTCGAGCCGGTATCGGGTGTGGCAATTTGGCCCACGTGATGGCCGCCTGTAGCAGCGACGATAAAGCCCGCTTAAGTGGCGACGAAAAACCAAACCTCGCTGTCATTAACGCCTACAATGACATGCTTTCCGCGCATGTACCTTATAAAGAATACCCTGACCTTATTAAACAAGTAGCGAAAAAGTTTGATGCCACTGCGCAAGTCGCTGGTGGCGTACCTGCGATGTGTGATGGTGTCACCCAAGGCCGTGATGGCATGGACCTTTCGTTATTCTCCCGTGATGTTATCGCTATGTCCACGGCAGTGGCATTGTCTCATGATGTATTTGATGGCGTGTTTTGCCTCGGGGTGTGCGACAAAATCGTCCCAGGCCTAGTGATTGGTGCCTTATCATTCGGCCATTTACCGGTTTACTTTTTACCTGCAGGGCCGATGCCTTCAGGCATTCCAAATAAAGAAAAAGCCCGTATTCGTCAAAAATTCGCGCAAGGATTAGTGAGCCGTGAAGAGCTCCTTAAGGCCGAGAGTGAGTCTTATCATAGTGCCGGTACATGTACCTTCTATGGCACCGCAAACTCCAACCAAATGCTAATGGAAATCATGGGCTTACATTTACCTGGAAGCTCTTTCATTAATCCTTATACAGAGTTACGCGATGGCCTCACTGCCAATGCGGTAGAAACCATGCTTAAGCAACTCGTAGAGAGTAAAGACGCAGTGCCCATGGCCGAGGTGATGAGCGAGAAAACCATCATTAATGGTCTAGTTGGTCTACTGGCGACGGGTGGTTCAACCAACCATGCCATTCACCTTGTGGCTATTGCCAAGGCTGCAGGGGTGGAATTGACGTGGAAAGACATGTCTGACCTATCTGAAATCGTGCCACTGTTGACGCGTATTTACCCCAACGGCCATGCCGATGTGAACCATTTCCAAGCCGCAGGCGGCATGGGCTTTTTAATGAAGCAACTACGTGATAAAGGCCTGTTGCATAACGATGTAAAAACCATTCTTGGAGAAGGGCTCGACCCTTACACCACTGAGCCTCGCTTAGATAAAGATAGTAACCTGATCGTTTCTGACGCCAGCGGCCCAAGCAAAGTGAAGTGGGTGCCATGCCCTGACAATTCACATGATGAGGACGTGTTACGTCCAGCGGATAATCCTTTCCATCGTAGCGGTGGTTTACAGTTATTAAGCGGTAATTTAGGTAAAGCAGTCATTAAAGTGTCTGCGGTCCAAGAGCAGCACCAAGTAGTGAGTGCGCCAGCCAAGGTGTTCTCAGATCAGGCCGAGCTTCAAGCCGCCTTTGGTCGTGGTGAATTAAACCAAGACTTTATCGCAGTTATCAAAGAGCAAGGTCCAAAAGCCAAAGGTATGCCGGAGTTACATAAGCTGACACCCGTTATGGCCAGCCTGCAAGACCAAGGTTATAAAGTGGCGATTGTCACTGACGGGCGCATGTCTGGTGCATCAGGCAAAGTGCCTGCGGCGATTCACTTGGCGCCCGAGGCAGTTGAAGGTGGCCTAATCGCAAAAATTCGCGAAGGCGATTTAATTACCTTAGATGCGCCAAGCGGCGAGCTAAAAGTACACGTCAGCGATGAAGAGCTTGCCCAGCGTGAAGTGGAGCTGGTGCACACAGGGCCAACCTTTGGCACCGGTCGTGAGCTTTTCGCTGGTTTTAGAAATATTGTCAGCAGTGCAGATTTAGGCGCGAGCGCCTTTGCGCCAGCTTACGAACAACAATAATTGCGCTGGGAATGAGGACAAACTATGTCAATTGAACAGATTTTAACATCGGCACCAGTCGTGCCAGTGGTTGTTATCGACCGCTTAGAAGATGCCGAGCCGCTAGCGAAAGCTTTATATAACGGCGGTCTTAAAGCACTGGAGATCACCTTGCGTACACCCGTTGCTGCAGAAGCAGTAAAGGTGATGAAACAGGCCGTCCCTGATGCGTATGTAGGCACCGGTACGGTGATTGATAAAGCCACATTTGATGCCTCTATTGCAGCCGGAGCTGACTTTATGGTCAGTCCCGGTGTTAACGACCAACTGCTAGAGCTTGCTAGCCAGTGCGATACCCCTTTCTTGCCCGGAGCGGCCACGCCAAGCGAAGTAATGAGGCTCGCTGAGCGTGGCTTCTCTTTTTTGAAGTTTTTCCCTGCCCAGGCAGCAGGAGGCCCAGCGATGCTTAAGTCTATTGGTGGGCCATTACCTGGAGTGAAGTTTTGCCCTACAGGTGGCATTAGTTTAGATACCGCACCCCAGTATTTGGCCCTTAACAACGTAGTCTGTGTGGGCGGAACTTGGATGCTAGATAAAACACTTATTGAAAAACAGGACTGGCACGCAATTGAGCAGCTCGCACGTCAAGCCAGCCAACTGAAATAGTCGAGGGGAGAGTAAGATGATTAAAGTTGCTATTAACGGATATGGCCGTATTGGTCGCAACACTTTGCGTGCACTGTACGAGTCTGGTTTAAATACTGATATTCAAATTGTTGCCATTAATGACTTGGCGCCGGCGAACGTCAATGCACACCTAACACAGTTCGATTCCGTGCACGGCCAATTTTCGCAAAAAGTAACCTTGCAAGATGATGTGATGGTGATTGGCAGTGATGAAATTAAGCTGGTACAAGAGCGTGACCCAGCGAACTTGCCTTGGGCAGAGCTGGGCGTCGATATTGTCCTTGAGTGCACAGGCTTATTCACCAAACGTGAAGGCGCCGCTAAGCACATTGAGGCGGGTGCCAAGAAGGTGATTGTCTCAGCACCAGGTACTGATATGGACGCCACCGTCGTTCATGGTGTTAACGATGATGTTCTCGATGCCAGCAGCACGATTATTTCTAATGCCTCTTGCACCACCAACTGTTTAGCACCCGTGGCCAAAGCACTCAATGACAGCATCGGTATAGAGCAAGGCAGCATGACGACGATTCATGCTTACACCAATGACCAAAATTTATCTGATGTATATCACCCCGACCTTTACCGTGCCCGTAGCGCCACGCAGTCGATGATCCCTACCAGAACTGGCGCTGCTAAGGCCGTTGGTTTGGTACTTCCAGAGCTGGCAGGCAAACTTGATGGCATGGCGGTACGAGTACCGACCATCAACGTGTCTTTGGTCGATTTGACCTTTGTTGCCAAACGCGACACCAGTGCAAGCGAAGTCAATGAAATCGTCAAAGCCGCAGCCCAAGGTGCGATGAGCCAAGTGCTTGATTATAACGAGCTACCGTTGGTTTCTATCGATTTTAATCATAACCCTGCATCATCAGTGTTTGATTCAACGCAAACCAAGGTCGATGGTAAATTGGTTAAAGTAATGGCTTGGTATGACAACGAATGGGGATTCTCAAATCGGATGTTAGATCAAGTGAAAAACTTAGCACAGTTTTTATAGTTCCATTGTTGTTAAGTGAAGCCGCCTTGAGCGGCTTTTTTTATGCTTGGCATTTTGACTTGTAGTTGAAGCCAACTATGCTCTTAACTACGCCCACTCTATAAATCAATACATTGAAATTACAACGTTTTGCAACCTGGCTTTTGGGTTCAGCTGTCCTCATTATTGGCTCCTTAATTGCCGCCACAACTTATGTCTACTTCAGTTTGCACACCTTAACTGACGTGCAGCGTCAGGTGCAGCAATATCAGTATTCTGTAGACCGATTAGTGATATTAAAAAACGAGCTGCTACTGAATCGCGACGAAGCCAGCGTGCAGGCACTACATCGGCAAATAGATAGTCATATTGCCGCGCAATTAAGTAATCCTTTTAATGCCCAAACGCATGCCCAATCTGCACTTATCACTGAAACTCAGCAAGCTCTAGAGGAATACATAACACACCTCAATACCTTGGTGAGTTTGTTAACGCGTATGGGACTCAATGAGGATAAAGGTCTACGCCAGCACTTTCGTGCCCAAGCACATAAACTGCAAGAGTTAGCCGAAGAGCAGAACAACCTCATTCTAAACAACGAAGTATTAGAGCTAAGAAGGCGTGAAAAGGATTACTTAATGCGCTTTGATGACCAGTACCTGGCGCAGCATCGCCAGCATTATGACGCTATACTCACCCTTATAGAGCGTCAGCAACTAGGCAATAGTGCCTCTCGTATACTTAAAAGCTATGGGCAAAACTTTGCAGAAGTGGTGGCGCTGTTTAACCGCATTGGTGTGCATGGTGATGAGGGGGTAAGGCAGACGTTAAGGCAGCAGGAAAGCCGCATCGAGGACTTACTGCAGCGACTCGATATTCAATATACGCAAACGCAAATCGATGATGCGTTGCTTGCGATTACGGCCACCTTGGTGGTTGTGGTTCTTGTTGCCGTGGTGCTGTTAGCGTTCTTGCAGCTTCTGAGTATGCGCGTCAATGATTCACTCACGCGCTTACACCGGCAAATCAGGCAAGTCATGGACGAAGAGGACTTCTCCTCACGCACCGGCCTGGATGGGCGCGATGAAATAGGGCGGTTGGGTCAGGATATCGATCAACTCTTTGCCTTTATTGAAGAACTTCTTGAACGCTTAGCGAACGCACAAAATAAGCTGGTAGAGGAGGCTAAGCTCGCCAGTTTAGGCAGTATGGTCAGTGGCTTTGCCCATGAACTTAATACGCCAATTGGTGTTGCCATTACTAGCCAGTCATTATTGAAAGACCAATTTTCCTTACTGAAAACAGACTTCTCTTCCGGAAAGTTGAAAAAGCATACTCTCAGCGCGCTTATTGATAACGCCGAGCAATCATTAGCGCTGTTGGAAAATAACCTTAATCGCAGCGCCAGTTTGATTGATACATTTAAAATGATGGCGGCACAAAACCAGTATGACAAAGAAGGCCTATTTAATGTGCGCACAACTGTGAGTCATATCATGACTAGTTTGCAGTCTGAGTTTGATTCGGCTGTGGCTATCTACCACATTGATATTGATGAGCAGCTTGAGATAATTTCTTCACCCGCAGCGCTGACCCATATTATAACCTGCTGTGTGCGCAATTGCTTGATGCATGGTAAGACAAGCGGGCGCACGCTGGAAGTCGGTATCAGAGTGAAAGAGCAAAATAGCGCGTTGCACTTGTTTATAGAAGACAATGGGCCCGGCATTGAGGAGCCGTTATTGAACAAAGCATTTGAGCCTTTCATTACCACCAAGCGTCATGAAGGTGGTACAGGGTTGGGTTTGGCGATTGTCTACAACCTAGTCCGTAGTAATTTAGATGGCCAAATCACCTTGCACAACCTACCACAACGAGGTTTAAGTGTGCATGTGACCTTCACGCCAAAGTCTATCCAGCGCGGATAGCTTCTATATATAAATTTTCATATATACGTTATTGCACATATCCAATCTTAAGGGTAAGCTAGGTATATTCGATATTTCGTATATGTAGTTTATGGCTGTACATTTTTTTAAAGCGCTCAGTGATGATACCCGTCTACAGACGTGTTTACTTATTGCCGAGCAAAAAGAGCTGTGTGTGTGTGAGTTGGTTTGCGCCTTGGCGCTGAGCCAACCGAAAATATCTCGCCATTTGGCGCTGCTAAAAGAGGCGGGGGTGTTGGCGACACGTCGAGACCGCCAATGGGTGTATTATCGTATCGACCACACCCAACCCCAGTGGCAGCAGCAGATTATAGCCACCACGTTAAATAACCAAGCAGAATTAATACAAGACGCACTGGCGCGATTACAGGCAATGGATAATCGCCCTTCGTGCTGCGATTGATGGAGAAAACCATGACATTGAAAGTAGGCATTAATGGCTTTGGCCGCATGGGCCGGTTGGTGCTACGCGCGGCGTATGACTGGCCGGAAATAGAATTTGTCCATATCAACGACCCCGCCGGTGATGCCGCCACGCTCGCGCACCTATTGGAGTTTGACTCGGTACACGGGCGTTGGCAATACCCAGTTAGCGCCGACAATGAGGCATTGTGCATTAATGAGCAGCGTATCCAATGCAGCGCCAATAAAGCCATTGCCGATACCGACTGGTCGCAGTGCGATATTGTTATTGAAGCGTCCGGGAAGATGAAAAGTACTGAATTGCTGCGCCAGTATCTCGCACAAGGGGTGCGTAAAGTCGTGGTCACCGCCCCCGTTAAAGAGCAAGGCGTTCTTAATGTGGTGATGGGCGTTAATGATGCGCTTTATTGCCCAGATAGCCATGATATTGTCACTGCGGCTTCATGCACCACTAACTGTCTCGCGCCGGTGGTTAAAGTGTTGCAGGATAAAATTGGTATTAAGCATGGCTCCATGACTACCATCCACGATATCACCAATACGCAAACGATTTTGGATGCCCCTCATAAGGACTTACGCCGAGCGCGTGCCTGCGGTATGAGCCTGATCCCAACCACTACTGGCTCGGCCACGGCCATCACTCATATCTTTCCTGAACTCAAGGGCAAGCTCAACGGTCACGCAGTGCGAGTGCCTTTGGCGAATGCATCGATCACCGACTGTGTGTTTGAGCTTAACCGTGAAACCACAGAGCAAGAGTTAAATGCCTGGTTTAAAGAGGCAGCTCAGGGCGAGCTCAAGGGCATCCTAGGTTATGAAGAAAAGCCTCTGGTATCAATAGACTACCGCACCGATCCGCGTTCAAGCATCGTTGATGCCCTGTCGACTATGGTGGTTAATGGCACCCAGGCGAAGCTGTACCTGTGGTATGACAACGAGTGGGGTTATGCCAATCGTACCGCCGAGCTGATGCGCAAAGTCGCCAATAGCCTGTAGGGACCTGCTATGAATACATCGCCAATTCAGCAGTATGGCGTGATCACCGCAAATTATTGGACCTTTACGCTCAGTGATGGCGCGCTGCGCATGCTGGTGGTTCTGTACTTCTACCAGCTCGGCTATGCGCCCTTGGCCATTGCCATGCTGTTTTTGTTTTACGAGTTTTTTGGCGTGGTAACCAACCTTGTGGGAGGTTGGCTTGGGGCCCGTATCGGTCTTAATCGCACCATGCAAATAGGCATGGCATTGCAACTGATTGCTCTGGCCATGTTGTTAGTGGATAAAAGCTGGCTCACTGTACCCTGGGTAATGGCAGCGCAGGCACTCAGTGGCATAGCCAAAGATCTCAATAAAATGAGCGCGAAAAGTGCCATTAAAACCGTGGTCAGTGACACACAACAAGGGCGTTTATACCGCTGGATAGCGCTACTTACCGGGTCTAAAAATGCTTTAAAAGGGGCGGGCTACTTTGCCGGTGGTGCGCTGCTGTCGTTACTCGGTTTTAGCGGTGCGGTGATTGCGTTAATGGCGGTGGTGGGTGCTGGCTTTATCCTCAGTGCCCTGTTGCTCGGCGAGGATTTAGGCCGTAGTAAGTTTAAACCTAAATTTCGGCAATTATTTTCTAAGAACGCGGCACTGAATCGCCTGGCAGCTGCGCGTATGTTGCTTTTTGCCTCTCGCGATGTCTGGTTTGTGGTGGCCTTACCGGTGTTTTTTATTAGCGAGCTAGGTTGGCAACATACCGAGGTTGGCAGTTTTATGGCGCTGTGGATTATTGGCTATGGCATAGTGCAAAGTATCGCGCCGCGCTTTAGCCGTCATGCCCGTGTATCGGTGTTTCACCAAGCAACCGCATTTAGTGCATTGTTGACGCTAACAACGGCGCTGTTAATAGCAGTGTGGTTGCTGTTTGCCACCACCCAGAGTATGCAAAATATTGTCTTGGTGGTCGGGTTATTGTGTTTTGGTGCGGTGTTTGCGGTTAACTCTTCGCTGCATAGTTACCTAGTCGTCAAACTCGCAGACAGAGATGCGGTGTCTTTGGATGTGGGCTTTTATTACATGGCCAACGCCATGGGAAGGCTTATTGGCACCGTGTTATCGGGTTGGTTATACCAACAAAGCGGCCTACTGGCTTGTTTAGTCAGCGCGTTATTGATGCAAATAGCCACCTGGTGGGTGACCCGAAAGGTAGCTTAAATACGCGGCCAAGCATTCGCTTGTGGCCGCGTTGATATATTTTTTTGCTGTCAGCACGGCCGTTTTGTTTTTCAATCAAGGGCAACCGCACACACTCTTTTACATTTTTCGCCGAACTTTTTGTGCTCGCGCCCACCTAAGGCAAAAAGGAGTGAACAATGTCTCAACCAGCTAAACGCCGCCATTGGGCTGCGCAATTAATTAGAAACAACCGTGGATTTATCTGTTTTATTATCGGCATGTCGGTATTTCGCAGCGCTTTTGCTGATTGGTATACTGTGCCGACGGGCTCTATGCTGCCAACAATAGAAGTGGGTGACCGTATTACCGTAAATAAGATGGCCTATGATTTGCGCGTCCCTTTTAGTGATGTTTCGCTGTTACGAATGGGCGAGCCAGAGCGTGGCGATATTGTGGTGTTTGATTCCAAGGCAGCTGATAACCGACTCATTAAGCGTGTTGTGGGAGTGCCAGGCGATACCATCGCAATGCACGATGAGGTGTTAATTATCAATGGCCAGGCGCAGCGTTATAAGGTGACAAAGGAGAACGCTAAGGCGTTATTTGCCACCGAGTTGCTCGGTGAACTCGCCCATGCCATTCGTATAGATAAAACCCGTGCCATGCATGCAGGTAACTTTGCGCCGATACTCATCCCTAACGATCACTATTTAATGATGGGCGATAACCGCCGTAACAGTGCCGACTCTCGCTACTATGGCTTAGTGCCACGGGGAGAGTTAAAAGGGAAAGCTCATCACGTGGCCTTTTCTTTGGACTATGACCATTATTACCTGCCTAAGCGAGAGCGCTTTGGTGAATCCTTATACAGCTATAGTGAGTAAGCGATGAACACCCTAGGCATAATCGGCGGCATGAGCTGGCAAAGTACGCAAAGCTACTATCAACTTATAAATCAGGGCGTGGCGCAGCGATTAGGGGGGCTGCACAGTGCTCAAATAATTCTCAATAGTGTCGACTTTGCCACTATTGCGCAGCTACAGCACGACAATCAGTGGTCGCAACTGGCGGATCGCCTCGGCTATGCTGCAACACAGTTACAGCGAGCAGGTGCTGACTGTGTGCTTATCGCCACCAATACCATGCATAAAGTCGCCGATGAGGTAAGCGCCCATATTGATATACCACTTTTGCATATCGTTGATGCGGTCGGTGAAGCGCTGCAACAACAGGGAATTACCACCGTAGGTCTATTGGGCACGGCGTTTACCATGGAGCAGCCTTTTTACCGCCAGCGCTTGTATGAGCAGTTCAATATCAGTGTCCTAGTGCCGAATGCTCAGCAGCGCCAGCGCGTTCACGAGGTGATTTACCAGCAATTGTGTAAAGGGCATATATGTCAGCAGGCTAAGTCTGATTACCTAAACATTGTCACTGAGCTCGGCCACCAAGGAGCTCAAGGCGTCATCTTAGGGTGTACAGAAATCGGGTTGTTGCTAAAGCAACAAGACACCGCCATGGCATTATTTGACACCACGGCACTGCATGCGCAAGCGGCGGTCAATTTTGCCTTGCGCTAAATGACATAGCGGTGTGTCTAGTCAGTTATATAAAATGAGAACGCCACCAACCATAAGATTTGCCAGCCGTAACTCAAACGTTGATATAGGCCTGGGTAAGTGCGGGCTTTAAAAGCTAGATGAAGCCGATAGCAAAAATATAAGCAGGCGCAGACACACAGTAGCGAGAATCCCCGCATAAGCGATGTGAACTCCGATGATAACGCGACTATGCTCGGGGCAATGAGCAAGGAAAGCAACATCAGCGCCCCACAATAGGAGTGAATGGTGCAGCTCAGGGTAGGGTGCTCAGTATAGGGGTCGCTATCCATCGCAAACAGCCCGCATCCCCAGGTTGATACCCCATGCACAATGACTAAGATGCCGATACTCAGATAGGCCAGTGAACCGTCGCTGACGCTGATGACATAAGCGCCAAACAGAGTAAAGAGCAGCCCTAATGGATAATTATTTATCAGCGGTGAGAGGGTATGTGTCGGGCTGCCTGTGGCGCCAAGCTCGCTACAAAACTGGCGAGTATGGCTGTATTGAGGGTAGAACAGTGACGCAACATAGACCCCAGTGATGAGCCAGATAGAGGCTGCGATCCCCGAATATTGCACTATGCTTTGCATCGTTTTCTTCCCTGATTTATTGCCATTAACGTGTAGCTATGAAAGTACCACTTTTTACTTAATCACACATGATAAACGCTTTTTGAGTCAGATCACTGCGAGCACCAGCTAGTTGAGCAACTTGGAGTAGCTCAGGGGTTATTGCAAATTCGGCCCCCGTGCCTGGCCAATAAAAGTCACTCGGGATGGCAGCGTCCTCATTTAAGCACAGTGTCAGTACCACCGGCGCTGCCGGGAGTACCGCATCTTCGCCTTTTTCCACCAACATCGCGTAGCTAATATCACCACTTTGTTGTCCTCGTATCGGGGTGATAATTTCGCCACGGTAGATATGCCACACCAAAGCCTTATCATCGGTAATACTGCTGACGCTGTGCACGCGCACCACTGCGCTAAAGGGGGTTTGTTGTATACTTATTTGCAAAAAACCTTGCTGGGCGTCAAGCACACTCGGGCTTGGGGCTTGCCCAGCATAACTGCAAGTAAGCGGCAAAAACGCCGCGACTAACAAAGACAACAATCCTTTTCTCACTCTGTGCTCCTAGCGTGGTAGCTAATTTAAAGGCGACAGAAATAAGCGCCTTCCATCGCAGTCAGTTTTTAGCTAGCTTGGTCTTGCTCTACTTTAATCCAGTCACGCTCGTCAACCCAGTTCTGTTTACCATCACCTAGGGTGCGAATCGGGACGATATAGTCGCAGCTTATTTGCGGCTTCACCGAAGCAAAAATAGGCACAAAGCCAAAGCTCAGTGCGGTTTCAATGATCGCCTGTTGGTTTTGTGGGTCAATATCAGCCGCTTCATCAATATATAGAGGCACGCGATACAGGCTTTTTTCTTTGTCGGATAGCAAATGGCGTATAAATAGCATGCCACACAGCAGTTTAATGGTGATACGAGTGCCATTGGAGCCAGCGGAGTCTATTTTATCGAAGTACTCGGTTTCGCCAGCGCGATTAATCACCTGAAAGCGAATATCGAATAAATCACTCAATGTCAGCCCAGCCTTTTCCGAGGCGAGCTTAATTAACTGATCTTTCGCCTCATTCACCTGCGACTCGTTGATATGCTGCTCTGAGAGCAAATCAAGGCTGTCACCTTGTTCATACAGATCAGAGGTCGCCAAAATGGTATCAATGCTTTGCACTAGCATCTGCCTAGGCAGTACATCAATTTTAAAGCCTTGCAGGTTAGAGATTTGCTGCTCACTGATGCCATCGTTAAACAACCGCATCTCTGCCGTTAACCTATCCAGGTCTTGGCGTAACCCTTTGATCGTTGCCGCTACCTCGGTGAGGGCCACACGGGCTTGGCGGTTGACGGCTTCGCGTTCGTTATCAATGTTGTGATAGGCACTGATGAGCTTTTGGTATTTACTCAGCTCATCGCTTTCGTTGTCGAACTTGGTAATCCCGGCATTGTAGATGTGCAAGTAGGTGTTGCGAATATTAATATCGAAGTTGCGCAGCTCCTGACAATCTTTGTTAAAGGTATGAATGGTGTCAGCCAGTGAATCAAAATCAAAGTTAATGTCGATTAAGTACGGCGTCACCTTACCGCCTACAACATCCAGCGTGTGGTCGATACGCTCGCTTTTAACCTGCTCTAAGCGTGCCTTTTGTCGTGCCAGGGCTTCAATCTTGGAGTTCACAATCGCTCGGCTATCGGCAATCCCCGCTGCACTTTGCTGTACCTCGCTGAGATAACCATCCACCTCTTCTTGTTCACCGTTCAGGGTCTCCATCAGTGCCTGCTGCGCTTGCTGCGAGCGCTGCATCACTTGGTATTGCTCATAGCGTTTTAATGCTGCCTCTTGGGCCATCAACTGTTCATAAAGGGCGTCACGCTCAGCTTGTTTGCCGGCGACATCGGCGGCTACGTCACGCTGCGCTTTTAAATCGGTTAATGAATGCTCCAATGACTGCAATTGCTCGGTGAGCTGTGCTTTATCGGCGCCACTTTGCATTTGCACCACAGGCAGTTTTTTAAGCTTGATGGTGGCCCCGGGCAGCACTAACTCACCGCCGCGTATCGCCTCGCTCAACAGGCTTAAGAAGTCGCCAAAGGCGTGCTCATCGTCTATGCTAATTTCGCCGCCGCTGGTGGTGGCAAAAGAGAGCAAGTCTGGGTTTAAAATGCGCGAAATTTCTTCAACCTCTTTAAGCGATAAATCTTCGCGCATACGAGTAAACAGGTTGTACTCAAGGTTTTTGAGTTGCAATTTCAGGCTTTTGATTTGCTTTTGCGTTTCCTTAATACGGAAATCTAAGGTGTGTAAGCTTTGTCCTTCGGCGCTTTTCAGCGAGTGACTAAGGGTTTCATATTCACCTTTCAGTGCTTTGAGCTCGCTGTGTAAGGTATCACTGTTGGCGAGTTCAAACTCATGATGCAGGGCATCGAAATCACTAAACCAGGCGTTGAGTTCGGTCATTTTGCGCTCAATATCCCGAGATTGTTGCACATATAAACGCTGTTTTTGCTCAAACTCGTGCTTTTGCGATTCAATGGCCGAGAGTTGCTCATTGAGCTCGTCATTTTGCGCCTCGAAGTACTCAGCATACTCGCCCAAGGCAACATCTATTTTCGGCCCATAGGCGCCCAGCTTCCCCTTGAGCGCGCTTTGATGTTCCAGCATATTTTCCAAGGCGGCAATGGGCTCTTGCATGGTCTCTAAGGCATTGAGCTCGCGGCGGGCTCGGTTAACCTTATCAAAGGCGCGTTGCCACACTTCGTAGAAGTCTACATGGGCGTTGGACATATGGCGTTCAAACACACGCAGCATAAAGCGTTTAACATCGCCGGCCCCGAGCTTATGAAGATTAAGCATACGGCGAAAAATTTCTTTGTAAGTAGGTGCGTCGCTAACATTATTAAGCGGGATCATGCGTAAATTGATATCGCCGTCAAAGGGTGTAGCACCGCCAATCAGCAAGGCATTGAGCTCTTGCGCCTTAAGCTCGAGCGGCTGGTAGCCTTTGTCTTGTAAATGCTTAAATAACCGGGTGTACTTAACGATGCGTTTATTGTCGGTAAAATCCTCTAAATTTAAAGCGCCGTTATAGCAAAAGTACTGATGAGCGAAACCGGCTATTTTACCTAACCCAGCGACGCCGATAACCACTTTGCCATGAGGAAGATCAGCCTCCAATAAAATGTAGGATTGGTCGGAGGCAAAATAAAACTTACGAGTTTCCTCTAAGTCATGGCCGTCCCACTCGGTGAGCCGCAAATCGTTAATCAAAGGAAACTGTAGGGCATTAATGACCGAGCTTTTTCCGGTGTTATTAGGGGCACATATAGAGCTACTTTTATGCAAGGGGATAACGCACTTGGCATAGCCGGCGGTATTTAACAACGCGAGTTTGCTTAATCCGTGTAACTGCTGCATTTATAGCTCCTCGGCGCTTTCTAGCGCATCACTGTTTACTTCTAATAGGGCATCTAAATAGCGGTGGATGGGCGCGAGCAGGCGAAAGGCATGGTCTTTTTCTTTGCATAGCCCCAAGCGCACCATGCGCATTAACACGTCTTTGCGCAGGTCGGTGCCGGAGAAAATCTCCAGTTGGTCGAACAGCACCTTGTTGTGTAATACCAACTCTTGGCATAGCTCTAAATCCACCTCACTGTCGAAGAGTGCACGCATTGGATCTTTACCGGCATTGGCGTAGTGTTCGATTAAGGTGTAGATAAAAAGCGCAATGGCCCGCGATATTTTGCCCATATTGGCGGTGCCTTCATCCATAGCGAAGTAATAAAAGCCTCGCGCATCATGCACAAGGGTGTGGCCTAAAGCCGTAAATAATAGCTCGTATTGGTCTCGCTGTTGGTCTAGCTCTTGCCAGGCTAAGTTGTCTTGCTCGCTGATGTGGTAGCCACTGACTAGTTTTTTGTTAATGTAATGCAGTTGCGTTAGCTGCGATAAATCAATCTGACTCATACCGGGTCATTACTCTCATTAGTGGGCTCGCTGGCGGCAACGAAGGGATACAAGGTAAAGCGCTTGCCAGCGAAGGTCTTTTGTTCGGGGTGGGTATCTTGCTCGAGTGCTAAGCTCGCGTCGTTAATAAGCTTTTGATACAGGTAAAGTAGCTCGTCGGCTTCTAGTTCTGGGTAGGAGCCACTGAGTACATCGATAACTTGCTGTTTGCCTGCGCGCTTTTTATTGTTGCCTTTAAACAGAGCGCGCACATCGCCATAAGCGGGGATCGCTGGTGGCGTATAGGGCGCAGCTTGGTCGCCATCGGGCAGCTCAAAGTCGTGCTCTTCAAATTCAGCCAACCCAGCCATATAGGCTGTTAGCTGAGCATTACTGCCGAGCTGGTGGCGCATCGGATCGGAGGCGAAAAATGGCTGATGGGCACTCATAACCGTGTCTAACCCGCGCTTTCTTATGTGTGCCAGCACTTTTGCTGCTTGACGGGTGATCAATGTGTTTTGTCGTAACTCCTCACGCAGTGGCATAAGAATATCGGCGCTGTGGCGCAAGCTTTGCTGACCCACTTGATGCATATCGAGGATGCGGGTGCGCAGCTGCTCAAGCATGCGAATACTGGCGCTGTCACGACCACTTTGCTTTAGCGTATACAAGTGCGCGCTGAGGCCTTGCTCAATGGCATCAAAGCACAGCTGAAATGGGCCGTTGATATCGAGCATGGCTAACATCGGCTCTATGTACTCATCGAACGCTTCAATAACGGCTTTGTAGCGCTTTGCCAGCGACAAGTGCGAGGCGTCAGACTTGGCTTGCTCAACCAAGTTGTAAATGGCATTTTCGTTATGTCGATAGAGCTTAACGATTTTGCGAACCCGTTCATCCATAATCCGGCTGTAACGACTAATATCCATGTAATCAGTATCATCTACCGCTTGTGCCAATTTAGTGCTCAAGCGTTGCAGGTCTTCCACCAAAACGTGAATCTCTGCGGCCACACCGAGACTTTCATCTTGCAGCAAGTAAGCGGCAAAATCACTAATGGCGCGGTTAATCTCCAACTGCGAAGACTTGGCCAAGGGCACCAAGATATCTTGATTGAGTAGGCGGTTGGTTTCTTTGTATATTTGCGCGCCGGAATAATGGGGAAAGTGCTGCTTCACTATACTCTGCACTTCTTTAATACTGAAATCGCCCATCTTGTAGCGTTTAATCAGAGTTTCCAGCACCGGCCATAGCTCTGTCAGCGTATTGAGAACGCGCTTGGCTAGTATCATGTTATGTATTCTTTGTGCTTGGCAATGGGGAGCGATTATAACGAAAGCGAACTAAGGGTAAAACAGCTTTTGCGCCGTTGCGCAAGCTTTACACGAGGGGAGTAAAAAAATTGTCATATTAGCGTATTTGGTAATAGCCCCGGGACATAAGCGGTGTTAGAATTCGCGCCGCTTGCAGACCAAAAACCTGTTATTGGTCTGACAATTAACCCAGGGTACTCCTAAGTTTGTTTTTTGTAGCGCGGGTGTGTGCATACGGGCAGTAAACTTAGCAGTATTGTTCTATTCGCCTATAGCAAGGAAAAATACCAAAAATGGTCAGTGCGCTCATCTTGACGCTCATTGCCGTGGCCTTTGTGCTTATTGTCGTGGAAGATGTCATCCACGTGAATAAGGCCAAAACCACGCTGTTTTTCGGCACCCTGTGCTGGATCATCCTCTTTATCTCCCCACTAAACGGTCACTCCCTCGACCACATTAAGCATGAACTCAATGAGAATATTTTAGAAATTGCCACCCTTTGGCTATTTTTAATGGCGGCAATGACCTTTGTTGCCTATCTCAATTCCAAAGGGTTCATTCAAAACTTAGTGCAACGCGTATTGCCCAGCGAAATAAGTGAGCGTAAATTAATGTTCCTGATTGCTGGTTTTGCCTTTTTGTTTTCGTCGATTTCCGACAATATCACCGCAACCTTAGTGTCGTTGGCGGTGGTGATGTCGTTGAAGTTAGACGGACGCAAACTGGTCAAGTACGCTACGTTAATCATCTTCGCGGTTAACTCAGGGGGGGTGTCGCTTATTACCGGTGATGTCACCACGCTAATGATCTTCCTTGCTGATAAAGTCACCATAGCTAATCTTCTGCTGCTAGTGGCCCCAGCAGCACTGAGCGTTATTGTGCTCGCTGCTTTGTTATCGATGAAAATGAATGGTCGAGTGAGCTTCGCCTTGGGCGAGCCTAAAGCGATAGAAAAGACCGATATCACCATTGCGGCTATTTTTATCTCGACCATTGTCGGTACTCTAACCATGAGTGTGCTGTATTCCATTCCGCCTTTGCTGACCTTTTTGTTCGGGCTTTCGGTGATGTTCCTAAGCGCCCAGTTCTTGATGCGTAAAAAAGACGTGAATAAAAAAATCATCGACTATATTCGTGAAATTGAATACGACACCTTACTGTTCTTTGTTGGTGTGTTGCTGTTGGTCGGCGCGCTAAAAGAGGTTGGGGTGCTGGCGCAATTTACCCACTTGTATGAAGTATTGGCACCGAATCAAGCCAACTACTTGATGGGCATACTCTCAGCAGCGGTGGATAATGTGCCACTGACCGCAGCGTTATTAAAAGCAGATATTCACATGCAAACCCGCGACTGGCTCGCGTTTACCTATGCCACCGGCGTGGGTGGGTCGATGCTAGTTATCGGCTCGGCCGCAGGGATCATTGCCATGAGTAAGGTGCGTGACCTTACCTTTATGAGCTATCTGCGCAATACGGTGTACTTATTAATTGCTTATTCAGTGGGCTACAGCGGAGCCTACATGATGGGTGCGTTTGTTTAAGTACTGCAAAGTGGTATATCATTGACAGCATGAGGGCCATTATTTTGGCCCTCATAATGCACACATATAGGCATGGATTGCGATTACACGGTAAAAAGGATTGGCGCCAATTTTTTAGTTATTAGCAGTGATTTGCACCTTGGTTCTTAGAACTGGTCGTTGATCGCTGCAAAACATTTCCTTTCTCTGTAAGCTTCGCTTTTTATATCGGTGTTTAATTAGCTGCATCTATGTATTAAGAGGCCATATGACGTTAGAAGTAATACAGAATCCAGAACAAGACTTACTCGACTTTATTGCTCAGCAAATCAGCCAATATAATTGGGCCCATTGGCAAAATGTAGAACGTAAACCTTTAGCGGTTAGCTGGCGCGATGATCAAGGCGAAGTAAAAGCCGGTGCCAGTGGCCGCACCTTTGGTCATTGGTTGCTATTGGATTATCTTTGGGTGAGTGACACATTGCGTGGGCAAGGCATCGGCTCACAGTGTCTCACTGCCATAGAGCAAGCCGCAAAGGCGCGCGGGTGCACGTATGTGCTGCTCGATACCTTGGATTTTCAGGCGCAACCGTTTTATGAGCGTCATGGCTATGAAACGCAATGGGTGCAACAGCAGTATCCGCTTAACGGCAAAAAATATTTTATGAGCAAACAGCTTCATGAGTAAGCCGAAACGGTACTTAAAAAGAACAAGGAGGTTAGTTTTGGCGGCATTATTGTTTGGTTTTATATTCGCGTTTCTAGTGCCCGAGCCAGTGACTATTCCCGTGCATGGGGCAAGTAGCGCTGATTGGCATCAAGATACCTTTTGGTATGAACCCTGGGGAAGCTCTGGGGTGCATAAAGGGGTAGATATTTTTGCCAATAAAGGCACTGACGTGGTGGCCGCTTCACATCACTTGGTGATTTATCGTGGACAGTGGCCCAAGGGCGGCAATGTGATGATTGCCCTCGGACCAAAATGGCGATTACACTATTATGCTCATCTAGACAGCTTCAGTGATAGCGAACGTCGTTGGTTTAGTGGCGGTGAGCAAATAGGCAGTGTTGGCACCAGCGGCAATGCCCAAGGTAAAGCCGCTCATTTACACTACTCATTGGTGACTTTAATTCCTTACTTTTGGCTTATTGATAGCGCCCCCCAAGGCGTCAAGAAAGCCTTCTACCTCAACCCTATAACTTATTTCGGCAACTAACGGAGCAACGGATGCGATTAGTATTACTGGCTTTGGCGTTTATTTTACTGCTATGCAGTTGCGCAGAACCCGTCCCTGCACAAAAGCGCGATTATGTCGGGCACTGGCAAAGTCCCAGCATGAGTCTATTGATTCTTGAAGATGGCACAGTCGCCTATAAACGCTATAAAAACGGGGGCTCCACCTCAGTGGAAGGGCCGCTGCAATCATTTGAGGGTGACGACTTCAGTGTTGGCATTGGTTTTTTCAGCACCACCTTCATCGTCAACGAGCCACCCAACAACAACGACGGTCAGTGGACTATGGTCGTTGACAATGAACGGCTAATAAAACAACCGTCTGCCTACAGCCACTAAATTCAGTTTTCATCAAACAAGGAAGACCCCAGTGAGTCAACTTACCCGCAAAAAGCAATTTGCCACGCGTGCGGTGATCACCCGCGCTTTATACACCGGTGCATTGTTTATCTATGTACTGTTTTTTATTAATTTTATGATGGAGCAGAGCTTTTGGGCGCAAGCGATATCGGTGTTGATATTTAGTTTTATGCTCAGTGCCCAGTATCAATGGAGCATCGAGCCCATACGCTGTAGTGCCATATTTGTTGAGCATGGGGTACTGAACTTACTTGATACGCCGATAAAGCTCGCTGATGTCAAAGAGGTCATTTACTGCCAGCACCAGCGTTATGAACATATTGTTCGTTTTCGCTATCACAATAGAACTTTTCAAGACTTTGAGCTCTCCTCGAGTGACCTGATAGCCGATTTACAGCTTTATCATTTTTTAGTGGCCGAAGGTTTGGTGGTGCGCATGACTGAAGACAGTAGTCAGTTTTCTTAGATATTGGCGAGCACTCACTATTAGCTTATCTCATGACGATTTTATTCACAGGAAAGGTAACTTTATTTTTCACACAATATCGAGCATTTATTCTTTATAAGCAAATTTTTATAAATTGATTGTTGCGTAATTAAGGAATTATAACGTTGGCTTTTTAATGAAAAAGAGGTGTTCAGATTTATTTATTGTTGATAAGTTAATAGCGGTTTGATTGAAAAATAATCAACTTAGTTTCTGTTTATATAAATGATAATTTTATGTAGCATTTTTATTTCCAAGCTATTGTTAAGGAAATAAAAATGAGACAAAAAATTTTATCAGCCTGTGTGTTGGCGTTGCTCTTTTTTGTGGCCAATAATGTATTGGCATCTAGCTCACAAATAAAAGTAACAGACTACAATACCTTCTATGATACCCAAGTAAACAGTGTAAATTGCGGAGGGTATTGGGACGAGCGATTAGTGAGAGTCTGTGATTATAGAACCGAGTTAGTAGACGTTTCTTACAAACGTTGTCACTACAGGCTTAGCGCATCGGCTCCTAATAGCGATGCGCCAGAGTGGGAAACTCGCGTTGTATTATCAACACAAAGTTGCCCAGCAAACTGGACAATTGCCGGACCTTCTGGCCAGGCTCCCGGTGGCGTATATATGCATCAACACAACTCCTATTTCACCCAACAAGAAGAGCAAACCGTCGAATATAATTGTCGTATGGAAACGCGAACTGTTTGGGTGCCAGTTGATGGTGAGCATTGCCCCATCCAACCTTAATTAGATTCCATAATCGGCAATACACAGGCTGGCTGCGGCCAACTTGTGTATCCAAGCAATCATTCACCGCCAGAACATCTTCCAGTGAAGTGTGATATTGACTTCTAGCCGTCTGCTAGGTACATTGCTGATTCACTTCGGTCTCAGGATCGAATGTGTCGCAGAAGAGGTGCGATAGCTAGGTAGTAAACGTGAGGCCGACGACAGCCTTTGATCGTTTATGAGGGAGACTATCGCCGAGGAAGTGCATTGTGCGTCGCAATGGCTTTCGGTTCTTGAGGCTGAATCCTCGGAACTGTCACCTGTAGGGGTGGAGGGCTTCTGGCAATGGACATTCTTACCTTTTTAGTCTTGCCAAGTTCTCCTGATTGTATTTGAAAAATAACTCGTTTTTCATCTCGGAGAGATAATGAATCAGGAATATTCTGTCGCCAAGTTTGGCGGCACTTCAGTGGCCGATCATGGCTCTATGAGCCGGTGTGCACAAATCATCGCAGATAATAACAACGTGCGTGTAGTGGTGGTTAGCGCCAGTGCCGGGGTCACCAATCACCTGGTAGCGTTATGCCAAAGTGCATTAACGTCACAGCAGCGCCAAGCGCACATCGATGGGGTGATCGCTATCCAGCTTAATATTCTCGAATATGTCAGCCTTGATGCTGATTTAGCCCACGGCTTTGATGTCACCTTGAGCGCCTTTCGAAGCAGCGCTGAGCAAGCGCCACAATCGAGCGCCCACAGCGATGAGCTACTGAGTTTTGGCGAGCGTTTCTCTTCTTATTTGTTTACTCAGGTATTACGGGAACACGGCGTGGCGGCAACGCGCTTTGATGTGCGTTCGGTGCTCAAAACAGATAGTCAGTTTGGCAAAGCCCAGCCCAATATTAAAGCAACAGCGCAGCAAGCCCATGCCCAATTGCTGCCGTTGCTTAAAGATCAAGTGGTTGTCACTCAGGGCTTTATGGGCAGTGATGACTATGGCGATACCACCACCTTAGGGCGTGGGGGGTCGGATTACAGCGCGGCCTTATTAGCCGAGGCGATTGGCGCCAACAGCGTATATATTTGGACCGATGTGGTCGGTATTTTCAGCACCGATCCCAGAGTCTGTGCCAAAGCCGCACCCATTGCCCACTTAAGCTTTGACGAAGCCGCCGAAATGGCAACCTTTGGCGCTAAAGTCCTACACCCGGCGACCATTTTACCCGCTGCACGCAGTGGCATCAGTGTGTTTGTCGGCTCCAGTCGCGAACCACAAGGGGGCGGGACGTGGATACAAAAAACGCCCCAAGGAGACACTTTAGCTGGTGTTCGCGCTGTGACTCAGCGTAAAAACCAAATTCTCTTGACCCTGAAAAGCCCGGAAATGCTATTAGCGAGCGGCTTTTTAGCGCGGGTGTTTACTATTTTGAGTGAGCATAAAATTTCCGTTGATTTGGTCACAACTTCGGAGATAAGTGTCGCATTGACGCTTGATAATGCCCCGAATGCCAGTCGTCCGGAGCTTGATCAGCAAGCCCTCGAGCGTTTAAGCGAGTTTTGCCATGTGTCGGTTGAGAATAACCTCACATTGGTGGCGTTAATTGGCTCGGAGATTGTGCTGCGCCAGAGCGAGCTGAATTTAATGCAGGTGCTCAGTGAGTTTGATATTCGCCTTATTTGTCACGGCGCATCGAAACATAACCTGTGCTTCTTGGTTGAGCAAAGTCAGTCTGATGCAGTGGTGCAAACTATTCATCAACGGCTGCTGGAAGGTTAACAGTGAGCACCGGGCGCTGCGGATCGGTGATAAGACTGATATCAAAGTGCCCGGCAAATAGTTCCTGACAATATACCTGGCCATCAAGGGCGCCGATAAGCTCCAAGATGGGTTGGCCTAACAAGGTGGCAATGGGTTGCTTAGTCGCTTTTGCGTAGGCTTCTTTTAACGTCCAGACCCGGAAAAAGGTCTCAACCTCGCTGCCAATATCCCTTGCCTCGGCCTCAGGATAATAGTGCGCCGCCAGCTTCTTAAAGGCGCGTGCGTTGTCAATTTTCTCAATATCTACGCCTAATAAGGTTGCGCCGCGCGTCATCGCCACGGCAATGTGGCCGTGAGCGTGGCTGATGACTACCCGCGCATCGAGGGGGTGGCCATCAACGCTGAGCACCAGCTGCGCCTGTTCAACGTCAAATTCACTGCACCAGGCAGCAAGAGGGTAATCGCGATACTGTGGGTACAGCTGTCGTGCCAGCTGTTTTATGGCCCAGCGTGTGGCGCGATACTCCAGTTGTGCCTGCACCTTTTTACGCTTTGCTAAGACCGCTTGCTCTGTGCGGTGCAAATGTGCGTCATTTAATCCACCGTGCGCTTTAGCACAATAAAGCAACACCACGTCGCTGTGCTTGGCATATTGCTCGGTATCGGTCGGTAAAGGTGAAAAGCGATAGGCAGGGTTTAGCATCAAGGACATTCCGATAAGCGTGGCTATGACTACTTTAATACGGGTAATTATGATTTAATAGCGGCAAAACAATAACAGATATCCCTGCGAATGACGAATAAGCGTGACGGTTTCCAAAGCCGTATAGGTTTTGTACTAGCGGCAGCTGGTGCAGCAGTAGGCCTAGGTAATATTTGGGGTTTTCCAACTCAAGCAGCGAATCACGGTGGCGGTGCTTTTTTACTGGTGTATTTCATTGTCATCTTTGCCTTGGCACTACCGGCACTGTTCACTGAGCTGTACTTGGGCTACGCCGCTCAAGCCAACCCGGTACAAGCACTTAAACGTGCTTGGCAACCAAAAGCGGCAAAAATAGGGGCAGGGGCTGGTTATATTGGTTTAGCCGGGGCCATTGTCATGCTGAGCTTTTATTCCATCGTTGCCGGATGGATGTTGGCCCATGCCTTAGCGCCGCTGTGCGAGATGCTGGGAATGAAAGACGCTGCCGCATTTTTAAGTGGTGACTCCCTCGCCCGAAACCTTATTTTCACGCCGCTGATGTTGGTGTTAACCGCAAGCATTATTTTAAAAGGGGTCAAATCAGGGATTGAAGCCTGGTCGCGGCGATTAATGCCGTTGCTTTTGGTGCTGTTAGTTGGCTTGATTTTCTATATCGGCTCGTTACCCGGCGCCGGTGAAGGCTTTAGTAATTACCTACAACCTGACTTTACTAAGGTGTGGGACCCAGATTTAATCATCGCTGCCATGGGGCAAGCGTTTTTCTCATTGTCGCTGGGGGTAGGGTGCATGATGATTTACGGCTCGTACTTAAAGCCTGGAGCGAATATCGGCAAGCTGACCCTGAGTGTGGCCGCCCTTGATACATCGGTGGCGTTTTTGGCCGGTCTGCTTATTGTGCCCGCGATTTTTGTCGCCAGCCACAATGGCGTGGAAGTATTCCAAAACGGCAAACTCATTGGCGAAGGGCAACTGATCTTTGCGGTGCTCCCGCAATTGTTTAATACCATGGGCAGCATGGGGCTGGTGATTGCTTTGGCCTTTTTCGTTCTCATGTCGATTGCTTCGCTGACCTCGACCATTTCTTCGACCGAGATCCCGGTGGCGTTTTTGGTGGAAAATCATGGTATCGGCCGTAAAGCAGCCACTTGGCTGGTTAGCGCCGTGGTGATGTTGGCATCGCTCACCATAGTGTTGAACTTTGATTGGCTGTTTGGCTTAGTGATCCAAGTATTTACTCAGTACCAGTTGCCTTTGATGGGATTGTTCTACTTTCTTACCCTCGGTTGGGTGTGGCGCCGTGGTAATCAATTAGCGCAATCTGACAAGATGAGTATTGTGGCGCTGCGCTGGTATATACGCCTAGTATGTCCGGTGCTAATGACCGCCGTGTTTATGAATGTGGCGCTGAAATAGCCGGCGCCACTTAGTGTTTTAAGGGGCGCAAACGCGATTGGTTAGCGCTTCACCTTTGGCGTACTGCAGTAAATTATCAAAGGTGGTTTGCACGATTTGCTGCAACGCTTCCTCGGTGAAAAATCCTTGATGCCCGGTGATCAACACATTTTGGAAGGTGAGCAGGCGGGCGAAGACATCATCTTGAAGAATCTCCTCCGAGCGGTCTTTAAAAAACAATTCCGACTCTTGCTCGTACACGTCTAAACCCAAATACCCAAGCTGACCGCTTTTTAGCGCATTGATACAGGCTTTGGTATCGAGCAGGGCGCCGCGCCCGGTGTTAATCAACATAGCGCCGCGTTTCATGTGGCTCAGTGCGTCGCTATTTATAATATGGTGGGTTTGCTCGGTTAAGGGGCAATGCAAGCTGATAATATCGCTTTGCGCTAATAATGTGGCTTTATCAACCAGGGTAAAGTCGCCTTCAGGCTTCGCTGGGTCGACCACCAGCACCTTGGCGCCAAAACCGTTCAGTATACGGCACAGCGCTAGCCCTATTTTACCGCACCCGATAAGCCCCACTGTTTTGCCATGTAAGTTAAAGCCCAACAGGCCGTTGAGGTCGAAGTTATCCTCACGCACACGGTTATAGGCTTTGTGGGTTTTACGCGATAGGGTCAAGATCAGGGCGAGACAATGTTCTGCCACAGCCTCTGGGCTGTAGGCGGGCACCCGCGCAACCTCAATACCTAAGCGTGCGGCGTGGTCTAAATCAACGTTGTTAAAACCTGCACAGCGCAGTAGAACCAGCTTAATACCTAGCTCGTTGAGCTTATCGAGTACCTGTTTGTTGACCACGTCATTTACAAATACGCACACGCTGTCGCACCCTTGCGCCAGTGAGGCAGTGAGCTCATTAAGCTGAGCATCAAAGAAATGGACCTCAACGTTATCTGGACAATGTTCGCTGAATGCGTGTTGCTCATACCTTTGCGAGCTGAATAGGGCTAATTTCATCAAGTTGACTCTCTATTACCGCACGAAGGGTATCGGGTTTGGTCCGAGGTGCGTAGCGGTTCACCAGTTGGCCCTGAGAGTTTATTAGAAATTTAGTGAAATTCCATTTTATTGCCCGGTTTTGTGCAATGCCCCGAGTGTGTTCTTTTAAATAATTAAACAGCGGGTGGGCGTCAGGACCGTTGACCATTACCTTACTAAACAATGGAAAGCTAACATTAAATGTGCTGGTGCAAAAGGCTTTTATATCCTCATTTGAGCCTTGCTCATGGCGGCCAAATTGATTGCAAGGAAATCCCAATACCACTAAGCCCCGCTGTTGGTAGTCGCTAAAAACACGCTCCAACGCACTATATTGATTACTAAAGTTACAGGTACTGGCGGTGTTTACAATGAGTGCAACGCGTCCTTGTAACTGTTTAAATGAATAGGGCGTGCCATCGATGAGGGTGGCATTGAAATGGTAAATACTATCCATTGTGAGCTCCATAACTCAAAACAAGGCGTTTTTGTACGATGCCTTTGTTATACTTTTTTGCGTTTTCTCGAGGCTATCAGGCAAATAGGTCAAAATTATGTCAAAAATGTGTACCTTTATCGGTTTAGGCGTCATGGGCTACCCCATGGCCGGGCACCTGCAACAAGCAGGGTTTGATGTGTGTGTATACAACCGTACAGCGTCAAAGTCGCAGCAGTGGGTAGAGCAATATGGCGGGCGCAGTGCTGCAACGCCAGAACAAGCGGCCCAAGGCGCAGACTTTGTGTTTGTATGTGTTGGCAATGACGATGATGTGCGCAGCGTGATTTATGGTGAGCACGGGGCGCTGGCGGGTATGCACGAGGGTGCCTTGCTGGTTGATCACACCACCACCTCCGCCGAGCTTGCCAGGGAGTTGGGTGACGCTGCGAAAGCCCAAGGTATTGCCTTTATTGATGCGCCGGTCTCTGGTGGCCAGGCGGGCGCCGAAAATGGCGTACTAACCGTGATGTGTGGCGGGAGCAATGCGGCTTTTGCCAAGGTGCAGCCAGTGATGGCAGCCTACAGTCGCTTTAGCCAATTACAAGGTGATATCGGCAGCGGCCAGCTCTGTAAAATGGTAAATCAGATTTGTATTGCCGGTGTGGTACAGGGCCTGGCAGAAGGTTTACATTTTGCGAAAAAAGCCGGGCTCGATGGCGACAAGGTGGTAGAGACTATCGCTAAGGGAGCAGCTGGGTCTTGGCAAATGGAAAATCGCCATCAAACCATGTGGCAAGGAGAGTATGAGTTTGGTTTTGCCGTTGATTGGATGCGCAAAGACCTAGGTATTGCTCTTGATGAGGCGCGCAATAACGGTGCTAGCCTAGGTCTTACGGCATTGGTGGATCAATACTACAGTGACGTACAAGCTATGGGCGGTGGCCGTTTTGATACCTCTAGCTTACTGGCGCGGCTGGAAAAGCTAAACCCCAGTAAGTAGCGGTATACGCCCACAAGCTAAAGGCTTTGGGCGTAGTGGTATAGGGCTTTGAGCACCGCCATATTGCGCTCATTGCCTTCATTCTCGTGCACTAGGTTTTCTAGGCTGAGCATGAAGTCTTGCGCGCCAATAGAGGGGCTGTCCTCGCCATTCATCAGCTTGTTTTGACAGTACTTTCGCCACGAGTCAAGCTCGCTGGGGGTCAGCGTTTCCGGCCAATTACGGGCGCGATAACGAAATAGCAAGGTGGTGAATTTATCATCTTCAAAGTCTATGTCTAAACCGGCGAGCTGCATGGGCTCAGTGGCGCGAATAATATCAAACTTGGCCTTATCACTGTTGCTGATAAAACCACTATAAAGTTGATAGTCGGGGTTGCCGGTATCAGCAAAATGGCGCGTGTCGTTAAACACTTCGGCGACCTTATCGCGTAGCTCCGGGTGGGCCTTTAGTACCTTTAAGTGGGCTAAACATTGTTCGCGATCGATACCCAAACGTTCGGCGTTCTCTGGCAACAAGGTTTTCGCGGGGGCAAGAATAGGGCATTTATTCACATGCACTAGTTTTAAGCCAATCGGCGCTTGTCCAGGGGGGAGTTCATCATGACGGGTATAGAGGTACTCCCGTAATTGCTCGACACTTAAATCCAAAAGCGGTTGCGGGTCTTGCGTTAAGTTAAAGCACACCACCGCGTTTTTATTACTGGGATGAAAGCTCATTGGCGCAATCCAAGTCGTGCAGCCTTGGCTTGCAGGAATACGCGAAGAGGTATGCACCAGCGGCGTCATGTTATAAACATCCACCAAATCAAGCAGCGCTTTTTTATGGCGCAAAGAGAAAAAGAAGTGATACAGCTTGGGCTGCGTGTCTTTAATCAGTTTTGCCAGCGCAATTGTGGCTTTTACATCGCTCAGGGCATCGTGGGCATCGGCGTGCTCAATGCCATTGGCTTTGGTTAGGTCTTCAAGGCGGAAGCTGACGCTGCCATCTTCCTTTTGCGGCCAGTTAATACCTTGCGGGCGCAGGGCATAACAGGCACGTACTAAATCAATAATATCCCAACGGCTATTGCCATTTTTCCATTCACGAGCGTAAGGGTCATAAAAATTACGGTATAAAGTGTAGCGGCTAACCTCATCATCAAAACGAATACTGTTGTAACCAGCCACACAGGTATTCGGGCGGGCGAATTCGTCATGAATTTTAGCGATAAACTCTGCTTCATTAAGGCCATGACGCAGCGCATGCTGCGGCGTGATCCCTGTGACTAAACAGGCCTCGGGGTGAGGCAGATAATCCGGCGCCGGACGGCAATACTCAATAAGCGGCTCACCGATGATATTTAGATCTAAATCGGTGCGAATACCAGCAAACTGACTGGGACGATCTTTTTGCGGGTTTGCCCCCCAAGTTTCATAATCGTGCCAGTAGATAGTAGGCTGGTCATTGTCATTTCTGAGTTCTGCCATATTGTTTCTTTTTCCCTATAAATCAAATTGTTAACCTGTGTTCTTGTTGCATGACATGTTTTTGTATTTCTCGCAGTGGCCAGCATGTGTGTATATTTTTTTATGGCACTCAGCGATACAAAATTGCGCAAACTTTTGGGCAAAGAACAAGATTTCAGAATACTAACACATCGTGACGGTTTAAGAATAAGGGTAACAACAAAGGGTATCTTAACTTGGCAGTATCGATACCGTTTTGATGGCAAGCAAGTCATCCTTTCCTTAGGTCGCTACCCGGGAATGAGTATCAAAGAAGCCCAGTCTCACATCCCTGATTTTCAAAATTGGCTGGCCCAAGGCCGTGACCCAAGAATTGAATATAAGATAGTGCAATCTCATCAGAGCGAATTACCGCGATTGGATGAGCTTGCTCGGCAATGGCTTGAAATAAAGGTGCCAGATCTTAAAGAAAAGACGCGGACACTGTATAAAAACCATGCTGAAAAGTGGATTTATCCGTACTTTAATGAGAAGTCCTTACCCGTAGATGAAATGCGATTACTTGATTGGGTGGCTTACTTTGACAAAGTAAAAGAAAAGGGGAGCGCCAAAACAGCAGCTGTTATGCTGGTACGGATTAAGACCATAGTGCGCTGGGCCTATAAGCGTGGCGCATTGCACAACCAGTGCCCGGTGCTCAGCCTTAATACTAACGATGTAGGGGAGGCCGCTGCAAAAGGGCAACGGGTACTATCACTAAGCGAACTGGCCCAATTGTGGGTTTGCATCGAGCGTTCAAAGGCTGCGCCGGCAACCAAGTATTGCCTACAACTTATTTTCCTGACCGGTGCCCGTCAGTCAGAAGTGCGCACCGCCAAGTGGGAAGATTTCAACTTCATCGATGGTGTTTGGACAGTGCCAGCGGAGAACTCAAAAACTAACAAGCCAATACGCTGCCCGATCACCGATAAAAAAAGAACTTTTAGAGCATCTAGCGATTGCTTATGGGCGTAGCGGTTATATTGTGCCAGGCACTTCACCGCGAAACCCCATTACATCACACGCAATTAACCGTTATTGCGCCCGTATGAGGGACGCCGTGAACAAAGAGCATGGCACGTCCCAGTTTTTACTCCACGATGCCCGTCGCAGTGTTTCAACCATTCTTAATGAACATAAAGTGCTACCCCATGTAACTGAGAAAATGTTGGGCCACTCTATGCGTGGGGTTATGGCAATTTACAACAAACATGATTGGATTAAGGAACAGAGGGCAGGATATGACATGTATTGGCAATTAATCGCTAAACATGTCAATACGGTTTATGAGCGACAAAACTAAACTATCTTGGTGCCTGCACTGGTCACAATTTGATATACGCAATAGGCTGCGCATATTGCCAGTACAAACCCGATCATAACTATAGCTATCTTCTTCATGTATGGCCTACTCTATAGTAATATCCAGCTTTTCAGCTAAGTGGGCATAAAAATCTTTTCGGCTTCGTGGGTTATCTATATTAAAGCACGCAGACGCAAGTGCATGAATTGCTTGCTGTTCACTAATTACATTGTTATTAATAAAGCGCTTAAGTTTTTCATCGTAGATATATTGAAGCTCGTTATAGTGACCATACTGTCCGCATGAAACAAGAAGCGTGTCCATATCTCCATTCGGTTCTTCATCAACGTAATCAAATAGTTGGTTTATATTGCTAATTTTTGATACAGATATTATACCTTTATTAAATAGTGATTTATTTAATTCACGCTTTATAAAAATATCACTCATTAGTCTACTCCTTTATCAGCTTCCAATTATCTTCAGTGATTATAACCGTGGATAGCCCCTTTTGTTGGTTCTCCAATGCCTTCTCTATCTTTCTGCCATGACTACTAAAGCGCCAGTCACGGCTTGCTAATCCACCAATAACCAGCAGATGAAGCGATTGAGTCACATCTTTTTGCGGTCTAAGGCCAATCTTTTTGGCTTGGTCTTGAAGGTTCATTCTGGTACCTGATAGGAACTTACCGGTAAAGCAAATAGTTTCGAAGTGGTCAGGCAGTGACTCTAACTTTGTGGCGCAGAACTCAGTTGCCATACCGTGGGCTACACCCGTTTCCAAAAATTGTTGTCCGGCCATTAGCTTGCAGGTTTCAACTAGGTCATCTAGTTCATGTTGCTCAACTAGACCATCTTCTAAAATCTCAGCTAGCTTGTTGTATAGGTCATTACCTGGCCAACAAGTAGTAGCGTCAGGGTTGTCATTAAACCAACTTACGAGGGTGTTAAACTCTCCTAATGTAATGACATTGTCGGCCGCAACACCAGAAAGAAATCCAAGTAATTCGTTGGTTAGGTCTTCAACGCAACTAGGTACCAATTCACCGTATTCAAGCACGTCATTAATAACGCCTTTAATTTCATTGAGCTCGTCGACTGTGATAACCCCGTCAGCCAAGATATCTTCTATGGTATCGACTATATCGAGTACATCACCGTCAACTGGCAACTCTTTATGTGAAGCTAGCCAAGTTTGCAAGAACAATAGCTCTTGGTCGTTTAATCGCTGGTCGGACACGACTCCTTTGAGTATTCCTTGCAGTGATAAAATAGATTTCGTTAGGTTTTGTGCCGCACAAAAGTTACGATTGAGCGGTTGACCATGTTGGTCGACTGGTGCTCTTTGCATATGGAAATCCCTTTCAAAGAATGTATTCATCTTTAAAATTATCAGACCCTAATGTGAAAGCAACAGCTAGAAACACATAAACACAACTTGCGCAGAGATCAGTAATCGCTTATATTCTTGATGGTGCCGTCAAAACCTACTGTTTATGTACGATATTCGTTAACAAAACAGTGGCGTAAGCCCCAATGATGATGAGCTTACCAATGCCTAAACATCATTTTATTGGTGGTTTGAAACGGTCACTAATGCTAGTGACCTACGGGAAAGGAGGTGCAGTGTGTCTATTACAGAATCAATTAATAACTGGAAAAGCTATTTTACGTCTTCAAAAAAGAGCAATTCAAAGAGAGCAGAGCTCGAGAAAGAGTTATCTGCTTTAGATGAAACCACGCGGAAGGAAATACTGGCCATGATAGAGAGTTTTGAAGCCGGTTTGAGGAAAGACGAAATAAAAGTTGAGTTAGTGGACTCAAACACCTTTAGGGTTAACATCAAATCTCTTAGGGACAGTGCAGTAGTGCAAAAACAAATAGCAGCAGCTTCTAAAACTCTTAATTCAGCAACATAAAAGCTAAAAGCACCGTCTAGGTGCTTTTTTAATAATAATGATAAAACCAACAGTTCTTCTTTTACTCGTATTTGGCATTTGCGGCTATTTAATATTATCTCAAAACTACAAAACGCGTTTCTCCTATCTGCGTAGTAGTGGCTACCACACATTCTTTTGGTCAACATCTGTTGGCCTGGTTCTCTTTATAGTATCCGCGTTTGTATTCTGGTGTGCCATCCAAGTTGCTACATGTTTTGACATTAAGTTTGATTTTGGGCGTTGGCTTCTAAATAGTGCTTTTCAAGTTTACGACGTTGAAAGTGAAACGGTAGCCACTTTTAATATCAGTGCTATTTCTCTAGCGTTAAGTGGCTTGTATGCTTCAGTAAAATTCTTTATGCCAGGGCGTACAGAGAAACTTAAGAAAGAGTTTGTTAAAGACGCAGATAGCCCGGAGCTAACAAGGTTGTTCGGTTTTTCCTCGCATACCGGTATACCCGTTCTATTTACTATGTCTGATAGAAAAGTATTTTGTGGTTATATATACGAGATGCAGGCAGCAATACATACATCAGATATTCATATCCTCCCAGTATTTAGTGGCTTTAGGGATGAAAAGAACTTGTCTCTTAAAAAGGTAACAATGTATAGGGAAGTAGTTAATTTAGTAAATAGAGCTAATATGGCGAAAGCAGAAGATGAACTTATTGTAGCAGGTATGCCAATAGAACTTGCAAAAACATATGTAGAAGTTAATAGCGAAAATTATGAGTCATGGGATAAGTTCACTATCGCCCTCCCACTGCGTGAAATTATCCACGCTCACTTGCATGATATTACGCATGAAGAGGATTTTAGGAGGGAAGAGCTTAAGCTGGCAACTAGGTTGAGAAATCAACTTCCATATCAAGAATGAGTTTCCATCTCAACACTATCCCGCATAACTAGGTAAACCAAGAGAGTCAACGCCTATGATAAACATTTTTTTCATTAAATAGGTCGCGATAAGCTCAGCAATGATGTGAGCGTGATCTTTACAAGCCATGCTCTGGTAAATCGCATTTGTTTTAACTTCCTTGATTATGACCTTTCTCCTGAATTAGTACCATTCATTCAATGAGATAATTCATATTAAGCGGCGAACTTGGCAAAGCTGGAAGGACAGACAGTATGGGTGGGCAATGAATCGGTGAATATGTTGCAAATATTGCTCGATTTAATTGCTGTGGTAAAGAACACGAATCAGACACTTGCGATGCATACCCACGAGGGGGCAGGTAAATCACAGCAAGCAGGACAGTTTACAGGTTATCAATCAACAATAGCAGGCTTAGGAAAACAACTTTCACCGATTACCGAGAAGTAAACTAATAGGTATGTGTAAAGTGAGATAGTCAAAATCTAAACTGAGATTGTTTATATTTTGAAATAAATAACTTGACTTTATTTTTTAGTATTGAAATTCTCCAGTCTCTATTAAAAGCCTCTTTGCTTTCACTAATCTGTAGTTCATTTTTATGCACATCAAGCTTGAGATTATATTCATGACTAATAGAAAGCTTTATTTTATGTGATAAATAAGTCTTCTTGAGGAAAATTAGTCCCGCTGTTGCTGCCGTGCTAGCAGTAACCCTGCTATTATTAAGTTTGTCAAATTTACCTCCTGCCAGTTAACGCCGCTTTAAGGCTTGATTCGTCGTCTGCTAACATCTTGAGCGAAGCAGAAATAGCAAACGGTGAGAAGTCGCCTGAATGCGATATTATGAAAATATCTGTCGGCTAGGTGGTTAAATCGAGCATTAGTGATAGCATTATCTATTTCAAATGGATTTATCCCTTTTAGGTAGCCTTCTTGTTTCAACACCCAGCCCTAGCTGACTGTGTAACGAAGGCAAACCGAGTCAAACTCTAACGGTTCTGGATGACTTACTTGTTATACGAATTTGTCACTCAAATCAATAAGATAGTCGGCAAAGTCTTCTCTATCAATTTCACTACATAAATTCATCTGATCTAAAAAGTTTACTATTTTTCCTCTGTTGTCTAGTTTGGCTGCTAGAATATGGTAAAGATAGAAAATAGATATACCTTTACTCACGCTACCAACCTCCCCATTAATATCCTTAGCTCTAAGGATTATATTCTTTTTATTCTCATTAATGGTTGAAATAAGTTCTGATATCTTTGTGATATTGAAATACTGTAGATATTTTAAGTGTAGGCTAACAAAATCTGAATCCAGTTCTTTTAAATTAACTTTGGCTTCTTTAGCAACTTTCCGATCTAATTCATCTACAAGGTCACTTTTATTTAAGAACTCTGAAATTGTGACTAAATCAATATCCACTTCATCGGGGTTAGAGCTAATATTTTCTTCTATGTCATTTTGATAGTCATTTAACTCCTCTTTAATTTTAACGAAGCCTTCATCTGCTAATTCTAAAAGACTAGCTAACCTAGAAAATTGCCTTCTTACTTGCTTAGGCACTTCAATTGTAGATTTGTATCCTATGTCATGCTCAATTTCAGCCCAAGCATGTTGCAACACAGAGCGAATCTGAATTTCAACCTTTCTTCCATTGAATCTCTGGTACTCAACTAACTGCTCTCTATCTTGTGAAATTGAAACAACGTAGTGCAACGATAAATAGCCAAATCTGTCTGGATCTAAAGATGCTCTTTTATCGATAGAGTTTTTTGTATCTATAGCAAAGTTATCTTCGATAATTTTAGCTATTTGGTCCACTTCATCAGAATAATTTGAAATTATCCTGATTCCTACGATATCTGTAATGTCTTGGATAGAAGAATATTTATCTTTATTTATTATTTTCCGAGAGAGACTATTCTTGTCTTTAACCCTTGATGATACAGAGTGAGGCACTATTGAATCATTGCTTAATAAAGCCGAGATCAAAGCCACCATAGATTGAGCCATCTCTTCATTTAGAGAAAGTTGCTCATCGTACTCGTCAATAATTTTAGATAACGACACTAACGTTCCTTATTCGTTTAACAGCGTAATACCGATAATTCCGGTTAACACTCAGTGCGCCTATAGCCAGAAATATCAAAATACGACTTTTGATATTATTTATAAGCTACACATAACAACATGAAATTACAATTGTTTAGAATTACTCTATCCGAGAATTCACTTAATAGAAAGTGCACAAAATTACATAGGAGAGTTGATTGGTTTTACGTCAATGTATTGATTATCTTCTATACGCTAGTTGTTGCTTGTCCTGCCAGGTTGGGACGCCTTAGAGCTAGTGTCAAAATCAGTATGAGTTACCAAAACTTATTTATCTCGGGCATGAAGCTTGTGAGGAAACTACTGTGTTTAAACCTGTTATAGGTTCTTATGCCTAGCAGCGAGTGATAGGAACCGTTGTTGCCTCGTGCAAGGTATTGACAGTCACCAGCTGAACACGAGGTAAAAGACTGACTAAACTAATTTCAGGTCCGGGGTTGTTTCCTACAAATCTATAAAATCCATGTGAGTATCTAAGTGTGTATGTTTTTATAGGGGAGTGTAAGAAAAAACATTTAAAACAATAGCTTGAACTTTAATTCACATAATCGTGCCAGTAGATTGTACGCTGGTCATTGTCGTTTCTGAGTTCTGCCATATTATTGCTTTTCCATATAAATCAGTATTTTGCTGCTTTACTACTTTGCCTGTTGTTAGTATGTGTCTTCTTAATCGTCGCGCTGTGTATATAAATATGTGTATGTTTTTTCGCGAAAAAGTGTCTGTTTTTAACGCTGCTTAGCGGCATACGATGATGCAAATTGCTCGGCAAAGAATATGCACTAAGCATACTAACACATTGAGCTGATTTAAGAATAAAGGTAACTGCCGAGCTTGCCTGTTTAACTCGCGAAATGGTTGCTTAGGACCATGAAGGCAATGGCATTGGTCGCACCTAAAGGCACTACCTACAAAAGCTTAAATTTAGGCTTTCAACCTATTCGCCAAAGGCTAGTCACGCTTTTTGCGTTGCCCGGTAATCATGGGCGGTATTAGCGGGATGCGCCCCCACCAGCTAACCACGATAACCGCAATAATATGGATAATGGCGATGGCATACAGAGTATTAGCCGCCAAGGCATGGATGTCTTGCAGTAGTGAGTTACCGAATAGGGCATCGATTTCCTCAAGCATAAATCCAGTAACGGCAAGTGCAATAAATAGCAGCCAAGTTGCAAACACCATAAGCCAGCCAATAGGGTTATGGCCGGATTCGGTAGGGATATGGCGCTCTTTGAGGTGAGTGATGTGCGCGCTTATCGCAGCGCGGTTGATAGCGGCTGCGCGGATACGGGCGTAGCCCGAGGGAAAGAGGCCCCAAATTAGCCGCAGTAGCACTAAAACACCAGCGCTGTAACCCAACCACTGATGCCATGTGCCACCGGCCTCAATAATGAAGTAATTAGTAATAAAGATGCCGACAAGGGACCAATGGACGATACGTACCACCGGGTCCCATATTTTGATTGTGCTGCTCACTAATGCGCTTCTTGTTTAACTACCGAGCCGTCTACTGGGTTAAAGTAAATTTCAACCTTGTTGTTATCTTTATCGGTGCCATAAATCTCATAGCAGCTGCCATCGGTCACTTTAAACTCATTGATGCTATAGCCCTTGGCTTGCAGTGTTGTTTTAAAGTCGCTTTGATCCAGCCATTGGCTTTGTGGCGCATCAGTACAAACGGTGACATCATTAGCAACACCGCAGCCAGATAGTATTAACATCGCTGCTGCAAGCGATAGAGTTCGTTTAATATACATAACCCATTTCTCCTTCTTTGCTGTTGTATCACTAAAACAAACCTGGGGCAGATGATCAATGCGCTTGATCAATAAATGTGCAAAGTATCTGATGCCGCCTACAAACCAAAAACACTATCAGCGTTGCTAAGCTTAGTTGGTGGGCTGCGAAAGCTGGTAGCCTTGCTCACGAAATAAGCTCAACGCTGCTTTAACAACCTGGGGATCATATAATTTACCGGCGTTAGTTTCTATTTCCGCAAGGGCAGCGTCCAGTCCCAGCGCATGACGGTAGGGCCGAGATGTGGCCATTGATTCAATCACATCGGCAACGGCAATAATGCGCGCTTCAAGCAAAATATCCTCGCCTTTCAAGCCTTGCGGGTAGCCGCTGCCATCCATGCGCTCATGGTGCTGATAAGCTACTTGGGCGATAGGCCAAGGAAAAGGAATACTCTTTAAAATTTGATAGCCATGCTCAGCATGCGTTTTAATAATGGCAAACTCGCTGTGGCTTAAGCGTGTGGGTTTGGTCAAATATTCAGAGGGGATGCTGATTTTGCCAATATCATGCACTAAGCCTGCAATGCGTAAACCGTATTGAGTGTCGGCGTTGAGCTGCATTTGCTTAGCAATTTGCACCGCTAAATCACCCACTCTGGACTCGTGGCCAGCCGTGTAGGGGTCGCGCAGTTCAACCATGCTCGAGATAGCTTCAACCGTGCCAAGTACGGTATTTTCCAACCGGCTAGAATAGTGTCTTACCTGATTAAGTGCGCCTTCCTCGGCGCTAATATCGCACAAAATACCAATATAGCGCTGCGGGAGAGAGCCGCTCACCAAGTGCATTTCGTCGTGAATATGAATATAGTGGCCATCTTTGTGTTTGATGCGGTAATAGTGGTGTCCGCCACCGGCGCCGATAATACGATGACTTTCTTCTTGAGCACGGAGTTTATCGTCTGGGTGTAGACTTTTCGACCACCAACCCATCGCCATTGCTTGCTCAGCTTGGTATCCCAGCACTTTGCTGACATTGTCACTCACCCATACGGTTTGGCTGCGCTGAGCAGTCACCTCAATGGCGTAGGTGACAATAGGCATGTGTTTAAAGTAGTTAGGTAATTTATATAGGAGCAGCTGCTCATCGCTCTTGGCGGCAGAGACCAAGGTTTGAGCGTTATTGAGCTTCTTCAGTAAAAAGTGCAAGGCGATAGACATTAGCAGGACAAAACTCACTCCTTTGCCAATAGATAGCGCCAACGAGTCTTCGAAATCTCCCCATACTAATGCCAATAACCAATCGCTGGAAACTATCCAAAGAGTGCCAATAACAGCATAAAGGCCAACTATTTGATTTCGACTTAGCCCTCTCATGTACTGCTCTTAAAAATGTGCGATGAACCCATTTTTTATACTCGTCGCATTTTACTGTTCGTTATATCTGCATAATAATACAATAATAAATCAAAGGGTGAGCATTCAACTTAAGGAGAATGTTATGCGCTATGTCAAATAATGCTGCGATAAGCTGCTTTATGATCCACCACACCATGCAAAACGTTCTTAAACGCTAGCTCTATTATTATTTACTTTGATGGTACCACCATGTTTCTGCGAAAAAGTCACCTCGCTGAGCTGAAAAGCTTGCAAGATGAAGTGCTCATTTACAAGCAAATATTCTCTAGTTTAAGTGAAGAGATGATCCATCTAACCTTGGATTTGCAGGGAGTGATTATCTCTGCCAACACACTTTTTGAAACTGAGACTCAGATTAGCAGCCACGCGTGGCAGGTCAAGGCGTTGCTCGACTTCGTACCAAATTTGGCGCGCAACACAGAGCACTATAAGGCACTTAAAAATGCGCTAACTCAGCGCAAACACTGGGCTGGTGCTTTGGAAATGCAAAACAATGACCAGCACTTGTGGTTACGTGTGGTATTGCAGCCGATTGTGGATGCCAGCGGGCGCTGTACGCACTTTGACCTGTTCGCATCGAATCTAACCCGCACCATTAATACCTCAAGGCACAATGAAAATGTCATCAACGCTATTGAGCGCTCTATGGCTGTGATCCGCTTTAACCCTCAAGGAAATATAATCGACGCTAACGATTTATTTCTAAACACTGTGGGTTATCGCCTTGAAGAAGTCAAAGGCAAGCACCACAGCATGTTTTGTGAGCCGGCACTGGCAAATAGCCATGAGTATCGTGAGTTTTGGCAAAAGCTCAATCGTGGAGATTACATTGCCGACCGTTTTAAGCGTATCGACAAGCAGGGACGAGAAATTTATCTCGAAGCCTCTTATAACCCCATTTTCGACAGCCATGGTCAGCTCTATGAAATAGTTAAGTTTGCCACCGACATCACTGCGCAAGTAGAGCGCGAAAGCCAGGTAAATCATGCTGCTCAAATTGCTTACGACACCTCAATTAACACTCAAAGTAGTGCCAGCAGTGGGGCCGCCATTATGGAAGAAACCGCAGCGGTTATGAGCCAATTAGCAGCAAAAATGGACAGTGCGTCTGAGAAGATCAATGCCCTTGAAGCGCAATCGGCGCAAATAAATAAAATTGTTCAAGCCATCAGCGGCATCGCCGAGCAAACCAACTTATTGGCACTTAA
This sequence comes from Pseudoalteromonas sp. CNAT2-18.1, assembly GCF_022347865.1. NCBI lineage: Bacteria > Pseudomonadati > Pseudomonadota > Gammaproteobacteria > Alteromonadales > Pseudoalteromonadaceae > Pseudoalteromonas > Pseudoalteromonas sp. CNAT2-18.1. The sequence goes on along the minus strand of NZ_JAKRFR010000002.1, from coordinate 458,666 downwards.
CGCCGCCATTGAAGCTGCGCGGGCAGGTGAGCTTGGGCGCGGTTTTGCGGTCGTTGCCGATGAGGTTAGAGAGTTGGCCTCGCGAACCTCAAAGTCGACCGAGGAAATCATTGGAGTGGTCAATGATAACGCGCAACTGACCTTGGAAGCGGTGCAAACCATAGGTGAAAATAAAGACACAGCCACCGAGGTTGCTGAGAAAGTCAATGATGCCAGTGCGGTGATTGAGGAAATACGCGAAGCGTCTCAAAAAGTCGTGGATGCGGTATCACAATTTGCTAACCGGCTGTCTTAAGGCAGCCGCTCAAGCGTTTAGTGACTCGGTATATGTACCTCTGGGAGCCCTTCAAACTGGGGCTTAGCCAACAAATAACCCTGCATTAGATGAATGCCGGCTGCTCGCAACCAATGATATTCGCCCTCTGTTTCAATGCCCTCGGCAAGCACCTGAATACCCAGCTCACGCAGCAAATTCACACAGTTTTTTATGATGATCTGTCGGGTTTTATCCTGGTCGATATTGCGGATCATCAACATGTCTAATTTAACAATGTCGGTTTGAAAGTCAGCTAATAGGTTAAGTCCTGAATAACCGGCGCCAAAATCATCCGTGGCGGTCATAAAACCCAATTTACGATAATACTCAACGATGCGTTTGATATGGTGCGCATCACCTACCTTTTCAGCTTCGGTAAACTCGAACATAATTCGCTCGATAGGAAACTGGTAACGCTCAGCGGCTTCCAGAGTTGTTTTGATACATCGTTCAGGTTCATAGATGGCATTCGGTAAAAAGTTAATGCTCAGCATCGAGGGTATTTGCAGCTTGGCAGCCAAGGCAATAGCTTTAATACGGCAGTGCTGATCAAACATATATTTATTTTCATCGGTGAGCTGGCTTATTACCGCACCGGCGGGTTCATTGTTAACGCCACGCACAAGCGCTTCATACCCAAATACCTCGCCTTGTTGGCAATCAACAATGGGTTGGAACGCCATGGTAAAGTCAAAAGGGAGAGGGGGCGTGTTAATGCAGCGGCGACACTGAGATGCCATCAATGAATTCTCTTATTATTAACTTCAAACACTAGTATTAACACTAGCTGGTATTTGTGGGCTGTACAAGCTAAGTCGATGATTTTTGGAAAGACCTGAGCATAATCTCCACAGTTGGCAGCAAATTTATGATATTTCACACAATTGTTATCTTTTAGTGGTACAAACCCACGTACTTGATAAAATAGCGGCGTTAACAAGCCAACGCCAAAAAGGAACTCTTGTGCGCTATCTCATCTTTTTACTTTTTTCATTCTCGCTCCATGCTCAACTTGTCATTGATGAAACCACACAAAACTATGCCGTCAGCGCCGACGCGCCCGATGGTCTTTTACACGCACTCGATAGTGCTTCGCCGGTAAAACGTGATAACAAGGTTGTGCATGGTTACACCTACTACGACATCCGCTGGCAGTTTTGGTTTGATAGTAAGTCACGCCAATGTGATATTAATAAGGTAACCACTACGTTAGAGCTGGAATACACGCTGCCACAACTAACAGATAGTACTGAGAGTGTGAAAAAAGCGTGGTCACAGTGGTTTTCGTATTTGGCCGAGCATGAGCATGAACATGGTCGTATGATAAAGGCGATGGCACAGCGCATAGACGAGCAACTAGAGGCCATTCCCGAGTTGGGCAGTTGCCGCGTGATTGAACAACAGGCAGCGCTTATCGGCAATGCTCTGAAACAAGAACTAGCGCAGCAACTGCAAGCATACGACGAGCAAACCAATCATGGCCGCACTGAAAAGGCGTGGCTGGTGGATCATCTCCAAGCCACACCCAATTAGCCGTTAAGGGGTTAACAGGGTTGCGAGCTCCTCAACACTGTTAACTACATAATCAGGCGCTGGGGCTAAAGGGTAAAGCTGTTTGCCTGGGCGCGCAATAAAGGCGGTTTGCATACCCGCCGCCTTAGCTCCGGCCACATCCCAGCCATGGGCTGCAACCATCAGCGCCTGCTCGGGCGCAACGTTTAGCTTTTTCAGTGCCCATTGATAAGCGCGAAGATCCGGTTTGTATATTTGCAGGTCTTCAATGCTCAGGCGCTGCGAGAAATACGTTGTTAGTCCTGCATGTTCAAACTGGGTTTTCACGCCATAATTTGATGAATTAGTTAAGCTCACTAAGGTAAAGCCGTTATCTTTTAAGCGCTGTAACCCCGGTTTTACATCAGCATGCGCGGGCAAGCTTAATAAAGCAGGCACGATCGCTTGTTTTGCTTGCTGCTTTGAAAGTTCAATCCCCTGATTTTTTGCCACCATCTGCAATGCGGCAACGCCAATATCACCAAAATCCTGATAGTCGCCGCTGACCGTTGTCACCAGTGAATGGTGTAGCATGGTTGAAAACCACAGCGGTAACAATTGTTGCTGGCCATCCAATGCCCCAGCAACTGAGGTGCGCATTGCTTCAAGATCAAGCAGGGTCTCGTTAACATCAAAAAAGATAACTTTAGGTCGTTGTTGGGCATAGCTTACGGGCATAGTTAAAACTCCAAAAATTAGAGTGAGAATGACGAAATACTTACGCATGGTGGTCTCCATAGTGTGTTTTCATCAGTTTATTGATTTAATTTTTTTACATATAGTGCTAAATAACGAAACTTAAATTCGAAATAATTAAATCATGTATAGCACCGCCGACTTGGAAACCTTTATTGCCATCATTAAGCATCAGGGCATTGTGAATGCCGCTAAACAGCTGCGGCTGTCGCCTGCCACGGTCAGCCATCGGCTGGCTAAAATAGAGCGCCATTTAGGCAGTGTGCTTATTTTTCGTGATGCGCGCTCGTTAAAGCTATCACCGCAAGGAGAGATTTTTTACCAGCGAATTGAGGGAATTTTAGAAGCGCTGTACGACGCTGAATTTGAAATAGGTGCGCGTAGCTCCACGGTGGCGGGCGTACTCAAAGTAACCATGCCGCCTTGGGTCTTTTCTCAGTTTGTTATGCCGAGACTGGGTGAGTTTGAACAGCAATACCCGCAATTAACCTTGGATTTCAATATTACCGACCACTTTGTCAATATCGTTGAAACGCGTCAGGATGTGGCTATTCGCGTTGGACAATTGCCCGACTCAGGTTTGCTTGCGCGCAAACTGGTGGATAACCACCGTTTACTTTGCGCCGCACCTAGCTATATTGCCCGTTACGGTATGCCACAGAGTGTTGCACAACTACAGCAGCATTATTTTGTGTGCTTACCTTGGCAACGGCAATTTAAGCTGCAGGTGGGCAAACAGGTGCGCACTTATAATGCCCGTACTCGTTTTACCATTTCGAATTCAGATAACATGACCTCGGCGGCACTGGCAGGCCATGGTATTGCCATAAAATCACAAATAGCCATTAAGCAGGCATTGGACGGCGGTGAATTAGTCGAAGTCTTGCCTCAAGCGCTTGTCAACCCACAAGCGCCGGTGTGGTTTTTGCGCGCGCAACATTCTTTAGCCACGCGCAGAGTTGAAGTGTTTTGTGATTTTATGAAGATGTGCTTCGCACATTTATAAACAGCGATAGCACAGCGAGCAGGGCACTGGTTAATAAAATAAACAGCCCCTCAACACACCAAGTAATCATTAACGCCACCACCAAGGCACTGCCTAAAGAGGCCATATTCAGTTGGATTTGCGGGCGGTAGGATTGCCATACCGACTGGCCAACATCAATCACCGGCGCAGTCAGCAAGTGCCAATAAGGGTTACTTTGATAATCCGCTACTGCGTTCTCTAGTTGCTCTTGGCGCTCCAAGAGTAGGGCTAAATTGTCACCGCCTTTGGCATAAATGCGGTCGTCACTTTGTTGATAGTGAGCCAACAATTTTTCTAAGGAGCCATTAAAGAATTGCTTGGCGTCGTCTTTAAACGGGGCAATGGCCTGAGTTACCTCGTCGTTGCTTGCACGCAGTGCATGGCCATAATCGTCAACAAAGCCCGGCACTTGCAAACCCAGCAACGCGGCAATAAAAAACACGCACAAACGCACATAATGACGACACCAACGAATAATATCTTTAAGCATACACATCCATCTACGGGCACATTGCCGCACTGACCCCAGTTATGATGATTAAGTTATCACTTCACTCACACAATTGGTATGTCTTAGCGTAGCTAGCGCGCTGCACTGAGCAATCCGTTCGGGTATTGGCGCGGTACTGTTAAAGTTAATAGCTGTTGATGTTGGCGGTAACGATTATGGAGAATATCGACACGTTTAACGAAGTCGCGGGTTTGCTGAAAAGGAGGCACGCCACTGTAATGGGCAACGTTGCCAGGGCCGGCGTTATAGGCCGCTGCGGCCAGTTTCGTATTTCCTTTAAAGCGCTTTAATAGCTTAGCAAAATAGGCGCTGCCAGCAGCAATATTGCTATCGGGATCGAAGGGGTTATCGATGTTGTAGGCTTTGACTAGTAAAGGCATGAGTTGCATCAGCCCTTTGGCGCCCTTATGTGATTGCGCATTAGGGTTAAAGCCCGACTCGGCATGCACAATGGCTTGTAACAACGCCACATCTAAGTCATTTTTGAGCGCTTCTTCGTACAGGGTTTGACGAAACTTGTAGGGGTGCAATGGGGTTGAATACCAGCTTTGATAACGCGATTGCTCGCAGCGTTGGCATTTTACTTCAACAACACGAAAGCCACTGACTTTTGGTTTTTGATCGGTGAATACCGCAATGCCCTCGCTGTTGTAATAGTGGTAGATCACCGGATCGTTGGCGCCAAAGGCGGATATGGAGCAGGCCATCCAAATACTGGAGGCGAAGATGATGCGCGTTAACAACATAGTGCCAAACCCTGTGATAAACGTTCTTTAAGCCTAGCACAGGGTCAGCCTTTTGGCTGATAAATAGCCATTACACGATCGCTTTAAGGCGCTAAGCGATCACCGCTGAAAATCATAAATACTGCCTAAATTCATAAGCTTAGTTAATTCATCTAAGGCGGCGTAAGATTCTTGGATTAGCAGCGGATCGCGCAGATCGTCTTGACATAGCTGGTCACGATAATGACGCTTCACCCAATCACTTAGGGTGTGATGTAACTTATCAGAGAATAAACAGGCTGGGTTTGTGGCAGCCAATTCCTGCTCAGTTAACACCACTCGTAAGCGCAAACAAGCTGGGCCACCGCCATTTTGCATACTTTGTTTAATATCCACGTAATGAACTTCATCCAAGGTATCTGGCTGAGTGAGTAAATCATCTAAATACGCCTTAACCGCTGGGTTCTCAGCACACTCCTGCGGCGCAATCAGCGCTGTGGCATTGCTAGGCAGGGTAATAAGCTGGCTATTAAACAAATAACTGCTCACGGCATCGGCAACACTCACCGCCTCGGTGGGTACTTCAACAATACTAAGGCGATGGGCGTCGTTATACAGTGCACTGTAAGTAGAGCTTATTGTATCCAGGGCTTGGTGTTGCTTATAAAAGGCTTGCTCGTGGCAAAAAAGTAGCTGCTCATTACCAACGGCAATGACATCATTATGAAATACGCCTTGGTCGATCACCTCTGGATTCTGCTGAATGTACAGCTGTTGGCTATCATCGAGCTGGTGCAAGCGAGCAATCGCAGCGCTGGCCTCAAGGGTATGGCGAGCAGGGAATTTTTGTGGTTTCACACTGCCTTCACTAAAGGCCTCACGCCCATACACAAATAAATGCAAGCCTTTATCGCCGTGCTTTGGGCATAAGCGGGTATGATTTGCAGCGCCTTCATCGGCGAAATGGTCGTGCCCAGGTAAGGGGGCGTGATGGGCAAAATAGTTTGAATTAGCGAACGTTGCTTGTAATACCCGGCCCGTAGTTGGGGCTTCAATGGAGCGATGCAGCTTATTGCTTAAATTGGCCGCCGTAAAATGAACGCGGTTATCGGCACTGTCGCTTGAGGGGGATACGGTGGCAGCATTCGCACTCCACATTGCTGATGAAGAAAAGCACGCACTTAATAAAGTCGGGTTATATTTGTACGCTTTTTCGAGTATTTGTGCATCCGAGCCAGTAAACCCCAGCTGCTTTAACAATGCCATATGAGGGCGTGCGTGAGGGGCCAGTACACCTTGGTGTAAACCCAGCTGGCGCATCGTGCGCATTTTCTCAAGCCCCTGCAAGGCCGCTTGTTTAGGGTTAGATGGCTGCGCTGCAAAACGCTTAGAGGCAACATTACCAAAAGACAATCCGGCGTAGTTATGGGTGGGGCCCACTAAGCCGTCAAAGTTTACTTCATAGCTGTGCATAGTACTCCTTAAAAATGCCTGTAACAGTAAAGGGCAGCTTTAAACCTAGCGGTGATGTTGTGCAAGTGCAATGTCAACGTCATTGAGTTGTTTTAATAGCTGCTGGCGCCGTTTGAGCAAAGTGCCTCGCGATGAGCTTTGGTCGTGCATTCGCAGCGCCTTATATATTTCCCGTTTAGAGAGCTTAGTATGAGCGGCCGCTTGCGAGACGCTAATTTGCTTATTCAACAAGCGGGGCATGACAGACGCGAGGCTATTCATCGTCTTGACCCTGCGCATAGTCATGAATTTGCCAAATACTAATATCGAAATGCCAAAGTAGGTAAAGGGTTTCACGTAGCTGTTGCATAACGGCGCTCCTGAGGTGGGTGACGCTGTAGCTAATGAATAATCTGTGCCACTAATGCAAAGAGTAATAAATACATAGGCCTATAGCTTGATGGAAGTATTTAAAAGGGGCGTTAAGCACTGTTTTGGGTCATTTTTAACTGTGGTTGCACCATGCTTTTGCACAGTGTGTGCAAGTATTAAGCAGCAGTCGTTTAGTCATGTAAGTGTTTCATTAAAGCCTGAAAGCTTTGCAGGCAAGCTGTCATTAAAAACACATCTAAAAACTATAAAAGTTATTAATTTCAGTAGGTTATTAATTTGGCACGATGGCTGCTCATACTTAAATGTGTTTAATTTAAAGGAGATTAATATGAGTACACCTTTAGCAGGTAAGAAAGTAGCCATCCTAGCCACTGATGGGTTCGAACAAAGCGAACTGGTATCTCCTCGTAAAGCGTTACTCGATGCCGGTGCCGAGGTAGACATTATCTCTATTAAGCCAGGCACTATTCGAGGTTGGGAGGACGACCACTGGGGCGAAGAAATAAAAGTAGATAAGCTAGCGCAAGAAGTCAGCGCGGTTGAATACAACGCCCTAGTACTGCCCGGCGGCTTATTTAACCCCGATGCACTGCGCCAAGACACCGAAGCAAAACGCTTTGTGGATGGCTTCTTCCAAGAAGATTACATCAAACCCGTTGCAGCTATTTGCCACGGTCCGTGGATGCTAGCGGAAATTGATAAACTAAAAGGGCGCAAAGTCACCTCGTATCCAAGCATACGCACCGACTTAGAAAACGCCGGAGCCAATTGGGTAGACGAGCAAGTTGTGGTGGATAATGGCCTGGTTACCAGCCGTAAGCCCGGCGATTTGCAAGCCTTTAACAAAAAACTAGTTGAAGAGGTATGGGAAGGTCGCCACAGCGAATAATTATCCCCATTTACTTCTCAATATAAAAGCCAGCAGCCTCACTGCTGGCTTTTTTGTAGAAGCAATAAATGAAACAGCATTTTTATTAAACCCCACGAGTAAATGCAGCGAGGCTTTTTATATTAATGCAGCAGCCGCCGGTGCTTAAGCGCTACTTTTTGGGTATTAATATTTCTTCTTAATAGCCATATGGGTTTTTTATGCGTCACCACATTGGACATGCTCATAGGTGAAACGCCCGAAAACCTATCCAACAGGGCGTGTTATGGAATGTAATACCAGCCACTAGTAAGTAGATGATAGTTACAACTACCTGAAATTAAAAAGTTATTTATTTTTCATAACGAGCTAAGCTTGGCTCGATTATCTTATTGCGCGTTTTCCACCTCATGACTGAGTATCGACGTGACGAAACTCAGCTGCTAACTTAATTAACAATAAATAAACATTGGCGTGGTAAAACACAAACAGCTATTTGGTTTAAGTAGAAATGCACGCTAATGAGCTGCTAAGTATAAGTATGGATTGAGAGTTGGCTAAAGAAATGGATAGAGAAGAATTAGAAAAGAAAAAATTATGTGAAGAAATTCGACATTTGCAAGCTCCAATATGGAAGCAACCAGCTTATATAACCATAGTATCGACAGTTTTTTTGGCCATGGTCGGTTTTATTTCGACGCAAAGCTCTGAGCAAAAGAAAGAAATCGAAGCTCTAAAGCTTCAGACACAGGCTTTAAAGGAAGAAACGTTAAGATGGCAGATAGAAGACAAAAAGCGGCAATTAGAAAAATACAAAGAACTTTCAAAGAAAGTTGACGAAATAATATTTGAAAGATATTCAAGAGGCTTTGTCGATGGAGTTATAGCTTCTCCATCTGGTCAAAAACGAGTCGATGAAATAGTTGCGAATCCATCGAAAGAGGCTATAGAGGATTTTGTCGTTCGCATTACAGATGGAACTCTAGACGCTGCGTCAAAAAAACGAATAGAAAAATTGAAAGAGTTACTAGCAGAATAATATCTGCTGAATGAATCAAGGCTGCGGACCTCCTTGAAGTTGGCTGTAACTTGAGGCGTTACACGAAGGTCGAGCCAGAGGAGACTTATTTTGAATTATTGGATATTTCAATCTGTTGTAGACAGATACGATCTCCGCGATGATGAAATCGTAGAAATAGGTAAATCTGATACGTGGTATGCCACTCGCTACAAATCAAAAATGAAAAAGGGCGACAGAGTATATTTTTGGCTTGGTGGTATAGGGAGTAATCGTGGTATCTATGCCGCAGGAATGCTTAATTCAGATTGCTACCAAAAGCCAGAATGGAAATCGTCAGGCATTGATGTAATCTATACAGCCAAGCTTAATAAACCAATCGTCATTAGTGAGATTGTAATTAATCCCCTTTTAAAAGATCTATTAATTTTAAAGGCGGCTCAGGCCACTAATTTTCTTATTGAAGAAGGTCAGGCTGAAGAAATTGAACGCCTAATTAAAGTCAGAGGAGAATAAAATGGCTCCTCAAGAAAGTCGTTCAAAAATAATAGAAACAGTAACTACCCCTCTGGGCTTTTTTGTTTTAGTGGTTCTTGTCGTTGAAGTTGGTTTAATTGGCTTGGCTGCTACTTATGGGCAGTCGGATAGAATATACCTAGGCGCGGTCGTATTCATACTCGTTCTGTTAATTTCTGTTGTCGCTTTTATTTCCATTTTCCGGCCTGAAGCTCTCAGTGGAAAACGACACGAACCGATAGGTGAATCATTGGCATCAAGCTTGGCGATCGAGGTTTACTCTGTTGTAGACGGTTACTTAGAAGACGAAGTGAAAGAAGAAGCATACGGGATGTTAAAAGATGCTTGTCTTGCTACAGGTAAAAGGTCCAATGATGCATGCCTTGAGTTTACACAGCACTTTTCGCAGACTTTAATCGACCGAGCAAAAATACTTGGTTCAGCCAAACCGAAAGGTAAAATGGAAGAAGACGTGTAACATGTCAAGCCAAGGTACGCGGAAAGCTGCGTGCCTGCTTGAAGCGTTAGTCCTTGATGAGGTCAAGTAATATGGAAACAGGTGAAATATCAGAAAGTTTTTGGGGTGATAAGCTATATCAACAGCGTGCAAGAGAAGCTCTACCATTATTAGTTAGACAAGCCCTAGTGGGGGAAAAAATCTTATATTCTCAACTTGCTGATGAAATGAATATGCCCAACGCTCGGAATTTAAATTACGTTTTGGGGTGTATTGGCTCTACATTAATCGAGCTAGGTGAAGCGCATGATATAGACATACCTCCTATTCAATGTCTAGTTGTAAATAAGACAACAGGACTTCCTGGAGAAGGAGTCGGTTGGTTTATCTCGGACTCTGATTTTCGCAAGCTAAACAAGAAACAAAAGAAAGTTGTGGTCGATAGTCAGCTTGCAAAAATATATGCATTCCCAGACTGGCTGAGAATTTTAAAATTACTTGGCTTAAGAAAGCCTGATTTCCCCTCTCTGCCAAAACAGAAGCCCCGAAAAGTTGGGGGTGAGAGTCAAAATCATAAAGCTCTAAAGGAGTATATTGCTAAAAATCCGCTTGTAATTGGGCTGTCTGATAGCTGGCCAATTGGTGAAATAGAGTTTGATCTACCGTCGGGTGATTCAGTCGATGTGATGTTTTCATGGCGGAAACAAATGGTTGCAGTCGAGGTTAAGTCAAGAATATCCGACGTGGCAGATGTTGGTAGAGGACTATTTCAATGCGTAAAATACCAATCTGTTACGGAGGCAATGCTCAGTGTGCAAGGACTTCCACAAAATGTGAGAACTGTACTGGTTTTAGAGTCAAAATGTCCACCAAGCCTGAAAACAATGCAGCATATACTCGGAATTGAAATTATTGATGAAATTCAACCATTGTGAGCTAATAAAGCTATGCAATTTGTCATGCTTTGTGTGTACTGTGCAAAAAAACTCGCCAGATTATTAAGCAGGTGATGGTGGCGCCCATCCCAGGACTCATAGATAAAAGGATTTCTATTTTGCCCCCACAAAATAATGAAGATTTAAAACTCGTTCATATTCCTGCGTTAGTCGCAGTGCTATTAAACGCCGAAACGAAAAAAGGCGCTCCCTTAACTGAGCAAGAGGTGTTAGGTATAAGAGACTCTTCACAATGTATGGCTATGCCACTTGATGTTGCTGAGGAGCTGGCAGAAGAAAGAGGTTATGCCGATATCGACCCAGAGAATGCATGGGATGAATGGCAAAGTGTTAGATTGGAACTGCTTTAAGGCACTTAAAGGTTAGATATTGTTGCCCAAAAAATGCAAAAAAAGAACGCAAACCAGAAACCTAGATTTAGTTGTAGTGGAGCGATGTAAGTTGATATCTAAAGGTTGATTTGGACCACTCAGAACGCATGGAAAAATTAAAAATACTAATTCTAGGATTACTAGCCGCTTTTGTTTTGAGCTCATGCTCAACTATCCACTGGGCCAGTGTAAAAAATGCGATAGCTGAAGAGCTTATGGTCAAAGTAACCTTTAAAACCCAGTACGGCACGCAGGTGATGAACATGCCCTTGCAAGCGGGTGAGGTGAATATTTGGCAATATGAGCAGTCATCTCGTGAGTCAAAAACGATGGATAAAAACCTGCATTCAATTGAAATAAGTGGCGCAGGCAGTTGCTACTTAGTTTTTAACAAAGAGCAGATAAAAGAGAAGGTTAAACATACAAAGCGGCAAATCGTCATTTCAGCTGAGGATTTTCACACCGCTTGCGAGAAAGTTAGGTGATTGAAAACCATGCAAATTATATGATTAACCCAGCCAGTAGCTAGAAGCCCGTTTTAAGATACCTCAGGCCCGTTTCGCTCCACTTACTCTTTCTAAACTTCCCCTTAAGAACAAGCTTTATCGCCTCGCTTTTGGCTATATCTACTGCGCCTTAAACCCTCAGGCAGATTAGGTCGTGGCATTTACCTCATTGCTTTAGGGCGTACAGCGGCGATTGGTGAGTTATTAAAATTTAAGCGGGGTGTTTGCAGTGAACGCCATTCGCCTCAGCTGGCAAAATCCGGTATCTTTGCAATTACAAAAACTGGTCATAACAGCGCTCGGCAACATAAAACATGGGGGTAACATACCGCCAGTGGTGTCAGAGGGGCGTTATGCCCAACAAGGACGTCCACTTTTAGTGGATGACAGCGATTCAAGGAATGTACGTCGATGGACTCATTAAAATTAAAAGACTTTCTTCACCCTCGGCCAGCGCCAAGAGGGATTGATGTTCTGTGCAAATTACAACACTTCTCAATTATTACTTATGCTGTGAACCCTTCACGGTTTGAGGGGCTTTTTCCCGAGCGATTTGAATTGGATACCCTAGAAATTAATGGTGAAGAAAAGGCGTTAATTTCTGTTGTTCCTTTCATTGATGTTGATTTTACCTCGGCCGTTTTTCCATTCCCTAAATTTACCATGGGCCAAACAAACTACCGCATATACATTATCGATAAAAAGACCAACGAAAGGTGTGTTTGGTTCCTAGGTACCACGTTGGATTCTTGGACATTAGCTGTCCCTAGGTTTGTTTGGAACTTGCCTTGGTATAGTGGCAAAGTGAAGTTTGATTGTGAGTTCGATTCATCAACCAGGCTATATTCAAAATATAAAATGGTTACCCAAGCCGATTGGGCGCCAGCACATGTTGAACTAACCCAAAGCCCAGACTCTAAACTGGAGTTACCGGGCTTTCCTGATGTAGAAACGGGGTTGGTGTATTTAACTCATCCGCTCGCGGGCTTTTATTATCGCCGTGACGGTCAACTGGGGACTTATCGAGTCTGGCACAAAGCGCTAGAAGTGAAGCCGGCAAACCTTGAATCGGCCTACTTTGGCTTGTTATCGCGCTTGGGTTTAGTTACGCCAGAGGAGCAACAAGTAGCGCATAGCGTTCTTGTTGAACCTATTAATGAATTTACTATTTATTTACCCCCTAAAGTGATTCGATAAAAATACAGTATGGCGCGGAAACGTCATTGGCAGCCCTTGGCACTAGGATGCGCGCACTTTTTTGCCACGGCTTATAGCGTGGTATAACGCAGAGTCAGTTGCTTTTTTGTTAAATGGTGGGCCCAGAGCGAACAGTTAAAAGAGGAATTCAGATGTATAAGGGAAGTTGTTTGTGTGGTTCAATCCAGTTTCAATTGCAGGGCACTCTCACTGATATCATTCATTGTCATTGCTCTTTATGTCGCAAGGCCAGCGGCAGTGCCTATGCAACCAATGGCTTCATTAATGCAGAAGATTTAAAAATAACAGACAAAGCAGGTACTTTGACTTATTACCAAAGTGCCGAGGGTAAACGTAAATACTTTTGCAGCCAGTGCGGGGCACTCATTTACAGTGCTAATGCACAGTCGCCAAACAGGTATCGGCTGCGCCTAAGAGCATTAGACAGCGATATTATAGAGCGACCCATTTCTCATAATTTTGTGACCTCAAAAGCAAACTGGGATGAGTTAGACGCAGCGCTCCCTCGTTATGAAAAGCACGAGCCTGGGCGCCAGTGAACTTGGCGCTGCGCTAGGCTGCAATCTGGCACCGACGGCGTTGGGTGCTTTGTAGGAAATAGCGCTGCCTTATATTAATTTCTTCAGTCAAACTCCCTCTAAAACAGTGCTAGATTTGCAACAGTTTGTTGCCCCGTGAGCTGCTCGCAAGCACGCGTGAAAATATCTCATTATGCGTTTTGTTGGTTTGTTTCTATTATCCCTTGTATCTATTTGAGGTTCGCAGCAGATGCCTTGGCACTTATCCTGCTAACAGCCTATATGTGGCGGGTGACACCCTCACTTTTCGGGATGTTTGCACCGAGAAAGCGCATTTTATGCACTGTAATAATGCGTCCATATTTCTTTGCTAACCTCGCCATCAGACTTTGCAAAACACACCGATTTGCTGAGCAGTATCCATAGCACATTGATGTGGCGAACAAATATACACTTGTTTGGAGCCCAGCTATGTTAAAGAAGCGTTTTTTCAAAACAAAAAACGAAGCAGAAGTGACCTTTGAGTATGAGCACCCACACGCAGCCCGTGTCGCGCTCGTGGCGGAATTTAATCAATGGCAACCTTTGCCCATGACCTGCTCGAAAAAAGGCGGCACATTTCGCGTTAAAACGCGCCTCCCTAAAAACAGCGAATTTCATTTTCGTTACTTAATTGATGACCAAGAGTGGGATAACGACCACCAAGCCGATGCCTATGTTGCCAATGCCTATGGCACTGACAACAGTGTGGTATCAACCCACGTTCAGCCTTAACAATGCAGACGCTGGCACAAAGCCTCTATCTGATGGGGGTTGGCGACAGCTACGTGGATTACCAAGGGCAACAGCAACAATTTGATCAAGCGTTGCGGGTAAAAGTGCTTGAGGCCATGGGGGTCGATGTTGATAACCTCGACGCCTTAGCCGCGCTTAACTATCAGCTTGACGCGGCCCCTTGGGAGCAACTTTGCGATGACATTATGGTTATCTCGGAGCCTTCGCCACGTTTAGTTATCCGCCTGAGCGAGGCGCAGTTTCAGCGGCAGCAGAGTGCAAGCTTGCACCTAGAGGTGAACGCACAACATGCGAACTGGTGCATTAGCCAAGGGCAAGTCACCGGTGACTACGTGATTGATGGCTGTCACTACCTCGCACTTAGCTATGAACTAGGTCAAGGTTGGTTGGCGCCTGGGTTTTACGCCGCTCGGGTCCGCGTCGCAGAGTATAGCGCTGAGCTAGAGCTGTGGTGGGCGCCACAACACGTTTATCAAGGCGCTTATGGCCAGCAAACAGCTGTTAAAAGTGTGGGGTTATCGTGCGGTTTGTACACCTTGGTGAGCGAACACGGGGTGGGCATGGGTGATTTTGCGGATCTCAAAGCGCTGCTGCGCGAAGCCGCTGCGTTATCCATAGATTATGTGCTACTTAATCCCTTGCACTTACTCGATTGTAATGATGCCAGTAGGCATAGCCCGTACAGCCCTAGCAGCCGCATGCTTATCCACCCGCTGTACATTGCCGTTCAGGATTCACCGGAATGTGATGCGGCGATTTTGGCGCAGCTTAATGAGGCCAAAAGGCACTATAGCAGTATCGAAAGCGCGCCTTGGCTCGATTACGAGCAAGTCTATGCGCTTAAGCTGCCATTATTACACGCGTTATTCCAACGTTTTTGCACCACGGCAAGTGCTGAGCGCAAGGCCGAATTTGCACAGTTTAAAGAGCAGCACCGTGTGGCTCTTGATACCTTGGATGAACCAGATGATGAGCAGGCTTGTTATTGGCAATGGCAAGCCTGGCTGCAGCGCCAAGAATGCCAAAATATAGCGCAAGAGGCGGGTATGAAGTTGGGCCTTATCAATGATTTGGCCGTTGGCGTGAGTGATAGGGGTGGCGAGTTTAATCGTTACCGAGCGCTGTTTACTCCTCATGCCTGTATTGGTGCGCCGCCGGATGATTTTGCGCCACAGGGGCAAAACTGGGGCATGCCAGCATTGTTGCCGCAAGCGATGAAGCGCCACCGGTTTGCCTATGCCAAAGCGTTATTTAGCGCCAATATGCAAGGGGCAGGGGCGCTGCGCATTGATCATGTGATGGCGTTGATGCGCATTTGGTGGTGTGTCGATGAGCAGGGCTGTTATGTCTATTACCCCTTTGATGAGCTGTTAGCGCTAATAAAAATACTCAGTCATCAACATCAGTGTGTGGTGATTGGTGAAGACTTAGGCGTGGTGCCCGAGCAAGTACGACAGGCCTTGGCACAAGCGCAGATATTCTCCAACACCGTGTATTACTTTTGTTACCAGCACTCAGCCTTTAGCGCGCCGCAACACCTTGATGAGCATACCTTATTGATGATCAGCAACCACGATTTACCGCCTTTTGCCCAGTGGTGGCAGGGCGATGATCTTAATCAAGCGCTGCAACTGGCGCTTATCAGTGCGGAGCAAAAACAGTCGTTATATGAGCAACGTCAAAACCATAAAAGCGCGCTGATTGAGCGACTCACTCAACAAGGGCAGTCGGTTTCGTTACACAGCACCAGTGCCGATGTGTATCGCGCCTTGTGCCGGGCACTTGCCCAAGGAAGTAGTAAGTTATTGACCCTGCAACTTGATGATTTAGACGGCCAACATGCGCCGGTCAATATCCCCGGTACGCACCGTGAATACCCGAACTGGCGACGACAGTTGAGCCAATCTGCTGTCGCTATTTTACAGCAGCAACAGCAGTTTATCTGTGAACTGACTAGGAGTCGTCATGGAACATGCGATGATTGATAATACGCCACTTCCTGATTTAGCCGATGCTGTTTGCGCCCTTGAAGGGGCGCAAGTGGGTGAGCCGCGACAGCTATTGGGCCATCAATGCATTGACGGCAGCTGGTATGTGATTCTCTACAAGCCCGGTGCTTTGGCGGTGGAGGTGCAGTTTGCCACTCACACTTGTATTGCCCAGCGCTATTCAGACTCCGAGGTGTTTATCGCGCCGGCGCAGGCGGAATTTGTTCCGTATCAGCTCCGTGTTACTTACCCAGAGGCGGTGGTGGTTCAGGCCGACCCATTTTGCTTACCCTTAGGGCTCAGTGCCGCTGATTTATATTATTTCCGCCAAGGCACAGAGCAACAGGCGCAGCGCCACCTTGGCGCCCATATGATGACCCTGCAAGGTCACCCAGGCGTGCGTTTTAGCGTGTGGGCTCCTAATGCCCTCGCGGTGAGTGTGACTGGGGATTTTAACCACTGGGATAGTCGCCAACACCCTATGGCGCGGGTTGAAGACAGCGGTGTTTGGGCCATTTTTATACCCGATGTAGCGCCGGGCCAATGCTACAAATACCATATTCGTACGTTATCGGGTGAGGCCTTATTAAAAGCCGACCCCTATGCATTTGCTACAGAGCTGCCGCCAAATACCGCCTCGCGTGTCAGCGCTGTTACGTTGCCTAAAGCGCTGGATGAGCAAAGCTATGAGCAACGCGAGCGCCGCAATGCCATCGATGCTGCCATTAGCATTTATGAGCTGCACATTGGCTCTTGGCGGCGCACCGCCGATAACCAATTTTTGAATTATCGTGAGTTGGCCGCGCAATTAATTCCGTACGTTGAAGAAATGGGGTTTACCCATATTCAATTAATGCCCGTTAGCGAGTTCCCCTTTGATGGCTCTTGGGGGTATCAGAGCACCGGCCTTTTCGCGCCCACCTCGCGCTTCGGCAGTGGCGATGATTTTGCCTATTTCTGCGCGCAATGCCGTGCGCACAATATTGGTGTGCTAATAGATTGGGTGCCGGGGCATTTCCCTGCAGATGCTCACGGTTTGGGGCGTTTTGATGGCACGCATTTGTATGAGCATGCCGATCATCGCCAAGGGTATCATCCAGATTGGCATACCTATATTTACAATTATGAGCGCCAAGAGGTACGTAGCTTTCTCACCTCTAGCGCCAGCTTTTGGTTAGAGCAATACGGGGTAGACGGGTTGCGCGTGGATGCCGTGGCATCGATGCTATACCTTGATTACAGTCGTGAGCATGGGCAGTGGTTGGCCAACCACTTGGGTGGACGAGAAAACCTCGGTGCTATTGCTTGCCTTCAGCAAATCAACAGTGTGTGCTATGGCCGAAATCGCGGCATTATGATGGTCGCAGAAGAATCGACCGCGTGGCCTGGAGTCACACAAACCACCGACAGTGGCGGCTTAGGGTTCGGCTTTAAGTGGAATATGGGGTGGATGAATGACTCATTACGCTACATGCAGTTAGACCCGATTTACCGCCAATACCATCACCACGACATGACCTTTTCCATGGTCTATGCCTATAGCGAAAATTACATTTTGCCTTTAAGCCATGATGAAGTCGTTCATGGCAAAGGGTCGCTGCTGAGCAAAATGCCAGGGGATAGTTGGCAGAAACACGCGAACCTGCGCGCCTATTTAGGTTTTATGTGGGCTCACCCTGGCAAAAAGCTGCTATTTATGGGCGGCGAGTTCGCTCAGCAGCGCGAGTGGGACCATAACCATGCGTTGGATTGGCACCTGCTTGATGACCCAGCGCACCAAGGCATGCAGCGTTGGGTTAAATGCCTGAATCAGCTTTATCGTTCTTACCCGGCTCTGCATGAAAATGACTGTGATGAGCGTGGGTTTCGGTGGTTAGATGGGAATAATAGCCAGCAAAGCATTTACAGCTTTGTACGTATTGCCAGTAGCCGCCCGCAAGTCGTGCTCGCGGTTGTGAATATGACGCCTCAAGTACATCATGATTTTCGCATTGGTGTGCCTCACGCTGGTAGTTACCGAGTTATCGCTAATAGCGATGAGAGTCAATACTTCGGCAGTGGCGTTAGGGTGTGCGCTGAGCGACCTGAAAATGAGCAACCACTCCTTTCGGAGCCACTCCCTTCGGAGCCACTCTATTCAGAGCCACTACCCTGGCATGGGCAAAGTCAGTCTATCAGCATCTGTGTGCCGCCATTGGCTTGTGTTTATCTGTTGTGGGAGGCACCTGATCATGAGTAAATTTATTACCAAGCCGGGCGTTGGTGCTCCCTTGGGTGCTTATATTGATGACCAAGGGGTTAATTTTTGCTTGTACTCGCGTCATGCCAGTGCCGTGTACTTGTGTCTGTATGATGCTTCTGGGCACAGTGAAATTGCACGCATAGCCCTACATAAAGGTGAACCCGGGTATTGGCATGTTTATGTCTCAGGGGCTGCAAAAGGGCAGTTATATGGCTATCGTGTGGATGGTCCTTTTGCTCCTGAACAAGGGCAGTTGTTTAATATTAACAAGTTACTGCTCGACCCTTATGCACACTCGCTATTTGGTGATTTTCAACACAGTATTCGCCACCGCGCTATTGATGAGCAAGGTAAGCTATGTCCGTTTGATAATGCTCACTTAATGCCTAAAGCACAGGTAACCGCGCTGAGCCAGTATAAAGGTAAACGCCCGGAGATTGCCTGGCATGACACTGTTATTTACGAATGTCATGTTAAGGGATGGTCGCAGCGCCACCCCGATATTGAGAACGCCCAACGCGGGTGTTTTGCAGCCTTGGCAACGCCGCAATTCATTGAGCATATCAAGGCGCTAGGTGTGACCAGCATTGAGCTTATGCCCGTGCAGCAGTTCATTAGTGAAGCGTTTTTACAGCCACTCGGGTTGAGTAATTATTGGGGCTATAACACCCTGAGCTTTTTCACTCCGCATAGTGATTATTTGGTTAGCGGCGATGTGCACGAATTTCAAGCCATGGTCGCGGAGTTACATCAACACAATATCGAAGTGCTGATTGATGTGGTTTACAACCACAGCTGTGAAGGCGAAGCGCTTGGCCCTTGTTGCCACCTAAGGGGCATCGATAATCGCAGTTATTATCGCCTTGATGATCAAGGTCATTACATTAACGACACTGGCTGCGGTAACACCTTAGATTTAACCCAACAGGGTGCGTTGCGCTTGGTCATGGACAGCTTACGGCATTGGTATCAGGTATATGGGGTTGATGGCTTTCGCTTTGATTTGGCCAGTATTTTAGGCCGAGAGCGCCATGGTTTTAGCCCTGAACATGTCTTTTTTCAATGCCTTGCTCAAGACCCGGTATTACAACACGCGAAACTGATTGCCGAGCCTTGGGATATTGGCCCCGGAGGTTACCAGCTTGGCGCTTTTCCTGCTCCATGGCGGCAGTGGAATGACCAATATCGCGATGTTGTCAGGCGGTTTTGGCGCGGCGATAGCGATTTACTGGGCGTGTTAGCCAAGCGCTTGCATGGCTCTGCCGACATTTTTAGCGCCACCGGCATGGTGCCAAGCTACAGCATTAATTTTATCACCAGTCATGATGGCTATACCTTGGCCGACCTGGTCAGCTACGAGCAAAAGCATAATCACGCCAACGGAGAGCACAATCAAGACGGCCATAATGCCAACTACAGCTGTAATTATGGTGTGGAAGGGCACAGCGACGATGCTCACATCAAGTTACTGCGTTTGCGAGCACAAAAAAACTTACTGCTCACCTTATTACTTTCCAAAGGCGTACCCATGCTCAGCGCCGGCTCGGAAATGGGGCACTCACAGGGGGGCAACAATAATGCATATTGCCAAGATAACGCCATTAATTGGCTTAGTTGGCACGATGTCTCTCGCCACCATCCGTTAGCACTGTTTATCAGCGATGTGCAAAGGCTGCGTCGTGAATTCGCCATTTTTACGCACCCGGAGTACATCCATGACAACGACCCGCGCTTTGTGATTGCTTGGTATCGCCCTGACGGGCGGCCGATGAGCAATGACGATTGGCATGACCCCTCGCTGCATACCTTGGTGTATTACAGTATCGATACCCAGGCCCATCACTATTTATGTGTGGTACTGCATCGCGGCGGGCGTGAGCAAGCCTTGCGCTTAGTGAGCCCTGATAATACGCCTCTGCAATGGCACCTGCGCTTGAGTACGGACGAACACAGTGTGCCTGCAACGCAGGGCATCGCTGTGGATCAAGAAATAACCTTAACTCCCTGTAGTGGTTGGGTGTTTAGTAACGTTGAAAACAAACACAATACAAGGCAAACACTATGACTACGTCTGGCACTGTATGCCACCCTGTGGATTGGCAGGATGCGCCGCTACTTGATAGCGAAACGTTAGCCGATGATTTGGCTCGTCATTTTCACTATACCCTCGGGCGCGACAAAGTGGGCGAATCGCAGCATTATTTGTATCAAGCACTGGCGCTGACAATACGTGATAGGCTGGTGGCGCGTATGCGACAAACCCGCAATGTCACCACCTCAGTGCCAACACGAAGAGTTGCCTACCTGTCGTTAGAGTTTCTCATCGGACGTAGCTTAAATAACGCTATTTTAAACCTAGATATGGCTGCTGAGGTGAGCGCCGCACTAGCCAATTACTGCGCTGAGCTCGAACATATAGCCAGCGCTGAGCACGACGCTGGTTTAGGAAATGGTGGTTTAGGGCGTTTGGCTGCGTGCTTCTTAGATAGCTGTGCGACCATGGCCTTGCCGGTCACAGGTTATGGTATTCGTTATGAATACGGCATGTTTAATCAACGCATTGATAATGGTCAGCAAATAGAGCAGCCCGATCATTGGCTGCGTGAAGGCCATCCGTGGGAATTACCAGCACCGGATAAAACCGTGCGGGTGAAGTTTTTTGGTCATGTCGATATTTATCGAGACCATCAAGGCCGCGAACACCGCCAATGGCTGGACACCCAAGATGTGTTAGCTGTGCCTTATGATGTGCCCGTGCCAGGATATGGTAATGATATCGTCAATACCTTACGGCTATTTAAAAGTGAGGCCACCGATGAGTTTGACCTTGGTGAGTTCAATGCTGGTGGCTATGCCGAGGCCGTGGCGCAAAAAAACCTCGCCGAGCAAATTTCCATGGTGCTGTATCCCAATGACAGCAGTGAAAATGGCAAAGAGCTGCGCCTGCGCCAACAATATTTTCTCTGTAGTGCCGCACTGCAAGACCGGCTCAACCAATGGATAGCAATCAAAGGCGCACAGTTTACAGATTTTGCCGATTATCATGTATTTCAACTCAACGATACGCATCCCAGTATTGCCGTAGCTGAATTAATGCGCCTGCTTATCGACGAACACTGCTTGAGTTGGGACGATGCTTGGCAGATAACCACTCGTACCATGGCCTACACCAACCACACCTTGCTACCTGAAGCGCTGGAAAAATGGTCTGTGGCTTTAATGCAACGGCTACTGCCGCGTTTGATGCAAATTATCTATGAAATTAACGCACGGTTCTTAATCTTAGTCGCCAAACAGTGGCCCGGGTGTGCACAAAAACAGCGTGCTTTGTCGCTTATTGAAGAGGGGGCAAATCCCCAGGTGCGTATGGCTTATTTAGCCATCGTTGGCAGTTATTCCGTTAATGGGGTGGCGGCGCTGCATAGCCGCTTACTAAAAGAGCAGTTGTTTGCAGATTTTTATGCGCTGTGGCCACAGAAGTTTAATAACAAGACCAATGGGGTCACGCCTAGGCGTTGGCTATCTCATTGTAACCCCGAGTTGGCACAATTGATCACCGCCAAAATAGGCGATGATTGGGTAAAAGATTTCGCGCATATTAACCGTATTCGCCGTTACTACGATGATGATAGTTTTATTGCCGCGTGGCAAAAGGTAAAACAAGCCAACAAAGCGCGGCTGTGCGAGTTGGTGCAACAGCGCTGCGCCGTGCAATTTGACTCGACCATGCTGTTTGATGTGCAGGTCAAGCGCATTCATGAATATAAACGCCAGTTGCTCAATATTTTGCATGTGATTCATTTATACCGGCGCATTTGTGATGGCGATACGCAAGGCATGGTGCCCCGTTGTGTGCTGATCGGAGGCAAAGCGGCCCCCGGTTACGATATGGCTAAGCGCATTATTAAGTTGATATGTAATGTTGCCAACACCATTAACGATGACCCCCGTGCGAAAGCATGGTTAAGGGTGGCGTTTTTACCGAATTACAATGTCACAGCGATGGAAACAATTTGCCCTGGAGCGGATTTATCAGAGCAAATATCCACGGCGGGTAAGGAAGCGTCAGGCACCGGCAATATGAAGTTTATGATGAATGGCGCACTGACCATAGGCACCCTAGATGGCGCCAATGTGGAAATGCTTGAAGCACTCGGTGGCGAGCACTTTTTTACTTTTGGCGCCAAGATTGAGCAAATCGACGATATCCGCAGGCACTATAGCGCACGCGCTATTATTGATAACGACCCGCAGCTGCAAAAAGTAATCGCCTTGCTACAAAGCGGTCATTTTAATTTGTGTGAGCCGAATATTTTCGCTCCCATTATTAACCTCCTTTATGACGATAGCGACCCTTGGCTTACCTGTTATGACTTTGCCAGTTACTGCCAAGCTCAACAAGCTGTCAGCGAAGCTTATCAAGACCCTAAACACTGGACTCAAATGAGTATTTTAAATACCGCTGCTTCTGGTCAGTTTTCCAGTGATCGCACTATTGCCCAATACAGTGAAGACATATGGCAGTTACAGGCCATGCCAACGCGCCAAGGAGAATAACGATGCCAAGTTATGCAAATCGATACATTAGTACTTTAACCCGTGATACTTACGCCTTGATCCTCGCCGGAGGCAGAGGATCGCGGTTACATGAGCTGACCAACTGGCGCGCCAAGCCGGCCGTGTATTTTGGGGGTAAACATCGCATCATCGATTTTCCGCTTTCGAACTGCATCAATTCGGGGATACGTAGGGTCGGGGTGGCGACTCAATATAAGTCGCACTCGTTAATTCGTCATGTACATCGCGCCTGGGGACACTTTAAAAAAGAGCTCGGTGAGTCAGTAGAGATTTTACCCGCGTCACAGCGCTACGGCGATGAGTGGTATTGCGGCACTGCCGATGCGGTATTTCAGAATATGGACATCATTCGTCATGAGCTACCCCGTTATGTCATGATTTTATCAGGCGATCATGTTTACCGTATGGACTACGGGGCGTTACTGGCAAAACATGTAGAAACGGGCGCCGATATGACGGTGTGCTGTATTGAAGTCGATACCGAAGAGGCTGCCAACACCTTTGGCGTTATGACCGTCGACGAACAAAACCGTATTCGCCGCTTTGATGAAAAGCCCGCTGTGCCGAATGAAATTCCAGCAAAGCCGGGTCGCTGCTTAGCTTCGATGGGCAACTACGTGTTTAACACTGAATTTTTATTTGAGCAATTGCAAAAAGATGCGCAAAACAGCTGCTCGGGGCGAGATTTTGGTCACGATATCATCCCGGCAATCATCGACAATCACCAGGTATATGCCTTCCCATTTACCGATCCGAGCATGTCTGGGCAGCCCTATTGGCGTGATGTTGGCACCTTAGATTCGTTTTGGGAAGCGAATATGGAGTTGGTTGAACCGGAGCCGAAATTGGATTTGTACGACCCCACTTGGCCAATTTGGACCTATCAAGAGCAATTACCGCCAGCGAAGTTTATTTTTGATGACGATGAACGCCGGGGGATGGCGGTGGATTCAACGGTTTCCGGTGGCTGTATTATTTCCGGCTCGCAAGTGCGCAAGTCGCTATTATTTTCTAATGTGCACGTGCACTCATTTTGTCAAATTGAGCAAGCGGTGGTGCTGCCCGGTGTGGTCGTTCATCGCGGTTGCCATATTAAGCGAGCGATCATTGACCGGGGCTGTGAAATACCAGAAGGACTGAACATTGGCTTAGATCATGAGGAAGATATTGAACACGGCTTTCGCGTATCCAAAAATGGCATTGTGTTGGTAACGCGCGATATGTTGGCGGCGCTTGCGCAAAAAACCGATGCCCAGAGTCAGCAGCGAGCGTAATAATGAAGTCAGTGTTATTTGTTTGTGCTGAGAGTAGCGCCATTGTCGGTGCGAAAGTGGGTGGAGTGGCTGATGTGGTGGGCAATGTGTCAAAAGCGCTGGCCGAGCAAGGTACCCAAGTCGATGTCATTTTGCCGCATTACCAATGCATGGAGCTCATTGAGGCGCAGCCCTGTGCCGAGGTGCAGGTTCACTTTGCTCACCAACGGCTTAATATACAGCTTTTATTGGTAAGCAAACGCGATGGGGTGAGTCATTATGTGTTATCGCATCCGTGGCTGTGCAGTGAACATGTTTATCATCACGATGAAGATGGCCGGCCCTTTGCCGCTGACGCCAGTAAGTTTGCCTTATTTTGCTTGGCGGTGGCGCAGGCGATAGAGCAAGGTGTACTAGCGGCTGATGTGTTGCATTTACATGATTGGCACAGTGCTACGTTGGCAGTGCTTCGTGCTTATGGCAAAGATTTGCAAAGACTAAAAGCCATGCACACGGTGTACACCATTCATAACTTAGCATTGCAAGGTGTGAGGCCGTTTGCCCACGACCCGTCGGCGCTTGAATCGTGGTTTCCATGGTTAAGTTACGATGGCCAGCGTATTTGCGATCCGCGCTATCCCCATTGCTATAATCCAATGCGCGCTGCCATTGAACTATGTGACAAAGTGCACGTGGTCTCGCCCCAGTATATGCAAGAGGTTCAGCGTCCAAGCAATATGGAGCATGGTTTTATCGGTGGAGAAGGGTTGGAAAATCAGTTGGTTGCCGCGCAGCAGCAAAATCGGTTGTTGGGCATCCTCAATGGCTGTGACTACCAAAGCGAGTCGGTAAATTACACTCAAAAACGGTTATGGCAGCTCGCTGAGCAGGCTGTATTACAATGGATGGGCAAGGCCAATCAGTTAAGCGCGAGCCATTACATCGCCCATGTTCGCCTGCAACAATGGCGTGCCAACGAGGTCACACCCTGGCTATGCTCGGTAGGGCGGATCAGCACGCAAAAAGTCGCGCTATTGCTTGATGATGATACGCTGGATGAGCTGCTGCGATGTTTGGCTGAGCAAGGCAAGCACTTTATGATGCTGGGCTCTGGCGATCCGGCGCTTGAAGCGTTGCTAACACAGGCGATGGCCGAGCATGACAACTTCTTGTTTTTGTGTGGTTTCGCCCTGGAGTTGGGTGATGCGATGTACCAGCTTGGGTCATTATTTTGTATGCCCAGCTCATTTGAACCATGTGGCATCAGTCAGCTTTTAGCGATGCGCGAGGGCACGCCCTGCTTAGTACATCAAGTGGGCGGCCTTAAAGACACCATTGCCGAAGGCGTCAATGGTTTCACTTTCACGGGCAATAGCCCAAAACAGCAAAGTCAGCAGCTACTCACTGCCTTGCAGCGTGCTCTTGCTGTTTACCATAACGAGCCAGCGCAGTGGCAGACATTGTGCACGCAAGCCAAAAACACGCGCTTTGACTGGCACCAAGTCGCCGTCAGTTACCTTGAGCAGTTGTACACCCATTAGTTGCGGCGCAAACGACTCAGCGACACCTTGGGGAGCGGCCTAAAACAGGTCGATATCCCCTTCATCCTGATTAGCATTGTCCGGTGAAATTGCACCGGATTGCACAAGATCATCAAAAAAGTGCAGCTGATCACGGCCATTATTTTTTGCATAATAAAGTGCTTTGTCGGCGTTCTCTAATACGCTGATGGGGAAGTCATAAGGGCTGATACGAGCCATCCCCACACTGACTGTCAGCGTTTTTACAAAGGGGAAGTGGGTGTTGCGCACATGGTCCATAAACGCCTGCATTTTTTCATTGATATCTTCTTGTTTGCAAGGCTCAAAAATAAGTACAAATTCTTCGCCGCCGAAGCGAAACATTAAGTCTGAAGCGCGGAAGAAGCCGCGCATCTGCTGCGCTAAGATAAGCAATACCTCATCACCACAGACATGACCATAGTTATCATTAACTTGTTTGAAGTGGTCGATATCCACCATTGCTAACCACGAGTAACTCTCGGGTTGGCGCTTGCGGTTATTATTATCTCGGTTGTGGGCTTTTTGGTTCCTCACTTGCTTTTCTAGCAGGCGTTTAAATTTACGCTCAAAGGTTTGTCGATTTAATAATCCGGTCAGCTTGTCGCGCTCATTCTCATGTAAAATGGTTAGGTAATTTTCGTAAATGCGGCAAAAGGCGTTCAGTAACACTTGTTGTGATGAGCTCAAGTGATTACTGACCACCTTGATGGCGACCACAGGTTTATCAAAAATCGAAATGGGCAGCCAGCGATGCTCAATGCCATTGTTGTTCTGTACGGTAATGATACAAGCGGATTGTAAACACGAGAGAAGTTCAGATTCAGGGGATTCTACAATGTGTGTGTCGTGCCATTGATATTGACCGGCATTCTCATGGTGTAGCACCAGGCTGCACTCGATGACCCTGCGGCCAAAGTCCTGTAAGTCCTTATAAACTGCTATCTCTTGGCACTGTATGAACTCTTGTAGGGTGGTGACTAGGCTGTATTCGAGGGAGTTTACATCTCTGGTTTTAGTAATTTTGATAACCGAGTTTAATAATTCTTCTTGCATGATTCGGTAGGCCCTATAAATTTACCACATAATGCGATCTACATGGTCGCTAGCCCTGAGTATAGTCAATATATAAAAACCGGGACGTCCATTTCCGTCATTGTCATATTTTCTTCTCTTTATTGTTCCGACCCATACGCTTGGCATCTTGCAGCTCGGCTCGCAGCGAGCAATGGCCTAACATGTTGCTTGTAATCAAAAAAGGGAATTTGAATCTAACGATATAACCACAATGAATATAAAATATATTGTATACACTATTAACTAAATGTTAACTTTGCCACGAGTTCAATCAACCCAGAAAAGGTACATTATGAGAAAATCAGCAATTACGTCGGCACTGATGGTTACGCTTGGCTGCGTAGCTGGCCACGTTAGTGCGCACCCGGGCACCAGTGATGGCAAGCGATTGTTTAAACCTATAAGTGCACAGCATTCATTGGCTGTTGCCCATGAGGCGGATCAGCAGAGGCAACATATCGCGCCGCCAACGGCTGATAGGCAAAAGCAGCTTTCTTCAGTCCATTTAGTTAATGAGCTTTCACATTCTAGCTTGATGGCAGATGCGAGTGCGCAGTGTGCCCTGCAGCAACTGGCTGATGCGTCGAGCGCCACCATCGCCGAGCAAGTGACCAGCCAGGGTGTAGATTGCGTCAACGCGCTATTTAGTGCCAGCAATGAAGTCGCTGGACAAATTGTTACTGATGGTAAAATGTTAGCAGTTGCTGATAGGGCGCTTGTGCTTGCCAGCAATTATAACGGCCAAGGCAGTGCTGATTTGGAAGCGCTATTTTTGTTCCTGCGCGCTGGCTTCTATGTCGAGTTCTATAACGATCAGGTAAGCTTATCGCCAGCTGCAACTGAGGCGACCCAGCAAGCACTGGATGCCTTTGTTGCCAATACCCACTTTTATGCCAACAGCGACGCCCATGGCAAGACGCTTAGTGAAGTGATCATCACTATGGATAGCGCTGAATTACAACACCGCTACTTACCGCAAGTTAAACAATGGCTGAGTCGTTGGGACCAAAGTTATGGTAATAGCTGGCATATGCGATCGGCGGTAAATGGTATTTTTACCATTTTGTTCCGAGGCCAATGGAATGATGAATTCATGGCGCTAGCAAAAACCGATACCGAGCTGGCACGACTGTTAGGTGAGTTCACAGCGCAAACCTGGATGATAGGTAGTGACAGCGAATATCTGATCACCAACGCGGCAAGGGAGTTAGCGCGGTTAAAAATGCACAGCGGCGAGCCAATTGAAGATGAGGCCGATAAGCAGCTTAGCGCACTATTTGCACGTTATAACATGGTTGGCTACGGTGATGCCCTCTGGTTAGGCGCAGCCGACATCGTCGATTACTACGGTGCCTGCGCGCAGTTTGAGGTATGTGGTTTTAAAGAACAGGTTGAGCAGCAGGTATTGGGTCAAATTCACCAGTGCAGTGACACCATTCGCATTCGTGCACAACAATTAAGTGCTAGCCAACAACAAGCAGCCTGTGAAAAAATGGCCTACGAAGAAGGGGTGTTCCATGACAAGTTAGCCACTAATAATCAACCTGTTGCCGATGATTTGAACTCCTTCTTACAGGTGAATGTGTTCAATAGCAGCGACGATTATAAAAAATATGCTGGGGTTATTTTTGGCATCGATACCAACAATGGCGGTATGTATTTAGAGGGGGATCCGAGCAACCCTGACAATCAGGCAAACTTTGTTGCTTACGAGGCCAGCTATGCTAACGCTGACCACTATGTCTGGAATTTAGAGCATGAATATGTTCACTACTTAGACGGGCGCTTTAATCTTTATGGTGATTTTAACGCCCCGACAGCCGATATAGTTTGGTGGAGTGAGGGAGTGGCTGAATATGTCTCGTTACTTGAGGACAATAGCGCTGCAATTGAGACCATAAAAGATGGCAGCACTTACCAATTAGGCGAGGTGTTTGCCACCACGTATGCCGGTTTTGACCAAGATAGAATTTATCGCTGGGGATACTTGGGGGTGCGCTTTATGTTTGAGCGTCATCGCAGCGAGTTGGCCAACATGCTAGCGAATACTCGCCAGGGCAACTGGCAAGGCTATCAAAGCCAAATGAATAGCTGGGCGGCGAGTTATGGCAATGAATTCACGACTTGGACACAAGCGCTCGCTGGTGGCGAGAACAATACCGCGCCAACGCCCCGTATTAACGCCCTCGATACCGGGGTTGTGAATCAAAGTGTGAGCTTTGATGGCAGTGCGAGCAGCGACAGCGAAGGCGCTATCGCAAGCTATCTTTGGGATTTTGGCGATGGCACATCAGGGCGAGGGGCTATTGCACAGCATAGCTATAATCAGCCGGGAAGTTACATCGTGACCTTGAGTGTCAGTGATGAGCAGGGTCTGATCCACAGTGTTAGTCACAGTATTACCATTGAGGCCGATAGCAGCGGCGGTATTACTGAGCTGAGCAATGGGCAAAGCGTGTCTATCAGTGGTGCACAAGATAGCGAGCAAGTGTTCCGTATCACATTGCCGCAAGGCACTTCAGCGCTTGATGTGACCCTTTCAGGAGGCAGTGGTGATGCTGACCTTTATGTTCGTGAACAGCAAGCCCCCACCACAGGCGAGTTTGACTGTCGTCCGTATATTGGTGGTAATGAGGAACAATGCCAGCTCAATCTAGGTAGCGCGACCAGTGAAGTGTATATCATGGTCAGAGGGTATAATGCGTTTGCAGATGTGAGCCTAACAGCCAGCTATCAGGCGCCTTCTCACATCGATGATATGTGCGCGCAACAAGGACCGCGTACTGATGGTCGCTTAGTGGCCGGTGAGACTATCTGCTTAGGTGCGCAGGCACCGATGTGGTTTAGTATTGAAAATGTCGCCGCAGCGCAAAGTGTGCGTATCGAAACGGCCCATGGCAGTGGCGATTTAATGCTGGAATATGCCAACCAAGGCTGGCCCAATGGCAGCAATGTTGAGGCCCGCAGCGATACATCAGGAAACGTGGAGTGTTTATCGGTGAGTGGTCAAAGCAACTACTGGGGGTATTTAAAAGTATCTGGCAACAGCGCTGGAGCGAGCTTGAAACTTAGTATTGATGAGGGCCATTGTCAGTAAACTAAAGACACAAAAAAACCTGCGTTAGCGCAGGTTTTTTTTCATATTAGCAATTAGTTATTGCTTATCTCGGCGTAGTTCTTACACGCTTCAACATCTTTACACTCGCCGTATAGATAGAGTGAGTGATTAGTTAGCGTAATGCCGTTTTCTTCTGCGATTTCTACCTGACGACGTTCAATCATGTCGTCTTCAAACTCGATCACTCGACCACATTTTAAACACACTAAATGGTCGTGGTGCGTAGAGCCGGCCAATTCAAATACCGATTTGCCGCCTTCGAAGTGGTGGCGGGTGACAATGCCAGCATCATCGAACTGGTTTAAAACGCGATAAACAGTAGCCAGACCGATCTCTTCGCTGTTATCAAGCAGGATTTTGTAGACGTCCTCGGCACTGATGTGCTGGTTATCCGGAGACTGGAGGATTTCTAGGATTTTAATACGCGGTAGCGTGACCTTTAAGCCCGCTTTTTTAAGCTCTAGATTATGATCAGTCATTCAACTTGTTCTCGATTTTAGATTCTTGGTTGCACCGCTAAGGGACAGCAAGCGGTGCGTGCGACGCATAATAATGGCTAAGAATAACGTGCTTTACTATCAAGTGTAAAGCCAAGTTACCCTTAGCGTTTTTGTTCTTAGTCGGCAAGTTCTGCTAGGCACATTTCATCAAAAATCTGCTTACACCAGGTTTTCACACGCTCATCGGTCAGCTCTGGTTGACGGTCTTCATCAATGCCCAAGCCAACGAAATGCTCGTCATCAACCAGCCCTTTTGATGCTTCAAAATCATAGCCTTCGGTAGGCCAATTACCGACTACAATAGCACCACGCTCGGTGATAATGTCGTTGACCATGCCCATGGCATCAAGGAAGTACTCGGCGTAATCTTCTTGATCACCACAACCAAAGATAGCACATAGCTTGCCGTCAAAGTCGATTTCTTCTAGTTCAGGGAAAAAGTCATCCCAGTCACACTGCGCTTCGCCGTAGTACCATGTGGGGATACCAAAGAGCAGCAGGTCAAACTCTGCAATCTCTTCTTTGCTGCTTTTCGCGATGTCGTGCACGGCTACCATGTTCTTGCCGAGCTCTTTTTGGATCATTTTTGCAACGTGCTCAGTGTTACCCGTATCACTACCAAAAAATATACCTACACTTGCCATGAATAAATAACCTTTTATGTATCTATAGCCAATCGTTCTTGCAAAATGGTTTCAATCAACGCACTTCGGCTAATATTCTGCGCATCTGCCATATCATTTAATGCTTGATACAGCTCTGATGAAACTTTAAATTCGACGCGTTTCAAGCCCCGCGCTTTATCGCGCTTGAGCTGATTACGCTTATTTACTTTCAGTTGTAACTCCCGAGGGAGCGGGTTAGTTTTTGGACGACCCGGGCGTCGCTCATACTCGAATAAATCGAGCGTGGTTCTATCTAGCTCTGACTTGGCCATGGTTAACCCACACCTGCTCCTTGCCAGAAGACTTGAATAAGCCCTTTGGCGATAAAGCCGGAACAGCCTAAAAACAACACAAGCCAGACAATATAACGACCAAATTTAGGCACATCGCCTTTTTTAAGTACGTCTTGAATTGCCATGCCGATGAAAAAAAAGATGCCAGCAAGGCCAAAATATAACCCGAGGGTATCGATCTCATTGATTAATTGGTCGACCATTGACTGCTACCTATCTGTAAAACGGCGCGCATTGTAGCACAGAAAAATCCAATAATTTAGGTGATATTGAGGCTTTTAGCCTCCGTTATACTCACCCTAAATTACGCCCATACTATTGATATGGATTAACGTGTTAAAAAATCAACGATGGATTTATTTACTGCTGCCGGTTTTTCAGCGTGTAGCCAATGTCCGGTGCCTTGAATTACTTTTGCTTTGGCATTCGGGAACAGGGTCATGATCTGTTCTTTGTGCTCAGGCAAAATATAATCTGAGTCGCCACCTTTAACGAACAGTGTATCACACAAACAAGAATCATTTACAACTGGCTGCGATAGGATATTTGCATATTGCTGTTTTAGCACTGGCAAATTAAATTGCCATTCTAGGGAGCCTTTGTCGGTTTTTTTCAAACTTTTAGCCAAAAACTGGCGTACACCCGGTGTGGCTATGTATTCACTCATTAACTCATCCGCTTGCGAACGTGAGCTAACCGATGCACTGGCAACGCCTTCAAGCGCTTGAAAAATGGCGTCATGACGGGAGTGGTAACTCACTGGAGCCACGTCAAGTACAACGAGCTTGCTGACGCGCTCGGGTGCATCTATTGCTACTTGCATAGCCACCTTGCCGCCCATGGAATGACCCACAATGTGCGCTTGTGCGATCTCCAGCTCATCCATCAGCGCAATAATGTCCTCAGCCATAGCCGGGTAGGTCATGGTCTCGCTGTGATAAGATTGACCGTGATTGCGCACGTCCACGTTAATTACATGAAACTGCTCACTGAGGGCTCTGGCAACGACTTTTAGATTATCTAATGAGCCAAATAAACCATGAATAACAATCACAGTGGGCGCATTTTTTGGCGCCTCAGAGCTGCTTTGATAATTTAGTAACATAAACACGTTATCATCGATGAAAGTAGGTAAATTGTGCCCACTGGGCGCGCGCAATGCAACACTTGGTCAAACACTGCTCAGTTGCTAAGGGCCTATACAGGGCACGCCCCCTAGCTTATTCAGGTAACTTGGGTATAATTCTGCAAAGCATTTGTAAACTTGGCAGTAATGACAGGAATATCATGAAAAAAATAGAAATAGACGACGAGCTATACCAATATATTGCCAGCAATACCCAAAGCATTGGCGAAAGTGCCTCTGAGATTTTGCGTCGTTTATTGAATTTGCAAAGCGCAGCGCCCGTAGCTGCGCCAGCCACTGTAGAAACCGATGTAAGCGATGAGCCCGAGCAGCAGCAAGCGCAGCCCATAGCTGAAGCTGATGATAGCCAAGCTAGCGTGTTCGACATTCTTAATAAAGAAGAATTGGCGATGCAAAAGGGCGTTGTTGGCCGCTTCTTGTTTATTCTTGCAGCGCTGCACCGCACCCATAAAACCACATTCCACCGCGTACTGAATATTAAAGGCCGTGACCGTCGATACTTTGGTAAAAGTAAAGAGGAGTTGCAGGCCAGTGGTAGCAGTCTAAACCCAAAGAATATCGATGACAGTCCTTTTTGGGTAATGACCAACTCTAATACCACCCGTAAGAAAATGATGTTGCATGAAGCGGCGTTAGAGCTGGGTTACACTAAAGAGCAAGCAGAAACTATTCGCGACTATTTATAAGGAATCAGGTATGGCCCTTCACCCCAATGCCGGAAAACTCGCCAAGCAAGCCGATCTTGTTAATGTACCTAAATTAATGAGCGCTTATTATCTCAACGAGCCTGATGTGGAGCAATTTCCAGAGCACCGGGTCGCATTTGGTACTTCCGGTCATCGTGGTTGTTCTTTTAATACGCAATTTAATGAATCTCACATTTTGGCTATTACCCAGGCTATTTGTGATTACCGCAAAAAAGAGAATATTTTCGGGCCACTGTTTTTAGGCAAAGATACGCATGCGTTGTCGGAGTCGGCGTTTAATTCTGCCATTGAGGTATTGGTTGCCAACGAAGTGCAAATCATTACCCAGCAAGACGATGACTTTACGCCCACTCCGGTGATAAGCCATGCGGTAGTGAGCCATAATAAAGCCCACCCACATGAATTGGCTGACGGCATTGTGGTGACGCCCTCACATAATCCACCTCAAGATGGTGGTTTTAAATATAATCCACCTAATGGTGGGCCCGCTGATACCAACGCCACAAAATGGATTGAAGATAGAGCGAATCAGTTACTCATTGAAGATCTGGTGGAAGTGGAGCTTTTCCCCTTTGCTAAGGCCGTGCGCTCTGGTTTTATCAAATACGTGGACTTAATAACCCCATTTGTTGCTGATTTAGCCAATGTCGTTGATATGCACGCGATCGCCAAATCAGGGATCACCATAGGTATCGACCCCCTCGGTGGTTCGGGAATTCATTATTGGCCGCATATTGCCAAGCAATACGGATTAAACCTCACGGTTGTGAACGACGCGATAGACCCTCGTTTTGCGTTTATGCCACAAGATAAAGATGGCAAAATCCGAATGGATTGCTCATCCCCTTATGCGATGACCAATTTGGTCGCACTAAAAGACCGCTTCGATATTGGCATTGGTAACGACCCAGATTATGACCGCCACGGTATTGTTACCCCAGACGGGTTGATGAATCCCAACCACTTTCTTGCCGTCGCTATTGATTACCTATTGACTCATCGCAGCGCGTGGCCGGGCGATGTGAAAGTCGGTAAAACCCTGGTTTCCAGTGCGATGATTGATAAAGTGGTACAAAGCCACGGTAAAACCTTGTTTGAAGTCCCTGTGGGCTTTAAATGGTTTGTTGATGGTTTGCACAGCAGCGAATTGTGCTTCGGCGGTGAAGAAAGTGCCGGAGCTTCGTATCTACGCTTAGACGGCTCGGTATGGAACACCGATAAAGACGGATTTGTTATGGGGTTACTTGCTGCTGAGATTCTCGCCGTTACCGGCAAAACGCCTTCGCAGTATTACCAGCAGCTAGTGGAAAAATTTGGTGAGCCTGTTTACAAACGCATTGACGCCCCTGCTAATAGTGAGCAAAAAGCGAAACTGAAAGCACTCAGTGCTGAGGCCATTACGGCCACTGAACTGGCCGGAGACGCGATCACAGCCAAGCTGACTCATGCGCCAGGCAATGATGCTCCGATTGGTGGTCTAAAAGTAGTGACTGAAAATGGTTGGTTTGCGGCCAGACCGTCGGGCACCGAAGACATTTACAAGATTTACCTTGAGTCCTTCCAAGGTGAAGAACATTTACAACAATTAGAACAAGCAGCCAAGGCGTTGGTTGATAACGCCATTGCTTAACCCGCTCATATAAGCCAGTCGTTCGACTGGCTTTTTACTGTTTATCTTGATAACGCTGCCGATAGGCGGCGAAGCTCTCACAATAAAGGTGTACTATGTATTTACAGCGTCTGAAAGAGACCGGTGACTTCCTTAGCATAACCCGTGAAAATGAATTCAATCTGCCGCCAGAGCAGTTCACGCTTGATAATGGCACAATTGTAAAGGTCCTTGACACAGGAGTCATTGAATTCACTCCAGCGCAATACGGTGATAAGGATTTTGTTTTCTCCAGTGCCGTGCATGGCAATGAAACTGCGCCTATAGAAATTTGTGATCAACTGATCCAAGCCATTATCGCTGAACACATTACCTTAACTCACCGTGTGCTGTTCATTTTTGGTAATCCGAAATCAATTAATATTGGTCAGCGTTTTGTCGATGAAAACCTTAATCGTCTATTCTGCGGCAAGCACAGCGAGGGTGGGGTAGATAACCCTGAGCGTCAGCGCGCGAAAAAGCTTGAGCACTATGTAGAGCAGTTCTTTACCATGGCGGGGCAAGGGCGCTATCGTGCACATTATGACCTGCATACCGCGATTCGCGACTCCAAGAACGAGAAATTTGCAGTGTATCCGTTTTTACATGGTAAACCCCATAAACGAGAACAACTACAGTTTTTGCTTAGTTGTGGTGTACAAACGGTGTTGCTAATGTCTGAACCCGCATCCACCTTCAGTTATTTTTCTTCCCGTCATTTTGATGCAGATGCGTTCACTATTGAATTAGGGAAAGTGCGTCCTTTTGGTGACAACGACATGAGCCGTTTCGCTAAAGCCAAAGCCACCCTTGAGGCATTGATCACGCAAGAAACTGTGACTTACCCTGAACTTCATGCGGATGATGTTGAGTTATTTTCGGTGTATCGCACCATTAATCGCCACCATGAAGATTTCAGCTTTACCTTTGCCGACGATGTGCCTAATTTCACTGGCTTCGCCAAAGGTGAATTATTAGGTCATGATGGTGAGCAAGAAATTCGTGCCGAGGTAGAGGGTGAGGCGATTATTTTCCCTAACGCCAAAGTCGCATTGGGGCAACGAGCTTTGCTCACAGTTGTCCCCACAAAACTCACCGATGAGTTCATCTGATCCGACCACTTTGCTCCGTAATATCCATTTATTTCAATATGTTACGGAGCGTACACGGAACTTGCCAAGGCCCCATTCTCAATGATGTGAATATTCGGCTATCATTAGTTGAATATACCTTTACGTTGACGTAAAGTGGCGGCAGCATAATTTAAACTAAGCGCGTGTAGTGGAAGATTTAGACCACTATTTACTAACTGAAAGACTAACTATTGCAAGTTAGTCTTTCAGCAAAGCAACAATAACAACATCTCAACGCTTAGCTTGGTGACAACAACAGAAGGGAAGGTTATGACTAACCCCAATAATGTTTCGTTGAATATTAATCACGAACTAGAATTTATTGATGGCCATGGCCTCGATGTGCCTACTTATCGCGTTCTTAGTGAACAAGGTAGTGTGCTTGAGGGCGCAAAAGAGCCAGAAATTGATAAGCAAACAGCGCTAAGAATATACGATACCATGCGCTTCATTCGTGCTTTAGACGAGCGTATGCAAGCAGCACAACGCCAAGGGCGTGTCAGCTTTTATATGCAGTGTTTAGGTGAGGAAGCTGCGGTAACCGCCAGTGCGGCGGCGCTTGATGATAATGATATGATCATGGCGCAGTATCGTGAGCAGGCGGCGCTACGCTACCGAGGTTTTACCCTAGAGCAGTTCATGAATCAGATGTTCTCCAACGAGCAGGACTTGGGTAAAGGCCGCCAAATGCCAATCCATTATGGCTCACGTGAGCTCAACTACATGACCATTTCGTCACCGCTGGGCACGCAAATCCCACAAGCGACTGGGTATGCTTATGGGCAGAAACTGAAGCACGTCAACAAAGACTCCGGCGAGCTCGATAGCACTATTGATAATGTCACCATTTGCTATTTTGGCGAAGGGGCGGCATCAGAGGGTGATTTTCATGCCGGGTTAAATATGGCCGCTGTACATAAAGCGCCAGTGCTATTTTTTGCTCGTAACAACGGTTATGCGATTTCCACCCCCGCCGATGAGCAGTTTGCCGGCGACGGTATTGCATCGCGTGGTGTGGGTTATGGTATTAAAGCTATCCGTGTAGATGGAGCCGATGCCTTAGCCGTTTATGCGGCGACCAAAAAGGCACGTGAAATTGCCACCGAAACCGGTGAACCTGTGCTAATTGAATCCCTCGCTTACCGTTTAGGGGCGCACTCAACTTCGGATGACCCGAGCGGCTACCGCTCTAAAGATGAAGAAGCGGGCTTTCGTGAAAACTGTCCAGTCGCACGTTTTCGCAATTGGTTGCTGAGTAAAGGCTGGCTTGATGAACAAGAAGACGAGCAAGTTAAAGAGAAAGTGCGTGAGCAAATTCTTGAAGCATTAAAGGCCGCAGAGAAAGTGGCTAAGCCACCGTTGGAAGACCTTATTAGCGACGTGTATGACACGCCCATCCCGAGTCTTGAAAAGCAATACAATGAATTAAAGACTCATATTAAGAAGTACCCCGATGCCTATCCAACAACAGCAGGGAGATTGAAATAATGAAAACAATGAACATGCTTCATGCTATCAACTCGGCATTGGATATCACCATGGCAGAGCACGACCATGCCTGTATTTTCGGTGAGGATGTTGGCTACTTTGGCGGTGTATTTCGGGCCACGTCCGGATTACAAGAGAAATACGGGAAACACCGGGTATTCAACACGCCGCTAACCGAACAAGGGATTGCCGGATTCGCCAATGGTTTAGCTGCGTTCGGTGCGCCAGCGATTGCTGAAATTCAATTTGCGGATTACATTTTCCCTGCGTTTGACCAAATCGTTAATGAGTCAGCGAAGTTCCGTTACCGCAGCGGTAACGAGTTTAATGTCGGTAATCTTACCATTCGTACACCTTATGGTGGTGGCATTGCCGGAGGTTTATACCACTCGCAATCGCCTGAAGCGTATTTTGCGCACACCCCGGGGTTAAAGATTGTAGTACCGCGTAACCCATACCAAGCCAAAGGCTTACTGCGCGCTGCCATCAAAGATGACAACCCAGTGCTGTTCTTCGAACCAAAGCGTCTCTATCGGGCCTCTACTGGCGAAGTGCCCGAGGAAGATTACACCATTGAGCTGGGCAAAGCCGAAGTGGTGCAAGAAGGTAAAGACGTGACTGTATTGGCCTGGGGTGCACAGATGGAAATCATTGCAGCAGCGGCTGAGAAAGCTAAAGAGCAGGGGATCAGTGTGGAGCTGATAGACTTGCGCAGCATCCTTCCCTGGGACGTCGATACCGTTGCTGAGTCTGTGAAAAAGACAGGTCGACTCGTGGTGAGTCATGAAGCGCCTATTACTAACGGTTTTGGCGCCGAGATTGTGGCGACCATACAGCAACAATGCTTCCTTTACTTGGAATCACCCATCACGCGTGTGTGTGGCTTGGATACACCGTATCCATTAGCATTAGAAAAAGAATATATTCCAGATGCGCTGAAGGTATTCGAAGCCATTAAAAACGCGGTTGAGTTTTAAGGGGATAATCATGGCAAAAGATTTTATTTTACCAGATATTGGTGAAGGCATTGTTGAATGTGAAGTGGTTGAGTGGCTTGTGGCAGTCGGTGACGAAGTCAAAGAAGATCAACCCATTTGCGATGTCATGACTGACAAAGCCCTAGTGCAAATCCCAGCGGTACATGATGGCGTGATCACTGAGCTTTATTATGCCAAAGGGGATATTGCTAAAGTGCATCAACCATTGTTTGCAATGGATGTAAACGGCGAGCAAGAAGACAGCTCCAAGGCGCAGAGCACCGAGCAAGAGCCGGAAGTAAAGCAAGCGAGTGCAACGTCTAACAGCGCGGGTACTCAGCGCGAGGACTTTATCTTGCCTGATATTGGCGAGGGCATTGTCGAGTGTGAAATAGTTGAATGGTTGGTGAGTGAAGGCGATACCATTAAAGAAGACCAAGCGGTATGTGATGTGATGACCGACAAGGCGTTGGTACAAATCCCTGCTAAGTACGACGGTCAAGTGGTGAAGCTCTATTATCAAAAGGGTGATATTGCTAAGGTGCACAGCCCGCTATTCCAAATGGAAATTGCCGGTTCGGCACACGCTGAGCAACGTAGCGAGAGCACCGACTCGGCAGCGCAATCACAGCACAATGAAGCAGCGTCAGAGGCCAATACTGACACCTCTGTTGCCCAAGGAAAAGCATTAGCATCACCTGCTGTGCGTCGCCGTGCGCGTGAGCATGATATTGACATCAGCAAAGTTCCTGGCAGCGGTAAAAATGGCCGTGTATACAAAGAAGACATTGAACGCTTCTTGGCATCTGGTGACACAGCGCAAAGTGCTTCGCAGCAAGGGCCAAGCAACACTACATCGAGTAACGCCAATCAACAAAGTGGCGGGTCTCGTGTAGAGCCAATTAAAGGCATGAAAGCGGCCATGGCGAAGCAGATGTCGGCGTCGGTTTCCACTATTCCGCACTTTACATACAGTGACGAAATCGACCTTACGGACTTAATCGCATTGCGCGGAACGCTCAAAGAGCAGTATAAGCAGCAAGGGGTGAAGTTAACTATGATGCCATTTTTCATCAAGGCGCTATCACTGGCGATGCAAGAATTCCCGGTGCTAAACGCGCAAGTCAATGATGAGTGTACCGAGTTAACTTATTTCGATGACCACAATA
Source organism: Pseudoalteromonas sp. CNAT2-18.1 (assembly GCF_022347865.1). Classification (NCBI taxonomy): domain Bacteria; kingdom Pseudomonadati; phylum Pseudomonadota; class Gammaproteobacteria; order Alteromonadales; family Pseudoalteromonadaceae; genus Pseudoalteromonas; species Pseudoalteromonas sp. CNAT2-18.1. The sequence continues at coordinate 419,230 of NZ_JAKRFR010000002.1, read as the reverse complement.
TTGGCATGGCCGTTGACTCTAAACTTGGATTGCTGGTACCCAATGTAAAACAAGTGCAGAGCAAATCGATTGTTGATGTCGCTAACGAAGTAACTCGCCTTACTGACAGTGCCCGAGAAGGGCGTGTAGCGCCAGCCGATTTGAAATCAGGGACTATCTCTATTTCTAACATCGGTGCTATTGGCGGCACGACGGCCACACCGATTATCAATAAGCCTGAAGTAGCCATTGTTGCCCTTGGTAAAGTACAGCAATTGCCGCGTTTTAACGAAGCCGGTGATGTTGAAGCGCGTGCAATAATGCAGGTCAGTTGGTCAGGGGATCACCGTGTAATTGATGGCGGCACCATCGCCCGCTTTAATAATCTATGGAAAGATTTCCTAGAGCAGCCAAGTAAAATGCTGATGGCAATGCGCTAACTGGTCCAATTAGCTGAACAAAAACTGAAAAAACTAGCTCCGGCTAGTTTTTTTTATAGCCATTTTCCTCTATTATTATCCTAACTTTTGCGCTGCAAAGGTGGCTTGCTCTGACGTACATCGCTCAGGACAAAGGAATTTCAAAATAACTAATAGGAAAATAGTGATGAACTATTATATTGAAGCGTTTCAACGCTTTGCTGATTTTAAAGGCCGTATCCGTCGTAAAGCTTACTGGATGTTCTTTTTATTCAACTTCATCTTTAGCATCGTTACTGCGGTGATTGATGGCGTTTTAGGCACGGCTTTTATCGGTTCAATCTACTCGTTAGTGCTACTTGTTCCAAGTTTAGCTGCGGGTGCTCGTCGCTTACACGATACTGGCCGTTCTGGTTGGTGGCAACTACTTTACCTTATTCCAATTATCGGTTTTATCGTAGTTATTATCTTCCTTGCGCAAGACAGCCAAGAAGGTGACAACGATTGGGGTGCAAACCCTAAAGAAGGTGATATCGAAGGCGCTACTGCCTAATTGATAACGAGATATATAGAGCCGGTTTAGTACCGGCTTTTTTTATGTCCACTGGTTTATAAAATACCAGCCATAGCCTAAAACGAGCGCCGGTATCAAGGTATAGACTGTAGCAATAAATGCGGCCTTGGGTGACAGGGCGATGGCAGGGAATAAGGCATCCCCATCATTTGAGATGGCATTGGCCAACAAGGCACTGAATGGGAGCCCACCTTGAAGGTATAGGCCAGTGACAACAATCTGCGGGCCACAACCAGGAATTAAACCAATCAGCGCAGCGATTAAGGGTGTCCAGAGTGCATACTGATTAAACCACACCGCTAAATCAAGCCCTGCGAGGGTGCTGACAAGTTCAAACGTAATAAACGCAGCCACCACCCATACAGTAATAAAGTGGGTATCTTGTATGGCCTTAAGAGTTGCAGATTCTGGCTCGGGCGGACAGTCTTCACAGGCAATAGATTGATAATTACCCTCATTTTTGGTGAGCGCCCACACCAGCATCGACGCCACCGCTAAAAAACTACCGCCATACAGCACCATGGTATCGGCACCTTGGAATAGGGTTGCCGGCTCGATATTAAACGCCAAAACGAGGGCAACAAGTAATAGTAATGGTAATGCCCATATCCATATTTGCTTTGTCGCCATCAATAGCGGGCTTGCAGGTTTGCCTTGCAATACATCGGGGTCTGGTTTTTTATGGTGAAACTCGATATCGGCATGTATTTTATTAACTAGCGTGCCCATTAACGTGCCCGCCACCAGGCTAATAGCAAGGACTAACAGGGCATCAAAAGGACTGGCTGCCAAGAGCAAAAAGGCAGCATCCCCCATTGTGGCGCTTAACACCGCAACAACGGCACCGAAACTGACTTGCCCCCGGGTAAATTGGGTTACGACAATAATGGCGCCACCACAGCCAGGCAATGCGCCTAAGAACGCCGCGAATAACACTTCAAATTTAGGGTAACGCTGAGAAAACTGGCCTAATTCCAGTAAAGGATAACGCTTTATCAGCAGGTAGTAGAGCAGTAGGGTAGCAGCGACAAAGACACTGACCTGAAAGAACGCATCACTGAGCGCCGTTAACGTCAGTTCGCGGGTGCTAGGTAAGGCCAACAGTAGCGCCAAACCAAGAGGGAAAAATAACCGTTTATTAATGACTTTCATCCAATTGGTTGTAAGAACACAGGGTGAGAGAGTCGATACGGGCATAATGTGTAACCTAGATCATAAACTAGGTTACACTATAGTTTAATCTAAATGATAATTAAACCTATTTAGATCTTTGGAACTCCGCGTCTGCATACCACTGCGGCCATTCGCTTTGCTGTGAGATGTCATAGCCCACTTTATAGAACAGCTGCAAATCCTGTACTGCACCGGATAAATCCCATTCATCGCGGTAGCGATCGCAAGGTTGGTGATAACAGCCGCGCAACACTAGGCCCATACGTTTACGGTACTTAGCCGTTTGCGCATCTGCAGGCTCACTGCCACCTCCGGCATACATCGCTGGCACACCCATGTTGGCAAAGGCAAAGTGATCAGAGCGATAATACCCACCTGAGCTTGGTTTAGGGTCACCAGACACACTGCGCTGCTGCATTTTAGCGGCTTCGCTTAGCATATCATCAAGTTCAGACTTACCCATGCCCACAACGCTGATGTCTTTAACCTTACCGAGTAGGTTCAAGCTGTCCATATTGATATTGGCAACGGTTTTATCGATATCGATAACCGGGTTAGCAGCGTAGTATTTTGCCCCTAACAGACCTTGCTCTTCAGCAGTAACGGCTAAAAACGTCATTGAACGGTCTGGGTTTTTGGGCAATGTGGCAAAGGCTTCAGCAACTTCAATCATACCGCCAGTACCGGTGGCATTATCATGTGCGCCATTATAAATCTGGTCGCCCTTACGATTCTTATCGGTTCCTAAGTGATCCCAGTGCGCGGAGTAGATAACGTGCTCATCAGGTTTCGTGCTGCCCGGTAGCGTGGCGATAAAGTTATAGGAAATCGATTTTTTGATTTCGCTGTTTACTTCAACGCTGGCAGTTAAATCGCCCATATCAACATGGTAAGCACCTTCGCTTGCGCGTTGCTTAGCTTGGTCAAAATCCAGACCGGCTTTTGCGAATAGCTCTTTGGCTACATCCACAGTCACCCAGCCTTCAACCGCTACGCGGTCCATATTATTGTTATCTTTTTGGAAACCAAACTGGGGGCCGCTCCACGAGTTTTCGACCACCGACCACGGGTAAGATGCAGGTGCGGTCTCGTGCACAATAATAGCACCAGCAGCGCCTTGGCGGCTTGCTTCTTCGTATTTATATGTCCAGCGGCCATAGTAGGTCATGGCATCGCCGGTGAATAACTCCGGATCTTTGGTCGCAAACCCTGGGTCGTTAACTAGCATCACCACGGTCTTGCCTTTTACATCAAGGCCTTCATAGTCGTTCCAGCCATATTCTGGGGCATTCACACCATAGCCAACAAATACCAGCTCAGAATCGTTGATGGCTTCTTTAGCACTAATACGGCTGGTCCCCATGACCATGTCTTTTTTATATTGGTAGTCTTTACCACCAATATTAAGGGTCATATTGGGGTCCGCTTCAATCGACACCAGCGGCACTTCTTGTAAGAAGCTATCACCATTGCCGGGCTTAAAGCCTAGGGCCGTAAATTGTTCCGTGAGATAAGCCAGCGTAAGCTCTTCGCCTTTGGTTGACGGAGCACGTCCGCCAAACTCATCGGAAGCCAGTGTTTTAACGTGCTGCGCGAGTTGTTCAGCGTTGATGCTGTTCCAGCCCGCCATAACGTCTTGTTCAGTAATTTGTGTGCTTGCACAGCCAGCAAGGATGCCGCCGGCAAGTAAAGTCAGTGGGAAATAGCGTTTCATATTTATTCATTTCATTGCTATAAGACGACAGCCAGTATAAGGATAGCGATGAAATTACACCAGTTTTTGCGCTAAACTAGGCAAAATTTACGGTTAAAATAAGCAGTAATGAAACGTTTTACCCCCTATCCACAGTGGCGCACTGATTGTTTACAAGGTGGTGCATTTGCCCACCTCAACGCCCTGTTTGCTTTAGAGCAATATCGCGACTGGCCGAGTTTAAGTGAGTTAAACCAACATCAATTGGTGAACGCCCAAGGTTTGGCCATAGAATTTATAGCCAATAGCGAGTTTGAACTGGATGGGCGCTATTATGAGCAGTTCATTTATGAAACTGGCAAAGTCCCCACGCGCAGCGAAAACTGGCATGATCTGTTTGGTGCCTATATATGGCGGCTATTTCCTAAAACCAAGGCCTTACTCAATCGCTTACATATTGAGGAAATGGCCCTGCAAACCTGCTCTAAGCGCAGTAAAACCCGTAATGCACTGACCTTATTTGATGAATGTGCCGTGGTATTAGCGGTGAGTGACCCCAGTTGGATAACCGCCTTTCGCCAACACCAGTGGCAGGAGGTGTTTGTAGAGCGCAAAGAGCAGTGGCAACATAGCATTCGTGCCTATACCTTTGGCCATGCTAATTATGAAATGCTGACACAGCCGTTTATTGGCTTAACGGGGAAAGCGTTATTTATCGACGTTGACGCTGATATATTTTGTAAAGATTTAAGTGCCCAATACCGCTACCTCGATGCGCGCCTATATGAGATGATAGCTGAGCAAAATGTGTTGGCTGATAACTCGCAGCTATCCCCGCTTCCCTTGCTCGGGGTACCGGGATGGTATGACGATAATGTCGACCCAAATTTTTATGCCAATACGGACTACTTTCGACCAAAACGAAGGAACACAAAATAATGATAAGAGTGAATGGGCTACAGAAAAAGTTCAAACTCACCAAAGACCATAAGAAAAATGTCAAAGAGTCGCAGCAAGATCCACGTGAAGACAAAGACTTTTTCCATTCGGTACGCGATGTCAGCTTTCATTGCAATCAAGGTGAAGTACTGGGATTACTTGGGCCTAATGGCGCCGGTAAAACCACCACGCTACGAATGCTATCAACCGCATTAAAGCCCGACTCGGGAAGCATTGAAGTCAATGGCGTGGACGCGGTTAAAAAGCCCTTAGCGGGGCGCAAAGCCATTGGTTTTCTCTCGGGGTCAACAGGCTTATATGGGCGCTTAACAGCGAAAGAAAATGTTGAGTACTTCGCCAAACTCCATGGTCTGAGAGGTTCGGCGCTCGCTGAGCGTTGTGAAGAGCTATTTACCTTATTGGATATGCACAGCTTTTTGGATAAACGAGCCGATAACCTGTCTACTGGAATGAAGCAAAAAACCAATATCGCCAGAGCCGTGGTACATAAGCCCGATGTGGTGATATTGGATGAGCCCACCACAGGCTTAGATATTATGACCACGCAAACGGTGATTAACTTTATTAAAGGCCTTAAAGAGCAGGGCACACCGGTGATTTTCTCAACCCATCATCTCGATGAGGTTGCGTTATTGTGTGACCGTGTCAGTGTCATTGACTTAGGGGTCACTTGCTTTGACGGCACCTTAGCGCAGTTTAGCGAGCAAGGGCGCGCGACAGCCCTGAACGACGCGTTTATGAATATTCTTGAGGATCATCGCCATGTATGAAGTATTTTTAAAGGAAATAAAAGAGCTGTTACGCGATAGAAAAACGCTGATGTTCGTGGTTGCGCTGCCGCTGCTTATTTTTCCGATAATTTTTGCGCTTATTGGCTTTTTAGCATCGCAGGCCGCGCTTGAGGCCAAGCAGGAAGTGCACACATATGCCATCGTTAATGCCCAATATGCAGAGCCTTTCGCGAAGGAAGTTTTTTTTCATAAAAGCTTTAAAGAGCTTGAACAAAAGCATTCATACCAGAGCATTGATGACTTAAAAGCGGCGGTGGAAGCCGGGACCATTGATGTCGGTATTTACATTCCACAGGATGCACAAGGTGCGCTGGATAACGGTGAGCAAAGCACCTGGCAAGTTATATTTAATGATGCGCAAACTATCAACTTCTTATTTACCAACTTGAAAGAAGTAGCGGACAAATACGCGCAGCAACTACAAAGTGCCAAGCTTATTGAGCTTGGGGTCAGTGAAGATGCCCAGGCGGCGTTGCTACAGCCCATTGAGCTTGAGAAGGTCAATACCGCAGATCAGCGCGAGAATCTCGGTGAGAAAATCGGTGCCTATATCCCTTATCTGCTGCTACCTTTAGTGCTGACGGGCGCTATGTATCCGGCCATTGACTTAGGGGCCGGTGAAAAAGAGCGCGGTACTCTGGAGACCCTGTTATTGACGCCTCTATCACGTACTCAAGTGGTGCTCGGTAAATTCTTGACGGTATTTTGCAGTGGCATTACCAGTGCCATGGTCACAGTGCTCAGTTTTGGCTTATGGATCACCCTAGCTGGGCAATTTATTGAGCTTGATATGCTTAAAGAAGCCTTTGGTACGGTAATGGTGACCGACTTACTATTGATTTTGTTGCTATTAATTCCGGTTGCCGCGATTTTTGGCTCTTTAGCGCTGACCATTTCTATTTATGCGCGCAGCTTTAAAGAAGCACAAAACTACATGTCGCCGCTGTCATTTTTAGTGTTCATCCCTATCATTGTCGCCATCATGCCGAATATGGAATTGACCGCTAAAACAGCACTGATCCCTATCACTAATATATGCTTGGCTATCAAAGAGATCATTAAAGGCACAGTTGATTTGGGCTTAGTGGGACTTATCTTTGCAGCCACCGTGGTGCTTGCCGGGGCGTTACTGGCATTTTGTACCTACTGGTTTAATAAAGAGGATGTACTATTTCGCTAAATTAGGTAATTTGGTTAACTAATTGTTACCCGATGTAATATCTATATAAGACGTTCCTTCTATACTCAGCTCTACGCTAAATGGTATAGAAGGAACCGTCATGAATCTTACCCAACCGCTCATCTTGGCGACTAGCATCGCGCTGGTGCTTAGTGGCTGTAACAATGCGACCCCAGTGGCTGATGAAATCCAAAGCGGTGATCCGCTGTTTTGCAAGGCCAGTCAGCAATGGGTTACCAACCCCAGTAACCCACCGGCAGAAATACCGGGGGATGGTGAGAACCTATGCCAGTTTTATCAATTTTCTTGGCAGTGGTTTATCAATCTAATGGCAGCGCCACAATCGACACGCAATTTCCTTGATTCCGGCCAATATCCCGTGTTTTTGGGGACTGAACAAAACTCCTGTGCAACAAACACCGTTGCGTCAAAGCTCTTTATTCGCACGCAGAAAGACAGCCACACTAGCAGCAGTGATTTCACTTTGCCTAGCGGCACCAACCAGGCGCTCAACGACGCAGTTATTTATGACCAACAAGGTAACGTCGTTCTCTACGAGGCTCGCTTTAATAAAGACATGTGTAATGTTGCATCAACCTCGACAACGCTGCCTGCTGGCACGACGGAGATAAAGTCGTCTTGGCGCAAGATCAGCGAACAAGAGAAAAGCGACTATGTGTGGATCCAATCTGATACTAACGCCAACGGCAAGCTTGAGAGCGACGAGATTTACGGTATGGTGGGTTTTCATTTAGTAAAAAGTACGGCGCTGCACCCAGAGTTTATTTGGGCTACGTTCGAGCACCGTAGCAACGCACCCGACTGTCAAACTAAGCCACAAACGTCGCAAGGGTGGAGTTTTGCCAGTAGCCAATGCGCAAGCTTCCTACCTAACCCGAAAGCGGGCTGTGACTTCAATAAAACAGCGGATATCTCCGGCAGCACCCCCTTAACTGGCACGCCAACAGAAATTTGCCAAGTCTACGCACAAGGTACACGTGAAGGGGATAATCAAGCGACAAAAAATCGCGCTAATATCACTACCATTAATAAGCAGTTACAAAGCAGCTTTGCCGCCTTGCCTAATAGCAGTGAGCTCCAGGTACTCAGCCAGTACAAGTTAGTTGGGGCATTGTGGGTCAGTGATACCAGTCAATCCAGCAGCCTTGAGAATCAACGAGGCTCTATTCAACTTGCCAATACCACCATGGAGACCAATGCTCAGCAAGGGTTTGGTGAGTTGAGTTACAGTGGTAAAAGTAGCCTGCAACCCGCTGCTAATTGTTTTGCATGTCATGGCTATAGCGGACCGCAAAATAATGCGCAAGTTAGTCATATCTTCACCCATATTCACGGTAGCGGCGAAGGAAAATAGTTAAAGGGCTTTTTCAGCCATGCGCCCTTAGCGGCGCTTTACTTGGCAGCCTAGTTTGCTAATATCGTCCATTATTCAAAGGATTGCTTTATCAGTGGACGATATTCATGCGCTTATTATCGGTCTGGCTGGCGATGGCAGCCAGCTCTGCTTCAGCCCAGTCACTTACCCTCGTTTATCAAGTAGACAACCGCCACACCGATGAGCGCGGTGAAGCGGTGCTACATATATCCAATTCGGCCATTGCCAACCATTACCGCTTGCCCGATATGCAGTTATCGCAAATCACCCGGGAAGGCGAGGGCCAGTATGTGCTTATTCATAGCCACAAGCAGATCTTGTTTCGCGACTTTCAGCCTTTTTATGAAAATGCCAGTAGCCAACTTAAAGCTATGGCCGAGAGAATGGGCAAGAGTGAGCAGCAGTTATGGAAGATGATGCTCGACCCTAGCAACGACCCCAGTGCGGCCACTTTCTCTAAAATAAATACACAGCAATACCAAGGAGTACGTGATGAGGTTGTGGTATATCGTGTGCAGACTGAGCAATCGCGACTTAGTACCTCCGAGCTTGAGTGGCTCAAAAATCGTTTAGAGCAGCAGATGCAAATTCCCCAGTCAGGACTGGGATTAATGGCCGACAACGTCGATGAGTTACTGCGTTTATTTACCTATGATCACGATGCGCTTCCAAGTCGCATTGAGGATCTTGATAGCGGCTATGTATTGACACTACAAAAGCACAAATGGGGGGCCGTAGAGCCGTCGGCCTTTTCTTTGCCCACGGGGTATCTCAAAAAAGACATCACTGAACAAACTCTCAACCTCATGGAGTACCTGCAAAATTTAAACGAGCAGAAAAGCTCAAACTAAATCAAATCAAAGCTCGGTCATAAAAAGGAATAAAAATGAGCCAAGGATTACAGATAAAATCGTTACGGGAGTGGATAGCGATCATTTTAGCTGGCTTCTTTTCACTGTTAGTCGTCCTAGCTATCGTTAGCGGTGATATTGAGTCAGTTGTAATAAACACGCTGTTTACCTTGTTGCTTGCGGCTTATCAGCGGCGCTTTATACTCGATAACGACGCTCTGCTAATTCGCAGCCAACTAAAGTTATTTGGCATCGGGATAACAACCTTTAGCGTAAAGCGTATTGCGCTGTCATCGCTCAATGAGCTTGTGCTAACGTTTGGACGCGCTAAAAACGAGTTAATGCTTACCTTTTCATCTGAGCATAGCACCCAAGTGGAGCGCTTCGACTTTAGAGGCCAAGATGAACTGATCAAGCGCTTACTTTCGGACTCAGGCATTGATTACACCCTACGTAGTAAGGGGACAGCGAGTAAAAAGGGGCACAAAGCCGCTGTAGCCAGCAAAGACACTGTGGCTGATATTTTCTATCGCCATACTTCTCCTGGCGAGATACTCTCAAGCCATAGCGTGTCGCGCTTTGCGATGCCACTGCCAAACAGCCAACGTAAGACTGTATATATTGCGGTCGCTTTTGGTTTGCTTATAACTATAGGCGTCGTGAGCTCCTCCCAAAACTGGATTGCTGGGTGTGTTTTTTTAGCGCTGACCTACCTGAGTTATTGGCTGGTTCGAGCCCATTTATGTAATCAGTATTACTTTATCGCCCAATCACCTCAAAGCGATATTGTGGTTGACGAGCAGTATTTACAACTCCCGGCACTGCTGTTTGCAGACAAAAAAGCGCGTAAGGTAGCAAAGGAGCAAGTCCGCTCGATAGAGGCAAGATGGAATTATTACGTAGTAGATAGCTATTCCATTGGTTGGTCTCGACGCAAAATTAAACGCCCACACGTGGTGTCATTAACCTTTATAACCGACGAAGGCCCGACTATTGCAGTGAGCAATATGGCCATCAATGGTCAAGCGCTGTTATTAGCGCTTACCCATATGAACTATCCGGTATCGCTTGAGCGCTCAACAAAACAGGCACTGCCGATGCTGTTTCATATACGTATTGCCGTTTTATTGGGCGTTGTTGGCATTATCATCTCATCGATGATTCGTTTTCTATAAATAAGGATTGTTATGAAAAAACGAACGTTCATTGTCTTGCTGGGGATTATCAGTAGCACCGCATCTTATGCTCAACAAGTGAAAACTGATAACTCACTGCTTGCAACAGCGTCCTCTGCAGAGCAGCGTAATATCGATGTTCAACTACAAAAAGCAAGAATGGGTGATGCTACCGCCATGGCCAGAACCGGAAGGCTATTTGCTTTTGAAAGACAACGAAGTTCTAAAGCTAACTTCGAGCAGGCACATTATTGGTTAAATAAAGCCATTGAACATGGTAATACTGACGCATTTTATTACTATGCCAAATTGTACGAAAAAGGTGTGTTCGGAAGCAAAGACCCCGAAAAAGCGTTCGATTATTATCAGCAAGGCGCTGACAATGGCAATTTAACCGCTATGTACCATGTCTACGAAGCCTACCGAGATGGCAAAGGCTTTGCCATGGATGAGGAAAAAGCCGAGGAAGTACTCAATGAGTGCGCCAAAGCGGGTGGAGAACTCTGTACAATTTTAAAAGAGACGAGGGCTAACCTCAAACGTTCCAGAAAACAATCAAACTAAGCAGGGGCTGCCAATTTAGCGCTGTTCGCTCAGTTTCAATGTGCATAAAGTGCATAGGGATAAAAGAAGGAAAGATATAGATGAAAGGACAAGGATTAGGGCTTTTAGTGGGGACTGTGGGGATCTCATTACTGTCATTTGCTGCGGTGAAGCTATTTTTATTTGTTGAACCCCCTGGGTTTATCAATATTGGAATGATGGCCGTGGGCAGCATACTGTGTTTATCGAGTCTCTTTCTCGTTACGCGTAAATCCCTAAACCTTTAAGCGTTCCGCTTTCCAGATACAGGTATAAAAGGTTTACAGGGAGTCAGCGGCAGCCGTCATGGTTGCCGCTGCAAATAACTAACCTATCAAGTTATACAGAAGTGCAGAGACCGCCAGTACACCTATAAGTAACACAAAGTACGTACTGAGCTTGCCTTTGTAACGTGCAAGGGAAGGGACTTTGTACACTGCAATCATCGGCATAATAAATAAGATCATCGCGATAATTGGACCTGAAATCGCCCCCATCATATCCAAAATACTGGGGTTATAGATGGCGCAAATCCAAATCGCCACAAACATCAAGGCAACACCTAGCTTATCCGCCCCCTGATAACTTAATTTCGAATGCTTAACCGCTAAGCCATTAAAGCTCTCCCGTGCTCCCAAGAAGTGACCAAAAAACGACGAGGTGATGGCAATAAAGGCTACTAAGGGGCCAACATAGGCCAAAAGAGGGTTGTCATAGGTATTAGCAAGATAAGAGAGCACGGAAATATTGGCTTCCTTTGCGGCTTCAAGCTGTTCAGCACTGAGCGCGAAAACACATGAAAATACAAAAAGAAGTACAAAACTTATCAGCATAATTGCAGTGTACTTGAGGATTTTGTCAGACTTTACACGTGCACTTTGGCCATAATGACGACGCTGTGCGTTGGCAAAGCTGGAGATCGCCGCAGCATGACTAAAAGAAAATACGATAACAGGCACGGCCAGCCATAAGTTTTCAATAAACTGCGGTGCTTGGGCGATATCTGTACTGGGGACCTGCCAGTGTGGAATTAAATACAGAGATAAACCAAACAGTACCGCAACTAAAGGGTAAACCAGGATGGCAAAGGCGCGCAGCATTAGCTTTTCGCCTCCGAGCATCACGGCCACCATGGCTGCCACCAATACGCCGGACAGTAGCGCACGAGGTGGCTGTGCAAAGCCCAGTTGATGCACGATAAAGTCATTCACGGTGTTGGTCAGGCCGACTCCGTAAATAAGTAAAATAGGGAAGATAGATAGAAAATACAGCAGTGAGATTAATCTGCCAGCGCCAGCACCGAAGTGTTCTTGCACCACATCAGTGAAGTCACTGTCGTCGTGTTTAGACGATAACACAAAGCGTGCTAAGCCTCGGTGCGCGAGGTAGGTCATCGGGAATGCGGCACAGGCCATAATGATGAGGGGCCAAAAGCCACCAAGGCCGACATTAATGGGTAAGAATAAAATACCTGCACCGACTGCGGTGCCAAATAAACTTAATACCCAATGGGTATCGTGGCGAGACCACGCCGGTGCTGTGGTGGTGCCTTCACCGCCGAGCACATGTTGAGAGGAACTCATAGATACTACCTTTGAACTGCATAAAAACGTGGCAATCATACAGAATTTGGCAAGGTAATTCATACTTATGCCAAAAATTGTTATAGCAATCCAACTTTGGTCGTACTAATTAGAATAACTAGCTAAATGATGTTCTTTTTTTAGCCAAAGAGTGTGGTGTTGAAATAAAAACGGCCCTATTAAGGGCCGTTTGCAGTGGTGATTTAGTATTAAATCTTTTGTTCTGCAGGTTGTTCGCTTGGGTTCGGTTCAGGAACTTCTGGGGCATTTTGGCCCGCACGCTCCCAATACTTCGCTTTGAAGTTAAACAATACCAAGATAATACCTACACCAATACTGAACAAGGCTATTTGCATGTACAGGCCAGGGATTTCTTGAACGTTTTCTGGGTCAAAGCTACCAGCTAGTAAGCCAGAGATAATATTACCAATGGAGTAGGTAAGAACAAATACGCCCATCATTTGGCCCACATAACGTGCTGGCGACAAGCGGCTTACTGCACTGAGTGCGACTGGGCTTAGGCATAGCTCACCTACTGTATGTAGGAAGTAAGTGGTAATAAGCCAATAAGGAGCGACTTTCAGGCCATCAGCAGCATATTGCGCGGCAAAGAACATGACTAAAAAGCCGGTTGCCATAATGATAAGACCCACGGCACATTTAACGCTGTACGATGGCGTGATCATACGCTTGGCAAGGTTAATCCACAGTGCTGCAAAAAATGGCGACAATATAATGATGAAAAATGAGTTCGCTGACTGGAACCATGCTGTTGGGATCTCAAAAGAACCCAGCATACGGTCGGTGTAGTCGCGAGCGAATAAGTTCAACGATGAACCAGCCTGTTCGAACCCTGACCAAAAACACGCTGAGGCCACACAGACTAAGAATAGTGCCCACATGCGCTGCTTTTCATCGTCTGTTAGCTCACCTAAAAAGTAGATGTAGCCAAAGTAAATGAAAAAGGTGATGGTAAAGACGATGGCTACCGAGCCCGCTAAAGCGACCGGGTCAATGACCAACCAACCATTGTGTGCAGCGTAAACAGTCAGTGCGACCATCGCTATTGATGCGCCAATGACAGTCCAAGCGAGCGATGCGCCCTTGGTCGACAGTGGGTTTGCTGGCTTATCATTGATGCCGCGAATGCTGCCTTGAGTCAGGCGGTACTGCACTAAACCGATGGCCATGCCCACGGCTGCTGCACCAAAGGCCCAGTGCCAACCGACATTTTCCATAAAGTAGCCACATACACCGTAGCCAATCATAGAGCCAAGGTTGATGCCCATGTAATAAATCGCGTAGCCACTGTCGCGACGCTCATCTTCGGTTTTATACAGCTGACCTACCATGGCACTGATGTTTGGTTTTAATAAACCGGTGCCGGTAGCAACAAATATTAAGCCGATAAAGAACGAACTAGGGTGGGGAATTGCGAGGATAATATGGCCGATCATAATAACGATACCGCCATACCAGACAGTTCGCTGACCGCCTAACAGGCGATCTGAGATCCAACCACCGGGTAAGCCAAGGAAGTAGACTGCACCGGTATAGAGGCCGTAAATTGCCGCAGCAGACGCTACCGTGAAGGCCAAACCTTCCTCTTGCAGCGATGCGGTCATAAACAGCACTAACATGGCACGCATGCCGTAGTAACTCATGCGCTCCCACATTTCTGTGAAAAACAGGGTTTGTAACCCTTTGGGATGACCGAAAAAGGCGGTATCCAATTTTGAATCCCCAGCCGCCGAAGTCGGTGGCGTGGGTATCTGCTCATCAGACATAGATTCACTTCCATTATTGTCGTTATAGTGAGCAGTTATTAGTACGTGAAATAAGCTCAATATGCAACCAAATCGCGCCTTACAGAGGCTAGATGGTTAGATTTATAGCAATAGCTGTGAATAAATTAATCAACCTTGGGCGTGTCGTTGAATAATGCCTACAGCCATGTGATGAATTTATGCTGCCTTGCTATTCACTGCGCTTAACGGGTTTGAAGCCATCACATGCTGAGTGTCTGACCAGTGCAAAAGCTCAATACGGCCCTGATGATTCTCTACCAAGGCGCTACAGTTCTCTATCCAGTCGCCATCGTTACAGTAAATAATACCATCACTGACACGTAGCTTGGGTTGGTGAATATGACCACAGACAATGCCATCATAGCCCCGGCGCTTGGCCTCGTGAATAGCCGCATCTTCAAATGCTGTAATCGCTTGTTGGGCCTTGTGTACACGAGATTTTAACCACGCTGCTAAAGACCAATAGTGGCCACCAAAAAGGCGGCGCACTCGATTATGCCAGCGATTTAAAAACAGCAAAAAGTCATAGGCGGCGTCGCCGATAATACTGATCAGTTTGCTGTAACGCGTAGCAGAATCAAAGTCATCACCGTGCAAGATAACAAAGCGCTTACCATTACCTGTGGTATGCACAAACTGCCGGTGTACTTCCACGCCCATGAGCAGCTCTTTATCATACTTACGAAAGGTCTCATCGTGATTACCTGGTACGTAAATGACCCGAGTGCCTGCTTTTACTTTCTCCTGCAGTGCTTGCAGTACATGGTAGTGACTGGAATGCCAAAAGAACCGTCTTTTCATTGACCATAAATCAATAATATCGCCCACTAAATAAAGTGTATCGCACTGAATATGGGCTAAAAAGTCGAGTAAATAGTCGGCTTTACAATCTTTGCAACCTAAATGAATATCAGAGATAAATACGGCCGGGTAATGGGTGGTTTTACGTTGTTTCATAATGGTGTGACTCGCAGCGTAATAATAGCGAGGCTAGAGCGTAGCGATGACAAAAAAAAAACTAAAAAAAGAACAATCCGTGACAACTATCGGATCTGCTTGTCTAACGGTATGAGCCTGATTATTATTGCGACCTTCAGCCAGCCTTGGTGAGCAAGTGCTGGGAGACAATGAGCCAATATGACAGCAAAGCAATGATTTGTTCGCTTTAACAGGCTTTAGGCTTTGCCAAGAACCGGTCATTTTGGCAATGTTTTAGCAGTGCCTCGTCGACCATAAAACTTGGGTGTAACGAGGATAAACGCGTAAAGCGTAATAGGAGAGCAACATGAAGTATCGTTTAGCTGGGCTGTGTATCGTGTTAACAGCTGCGCTTAGCGGTTGCCAAGATGAGCCATTAACGCAACAACTGCCTGTGGATATGAGTAATCCCGCTGCAAAATTCTGTGTTGATCAGGGCGGGCAATACCTTGTTGAGCAACAGCCTCAAGGCGAGAACAGCTTTTGTGTATTGGATAACGGCTCAAAAATTGACGCGTGGGAGTTTTTCCGCAAATACCAGTAACAAAAAAGCCAGTCTCTTGACTGGCTTTTTTCGTTTATGCTTTAGCAAGCTCGGCAACAATGGCGGCTACCGCACCATCAATATCCAGCAACTGCTTTTCACCTGTACGGCGGTTTTTAAGCTCTACCTGATCGTTATCGAGGTTACGCTCACCAATCACTAAGGTCAGTGGCACACCCAGTAGTTCCATATCGTTAAACATGACCCCAGGGCGCTCTTTGCGATCGTCAAAGAGTACATCAATGCCAGCTTGTTGCAATTCGCTGTAAAAGCGCTCAGCAATATCAGGGATACGATGTGACTTGTGCATATTCATGGGCACGATAGCCAGTTCGTACGGAGCGATATTTTTCGGCCAAATAATGCCGTATTTATCATTGTTTTGCTCGATGGCAGCGGCAACGATACGGGATACACCAATACCGTAACAGCCCATGGTCATGGTCTGGTTTTTACCACTTTCTGCCAATACTCCGGCTTTCATAGCCTCGGAATACTTGGTGCCAAGCTGGAAGATATGACCAACTTCAATCCCTCGTTTAATACTCAAAGTACCGTTACCACAAGGGCTCGGATCGCCATCAACCACGTTACGAATATCCGCAACTTGGTAGTCATTGACGTCGCGATCCCAGTTGATGCCACTGAAGTGCACATCATCTTCGTTGGCACCGGCGACAAAATCCGCCATCACCGCCGCTGAGCGGTCAACAATAATCGCTGTATTTAAGCCAACAGGGCCTAAAGAGCCAGGACGAGCGCCTACTGCTTTTACAATGTCCGCTTCGCTCGCCATTTCCAGTGGTGCCTGCACGCCTTCAAGCTTTTCTGCTTTGAGTTCGTTGAGCTCATGATCGCCACGCAGTACTAAAGCAACCAGTGGGCGTTGCTCTTGCTCGTCTGCTTCGCCGTAAACAAATAAAGTTTTCACACCACGGTGCGGCTTAACGCCATAATGCTCTTTAAGTTCAGCAATGGTTTTTGCTTTCGGGGTATCGAACTTTTGCAATTCTTTGCTGGGCTCAGGACGGGCTTCGCTCGGGGCTTTTGCCTCTGCCTTTTCGATATTTGCGGCATAATCACTGCCATCACTGAAGGCGATAGCGTCTTCACCAGATTCGGCCAATACGTGGAATTCATGAGACAAATTACCACCAATGGAACCGGTGTCAGCAAGAACTGGGCGGTAATCTAAGCCTAAACGGTCGAAAATATTGCAATATGCTTGGTGTAGCTTTTCATACGTTTGCGCTAAACACTCGTCACTTAGGTGGAACGAGTAAGCGTCTTTCATGACGAACTCGCGCGAGCGCATGATGCCAAAACGAGGACGAATTTCATCGCGCACTTTGGTCTGTACTTGGTATAAGGTGATTGGCAGCTGTTTGTAGCTACTAATTTCTTTACGTACGCAATCAGTGATCACTTCTTCGTGGGTAGGTCCTAACGCAAAAGGGCGTTTATGACGGTCTTCAATACGCAAAAGCTCAGGACCATATTGTTCCCAACGGCCCGACTCCTGCCACAACTCAGCAGGTTGAATGATGGGCATGAGCATCTCAATGGCGCCAGCCTTATTCATTTCCTCACGAACAATGTTTTCAACTTTTTTCAGCACTTTAACGCCGGAAGGCAGCCAAGTGTATAGGCCGGAGGCGAGTTTGCGGATCATGCCCGCACGAAGCATGAGCTGGTGGCTCACCACCTCGGCATCTGAGGGCGTCTCTTTCAGGGTCGCAAGTAAATACTGACTGGTACGCATGAATATTCCGTTTTTTATTTAATGATTAATAGGTAAGAGCGCTAGTTTAGCAGCGCTCGGGCGCAGGGCAAAGCGCTAAAGCGGGCAAATTTCGAGAACATGATTGTGCTCACCGTCTACTTGCCAGCGAATATTAAAATCATACAAGGTCATGCCGTAGTGCTGCACCCCAGCCAGACTCTTTTTATACGCTGGCCGTGGGTCTTGCTGAAGCACTTGAGTGATAAATTGCTCAAGCACTAAAGCAGGGTCGCTGTTGTCGATAACACTTTGTGCTTGTTCAGAAAAACTGACACTCATCTGGGTGTGCGGCCGGGTATCGGCAAAGCCAGCACTGGCATCCATCATGGCATCGGAATAAGGCAGATAGGGCTTGATATCAATAATCGGGGTGCCATCGAGTAAGTCGATTCCCCCTAAACGAAGACTAAGCTGCCCGTGTTGGTAATTCACACCGAGCAATTCGACTGCGCTCATGCCAATGGCGTTGGGACGGAATGTCGCTCGGGTAGCGAACACACCTTTGCGAGCGTTTCCGCCTAAGCGAGGAGGGCGAACTAAGGGTGAATAGCCTTTATCAGCCGTTTCATGAAAACGAAACAACAGCCATAGGTGGCTAAACTCCTCAATACCACGCACAAACTCCTCTCTGTTAAATTCATCGGTAAAGATAAGATCAGCGCGCGCCGCGCTAACTAGGCGAGGTTGTCGCGGGATAGCAAACTTTTGTTTATACGGAGAGCGAATATGGCCAATGGCGGTGATTTGATACTGGGACGACACAATGTTTTACACAGCGAATTAAGGTGAGCGCAGTGTAGTCATGGCACCGGGTAAAAACAAGGGGCACAGGGCCCCTTGTACAAGTAGGGAAAGTGCTGGGCTAATTAGAATAGGTATTCAACCGAAACAGACGCAACGTCCATTTCGGGGTCAATTTGTTCGTCTAGTTCATAACGCTCGTACTCAAGGTTGAAGCGTACTTGCTCTGTCATCGCAAACTGTACGCCGGCGCCGTAAAATACATCGCCACCATCGGCCTGCGTGGTGGCAATGGTTAGGTCATCAAGTTGCGCACGTAGGTCTGCATCCCATTCTAGCCAACCGGCGGTTGCGTAAACTTTGAAACGCTCACTAACAGGCAGAGCGAGTTTGGTTGATAGCGAAACACCATCTAGTTCTGCCTGTTGGTCGATATCAGACACTTCATCAAAATTGTGATAGCCGAGCTCGAAACTCCAATAATCATTGAGCTGTGTGCCCACGTAAGCTTCAAGCATACCGGCATCGTCATCAAATTCAGTATCTAGATCATCATTGTCGAACTCAAATGAGTATTGGCCGTAACCGATACCGGTGTAGAAACGAGGGTTCACTTCACTGCTTGGTTCATAACTTGAAGGGGCCGCCATCGCTGTGGTTGTCGTCAAAGCCATAGCTAAAGCGCAAAGGGAAAAGCGAGCAGTTTTATTAGTGTGTTTCATCTTGATTCTCCATTTTGTTAGTTCATGCCTAACAAAGCAGAGGCCATGCCAAGAGTCTTAAAACAACTAAAATTAGGTGTTTTATTAATATATAATTCAGTTAGTTACAGAAAAGCGCAGGGTTGTTTACAAAGCCTTAAGGAGTGTAACGCGCGGCTGTTTTGTATGGACCTGAAAAAGGTGTAAAATTTTCCGGTAAATGTCAAAATTACACCCTGAATGGAATCTAACTAATTGATTAATGGTCGATTAACAGGTCTTCTGTAAAAGTGTTTCAGTTTCGATGGCTATCTCTTTCATTTTAATCGCATACGCCTCTAGGCGCTTCTGTTCTTCTGTTTTTGCCTTAAAGCATGGCACCTCTACTGGGTAGCCGGCTTGGTCCATAGCGACAAAGCTGATCACGCAGTGGTTAGTTTCGACCATGTGTTGCGTCTTGGGGTCGCCACAGCGTACTTGTATAAATATTTGCATACTGGTTTTACCGGTATGCGCAATAGAGGCGTTAACTTCAACTAATTGGCCCACTAATACTGGCCGGCGAAATTTTACTCCGGCCACAGATACCGTGACACAGTAATGACCGCTCCAACCTGCGGCACAGGCATAGCCAGCTTGATCTATCCATTTCATGACGACTCCGCCGTGGACCTTACCACCGAAATTGACATCGGTAGGCTCGGCTAAAAATCGAAAAGTAACCGTATCTTGACTCATAGAGCTCCCCAAATATGCTCGACCTGTTACAGCAAGTGTAGTGTATATAAATAAAAAAGGGGCTTACGCCCCAGTTGCAACTTAGGATAAAGTACTTAATAACAACTACATATTAGGGTAGTTAGGACCACCCGCTCCCTCTGGGGTGACCCAGGTGATGTTTTGGCTAGGATCTTTGATATCACAGGTTTTACAGTGCACACAGTTTTGCGCATTGATCACAAACTTTGCCTCACCTTCACTGTCATCCACTTCGTAAACCCCAGCTGGGCAGTAGCGCTGTGCTGGTTCATCAAAGCGTGGCAAATTAACCGTAATAGGTATCGCAGCATCCTTTAATTGTAAGTGACACGGCTGAGACTCTTCGTGATTGGTGTTAGACAAAAAGACCGATGAGAGTTTGTCAAAACTAAGCTCACCATCTGGCTTTGGGTAGTCAATTTTCGGTGCTTGTGAGCTGCTCAGTAGGGTCGCGTAATCAGGGGTGTTGTCCTTAAAGGTAAAAGGTAGCTTTCCTGCGAATAGGTTTTGGTCCAGCGTGTTATACGCGCCCCCGAAGAACTTACCCAATTTGTGCATCGCCGGCCCAAAATTGCGTGAGCGGTAAAGCTCATCATACACCCAAGAAGATTCAAAACGCTGCGCGTAGTCAGCCAAATCAGTGTGCTGATCACCGACTTTAATCGCCTCAAAGATACTTTCGGCTGCCAACATACCGGATTTCATTGCGGTGTGATTGCCTTTGATTTTGGCAAAATTCAGCGTACCTGCGTCACAGCCTACGAGTAGGCCGCCCGGGAAGTGCATTTTCGGTAGCGAATGTAACCCGCCTTTGGCTATAGCACGCGCGCCGTAGGCTAAGCGTTTACCGCCTTTGAGCACATCAGCGAATACAGGATGATGTTTCATTCGCTGAAATTCATCAAAAGGACTTAAGTGCGGGTTGGTGTAGTTAAGGTCGACAATGAGGCCCACCACCACTTGATTATCCTCGCAGTGGTACATAAATGCGCCGCCATTGGTATCTCCACTAAGCGGCCACCCAGTGCCATGAACCACTTTTCCTTGTTGATGTTGCTGTGCATCTACTTGCCAGATTTCTTTAAAACCAAGACCGTAGTGTTGCACAGAGCGATCTTTATCAAGGGCAAATTGATTGATCAATTGTTTACCCAAGTGGCCTCGGCAGCCCTCTGCGAAAATGGTGTATTTTGCTCTGAGCTCCATCCCCGGCATAAACCCAGGCTTTTCATTGCCCTCTTTGTCGCGACCCATATCACCGGTAATGATGCCTTTGACGCTGTCGTCTTCAATAAGTAGTTCGTGCGCGGAAAAACCAGGGAAAATTTCGACTCCTAATTGTTCTGCTTGCTCGGCTAAAAAACGACAAACGTTGCCCATAGAGACGATATAGTTGCCATTATTATGAAATGTTTTGGGCACCATAAAGTGGGGCAGGGATTTAGCTTTTTGCTCATCACTAAACCATAAAATTTCGTCTTCGGTGACTTGGGTATGCAGTGGCGCGCCTAACTCCTGCCAATTAGGGAGTAGCTCATCGAGTGCGCGAGTTTCGAAAACGGCACCGGAGAGCACATGAGCACCTACCTCAGAGCCTTTTTCAACCACGCAAATCATCAATTCTTGTTGTTGTTCTTGTGCTAATTGCGCGAGCTTAATGGCGCTAGCAAGGCCGCTGGGCCCTGCACCGACGATGACCACGTCAAATTCCATGGTTTCGCGTTCTACCATAATGATCCCCTACTTTATATGACGGTATAAGGTGTTACGAAATGCAAATTAATCGTTACACAAAAGGTTATTGTCCAAGGTTATTTTAGGTTGACGTTTACGTCAACAGGAAGTAGTCTGATTTCATCAAATAAATAAGTTTACGTTAACGTCAGGTGTGGGCGTGTCAGTAGTAACCGCGCAGGTTATAGCCGCTTTAGAACGTCCACTCGCGTGTCAACAGGAGCAAATATGAAAGTATTAGTGCCCATCAAACGTGTCATCGACTACAACGTCAAAGTACGCGTAAAGGCAGATAACAGCGATGTCGATTTGGCGAATGTGAAAATGGCGATGAACCCATTTTGCGAAATCGCCATAGAAGAAGCTATTCGCCTAAAAGAATCAGGTAAGGCAACGGAAGTGGTTGCTGTGACTATTGGTGATAAGTCATCGCAAGAGCAGTTGCGCACTGCACTGGCACTCGGTGCAGATAGCGCTATTCATATCGAAAGTGATGAGAAGCTAGACTCACTGCATGTGGCAAAACTACTCGACAAGTTAATTGATGAGCAGCAACCCGATCTGGTTATCTTAGGGAAGCAAAGTATCGACTCGGACAATAACCAGACTGGGCAAATGCTGGCTGCGCTGCGCGGATGGGGGCAGGGTACATTTGCCTCAAAAGTGGATATTAACGATGGCAAAGTGAACGTGACGCGTGAAGTTGATGGTGGTTTACAAACTGTAGCGCTCACGCTTCCTGCGATTGTCACGACTGATTTGCGTCTCAACGAGCCCCGTTATGCATCATTGCCTAACATTATGAAAGCAAAACGCAAACCTTTAGATGTGAAAAGTGCTGCGGATATGGGCGTCGACCTTGCTGCGCGAGTGCAGTTGGTGAGCGTGGAAGAGCCAGCTCAGCGTCAAGGTGGTGAAATCGTTGAAGACGTTGAAACCTTAGTGAACAAGTTAAAAAATGAAGCAAAGGTGGTGTCATGAAAGCATTAGTGGTAGCTGAGCACGAGTACGGTGAACTAAAACCTGAAACCGCGAAAACATTAAGCGCGGCGCACAAAGTAGGCGCTGATATTGATGTGTTGGTGGTTGGTGAGAACCTTAATGACGCGGCTGAACAGGCTAGTAAGCTCAGCGGTGTAAGCCGTGTGTTGGTCGCTGATAGCAGTGACTATGCACACCAGCTAGCTGAAAACACCGCTGATTTAATTGTGAGCCTAGCGGGTGATTACAGCCATCTATTTGCCAGTGCGACGACCACCGGTAAAAACATTATGCCACGGGTTGCAGCGCTATTAGATAAAGCGCAAGTATCGGACATTATTGATGTTATCGACGCTGATACGTTCAAACGCCCGATTTATGCTGGTAACGCCATTGCCACGGTGAAGTCACTTGAGTCTGTGCACGTTATTACTGTGCGTGCCAGTGCCTTTGATGCAGTGAGCAGCGACGGCAGTGCTAGCATCGAAAAGATTGACAATAGCATGGCCTCAACGAACAGTGAGTTTGTCTCTAAAGAGCAAACTGAGTCTGAACGCCCTGAATTAACCGCTGCTGATGTGGTTATTTCCGGCGGCAGAGGCATGCAAAATGGTGAAAACTTCAAACTGTTAGAAGGTATTGCCGATAAGCTCGGTGCGGCTATTGGCGCATCACGCGCAGCGGTAGACGCGGGCTTTGTGCCGAACGATATGCAAGTAGGACAAACCGGTAAAATTGTCGCTCCTGACTTATACATAGCCGTGGGTATCAGTGGTGCCATCCAGCACTTGGCAGGTATGAAAGACTCAAAGGTCATTGTAGCTATCAACAAAGACCCAGAGGCACCGATTTTCCAAGTAGCTGACTATGGGTTAGTGGCTGATTTATTCGATGTTCTACCTGAGTTAGAAGCCAAGCTTTAAAGCGCAACTAGTTTACAAAAAGCCCGCGACTGTTTTTGTGTTGTGGGCTTTTTTGTAGGTAATGTTGTTTCAACAGCTTAGGCGCAAATAAAAACCCGCTACGTGAGCGGGTTTTTGATGTCTATAGCGTGCGCCGTTATTAGTAAGTAGCGCTGCCTTTAGTGCGTGGGAAGGCAATCACGTCACGGACATTGCCCATACCGGTCACGTAAGCGACTAAACGTTCAAAACCTAAACCAAAGCCTGAGTGAGGCACCGTGCCGTAGCGGCGTAAGTCGCGATACCAGCTATAGTCTTCTTTGTTTAAGCCCATTTCCTCTAAACGAGCATCAAGCACATCTAAACGTTCTTCACGCTGAGAGCCACCGATGATCTCGCCAATGCCTGGGGCAACCACATCCATCGCTGCCACCGTCTTGCCGTCTTCGTTCTGGCGCATGTAGAAGGCTTTGATATCGCGCGGGTAGTTTTTGATAACTACAGGCGCTTTGAAGTGCTCTTCAGCCAGATAACGCTCATGTTCAGACTGTAAATCCACGCCCCACTCAACAGCGTATTCAAACTGCTTACCGCACGCCTTAAGAATCTCGATAGCGTCGGTGTAATCAACCTGCGCAAAGTCCTTGCTGACGAATTCTTCAAGACGACTGATGGCCGTTTTCTCGATACGTTGTGCGAAGAACTCCATGTCATCACGACGCTCTTCCAATACCGCAGCAAAGACATACTTAAGCATGTCCTCGGCAAGTTTGGCGATGTCGTTCAAATCGGCAAAAGCCACTTCCGGCTCGACCATCCAGAACTCTGCAAGGTGGCGCGAGGTGTTAGAGTTTTCAGCACGGAAGGTTGGGCCAAAGGTGTAGATCTTTGACATTGCGCTGGCATAGGTTTCACCGTTGAGCTGGCCTGATACCGTTAAAAATGCTTCTTTACCGAAAAAGTCTTCGCTGTAGTCGATATCGCCCTTATCAGTGCGTGGTAGGTTCTGCATATCCAATGTCGACACTCGGAACATTTCACCAGCACCTTCGCAGTCACTGGCGGTAATGATGGGAGTGCTGATCCACATGTAGCCACGCTCATGGAAAAAGCGGTGGATAGCCTGCGATAAGCAGTTACGAACACGGGTAACAGCGCCAATCACGTTGGTGCGTGGACGCAGGTGGGCGTGCTCACGTAAGTACTCAATACTATGGCGCTTTGCTGCCATAGGGTAAGTGTCAGGGTTTTCTACCCAGCCAATTACTTCAACGCTGTCCGCTTGAATTTCAAAGGCCTGACCTTTACCGGCTGACGCTACGAGCTTACCGGTTACGCTTACCGAGCAGCCGGCCGTTAAACGCGTTACTTCATCATAATTATTGAGCGAATTAGGCACTACAGCTTGGATAGGATCAAAACTCGAACCGTCATGAACGGCTAGAAACGAAATACCTGCTTTAGAATCGCGACGTGTGCGCACCCAACCTTTAATGTTGACCTGGGTGTCCACGGCAACGGCGCCTTTTAATAGCTCGGCGATTGCTGTATGGCTCATTTTCACTCCAATGATTACTATTGCCCACTGTGCTGCACCTTGGCAGCAGCAGTATTATGATGAAAGTTAAGAGGCCTATCTTAACCGTGATTTAGGGAGAAAAAAACTGCCAATTGCCTCAATCAGGGCAGAAATACGTAAAAGCGTAGAAAATATCACCTAAACTAATCATATATAACTTATTATTGAGACGCTTTAGCATGTTGAGGGGAGATAAACCGGGCCCTTTTCGATTAGTCGCTTGGTGTGCAGGTGTAGGCTGGGTGCTTTTTGTTGTGGTATTAGTATTGATTCACTACGCTCGCCCCGATGTAGATTACGGCATATTACGTTATTTCGACGTGCCCATTCGCGAGCATTGGCTCTTAAAACCGAAAAATAGCGCCTTAATCATGCTAATGCTGTGTGGTCTTTGCTGCGTTTGTGGCATTATAAGGGCAAGAAATATAAATAAAATGATGCATCTGGCTGCACTTTCGCTTATTGCTTTAGCGTTTTTGTGTGTCAGCTTTACCCTTGCAATCTTAAGTTAAAACGCAGTGAGTAGTTAATGAAACAAGCTTTTATCCTACGCGGCTTGCCAGGTAGTGGTAAAACCCACTATGCGCAGAGCCTTGCCGACGACCTCGTTGCCGGCGATGCTAGCCAATACTTTATTTGCAGTACCGACGATTTCTTCGTGCAAGATGGTCACTATCAATTTGATAAGCACAAGTTACCTGAATATCACAATCTTAATTTAGCCCGTTATATTAAAGCGCTCGCGGAGGGCATTCCGTTAGTGATTGTTGATAACACCAATATCAAAAAATGGGAATTTATTGCCTATATTGAAGCTGCGCATGCGCTCGGCTATCAAGTCAAAGAGGTGATCGTTGGCGAGGTAAAAGACAAAGCAATGCAACACCTTTATGCTCAGCGCAACACCCACAAAGTAGCACTGCGGACGATAGCGAAAATGGCCTATCAATTTGAGTGGTAATTGACCATATCAAGGAGCATTTATGAGTAACAAGCAAGTAGAGCATGACACCCAAAAACCTAAACTAGCGCATGAGCTCCACCAAGAACTTCCGGTTGATCATCCCGATGCGTTTTTTCGCATGCTACACAAAGTGATTCGCTTTGCTATTTGTGTTTTAGCCCTGTGTATGGTGGCAGTTATACTCTGGGGGGTGGGTGATGTTATGTACATAATCTACGAGCGATTAATGCAGCCACCTTACTTTTTACTAGATGTCAATGACATCTTTTATACCTTTGGTGGCTTTATGGCTGTGTTGATAGCGGTGGAAATATTTATCAACATTAGGATGTATCTAGGGAGCAACGTGTTTCCTGTCAAGCTTGTCGTCGCGACTGCTTTAATGGCTATCGCTCGTAAAGTGATCATCCTTGATTTTGATACCCTCACCCCGCTTTACCTGATAGGTATCGCCGCCACAACTTTAGCGCTGGGGATAACCTACTGGCTTTTGGGCAAAGCGCCCAATGATGATTATGATCATTAGATGGATATTGATAAAAAAACCGCCTCAAGGGCGGTTTTTTTATTACATGGCGTTGTATTCGTCTTCCCAGAAGAACTTTTCTTCGCCAAATGCCGGCTTTAAGTCATTAAGCCATGTGGCGTTCTCGTCATACTTGGCGAAGAAAGGACGCTGCACCCAATCTGGGTTGCGAGCTTGAATAAAGCGCAGTACGAAGACCTTTTCACCGGCAATCTCGCTGACACCAGATACTTCTACCTTTCCTGGACCTGCACTCATAGACGGGCCGCGCACGGTACGACTGACGCCGGATACCTGTTTATAAGCCTCGCGGAAGGTTTCCCAGGTCTTATACAGGGGTAATTCAAAGTACCGCTTGGCCCCGGTATCACGTTCAATAAACATGTAGTACGGGATCATCCCTAGCTGCGTTTGCTCTTTCCACATTTCCGCCCACATATTAGGGTCGGTATTAATGTTATTAAGGAGTGGTGCTTGAGTACGGATTTGCGCGCCAGTTTTACGCAATAGGGCAATCGCTTCGCGTGTGGCGGCGGTGCGCAGCTCTTGCTTATGGTTAATATGGGCCATAATAGAAACGTGCTTGCCTGCATCCACGAGCTCTTTAATTAAGGCCAGTAAGTCTTGCGCATCGGGATCGGTTAAATAACGGAATGGCCAGAAGGTCAGTGACTTGGTGCCGATACGGATGGTGCGAATATGGTCAAATTCGGGATCTTTAAGCTTTTCAAGATAGCCACGAAGCTTTACGGTACGCATCACCATAGGGTCGCCGCCAGTTACGAGTAGATCGGTAACCTCTTTGTGCTCACGCAGATAATTATGCAGTAAGTCCGCATCGTTGTTATTGAATCGTGTCGCTTTACCAACAAACTGCGCCCAGCGGAAGCAGAAAGTACAGTAAGAGTGACAGTATTGTCCTTGTGCTGGGAAGAACAATACGGTTTCTTTGTATTTGTGTTGAATGCCTTCAACGCGCTCACCATCGAGCTCGGGCACATTCTTTTCCATTTGCCCGGCAGGATGCGGGTTCAGCTTGTTACGGATCTGTTGTGCCAGTTCCATTACCTGTTCAGCGGTTGGGTCCGTTCTATGCAGCGCAGCCATTTGCTCGTACGACTCGTCATCTAACATACCACGCTGAGGGAACGTAAGTTGGAATACCGGATCATTGGGAACTTTATCCCAATCAATCAATTCTTCAATTACAAAGTTATTTACGCGGAATGGGAATACACTGGCCACGACCTTCATCTCAAAGCGCATATGCTCTGGTAGTTGGTGTAGGGCTTCAATTTTATCAATTTGACGGTGTTGATACACGGTAAACCTAGGCGGGACAAAGGTTTCCGCTGGCTGTATTTGAACGGTTTGCTGCATATATTTTCACTTGCTAGTTGAAAAGGTTGGTACTCTAACAAAAAGGTCAAGCCAATTCCTAGTCCTAAGTGCGAATATAATTGCGCTGTAACACGCAAAGAGCGGCCTTTGGCGCGCTCAAACAGGTATAAAATTGCTACGCAGTGAAACTAATTGTTCAGTGAAAAGTAAGTTAACTCTTTGAGCTGGTTATAAACTGTGGTGATTCCCAGCTCAAAGAGGCAACAGTCACCACCCCATTAGTAGTGACCCTGAGCGATGGCATCGTATATTGCCGTGGCTAAGCGCTGAATGTCGCTTTTGCTGCTAACGAAAGGCGGCATAAGGTAAATCAATTTACCAAAGGGGCGGATCCATACTCCTTGGCTGACAAAGAACTGCTGTATCTTGGCGACATCCACAGCACTATTGAGCTCAACTACACCAATGGCGCCAAGGCGGCGTACATCAACCACGGCGGCTAACTCGCGGCAGCGCTCTAAGGCACCAAGCCAATGATGTATATCGTTTATTTGCTCATGCCAATTATTATCGAGCAACAATTCGAGACTTTTGTTGGCCACGGCGCAGGCCAGCGGGTTACCCATAAAGGTGGGGCCATGCATCAAAACGCCTGCTTCGCCTTCGCAAATACCGCGTGCTACATGACTCGTGGTCAGTGTTGCGGCTAGGGTCATATAGCCACCGGTAAGTGCTTTACCCACACACATAATGTCTGGAGTTATATCGGCATGTTCAACAGCGAACAAGGTACCGGTGCGGCCAAAACCAGTGGCAATTTCATCGCAAATAAGCAATATCTCGTAGCGGTCGCACAACTGACGCACGGTTTTTAAATAGTCGGGATGATAAAAGTTCATACCGCCGGCATTTTGGACAATCGGCTCAATGATAAAAGCCGCCACCTCATGATGATGTTTATCAAAGTATTGCTCTAGGGTGTGCGCCTCTTCTGCGTCAAAGCGTTCATTAAAACGGCTACGGGGTGGCGGCACAAAGATTTGTTCGGGTAAAAATCCGCGATACATACTGTGCATTGAGTTGACCGGGTCGCACACACTCATAGCGGCAAAGGTATCGCCGTGATAGCCCTTTTGCGGGGTCATAAGTTTATGCTTTTGTTTATGGCCTTGGCTATACCAATATTGCACTGCCATTTTTATCGCCACTTCCACACTTACTGAGCCGCCATCAGCAAGAAACACCTTGTCGAGCGCTTTGGGGGTCATCGCCACTAACTTTTTACACAGTTCAACTGCTGGCGCGTGAGTGATGCCGCCAAACATAACATGGCTCATATTGTTGCTTTGGCTTTGCAGCGCTTCATTTAACTGGGGGTGATTGTAGCCGTGCAGGGCACTCCACCACGATGCCATACCATCAATTAAGGCTTCGCCACTTTGTAGATAAATGCGGGTTCCCTCAGCATGGGTAACGGGATAATTGGGAAGAGGGTTGAGCATTGATGTGTAGGGGTGCCAAATGTGCTCACGATCAAACTCAGTGTCGATATGTGTATAATTATTGCTCATAGGTAAACTTCAAATGTCATTGCAGCGTTGACAATACTAAGGCAACTCGTAGACTGATACAAAATTAAATTCTACCGTCGATAATAAAGAGAACTCTATGGAACAGGCCGAAATCCGTCATAACTGGACGCACGAACAAGTTAAAGCCCTTTTTGACATGCCATTTAATGATTTGCTGTTCAAAGCGGCAAGCATTCACCGTCAACACTTTAACCCCAACGAAGTGCAAATTTCGACTTTATTATCGATTAAAACCGGCGCCTGCCCAGAAGATTGTAAATATTGTCCTCAGTCAGGGCACTACAAAACCGACCTCGAGCGTGAACGCTTGATGGAAGTAGAAAAAGTGGTTGAGCAGGCCAGGGCCGCCAAGTCAAAAGGTGCGACCCGTTTTTGCATGGGTGCAGCATGGTCAGACCCTAAAGACCGCGACATGCCTTACATTGAGCGCATGGTCCGAGAAGTAAAAGAGCTGGGTTTAGAAACCTGTATGACACTGGGCAAGCTCGATAACGATAAAGCCAAGCAGCTGCGCGGGGCGGGGTTAGACTACTATAACCATAACCTCGATACTTCTCCTGAATACTATGAGCAGATTATCACCACGCGCACTTACCAAGACCGTTTAGACACACTGGATCATGTGCGTGATGCCGGCATGAAGGTATGCTCCGGTGGCATTATCGGTATGGGAGAGCAGGCTTCTGATCGCTACGGCCTATTGATCCAGCTGGCAAACTTGCCTAAGCAACCAGAAAGTGTGCCGATTAATATGCTGGTTAAGGTCAAGGGCACGCCTTTAGAAAACGTCGATGATTTAGACCAGTTCGAATTCATTCGCACTATTGCTGTGGCGCGTATCATGATGCCGAAAAGCTACGTGCGTTTATCAGCAGGGCGCACGGCAATGAATGAGCAGATGCAAAGCATGTGTTTCTTTGCCGGAGCAAATTCCATCTTCTATGGTGATAAACTGCTGACCACCGACAACCCTGAAGCCGATGCCGATATGAACCTTATTCGCAAACTGGGGATGCGCCCAGAGCAGGCTCAGGATTACTCAGACGAGGCCTATGAAGCGTCATTGAGCTCAGCTATCGCTGATAAGAAAACCTCAGAGCTGTTTTACGAAGCAACCTAATGGCGTTTGAATACATTGATAATGTGCTCGAGGGTGCCAAAGAGCAGCACTTACTGCGCCAGCGCGTGGTAGTCGATGACATTTGTGCGCGCACCTTGGCCGTGGATGGTCGACGCTATTTAAATTTTGCGTCCAATGACTATCTTGCTTTAGGCGATCGGCCGCTGCCGCCATTGAAAGGGCGCAGTGGCGGGCATAGTTCGCCGTTGGTTACTGGGTACAGTCGTGAGCAAGCAGAGCTGGAGCAACGTTTTTGCGCACTTTATGGCTTTGAGTCAGCGCTGCTGTTTGCCAGCGGTTTCAGTGCTAATGCCAGTGTGCTGAAAGCCTTGTTTGCTCAAGCCCGGGAAGGCTTGATTGTGCAAGACAAACTGAATCATGCCAGTTTAGTCGATGGCGGCCTTGCGGCAAACGCACAGATGCAGCGCTTTAATCACAATAATATGGCGCATCTGGATGCGCGCTTGGGTAAATCCAAAGCCCACCATAAACTGGTAGTAAGCGAGGGCGTGTTCTCGATGGATGGGGACTGCGCGCCGCTTGAACAGCTACGCAGTCAGTGTGAGAAGCACCGGGCCTGGTTAATGCTTGATGATGCCCATGGGTTTGGGGTGCTCGGTGGAGGCAAAGGCAGCGCTGCGGTGCTTAAGCCTGATATTTTAGTGCTCACCTTTGGTAAAGCGCTGGCTGCCAACGGGGCTATCGTACTAGCTAGCAACAAAGTCATCGATTTGCTGCTGCAAAGTAATCGCGATTACACCTATTCCACGGCACTGTCCGCTTTGCAATGTGAGGTGATTGACGAGCGACTGACGCAGTTGTTGGCGGCCGACGCCGAGCGCCAACATTTATCTGCACTGATTGATTACTTTAAAAGCCAATGTGCGGCGGCTCATTTAGCACTGATGCCCTCAGATACACCGATACAGCCGTTGATCGTCGGCGATAGTGAATCAGCGTTGATGATGCAAAATCAACTTCGTGAAAAAGGCATATGGCTTAGTGCCATACGACCGCCCACTGTGGCCCACAATACTGCGCGTTTGCGTATCACCTTAACGGCGGCTCATACTGAGCAAGATATCGACACCTTAGTCAGCGCCTTGGAGCAATGCCGATGAGTGCGGCATTAAAACTTACTACCCAGCGGCAATTCTCCAAAGCGGCAACGAATTATCAGCAGCATGCGCGAGTGCAAGCCGCGAGCAGTACTGTTTTGTTAGACCACATTGGCGCCAGACATTTGGGTGTATGTTTAGACTTAGGCGCGGGTCCCGGCGTGAATAGCCATGCGCTCAGTGTCAGGGCACAGCAGTTAGTGTCCCTTGATTTATCAGAATCCATGCTACAGTGTGCACGAATCTTAGGTGGCGATGATAATCAGGTAGTGTGCGCAGATATGGACACGCTACCAATACACAGTGCAGCGATAGACACCGTCTTTAGTAACTTTGCGATGCAATGGTCTGCTGATTTAGCTGCCTTACTTTGCGAGTTACACCGTATTTTAACGGCGAATGGGCGGGCATATATTGCTGTGGTGAGCGAAGGCTCCCTTGAGGAAGTGAAAGCTGCTTTTGCCACGGCAGGGGTGTCAGCCATTAACCAATTTATACGTGTTGGCGATTTGACCATCGCGGCAAAGCAAGCTGGGTTTAAGGTGCAATGGCAGCATCAAGCAAAGCTATTTGATCGTTTTGACAGTGCTAAACAGGCGTTAAAAAGTTTATCGGCTATTGGTGCCAATAGCTGTGAGCATGGCCACCGTCACTTATCGAAAAATCAGTATATGCAGATTCTCAACCATTTACAGGGATCGCAGCCGGGCGTGGAGTTAAGCTACAGCGTCGCATTTTTGGAGCTCATTAAATGAAACAATTTTTTGTTACCGCAACCGATACCGATGCAGGTAAAACCCATGTCACCAGCTTGCTACTGAAACTCGCTGTACAGCATAAAAAGAAGGCGGCCGGGTTTAAGCCCATCGCCGCAGGTGCTGAGGAGGCGTTTGGCCGACTGGTCAATACTGATGCACTGACACTCATCGAAAGCGGCAACATCAATGTGCTCTATGAGCAAGTAAATCCGTTTATTTTTGCGCCACCGATTGCACCTCATATTGCCGCTGCGCAGCAAGGTGAACACATTAGCGTTAGCAAGTTACGCAGCGCGTACGACGAGTTTAAAAGTTGCGGTGCTGATATCCTCATTACCGAAGGCGCCGGAGGTTGGCTATTACCCATTAATGACACGGAGCTGTTAAGTGATTGGGTGCTTGCTGAGCAACTGCCAGTCATTTTAGTGGTGGGTATGAAACTCGGTTGCCTCAACCATGCATTGTTAACGATGGAAGTGCTGGCGCATCAAGGTGTACACGTCGCTGGGTGGATAGCCAACCAAGTGGATCCACAGATGCAGGAATACGATGCCAATTTAGCCACCTTGAAAGCAAGGCTGCCAGCCCCATTTCTCGGAGAAAGCCCTTATACCGAGCACACATCAAAGCTAAAAATCCACCGCGCTCTTATGGAGCTATTCGAGTTAGGTTAAGGTTACAGTTGCTTACAAATCCGTTTGCCGAAATAACTTGATACCGTAAACATCTGCCTATATATATTGAGCATAACGCGTCGATAGGGTGACGCTATCCATTATGGATCACTCGATGATCCCTAATGAATAATCTTACCCGTTGGAGAAATGTAGTATGAAACGTGTTGTGCTCTTTTTATTGACCAACCTTGCCGTTATGTTAGTGCTAGGTGTGGTGTTATCTATCGTATTCTCGGTGCTGGGGATATCAAGTCGCAGTATGGGGGGGATCCTCATCATCGCCGCTGTGTTTGGTTTTGGTGGCTCCTTTATCTCATTGTTGATGTCTAAGTGGATAGCTAAACGCTCTACTGGCGCATATGTTATTGAGCAGCCGCGCTCCGGTACCGAGCAGTGGCTGGTAAACACGGTTGCCGAGCAAGCGCGTCAACGTGGTATCAACATGCCAGAGGTCGCTATTTACGACAGCCCAGAAATCAATGCTTTTGCTACTGGACCATCGAAAAACAACGCGTTAGTCGCGGTAAGCAGTGGCTTGCTTCACAACATGAGCCAAGAAGAAGCCGAAGCGGTACTCGCTCATGAAGTCTCTCATGTGGCCAATGGCGACATGGTGACATTGACGTTGATTCAAGGAGTCGTGAATACCTTCGTTATCTTCTTTGCTAAGGTATTGGCTGGCATCGTTGATAATTTCCTCAATGGCGATGAGGAGCAAAGTGGCCCCAGCTGGACCTATTTTATCTTCGACATGGTGTTTCAGGTGTTATTTGGCATACTCGCTTCCGTGGTCGTTGCTTACTTCAGCCGCAAACGTGAATTTGCCGCAGACAGAGGCGCAGCCGAGTTAGTGGGCGCACATAAAATGCGTGCCGCACTAGAGCGCTTAAAAGGCAACCATGAGTCACAGCTGGAAGGCTCAATGATGGCCTTTGGTATCGCACCAGGGCGCTCTATTGGTGAGCTATTTGCTTCACACCCGCCATTGGATGCGCGAATTCATGCACTGTCAACACAAAGCTAACGGCTGTTGTGGAACTAAAAAAAGCGCACTTAGGAGTGCGCTTTTTTGTTTTCAGTAAAGCAATTACGCGCTTTGTTGCTGGCGTTGCTGCTGGTTGGGGATCAACTCTTCAACCACCTCTTTGGCGCTTAGGGTGTAGCGCACGCCATCAAACATCACCGAGACGAACTCCTCAATGCCAGTGATCCCTGTTAACGTCCAGCCTTCGCCGCGTTTAGGGCAGTACACCGTGGTAGTAGGAGGAACCATAATAAAATCATCAGCCATGAGTGTTTTTAACTTCTAGTGCTTGCTCTTGAGCATAGTTTAAGGCAATAATTCGCTAACTCAAGCCCGATATACTCTTACTGCTATGAATCGCTGCCCATCTCGCGGGCTTAGTTTACGTCCCATAGGCCACAAAGATGCGCCGGCAATGTTTGCTATTCTCTCGCAGCCTTTGGTTTTTCGCTTTAATGATTATTTACCACCGAAAACTAAAACTGAGGTGCGTAGTATGATTCAAGCGGACATCGAACTACTTCTAAAAGGGCAAGGCGTGCGCTTTGCTATCATTCACCAGCACCAGGTCATTGGTAGCTGCGGCTTATATAATATCGCCCAAGGTTGCGCGGAGCTCGGCTTTGAACTTCATCCTCAGCATTGGGGTAAAGGTTATATGCAAGCAGCAATAGCTTTGCTATTAGCCGAATACGGCCGCTATATTGATAAGCCGCTCACGCGTATCCAAGCACGAGTGATGGTCGAAAATCACCGCAGTATTAACACGCTTACCCGTGCAGGCTTCAAACCAAGTAGCGCGCAACTCTATAGTTTAGCGTTACCGGCCTGTACACTCGATGTTGCCGAGCAACTCAATCAAGCAAGTTAATCCTGATTAGAGTAGGGCGAGCTTGGCACTTAGGCGACGCACCATAGCATTAGCGTTAGGGTCTGGCTGATTTAAACCTTCTATCAAAGTCATAAAGTAACAGTCCATCATGGCTGCGGCGCGCACCTCGTCATACTGGGGAGCCGATGCAAATAACAATGCTTTAAATTGCTGTATTTGTTCATCGAAAAACTGTCCTTGCCAAATCAAACTCTGTAGTAGGGTCTTACTGAATTCCACATGCTGCAAATAAAACGCATACAGGTGCGTGGCATAGTGGCGCATTTTCAGTTTTGGCTGCTGATGGTTATCACTGCGTTGGGCATCAGCGATGACGTTATCAATCTGCGCAATCATTAACACCTTGAGCAACTCATCTTTATTCGCAAAATGGCTAAACAAGGTGCCATTTGCTATCCCTGCAGCCTTGGCAATATCACGTGTTGACGTGCTCTCAAACCCTTTGGCAATAAACAGCTCCCATGCGGTTTGGCATATCCGTGTTCGTGTTTGCAGTTTTTTAGGCGTTAATTGGTTACTCAAAACAAACCCTTTTGCTTGATATTGAGCGCGCTCAATTATTATAATGAGCGCGCTCATTTTTATAAGTTAATGGAAAACTACAATGGAATCAGTCGTTAATATAGTATCACGGATAATCGGTTATGTGTTGTTTGTGCCCTTTATATGCTTTTACAGCTATGTGTTAGGGCCGGTGCTAAAGGCGGTGCTCATCCCCGGAGGGGTGGTGGTTTTGGCATTGATAATGGGACCTGCTAAGGCATGGCGAGTTTGGATAGCAGCGAATGGATAACTTTGTTCATTGCCTCTAGCAACAAAACTTAGCCATGCTTTTTATCGGGCTTTTTAGTATAATGCGCGACAATTTTTGCGGTGAAAGAGAATCACTGCGGCGCTAACCCCCTTTGATGCTTGGTCATCATACGGCGTAATTTACATTTATATCGTTCATACTGAGGAGTGGCAATGAAAGTAGGAATTATTATGGGCTCAAAGTCAGACTGGCCCACCATGCAACATGCGGCGGACATGCTGGATAAATTCGGTGTCGAGTATGAAACCAAAGTGGTTTCTGCGCATCGCACTCCTCAACTTTTAGCTGATTATGCCAGCTCAGCTGCTGAGCGTGGTATTAAAGTGATCATCGCCGGTGCTGGCGGGGCTGCGCATTTACCGGGTATGGCGGCCGCTTTTACCTCGCTACCGGTATTGGGCGTGCCAGTAAAATCGAAAGCGCTCAATGGTGTTGACTCGTTATTATCAATCTGCCAAATGCCAAAAGGTGTGGCGGTAGGTACTTTGGCTATTGGTGATGCCGGTGCCGCTAATGCGGGACTGTTGGCAGCGCAAATCTTGGGCTGTCAGCAACCAGAGCTACTGGCGAAAATTGACCAATTTCGTGCCGAGCAGACAGAGACTGTTTTAGCTAACCCTAACCCAGCTGAATAAGCGAGTTGTATATGCAAATGTTAGTTCTGGGCGCGGGCCAACTAGCGCGTATGATGGCGCTTGTGGCAGCGCCGCTGGATATCCATATTCGTGCTTATGACGTGGCTAGCAAACAAGTGGTGCACCCGGTAACCGGTGAGCACTATACGCAAACGTTAGAGCAAGCAATCGCCAGTAGCGACCGTATTACTGCTGAGTTTGAGCATATTCCCAGCGATGTGCTTGCGGCCTGTGAGCAAAGCGGCAAATTCTTCCCCGGTAAAAAAGCAATTGAATGCGGCGGCGATCGCGCCAAAGAGAAGGCGCTGCTCGATAATGCTGGCGTACCGAGTGCTCCGTATATTTTAGTGAGTGAACGTACTCACCTTGAGCAAGCGGTGAATGAACTGGGTTTACCTTTGGTGATCAAAACTTGTCAGGCTGGGTACGACGGCAAAGGCCAATGGCGCTTAAAAAGCATCGACCAGACTGATGAAATCTGGCAAGAAATGCAGGCATTTTTAGATAAAGATGCGTCGCATCGCATTATTTGTGAAAAGATGATTGCGTTTGACCGTGAAGTTTCAGTGATAGGTGCGCGCGATGCACAAGGGAATGTAAAAGTATACCCGGTCACCGAAAATGAACACACTGACGGGGTGTTGACGCTGTCGGTAGCAGGCATCGTCAGCCAAGACATGCAATCTCAGGCGGTTGATGCCTACAGCAAAATAGCCAATGCGCTGGATTATGTTGGCGTACTTGCTATCGAGTTTTTCGATGTTGACGGTGAATTGCTAGTCAATGAGATTGCGCCGCGTGTTCACAACTCGGGTCATTGGACACAGCAAGGCGCTTATTGTTGCCAGTTCGAGAACCATGTGCGTGCTGTTGCCGGTTTGCCTTTGGGCTGTACTTATCTATTGCAGCCGAGTGCGATGATTAACGTTTTGGGTCAGCCAGCAATCCCGGCAGAGGTATTGGCCACCACTGGCGTTCGCAGTCACTGGTATGGTAAAGCGGTAAAACCAGGGCGAAAAATGGGTCATATCAATGTCAGTGCGAATACCTTGCATGAGCTTGGGGAGCGTCTCGGTGAATTGCATGAGCACCTCAGCGAGCAGGATTATCCTGGTATTGAAGCACGAGCCCATCAGTTAATTCTCAACTAGCACCTGTGGTTGCGCAGTACCGCTAGCAACCAACAAGACTATTTTAGCGAATAAACCGAGCCTTGAAGCTCGGTTTTTTTCATCCCAAACGCTGACACAATGTCATTAACAGCTGCTAGTATGGCGTTTTCATTTTGCTTATATAAGAGAAAACCCTAAATGACCTTGTGCAAACGTTTTGGCCTTATTGGCTCCTTGTGTCTGTTCGTTGCGGCCTGTGCGCAACCTCATTCGTCTGTGCCAACAACGCTGCGTATCGCGACCTTTAACGTTAGTATGGATGGCTCGAACTACGTTACTAATCCCAGTGAGCTAAGTGAATCGCCTTTACCTGCCTTGCTAGCCCAAGGGCAACACCCACAAATTCACAATATCGCGCATATTATTCAACGGGTGCGTCCTGATGTGATATTACTCAATGAATTCGACTATAACGAGGATTGGCGCGAACAAGTCGATGCTTTTCAACGCCACTATCTAGGCAAGGATCATGGCAGTGTAAAAGCCATTCACTACCCCTACAGCTATAGTGCGCCCGTTAATACCGGTGTTGCCAGCGACTACGACTTTGACGGCAATGGTGAGCTCTCTGGCAATGGCGGGGATGCTTATGGCTTTGGTTTCTACCCTGGCCAATACGGGATGGTGATCTTAAGCCGCTATCCCATTGACCATGAGCGCGTGCGCACGTTTGCACAATTGAAATGGGCGCAACAACCGCAGGCGCAGATGCCCATGCTTGATGGCAATGCTTTTTATGATAACCGTACATGGCAAGCTGCGCGCTTAAGCTCAAAGTCATTCTGGGATGTGCCTATCAGCGTTGATGGTAAACGTGTGCATCTGTTGGCATCTCATCCTACACCACCGGTATTCGATGGTCCGGAAGATAGAAACGGTCTGCGCAATAAAGCTGAGATTAAACTAATCGCCGATTATTTAGATAATCAAAGCGATTATTTGGTGGATGACCAAGGCCGCCAAGGAGGCCTCGATGACAACAGCCGATTTGTTATCTTGGGAGATTTGAACGCTGCACCGCAAGGCGATAAAGCGCGTCCTGAGGCCATTAATCAAGTGTTAGCTCATGATAAAGTGGATGCCAGTATGGTGCCCGAGAGCACCGGAGGAGCAGGGGTGGAAGAGCAAGCTTATGCGCGTTATTACACCGCAAGCTGGCGTGCTAGAGCTGATTATGTGTTGCCATCAAAGTTCGGTTTTGAGCCTATCTCGGCAGGTGTATATTGGCCGACGGAGCAAAACCCGGCACAATATAAATTAATTAGTGATAGAAAAGCCTCGTCAGATCATCGTCTTGTGTGGATGGACCTAAAATTAATAAAAAAACAGTGAACCATTTAGCCGCTTAGTACTCTATATATATGTGAAGCAGGTCCCGTACTTGTTTCGTTATTGCTAGCGCAGAGTTTTGGTCAGCATCCCTTGCTG
Organism: Pseudoalteromonas sp. CNAT2-18.1; assembly: GCF_022347865.1. Classification (NCBI taxonomy): domain Bacteria; kingdom Pseudomonadati; phylum Pseudomonadota; class Gammaproteobacteria; order Alteromonadales; family Pseudoalteromonadaceae; genus Pseudoalteromonas; species Pseudoalteromonas sp. CNAT2-18.1. The sequence goes on along the minus strand of NZ_JAKRFR010000002.1, from coordinate 380,303 downwards.
ACCTTTTTTTTGTCTAAGTAAACTGCCGTTGGTCTTAAAACACTGTCTTTGCTTGTAAGTTTTTGCTTAAATCAGGGCACCGTGTATTTAGTTGAAGACAATCATGTTCCATAAATCAGTACTGGCGGCGACCATTGCTTCCAGTTTTATCCTCAGCGGCTGTCAAAGCACCGCACAACAAAGCAACACGCAGGTAGAAACGAATCAAACTTCCGCCCCAAGTCAAGTGGAGACACCGGCAAAACCAGGTTCAGTGGCTATTACCTTAGAACAAGCCATGGCTGATCCGGACTGGATAGGTAACCAGCCAGAAGGCGCGTTCTGGCACAGCGATTCAAACACCGTTGTTTATCAGCAAAAACAACAAGGTAATCAACTACGCGACACCTACACACAGGCCGTTGGCGCAGACAGTGCAACCAAAGTAACGCTGGCGCAGCTACACACGTTGGGCGATGACAAGGCCGTATACAGTCAAGATAACCGCTTACAAGCCTATGTATTTAAAGGGGATGTATTTGTTCGTGATACCTCTGCCAACACCTTAGTGCAAATCACCAAAACCTCGGCATTTGAATCTGCGCCGCAGTTTTTAAATGATAACAGCCTAGTATATCGCCGTGGCAACGTGTTTATGCATGTAGACTTAGGCACCGGGCTGCACAGTGAGTTAGCCAACCTTAAGCTTGAAGATAAGCCAATCAAGGTTAATGAGCCGAAAAGCTACATTGCTAAGGAACAACATAAGCTTATTGACTATGTTGCACTGCAGCTAAAAAACCAAAAAGATGCTCTCGAGCGCGACCAGCAGTTAGCGAATGAAAATAGCGCGGTAGTCGATGCCACCATTTACCTAGGCGATAAAAAGCGTTTAGTGGATGCCCAGCTCTCTCCCGATGGCAGTAAGCTTATCGTTGCGCTAACCGATGACAGAAGCTGGCGCGCAGACACCGACATCATGCCTAATTACATTACCCAAGATGCAGGGATAGAATCGGTACCAGCCCGTCGCCGGGTTGCGGATGCCAAGCCACAGGGCACAGAATTGGTGTATATCGACTTGCCAAGCAAAGCAAAAACGACACTGACCTATAATACCTTGCCCGGTTGGAATGAAGATGTGCTTGCCGAGGTGAAGCGTGAAAACTATGCCCGCCAAGGCAAAGAGTATGAAAGCGAAACTAAGCGCCGTGAAATCAATTTAATGATGGATTGGGGCTGGGGTCAAAGTGCCATTCAATGGAACCGCAGTGGCTCACAAGTTGCTGTTATGCTTGAGGCTTGGGATAACAAAGACCGCTGGATAGCGACCGTTGACTTTAAAGGCAAAAAGTTAGTGAACCAACACCGCTTACACGACGATGCTTGGGTTAACTACACCTTTAATGATTTCGGCTGGTTAAACACCAGCGACACCTTGTATTTCTTATCAGAGCAATCCGGTTATAGTCACATCTACACTAAGCCGTTAACGGGTAAAGCAAGTCAGCGTACCAAGGGTCAATTTGAGGTTTCCGATCTGACCTTGAGCGAAAATGACCAATACCTGTACTACAAAGCGAATAAAAAGCACCCAGGTATTTACGAGGTGTATCGCTTAAACCTGGATAGCGGCAACAGCGAGGCGCTAACCAGCCTTGATGGCATGACTGACTATAGTTTGAGTCCTGATGAGCAAAAACTGCTGTTACAGCACTCAAAAATCATGCACCCGCCGGAGCTTTATGTCATGGATGCGGCACCGGGGGCTAAGGTTACGCAGCTAACTCACACCGTATCAGAGCAATTCAAAGCGACTAAGCTGGTGGCTCCGAAAGTGGTTGCCGTACCGTCGAGCCATGGTGAGCAACCGGTGTATGCGAAAGTGTATTATCCCAGCGATTACCAAAGCGATGAAAGCGGTAATACCCGCAAGGCGGTTATTTTCAACCACGGCGCCGGTTATTTGCAAAACTCACACTTTGGCTGGTCCGGTTACTTCCGCGAGTTTATGTTCCACTCGTTGCTTGCCAGCGAAGGCTATGTGGTTATGGATATGGACTACCGCGCCTCGAAAGGGTATGGCCGCGATTGGCGTACTGCCATTTATCGACAAATGGGAACGCCAGAGACGCAAGACTTGGTTGATGGGGTAAAATGGATGCAGGCCAACGCCAATGTTGACGTTGAGCGGGTCGGTACTTACGGCGGCTCATACGGTGGCTTTATGACCTTTATGGCGCTGTTCACCGAGCCTGAGCTGTTCCAAGCAGGAGCGGCGCTGCGCCCTGTGAGCGATTGGGCACATTATAACGCCCCGTATACCTCTAATATTCTCAATCACCCAGATGTTGACCCTATTGCCTACGAGCGCAGCTCGCCTATCTACTTCGCTGAAGGGTTAGAGAAGCCGCTATTGATCAATGCGCCGATGGTTGATGACAACGTGTTCTTCCAAGATGTTGTGCGCCTAGTGCAGCGTTTGATTGAACTGGAGAAAGAGGACTTTGAAACGGCTATCTTCCCAGTTGAACCGCACGGTTTTGTGCAGCCCTCAAGTTGGCTAGATGAATACCGCCGCATTTATAAGCTGTTTGAAGAGAACCTTTAATCGCTAATGAAAAACCCGAGCTAAGCCTCGGGTTTTTTTATGCCTCGCCACTCTAGCAGCGCTAAGCCCAAGCCACACAACAGCCCGAATAGATGAGCCTCAATCGCCACGCGGGAGTCAATTAATGCCTCAACGTCACTACTGGCGCCAACAATTTGCTCGTAAGCCACCTTGGCTATTACGCCTACGATAATTAAATACCCGGTTTTTTCACCGCTGCGAATATCTCTCACCGCACCATAGGCAATCAAGCCGTGCAATGAACCACTTAAGCCGACATATAAAGAGATGTTCGGGCTAAAGCCGTATAAACAGAGGCCAACCCCAAAAGACAAGAGCAGCAAATAAAGCCAATACTTACGGACACTAAAAAAATGGCCATGGAGCGACCACAGCACTAGAGCACCTGCCATGTTCATGCCTAAATGCGGCCAATTGCTATGTAAAAAGTGCCCCGTTAGCAAGCGATACCACTGGCCCTCAGCGATGGCGGGGCGCTGGAAAGACAATGGCCCAGCGGCATCAATTACCATAAGCAGTGTACACAGTGCGATCAGTGGCCAGACAGACAGCATTGCGCGGTGCGAAAAGAGGGTTTTAAACACAGTCATAACTTAACAGTGGTCGTTATTTTTTGCCTATTGTGCCCCTTTGCCTTTAAGATGCCAATTAATTAACCACGACAATAACACTCAGCGCTATGTTACGAACTTATACCCAGATAGCAGCGGCTCTCTCGTTGCTTATCAGCTCTGGCTGCACAGCCACCACGACCACCAATAAACAGGTGCTCGCCGATAGAGAGCCTGAGGCCACCACGGCGGTGGTGACAAAACAACAAGTGAGCGGTGAGCATTACATGGTTGCCGCTGCCAATCCCTATGCGGTGCGCGCCGGTGAAGCGATTTTAGCTGAAGGGGGCAGTGCCATAGACGCAGCCATTGCCGTGCAATTGGTACTGACATTGGTCGAGCCGCAATCGTCCGGTATTGGCGGTGGGGCCTTTATTTTGCACTATGATGCAAAGCAGCGCCGACTCACCACCTATGATGGCCGCGAGCAAGCTCCTAGCAAAGCGACACCGGAGTTATTTGTTGACGGCAATGGCAAGGCCTTACGCTGGATTGATGCGGTGGTTGGCGGGCGCTCAGTGGGGGCTCCTGGGGTCTTGAAGGCGCTGGCCAAAGCCCATGAACGTGATGGCAAATTACCTTGGTCTCGTTTATTTGAGGAGGCCATTACTTTAGCCGAACAAGGGTTTAAGGTGTCACCGCGATTACATAAGCTTTTAGCGCGACGTATTAACCCTGGAGTGGAGAAAATGCCTGCGGCGCGGGCGTATTTCTTTCCCGGTGGTGCGCCTTTGGCCATTGGCACCGTTAAGCAAAACCCCGCCTTGGCATCGCTTTATAAACGCTTGGCCAGCGAGGGAGTGGATGCCTTTTATCATGGCGACAATGCCAAAGCCATTGCCAAAGCAGTACAAACAAGTCCCATCGCCCCAGGTTTACTCACTGAGCAAGACATTAATAACTATGTCGCCAAAGAGCGTGCCCCGGTGTGTGTGGGCTATCATCAATACCGAGTGTGCTCGATGGCACCGCCTAGCAGCGGTGGCATGGCGGTTTTGCAAATCTTGAAACTGCTGGAGGATAAAAACCTCAGCCAATATGCGGTTAATAGCCCCAAAGCGCTGCATTACTTCACCCAAGCGTCGCGCTTAGCCTTCGCTGATCGCGAGGTCTATATGGCCGACCCCGACTACCAACCCGTGCCGACGCAAGCGCTACTCGATAATAGCTACCTTGAAAAACGTGCCTTATTGATGCTTGAGCATGATGCTAAAAAGCAAGCTGGGCACCCGGGCGTGGGGATTGCCTATGGTAAGGACGATGCCTTTGAGCTGCCCAATACCAGCCACATTTCCATTGTTGATAATCAAGGCAACGCCGTGTCGATGACCACCTCCATTGAAATGGCGTTTGGCTCTACCGTGATGGTCAATGGCTATCTGCTCAATAACCAGCTCACCGATTTTGCGCTATCGCCGAAGCGTGATGGCAAATATGTATTAAATCGCGTTGAAGGCGGTAAGCGCCCGCGCAGCTCTATGGCCCCCGTGATGGTATTTAATGAAGATGGTTCTTTGCGTTTAGTGATTGGCTCGCCCGGCGGCAGCCGTATCATTAATTACGTGGCCCATGCATTGGTCGGGGTGTTGGATTGGCAGCTGAGCGCCCAGCAAGCGATCAATCTGCCCCGTATTACTAATCGTAACCATATCACTACCTTAGAGCAGGGCACTGAGCTGGTGGAGCTACAAACGCAGCTCGAGCAATGGGGCCATAAAGTGCGTATTGGCGACCTTAACTCTGGCATTCATGCAGTCGAGGTGAAAGGCGGTAAGCTCTATGGCAGTGCCGATCCACGCCGAGAGGGAATCGCTCTCGGAAAATAAAGGTAATCAAACAGCAGGTATTTGAATGCCTGCTGTTTGTTAACAAAGATTCATTGGTGTGTATCAAAAATGATAATGCGCCAATCAGCGATAAATCAATGGTCTGATAAGCCCAAATGGGTTTGCAATTTGCGCGCTAAGGGCAATAATATCAGGCAATCTCCTTCTGTGCTAAGTAGGCAATATGACAGACAAATCCAACGATAAAACCAATACACACACCGATCCCAATTACTTGTACATTCCTTACGCTGGTCCGACCTTATTAGAAACGCCACTACTAAATAAAGGCAGCGCATTTTCTCAGCGTGAGCGTGAAAGCTTCAACTTGGCAGGCTTACTGCCGCCACGTTTTGAGACCATTGAAGAGCAAGTAGAGCGCTGTTACCAGCAGTACTCTAGCTTCCAAGATAACCTTAATAAGCATATCTACTTGCGCGCCATCCAAGACAATAACGAAACGCTTTACTATCGTTTGGTGCGAGACCACATTGAAGAGATGATGCCGATTATTTACACGCCAACAGTGGGTGATGCGTGTGAGCAGTTCTCAGATATTTATCGTAGCTCGCGCGGTTTGTTTATCTCCTATGAAGACCGCCACAATATTGATGATATTTTGCGAAATGCCACCAAAGGCAAAGTAAAGGTTATCGTTGTGACCGACGGCGAACGTATTCTTGGCCTAGGCGATCAGGGCATTGGTGGCATGGGTATTCCCATTGGTAAGTTGTCGTTGTACACCGCGTGCGGGGGCATCAGCCCGGCCTATACATTGCCGGTGATGCTGGATGTTGGCACAAATAACGAGAAACTGCTGAACGACCCAATGTACATGGGCGCACGCCATCCGCGTATTGGCCAGCAAGAGTATGACGAATTTTTAGAGTTGTTCATCAAAGCGGTGAAACGGCGTTGGCCCAATGTTATGCTGCAATTTGAAGACTTTGCTCAGCCTAACGCGATGCCACTGCTGAAACGCTATCGCGACGAAATTTGTAGCTTTAATGATGATATTCAAGGCACTGCCGCTGTCACTGTGGGCACCTTGCTAGCGGCGTGTCGAGTGAAGGGCACCCGTTTAAGCGACCAAAAGGTGGTGTTTGTTGGGGCTGGCTCCGCAGGATGTGGTATCGCCGAGCAGGTGATCAGCCAAATGGTCTCTGAAGGGATCAGTGAAGAGCAAGCGCGCAGTCAAATCTTTATGGTTGATCGTTTTGGCCTATTGAGCGAGGGCATGCAAGGCCTGCGTGACTTCCAACAGGCGTTGGTACAATCTAATGAAGCGCTCTCGCAGTGGCAGTACAGCGGTGATTATGCCTCTTTGCTTGATGTTATGCATTGTGCTGAGCCAGGCATTATTATCGGCGTATCTGGGCAGCCAGGGCTATTCACCGAGCAGGTGATCCGCGCAATGGCATCAAGCCACGAAAACCCGATTATCTTCCCGCTTTCAAACCCGTCCAAACAGGTTGAAGCGCATCCGAGTGATGTGTTGGCGTGGACACAAGGGCGTGCCATCATCGCCACAGGTAGTCCATTTGGCAGCGTGGAATATGATGGCCAGCAGTATGTTATTCCGCAGTGTAATAACAGTTATATCTTCCCTGGCATTGGCCTTGGTGCAATTGCCATTAAAGCTAAGCGCATTACCGATGAAATGTTGATGGCGGCCAGTGAAACCTTAGCGTCGAGCTCACCCCTTGCCAATGATGGCAAAGGGAGCCTACTGCCGCCACTGACTGAGATTGAATCGCTATCTAAACGTATCGCCTTTGCTGTGGCTAAAGTCGCCATCGCCCAAGGTGAAGCGTTGGAATTTAGCGATGAGGATATTATCAAGGCCATCGATAATAATTATTGGCACCCTGAGTATCGTAACTACAAGCGAGTCAGCATCTAGCCTTCGCGAATATGAGCAAACGCCGTGCAACTGCACGGCGTTTTGCGTTGAAGGAAAGGTTAAGTAAGACCAATCACAGTGCCTTTTTAGTTGTCTTTATTAATAATGGCGTTAGATAAGTATGCAACCGCTGTGGATAAGGCTGCGTTGCAAAGGAGTAAAACGAATTTTGAATTGGCAGCAGCTAGTTGATAATCGCCAACGATTCTTTTGGGTGTTACAGATAGCCGGTTGGATAGGTTATGCCCTGGTGAATTACATTGGCTCCAAAGTATTTGAGATGCGCGACATCTATGTCTTTGTGATCTTGCTTAATGCCTATGCGGGCTGCTTAATGACGGTGCCGCTGCGTTACTTGTATCGCCGGGTGTGGAATGCCAAGCCGTGGCTGCTCGTGTTGGTGGTGTTCACCGCTTCCTACGCCACAGGGACCTTGTGGTCGGTGGTACAAAAATTTAATTTGTGGGAAATTTATCGCCATGGTTACCGCCCTGATGAGTGGTTTTATTACTTTCAACAGGGCCTTGATGCGGTCTATATCATCCTTTGTTGGAGTGGTTTGTACTTTGGCATTAAATATTACCAGTTGCTCCAAGGGGAGCGACAAAAAGCGCTGAAAGCCAATACCATGGCTCATGAGGCGCAATTAAAAATGTTGCGCTATCAGCTTAATCCGCATTTTTTGTTTAATACCCTTAATGCGATATCGACGCTGATTTTAGTGGAAGAGAATAAAGATGCCAACAAGATGGTGTCACGGTTAAGCGATTTTTTACGCTATACGCTCAATACCGATCCGATAAAGAAAGTGCCACTCGAGCAAGAGATCCATGCGTTGAGTCTGTATTTGGAAATCGAGCGAGTACGTTTTGATGACCGCCTAGCGGTGGACATGCAAGTCAGTGATGAAGCAAGCCATGCCTTGGTCCCGAGCTTGATTTTGCAACCGTTGATTGAAAACTCATTGAAGTATGCCATTGCGCAGATGACACAAGGCGGGGTGATCAGTATTAAAGCCCAAGTGTTTGCCAACGAGCTGTTACTGGAAGTGAGCGATAATGGCCCTGGCGCTGAGCTTAAAGATGGCCAATTGGTCAATGCCACCGGTGTCGGTGTGGCCAATACTAAAGATCGACTAAAGACACTTTACGAGAACAATTATTCATTTGTATTATCAGGGAATACGCCCACCGGTCTGACGGTAAACATACGTATCCCCTATGAAAAGGCTGTAGCAGAATGAATACCATAAAAACCCTCATCGTGGATGATGAATCGCTGGCCCGTAAAGGGTTGGCTATACGATTAGCTGATATTGAATGCATTGAGCTGGTACAGCAATGCGCTCAAGGGCAAGAGGCCGTCGATATTTGTCGCAGCGAGCCTATCGACTTGGTTTTTTTGGATATTCAGATGCCAGGTATGAATGGCTTTGAGGTCGCGGATGCGTTAGCGCAACTGCCAGACTCACAACAACCTTTGGTGGTGTTTGTCACTGCCTTCGACCGTTACGCCGTTCAAGCTTTTGAAGTCCATGCTTTGGACTATGTACTCAAACCCGTAGATGACAACAGACTAAAACAGGCGGTGGAGAAAGTGCAATCACATCTAAAAACACAACAAGACAACACCCATAAGAAAAAGCTAGCGAGTTTTGTGGCCGGGATCACAGGCAATAATTGCGAAGAAATTCTCAAGAAACTGGCTTCAGGTGACTCATTAGAAACTAAGCGCTACCCAGAGTCGCTGGCGGTGAAAGAGCAGGGCGAGATCATCCGTGTGCCTACCAATACCATCCAATGGGTTGATGCGGCAGGGGACTACATGTGCCTGCACTGTGGGGATGGGCAAACCCATATTCTACGTAAAACCATGAAAGAGCTTGAGCAAGAACTCGACCCTGGGTTGTTTGTTCGTGTGCACCGCAGCGCCATTGTTAATTCAAAACAAATCAACAAGCTGGTGACGCAAGTCAGTGGTGAATACCTGCTGGTGCTCACCAACGGACAGGAGCTTAAAGTCAGTCGCAGCTATCGAGATAAAGTCAAAGCGGCGCTGGCCAATTAACGGCGAAAGCGTTTTAAGCGGGCGACAAAATCACGATTACGCTGTTGTGTGTCGCTGGTGTGCTCAAAAGCCAAAGTTTTCAGCTGATTATTAACGACACCGACCATGACACCATCAGCGCCAGCATTAAGGTGCTCGATGGCGCTGCAGCCTAACTGCGTTGCTAATATGCGATCGCCTGCCACAGGGGCGCCGCCACGCTGTACATAGCCCAGAATGGCACTGCGGCTTTCAACGCCGCTGTGCTCGGTCAGCTGGGCCGCTAATTGTTCGGCGCTAATAGATAGCGAGTGCTCCGCCATGACCAGCACGTAGCTATGACCGGCATCATTATTAATATTTGCTTTCACTTGCTCATACAGTTTTTGTAAAAACTGTGGCTCGTCATCAATCAGTTCCTTACAAATTATTTGCTCCGCGCCACTGGCAAGGCCTGCTTCCATGGCAATGATACCGCAATCTCGACCCATTACCTCGACAACAAAAGTACGTTCAAACGCTTGCGCGGTATCGCGAATTTTATCGATACACCCTAATGCGGTATCTATTGCGGTGTGAAAGCCGATGGTTTCATCGCTGCCATTAATATCGTTATCAATGGTACCGGGAATACCAATAATTTGCCCTGGCCAGTGCTCTGCAAGTGCCTGAGCACCCTTAAAGCTGCCATCTCCGCCAATGACGACCAAGGCATCGATATGGCACTTACGCAGGCTATTGGCAGCTTGTAACAAACCATCTGTGTGGTGCATTTGCGGGCAGCGGGCCGACTTTAAAATAGTGCCACCTCGGTGGATGATATCGGTTACGCTGGCTGCGTTGAGTTCAGTGAAGTGTTCATTGATAAGGCCGTTGTAGCCACTAAAAAAGCCGAAGACCTGATGTTGATGAGATAGCGCGCTGAGCGTAACAGCGCGAATTGCAGCATTCATACCAGGGGCATCGCCGCCGGAAGTGAGTACTGCAATTCGTTTTGAATGAGACATAAGTTGCTGCTTCAGATAGAAAACTTATGTCTACTATTTACCCTACAGTGACAATTTTCAAGGTATTTGTGGCACCGATGGTTTCCATCAAGTCACCGTGGGTGAGGATCACGGTATCGCCTTTTTGCAATTCGCCAAGCTCTACTAAGGTATTCATTGCTTCACTAACAATACATTCTTTGGTGAAGTTAGTAGAGTCAAAACGCACTGGATATACGCCGCGATACAGCGCGGTCTGACCCAATGTTTTGCCATGGCGTGAAAGTGAATAAATAGGCAGACCCGAAGAGATGCGTGACATCAGCTTAGAGGTGTTGCCTGATTCAGTGAGCGCGACAATGGCTTTCACTGTACCCAGGTGGTTAGCCGCATACATAGCAGATAGTGCGATGGTTTCTGCATTATCGGCAAACATGCTATCAAGGCGGTGCTTAGAAATGTGCGTTTCTTTTTGTGACTCAGCACCTAGGCAAACACGGGCCATGGTGGCAACTGTTTGCTCAGGGTAATCCCCTGCGGCTGTTTCAGCAGAGAGCATGACCGCATCGGTGCCATCAAGCACGGCGTTAGCAACGTCCATGACTTCAGCACGCGTGGGCATGGGGTTATCAATCATTGATTCCATCATCTGTGTTGCGGTGATCACCACACGGTTCAATGAACGAGCTCGGCTGATAATGGTTTTTTGTTTACCCACTAACTCCGCATCGCCTATTTCAACGCCTAAATCTCCGCGCGCGACCATCACTGCGTCGGATGCGAGGATAATGTCGTCTATGGCTTCAACCGTCTCTACCGCTTCTGCACGTTCGATTTTCGCTAGCAATTGAGCATCTGAACCGGCCTTTTCTGCCAATGAACGCACATAGCGCATATCATCGCCAGAGCGGGGGAAAGACACGGCAATATAATCGACGCCAATTTTAGTCGCGGTGATAAGATCTTCTTTATCTTTATCAGTAAATGCAGGGGCAGTCAGGCCACCACCGAGGCGATTAATGCCTTTGTTGTTAGACAATACGCCGCCGACTTTCACGCTGCAGTGTACTTTTTGTCCTTCAACACGCTCTACGGTAAGCTGGATTAAACCGTCGTTAAGTAACAATAGGTCGCCAGCTTTAACGTCTTGAGGTAATTCTTTATAGTCGATCCCCACGCTATTAACATCACCCTCACCTGGGGCAAGCGCTGCATCAAGGATAAAGGGGGCGCCAGGGGCGAGGTTCACTTTTCCTTCTTTAAAGGTACTTACGCGGATTTTCGGGCCTTGTAAGTCAGCAAGGATGGCAACATGAGTGCCTAGGCGCTGAGCGATCTCACGCACGGCCTCGGCGCGCGCTTGGTGGTCACTGGCCACCCCATGAGAGAAGTTTAAGCGCACGACATTGGCGCCAGCGCGGATGATTTTTTCTAAGTTATTATCTCTGTCCGTGGCAGGGCCAAGGGTGGCCACAATTTTCGTACGTCTTGGCATGCATTTCTCCTGTAGGCATTATTGCTTATAGCATGTTAGAGCAGGGAAGGACGCTCCGCCAGCTCTAATTCCTATTATTCGTTAACAAGATTTCAGCATTATGACACCGGTGTCAGATTCAGTCAATTAAGCTTACCCGCAAACTTTATCCATGTACCTTGCGTTAATTTGATATAATTCAGCGCCAGGGATTGAATGGGGCATCGTATGCCCTATAATGCCCGCCGTATTTACGTTGAATTACCCAGTCGTACGTTTTACCGAGGAGGAAACTGGATGCAAGTTGCATTAGTAGGTCTTGGGGTGATGGGCAAAAATCTCGCCCTGAACTTAATCGAAAAAGGGCTCACCCTAGTAGCCTATGATACCAACCCCGATGCCGGGGAAGAATTGTTAAGCTGCGCCAAATCACAAGGAATGGCCGAGCGCTTGCACATTGTTTCAGACCTTCACGACATGGTGCGTCGTTTAGAAACGCCGCGCTCTATCCTTTTGTTGGTACCGGCAGGCGAGTTGGTTGACAAAGTCTGCCACGACTTGGTCGATGCCGGTGTCAGTAAAGACGATATCATCATCGATTGCGGTAACAGTAATTATAAAGACGGCATTGCCCGCAAATTGAAATTCCAAAACAAATTTGAGTTTGCCACGATGGGGATTTCCGGTGGTGCAGAAGGCGCACGCCATGGCCCGGCCATGATGGCGAGCGGTTCCGAAGGGGGTTGGGAGCGCATTGAACCTTGGTTTGAGAAAGTAGCTGCCAGTTACAACGGCGACTCGTGTTTTGCCCGCGTTGGCCAATCCGCCAGTGGCCATTTTGTGAAAATGGTGCACAATGGCATCGAGTATGCCCTTATGCAGCTTATTGCCGAGACTTACCAGCTATTACGCTTGGGCGCTGGCAAAACACCACAGCAAATTGCCGAGATTTTTGATACCTGGGCCGAGGGCGAGCTTAATAGCTATTTACTCTCTATCTCTAGCCATATCCTCAAGTTAGCAACCAAGGACGATACACCGCTGGTCGATTTAATCGATAACAAGGTGGGCGCCAAGGGCACCGGCTTATGGACGGCACAAAATGCCTTGGAGCTTGGTATTGCCGTGCCATCACTTGTTGCTGCGGTGCAGGCACGTCACTTAACTAATACCGGTGATACCCACGCGGCTAAAGAAATGACCTATGCAGCAAAGCAAACGGACAGTATCGATATTGATATTGACCAGTTGCAGCAAGCGTTTCATTTAGCGAGCCTGCTTTGCTACCGCCAAGGCTTGGCACTGATCAAGGGCGCGTCACGAAACCATCAATGGAAAGTTGATTTAAACAAAACACTGCAAACTTGGCGTGCAGGGTGCATTATTCGTGCAGATTACCTAGACCAAATTGCTCAGGGTGTTGAGTTTATTGATACCTTAGATGAGCAGGCGAAGGCGCTTCGTAGTGTGACTGGTGCGGCAGTGACGACAGGCTTGGCATTCCCGGTACTGTGTGCAACACAAAATTACCTAGCAACGCTAAGCACTCCAAGTAATGGCCATTTAGTGCAAGCGCAGCGTGACTACTTTGGTGAGCATGGTATTAAAACCCACACTGGTGAGTTATGCCATCTAACTGATCTGGTCGATATTGACGCAAAAGTACGCTAATTAATTAGCTGCTTTTTCAATCAAAAGAGCCCTGTCCATACAGGGCTTTATTGTATATGCTAAAAACACATTCCAAGTTTCTTTTTTGAGGACTTTAAAGTGTTACGCATTCTCTGTTTGGCACTGTTGAGTGTAGGTATTATTGGCTGCACTCAGCCTCAACAACCCGCAAATAAACTCGCAAATGCCGATACCCTATACTTTGGCGGCTCGATTCTAACGATGGTCGGTGATGCTCCCCAGTATGTTGAGGCGCTTGCAACCAAAGATGGTCGGATCCTATTTACCGGTCAACTTAATAAAGCAAATGATCATGTTGGCGAGCAGACTAAACAAGTGAACTTACAAGGGCAGGCGCTATTGCCTGGGTTTATCGATGCCCACAGTCACCTTTTCAATGCTGGTTTAGCACAGTTGAGTGCTGATTTACTCCCAGGGCCTGACGGCCAAGTAAATTCTATTGAGTCGTTGCTGAGCACCTTAACGCAATGGCACCAGCGTCAACCTATGTTAGCGAAAAAGCTCGGCTGGATCGTTGGCATGGGGTATGACGACTCACAACTGGCGCAGCGCCGGCACCCAACAGCCACAGAGCTCGACACAGTCTCCAGCGAACTACCTATTTTGATTATGCATCAGTCCGGGCATTTGGGGGTTATGAATACCAAAGCCTTGGAAATGGTGGGTTACTTACCACAGGCCCCACACATTGATGGCGGCGTAATACGTATTGATGAACTTTCTAATCAAGCGAATGGGGTGCTTGAGGAAATGGCTCTTTTTCAGCCCTTGTTTAGTGTTTTTTCGGCCATTGATAAGCAATTACAAGATGAAATGGCGAGCGCAGGTCTTGCCCTTTACATGGCCAATGGTTACACCACTGCTCAAGAAGGTCGTGCAGATAAAAGCACCAGTATGTATTGGTTAGCACGGGCGCAAAAGCAGTCTTTGCCGATTGATGTGGCTATCTACCCTGATCTTGAGCAGGAATATGATTTTATGCTTGAACAAGGCGCTAGCAAAGATTACCAAGGCGGGGCACGAATAGCCGGCGTCAAATTGAGTTTTGATGGCTCGCCTCAAGGGAAAACAGCCTGGCTCAGTAAACCTTATCTTCATCCGCCAGCAGGGCATAACTCTGAGTATCGTGGCTACCCAGCCATTGCCGATGATAAGGCTCGCTCTAAGCTCGTGGCACGGGCCTATGCCAACAACTGGCAACTGATTGTTCATACCAATGGCGACACCGCAGCAGACGCCTTATTGCGAGATATAGAAAGCGCAGCGACAAGATTTGAGCAGGCAGGTCGCAGGACGGTGATGATCCACGCGCAAACTGTTCGTGAAGATCAGCTTAAACGTATGAAACAGCTAGCAGTGATCCCGTCTTTTTTCTCTATGCATACCTTCTATTGGGGAGATTGGCACCGAGATGAAGTATTAGGGCTGGAGCGTGCTGAGAATATTTCTCCCACAGGGTGGGCGCAAAAACACGCCATGCGCTTTACCCAACATCATGATGCACCTGTGGTAAAGCCCAACCCATTACGCGTGTTATCAACAACTGTTAATCGCAAGACACGCTCTGGCAAAGTGTTGGGGGCGCACCATCAAGTGAGCCCTTATATCGCTTTGAAATCTATGACAGAGTGGGCGGCTTGGCAGTACTTTGAAGAGCCAAATAAAGGGACGTTAGAGGTAGGGAAGTTAGCTGATTTCGTTATTCTTGATAAAGACCCGCTGCGCGTTGAGCCGGAGCAACTTGAGCAATTACAGGTTCAGCAAACCATAAAAGCAGACCAAGTGGTTTATGATGTGAATCACGCCCTGTGATGGGGCTTTTGCAAAGCGAGTTGGTCCAGGCTGCGGCTTATCTTATTGCGCTAGTGAACTATGCGTGCAGATAGATACCACTAGCAATAAAAGGCACAGGCGCTGCTGTGCCTAAATATCACTTAGCGACTCAACTCTCCGCGCAAGTTATCTTGCATTAAATGGCGAATACTTTGCGGGCTTGCGTTTTTGCTTAGCAAGTAGTGTAACTTACTGAGGCAAGCTTCTAGGGTCATATCATAGCCACTGATCACACCGACGTTTAGCAGTGCATTGCCCGTAGCGTAGCCGCCCATATTAACTTGCCCTTGTAAGCACTGGGTAAGGTTTACGACGATAATGCCACGTTCGTTCGCATTTGCTAAAAGCTCCAGAAACTCGTGGTTTTGAGGCGCATTACCGACACCAAAACTCAGTAAGATGAGCGCTTTAATATCGTCATTAATAATAGAGCTGACCACATCGGCGCTGATCCCTGGGTATAAGTGCAGCACGGCAATAGCTTGAGGGGTGATGCGCGAGACTTGTAAATCGTTGTCGATGTAGGGGCTTAGCTGGCCTTCTAGCAGCCGAATGTTAATCCCTGCTTTTGCCAGCGGCGGCAAATTTGGAGAGTCAAACGCATTGAACCCATCGGCGTGGATTTTGGTGGCGCGATTGCCTCTAAATAGCTGATTATTAAAAAACAGGCTGACTTCTGCAATGGGGTAGTTAGCTGCTAAATACATCGCATTTAGGAGGTTCACTTGGCCATCAGAGCGCAGTTGTGACAACGGAATTTGCGAGCCAGTAATAATGACCGGTTTGGTCAGGTTTTCAAACATAAACGATAAGGCAGACGCGGTGTAGGCCATGGTATCGGTGCCATGAAGTACCACAAAACCATCGTAGTCGTGGTACTTGGCTTTAATATCGTCGGCTATCATCTGCCAATGCGCCGGTGACATATCAGAAGAATCGATCAGCGGGCAGTATTCTTCAATATCAAACAGCGGCATCTCGTCGCGATTAAATTCAGCACTGTTTTTCACCGTCTCGGTTAAAAATCCCGCCGCTGGCACATAGCCTTGGCTGGATTTTTTCATACCTATGGTGCCGCCTGTATAAGCGATATAAATGCGTTTACGTTTCATAAAAAAAGCCCGATGAAATTCATCGGGCTAGTATATCATTCCAGGCTTTAAGCGCTAGTTAGAAACACGACATACCAAGCACTTAGCGTAGATGCCATCAGGGTCATTATAGTTTTGTAAACTCTGAACCTGCTGCTCAACCTGTTTTAGTAAGCTGTTGACCTGCATGGTCGCACCAAGGTTTGCGCTTGCCGGGGTCTGCTTATCAATTAGCGTGCTAACCATGGACGAGCTCAATAAGCTATTTAACAGTTGCTCACGCGGCGTCAGCTGTTGCTCAATGAGTTTAACGTCATACTGCTTGAGGCTGGCCATTTCAGCGGCAGCACTGATGGCTGCGTCTTTATCACCAAGCTTATCTACTAACCCGAGCTCTTTTGCTTGAGTTGCAATCCACACTCTACCTTGGGCGATATCATCTACCTCAGCAGGGCTCATATTGCGAGATTGTGCAACCACATTCAAAAAGCGCTCGTAGGCATTCTCAACACTCATTTGGATCGCTTGTGCCATCTTATCTTTTAGACCCAACAGAATGGATGAGCCTTTCAGTTCGGTCGTCCCCACACCATCAGAATATACTCCCAACTCGGCAGCACTGTCTTCAAATGTCATGATTGTGCCAAACACGCCGATTGAACCAGTGATGGTGCTTGGAGCAGCCCATATCTCATTGGCTGCAGAAGCAATCCAATAACCACCCGAAGCTGCCACTGAGCCCATAGAGGCAACCACAGGTTTGCCTGCTTCTTTAAGGGCGATGACTTCGCGACGAATGACTTCTGAGGCAAACATGCTGCCGCCACCGGAATCAATGCGTAATACCACGGCTTTAACCAAGTCGTCTTCACGGGCTTCACGAAGGAGGGCTGCTGTGCTGTCTCCGCCGATTTCGCCAGCGCGTCGCTCACCATCAACAATGGTTCCTTTAGCAACGATAACCGCCACCTTTTCCGTGATTGGGTTTTCGAATGGCATGGGCGATTTAAACGAGGCTAAATAGTCGTTAAAGCCAATTTGTAAAAAGTTTTTACCTTCGTCGTCGTAACCGACTAGGTCGACCATCTGTTGACGAATTTGTTGATTATTTTTAAGTGCATCCACCCAACCAAAACGCTGTGCATACTCACCACTGTTCCCATCTACTTGCGAAAGCTTGCGTAAATAGTCGTCAAGGGTTTCATCAAAGTTGCTGGCATCGAAGCCACGTAGTGCGGTGATTTCATCTTTATACTGCTGCCACAATTCACCCAACCACTCTTTATTCGCTTCTTTTGCAGCGGGGGACATGTCGTTACGAATCAAAGGTTCAACCGCAGACTTAAAGGTACCGACGCGGAAAACGTGTTGCGTCACTTTAAGCTTATCGAGTGCCTCTTTGAAATACACTGGGTAGACACCAAAACCATCGATTGAAACGCCGCCATAAGGATGTAAATTTACTTCGTCAGCATGCGCTGCCAAGTAATATTGGCTTTGGGTGTAATAATAGCCAGTTGCAATAACCGGTTTGCCCTGCGCTTTGAAAGCGTCAATGGCATCGGCAACAGCATTGAGTTTATTAATGTGCGCGCCACCCATCTGCTGTAAATCGAGCAGCATAGCGGTGATACGATCATCTTTAGCAGCGTTATTGATCACATCAACAACGTCATCAACCAAAATTTCTGCCGGCTCATCTTGACCCCCAAACGGTCCAGCAAATACTGCATCGAGAGGGTCAACATAGCGTTTCTGCTCAACTAAATAACCATTTAAGTTAAGTGTCAGCACGGCACCGTCAGGGACGATAATCTCGCCTTCATCACTTGCAATAGACGCTATAATAGCGATAACAAGCACTATAAAAAGAATGTTGACCAAAAGTTGGCGCGAGAAGTTAATTCCATGCCAAGTGGCCTTTACTGCTTTTTTAATCAAAATCAGATCCTTACTTTATCCATTTTGGGGGCGTACGGGATAGAATCCCATATTAGCCTAAAGGGTTGAAAAGTTTAAACAGAAAAAAGTAACGAAGTGTTTATATTGGCGAATACTGTATCGCTAGTGCTTGCTCAATGTGGCAAAGATCGCTACCCTGAAACAGGTATGACCAGATAATAGTAAAGGGGTAACACCATGCTAGAACAACCACTAAAATTGATGCATGGAGAATTAAGAAACCGGCTCGTGATGGGCTCTATGCACACCGGTTTAGAAGAGGGGTGGCATAATCGCAAACGCCTCGCTGCATTCTACGAAGAACGCGCGAAGGGAGGCGTGGGCCTAATTGTTACAGGCGGTTATAGTCCAAATATTCGCGGTAAGCTTACGCCTATTTCGTCCTCCTTTAACAGTGTATTTGATGTAGTAAAGCATAAAAAATACACCCAAGCCGTGCACAAACACGGTGGCAAGATTTGTTTGCAACTGCTTCACGCCGGACGGTATGCCTACCACCCATTTAGCTGCGCGCCGAGCGCTATTCAGGCGCCTATTTCTCCTTACACGCCGAAGGCTATGTCGGTGGGGATGATAAAAAGCACCGTTAAAGACTTTGCCAAAAGCGCCAAGCTAGCGCAAAAAGCCGGTTATGATGGCGTCGAAATCATGGGCTCGGAAGGCTATTTAATAAACGAATTTATGGCACCGCATACCAATAAGCGCACCGACGAATACGGCGGTAGCAATGAAAACCGTATGCGTTTAGCTAAGGAAATCGTCTCAGCCGTGCGCGCTGCTGTCAGTGATGACTTTATGATTGTATTTCGCCTGTCGGTGATGGATTTAATTCCTGATGGTTCGACAGCCGAAGAGGTTACTGCTCAGGCCAAAGCGCTGGATGCGGCGGGCGTTGATATTTTCAACACCGGCATTGGCTGGCACGAGGCGCGCGTGCCAACAATTGCTTCTATGGTGCCGCCAGGGGCCTTTAGAGAAGCTTCAGAGCGTCTTAAACAAGCAACAGATAAGCCCGTTATTGCCGTCAACCGTATCAACACGCCGGAAATAGCCAATAGCATTTTAAACCAAGGTCAAGCCGACATGATATCCATGGCTCGGCCACTGCTTGCTGACCCAGAGCTCTTTAATAAGTATGCGCAACAACGCAGCGAACAAATCAATATTTGCATAGGGTGTAACCAAGGCTGTCTGGATCACGTGTTTAAAGGGCAACGAGCCACTTGCTTGGTGAACCCACTGGCCGCATTCGAGCTTGACTACGCCATTACAAAAGCCGCAAAAGCGAAAAAGGTATTGGTTGTTGGCGCTGGGCCTGCGGGACTTGCAGCAAGTATTTATTTACGCCAACGTGGCCATAACGTCACCTTAATCGAAAAATCCAATGATTTAGGCGGTCAGTTCAATCTCGCTATGCGTATTCCGGGTAAAGAAGACTTTCAATTAGCACTCAAATACTTCAGTGAAGAGGTGGTGCGTCAAGGCGTTGATTTGCAAACCAATACGGCATATGAGCCGGCCATGCTTAACGAATACGATGATGTGGTATTCGCCTGTGGGGTGTCGCCTCGTGAAGCGGATATTGAATGCGCCGATGGTAAACGCATCTATCGTTATGACGAGGTTATTCGCGGTGAGGTGACGCTCACCGACCGCATCGCTATTTTAGGTGCAGGTGGGATAGGCTTTGATATGGTTGCGTTTTTAACCGAGCAACATCACCAAAGCGTTGAGCATTTCAAAGCCCAGTGGGGCATTGAGCAACCCATTGAACTGCATAAAAGCGATAGAAAGATTTATATGCTTAAGCGCAGTGCAGGGCGTTTCGGTAAAGGGTTAGGGAAAACCACTGGTTGGATCCACCGTAAAGTGGCAAAAATGCACGACGTGGAGCAAATTGGTGAATGTCAGTACGAGCGTTTTGATGACGAGGGATTACACATTCGTGTAAATGGCGAAGCAAAAGTGCTGAATGTTGATACTGTGATAGGTTGCATTGGGCAAACTGCCAATGATGCCCAATTTAAGCAAGTTGATCAGCAACATAGTGCTCAAGTCCATGTGATAGGTGGTGCTAAGCTGGCCGCAGAAATTGACGCTAAGCGGGCAATTAAAGAAGCCTTACTAGTAGCGAGAGAAATTTAATAGTGCCTAGCAAAGCAAAAGCTAACTGCTGTCAATAATATGAAATAACTTCCGGCACCCGGCGGTCTGTGTGCTATATCAATATTAGTTAACTCAGACCCAAGGTGCCCTATGCTCACCACCGTTACCGGTGTTTACCGTTCCCTGCTATCACAACTCAGCTTTCTCGATGGGCTACCATCGTTGTGTATGCGCTTAATTCTTGCCCCTGTGATGATCATTGCGGGCTTTAGTAAACTCAACCTTGCTAATAGCGACCTTGCGTGGTCGCAAAGATTGCTCGCCGATGCCAATGTCATTGCTTGGTTCGGCAATAGCGACTGGGGCTTGGGCCTACCATTTGCTGAGGTACTTGCTTTTTTAGCCGGGTGGACCGAGTTTTTAGGTGGATGGCTCATCCTTGTTGGCTTGTTTACACGCTTAGTGAGTATCCCTTTAATGTTTACCATGGTTGTGGCCGCTACAACCGTGCATTGGCATAATGGCTGGTTTGCAATTACGCCAACTAACCCAGATACCAGTGCCGCGAAAGTGCTTGAGTGGGCAGGGGTTCCAGGAGCGCAGCAGAGTCTGGAGAACTCCATACAAGCTAAGCAGCGGCTCGATATTATGAAGCAGCTGATTGCCGAAAATGGCCGCCCTGAGTATTTATATGAAACCGGCAATATCGTCATTCTTAATAACGGTATTGAGTTTGCGAGTATCTATTTTGCCATGTTGTTAGCGCTATTTTTCTATGGTGGTGGTCGTTTTGTCAGCCTCGATTATTACTTGCGTCCAGCACCTCGTGAATAACGCCAGGTGCTAGCCACTCATTCTCAGTGACTACAACTCTATGGCCCGTTTGGGCCATTTTTATCATCGCTTGAATATGGTACCCTTTTGTTAATTATTCACATTCTCATATATAGCCATGAATGCAAAAGAGCTTTTATTAAATCGTCAATCTGATAGCCAGCTTTCTTTTCCCGGGCCTAATGCTCAACAACTTGAACTTATTCAGCAAGCGGCACTGAGAGTACCAGATCATGGCCACCTTGCGCCGTGGAAATTCGTCGTTTTACAAGAACGCCAGCGCGAAAAGCTAGGTGATATTTTCTTACAGGCGGCGCAAAAAGAAGACATGGGCGAGCGAGTGATTGAGCGTGCAGCGTCATTGCCAGAGCGAGCTCCAATGGTGATCGTCTGTATCATGAAGTACATTGAACACGATAAAGTGCCGTGGGTCGAGCAAGTGGCCAGTGCTAGCTGCGCGACATTTGCGATGCAACAAGCGGCATTTGCCCAAGGTTTATCGGGTATTTGGCGAACGGGTGCATTTGCGAAATCAGCCACAGTTAAACAGGCTTTAAAGCTCACTGATGACGACGAAATTGTCGGCTTCCTTTACTTGGGAACGCCCACCGTGGATTGTCCTAAGAAGCGTCGCCACCAAGTCGCTGATTTTTTTATCGACTCGCTGTGAACTATTTTAATAAGTTGGTGTCAAATGCCCTGTGCGGGCAACGAGCATTGTATTGTGCCCGCAGCTACGAATGAGTCATCTTTCATTAACCTTTTATTTGTTATCGTGTGTCGAATTTCGCCAAATTAACGGGAAAATAATCTAAATGCTCGGTTTTTTATCATGATTATTTTTGTTAGGCTAAGTTTTGAGCAGACCCTAATAAATAATAAGAAGAAGATGTATTGCTATGGGTAACCTATTTTTAAGAGAGAAAGAACGCTGGGGCTTATGGACTTTCTGGGGTGTCGTTGGGGCGTTATTAACGACCTATGTGGCGATGCTAACCAAAGCGCCTCTTTACATCACCTTGAGCGCCATGGCCGTAGTCGTGTTTATTGCCATTTGGATGCTTTACACTAAACGTTTTGGCTTTTTACGTGCACTTAAGGTCTCCGCTTATATTTTGTGTTTCAGTGCATTACCGGCTTCGTGTTTGCTCATCGTTCCTGCCAGTAAGAATCAACGGCCAGAACTTATTACCCAAAGTGTGATTTTTGCACTGTTGGCGCTTATAGGCTGTGTTATTTGTGCGCTGATCGCCAAGCGCCCTCGGCAATATTACTAAATTGATTTAAAACGCTTTACAGCGCCAACAAAAGCCATTAATATGCGCGCCAATTCGGAGAGATGGCAGAGCGGTTGAATGCACCGGTCTTGAAAACCGGCATGGGTTAATAGCCCATCTAGGGTTCGAATCCCTATCTCTCCGCCACCTCATTCCCAAAACCGCCTTATTGGCGGTTTTTTTCGTTTTGCTTCCCGTTATAATGGCGGCTATTAACCTATTAGGATTTACTCGCTCATGCATAATGTAATGCGTATTGTTGCTTGGGGCATTGTGGCATTTTTATATGCACAGGGCTTAGATGTGGTGTTAACTCTCGTTCGCGATGCCGAGCTAAACTGGATTATGACGTTAACTGCCATTGTCGGTTTCAACCTGCTTACCGCCCATTTAATCACAAAATACGATAACACCTTGGCTATTTTAAGCGCACTGATTATAAGCTGTTTGGGCATCATCGTATTTGGGGTCATGATCCAGCCATTATTCGTTGGGCTCCCTTATTGGCTATGGGTATTTAGCATTGTGTCTTTGCTGCTTTTCGTTTGGTTAATGCCTTGGATCAGCGCAAAAGTGGCCAATAGTTCGGCAAATGAGCGCTCATCGTCTTAGATTTTCTAGCCAGCACTGACGTGCGTTTTTCAGTGTGTTACCCTGTGCAGGCATTTATAGAAACAAAAGATGAACAACTTTATGTCTGATAAATTTAATACCGACGCGGAAAAGGCAAGCTACGGCATTGGCCTACAAATGGGTGAGCAACTAAAAGCAACCCCTTTCGAAGGAATGAACGTAAATTCCGTGTTTGAAGGAATGAAGGATGCCTTTACCGGTGAAAGCTTCCAAGTAGAAATCCCTGAAATCCAGGCAGCGTTTGAAAAAATTAACGCTGAGATTCAGCAACGCCGCGAAGAAGAAGCAAAAGTATTGGCCGCAGAAGGCGAAGCTTTTCTAGCTGACAACGCTAAGCGTGCAGAAGTAACAGTGACTGAATCGGGTCTACAGTACGAAGTAATCGAACAGGGCGAAGGTGACAAGCCTAGCGCTGATGCGACCGTTCGCACTCATTACCACGGTGCACTTATTAACGGTACTGTATTTGATAGCTCTTACGAGCGCGGCGAACCTGCAGAGTTCCCAGTAGGTGGTGTTATTAAAGGTTGGACCGAGGCGTTACAAATGATGCCTACAGGTTCAAAGTGGCGCTTGTATGTGCCGCATGACCTTGCTTACGGTGAGCGCGGTGCAGGTGCAGCTATTGCTCCTTATTCAACACTTATTTTCGATATCGAGCTTATCGATATCCTGTAAGTGTTATACGCATAAAAAAACCGCCAACTGGCGGTTTTTTTATGGCTTAAATTTAGCTGTCATGGTCAGAGTTTCGAGCTTGCCATGCTTTTTTAACACCGCGACACCACAAAAAATCAACTACTATAAAGCTAATAAGCGCGGCGACTGTGCCACACACCAGCGAACCTACTAAAAACGCAGGCCCAATGGTTGTGAGGCTGTCACTCAGCCATTGCCAACTTGCCTCAAAGTAAAAGGCTTGCTCTTGATGTCCTAAAATCCACGTACCGACCAAATAAGAAAAATAGAAAATCGGCGGCATAGTCAAAGGGTTGGTGATCCACACTAGGGCGATGGACAAAGGCAGGTTGACCCGCAGAGGTATTGCCACAGCAGCTGCTAAAATCATCTGGAAGGGAACCGGAATGAATGCGAAAAATAGGCCTACGGAAAAGGCACCTCGCGCCGATCGTCTGTTTAAATGCCACAGATTAGCGTCATGTAAAAATCGCCCAAATATGCGTAGCGACTTTTGCTGTTTAATCTTATTGTGATCGGGTAAAAACCGTTGAATGGTTTTCTTCGCCATGGGATAGGGCCCTGTACATCTATTGCGGTGTGCAGTGGATTCGCGTTCGGGTGTATTTTGTCACTTTTCACCCCGTCACTGCCAGTACTTTTTATCATAATACCTATAATGGCAATAATCAGAGTGTATTGTGGTGTATTTTTAGGCTTTATTCGCGGTGTGGTCTTCGCCATTGGCTATACCCTGGTTTACCACCAACTTATATTTACCTGGCATGGACCATCGTTGAGTGGTGCATACGTTGAGGTGCATGGCACAGTGCAACAAACACGGGTATTGGGGGCAACTCAATTTGTCACCTTACGCCTCAATGATGTGGCTGATTACGCTGTTCCTTTTTATCAAAACCATTTACTCAGTGTAGCGGTGCATGCCAATCAGCCTGTCGCAATGGGTGCTAAGCTGAGCGCTGATATGCGCGTCAAATCGAAAAGCTGGCGTGTTAACTACGATGTGCTCGATAGGCGAATTTATGGGTTTTTACATGGGTTCACTTTCACAGCAAGCTCAGCTAAAAACATAACGATTACTAACGCACCGCCGTCGATAAGGCAGCGTTACCTGGCTTGGTTGAAAGCGCAGCTGCAACCGCTTGAGTTAAAAGGCGTATACTTAGCACTACTGAGCGCAGAACGCAGTGATATAGAGCCCAAGCACAATCAGTTCTTCAAACACAGCGGTATTATCCATTTATTAGCCATTTCCGGATTGCATATCTCTTTGCTGTACGGGTTGTGCTTTATAGGTATTAAGTGCGGGCTTTGGTGTGTAGCGCATGGGGTGCGCTCAGGACAATGGCAACAGGCCCTTACAAGCCGATTAGTGGCAGGTGTGGCGCTTTTGATATCTGGTATATTTGTGCTGTTATGCGCGTTGCCTATCAGTGCTCAACGAGCTTGGCTAATGTTAGCCGTTTTTGTTTGGCTATATTTTTCACGACAACACTATTCGTTGTCGCAATGCTTGCTTATCGCCTTGGCCTGCGTGTTGTTAGCGAATCCCTTCGCGTTACTTAATATCGGGCTGTGGTTTTCTTTTTTAGCTGTGGCGGCCATTGTTATTGCTTTGGTGCAGTCGCAACGATGGCACTGGCTTAGTCGTTATATGTTCATTCAGCTATGGTTGTTTATTGCCTTAGCGCCATTGAGTGCAGCGACGTTCGGTGGATTTTCATGGGCCAGTGCCCCGGTGAATCTGGTTGCCGTGCCTTTTGTCAGCTTTATTTTATTGCCTTTACTGATTGTCGTGGTATTAACTGGATTCAGTGAACCAATGCTATGGCTATTGCGTCAATTGGACTTGGCGCTATCCTCGACGTTAGAAGGGGTGACATATCTTGGCCCAGTACTTTGGTTTTCCACCGGTGAGCTTGATATCACAGTGGTTATTATTTATTACCTTGCAGTTACGGCCATGCTGATAAAACCCAGTTTATGGCCCGTGTGTTATGCAGGGGGATTGTTTGTTGGCTATTGTGCACAGCAATGGGTTTATCAACCCAGATGGCAACTTGATGTGCTTGATGTCGGCCATGGGCTGAGCATAGTGATCAGCCGCCAGGGCAAAGCCGTGGTTTATGATCTCGGACCTAGTTATTTCTCGCGCTACTCGATAGTTAAAAATACCTTGCTACCTATCATTAACGCACGAGGCTTGCAGGTCGAGCATACCATTATTTCACACAGCGATAATGACCATGCTGGCGGGCTAGAGCACTGGCTACAAGCAGGGTATGGGCACACCTTAAAACCCTTTCATGATGGTAATCTAGGTATCTGTAGAATGAGTGAATTGAGCTGGCATGGCTTGACTGTTCGCTCCATTTGGCCGCACAGCAATCAGCAAAATGACAATGCTAACTCTTGTGTGGTGCACATCAGTGATGGCAAATACAATGTGCTACTAAGCGGTGATATCACCGAGCGAGAAGAGCAGCAGCTGTTAACGCAAGATAAAATAAGGCCAGTGGATGTCTTGGTCAGTGCCCACCATGGCAGTGACAGCTCTTCTAGTGCCGCGTTTATTAAACAAGCCAAGCCTAAGGTGGTGATTCACTCGAGTGGCGCCCGTCGCAATTGGCAGATGCCACACCCCGAGGTGTTCGCACGTTTTGCAGCGCATAATGCTGAGCAATACCAAACTAAATTGCAAGGTGGGATTCGGGTGCAATTTTATGACACCGAAATGCAGATAAAAACAGCAAAAGCAGACAAAAGCTATTGGTTTATCAGTGATTGAGTTTTGTTTTTGCTTTGCTAAAGCTACAATACCCGCTATTGCGTTGATTCGAGAGTATTATGCAGCAAAGCGCCTCCCAAAGTTATAAGCGACTACTTGGTTATGTAAAAACTTATAAAGCCGCCGCCATTGTCGCCATTATTGGCATGCTAGGGTATTCAGCAATGGATGCCACCTTTGTGTGGCTAATGCAGCCATTTATCGATGAAGGTTTAACTGAGCGTAACAGCGCTGTTTTGACTTGGGCTCCTTTTGTTGTGATTGCGTTGGTATTAGGGCGCGGCGCATTTAACTTTGTGTCCAGTTACTGTTTGGCCTATGTGGGTTCGCAAGTGGTGCGCTCATTGCGCCAAGACTTGTTCCAACACATGCTTAACCTACCGGTGAGTTTTCATGATAAGCACTCCAATGGTGAGCTTATCTCAAAGATCACCTTTGATACCGAGCAGGTGCAACAGGCTATTACCAAAGCCTTGTTGGTGCTGGTGCGCGAAGGGGCGTATGTGGCGTTTCTATTGGTGGTGATGTTTGCCGCCAGTTGGAAGCTGTCGCTGGTGTTTTTAGTGATCACGCCGATTGTTGCCATCATCGTGACTGTGGTGTCTAAGCGTTTTCGCCGTATTTCCAAAAATATTCAAAATGCCATGGGTGATGTTACCCGTTGCTC
This sequence comes from Pseudoalteromonas sp. CNAT2-18.1, assembly GCF_022347865.1. NCBI lineage: Bacteria > Pseudomonadati > Pseudomonadota > Gammaproteobacteria > Alteromonadales > Pseudoalteromonadaceae > Pseudoalteromonas > Pseudoalteromonas sp. CNAT2-18.1. Next base: position 353,264 of record NZ_JAKRFR010000002.1, on the reverse strand, counting down.
AGAGCAGATGCTCTCAGGACACAAAGTGATCCATGGTTTTAATGGCCAGCAACAGGAAACCGAGCGCTTTGCCCATGTTAACAATATCAACCGCCTGCAACGGGTGAAAATGGATGCCACCAAAGCGCTGAGCGTATCGGTCATTCAAATTCTTGCTGCCTCATCTATGGCGGTGATCTTAGTGCTTATCTCCATGCCCAGCATGCTTAACTCAATCACTTCAGGGACTTTTGTCAGCCTGATCTCGTCGATGATGCTGATGCTACGCCCGCTGAAACAGCTATCCAATGTTAACAGCGAGCTGCAACGTGGTATCGCCGCTGCGCAAAGTATCTTCACCGTGCTTGATACCGAACAGGAAAAAGACACCGGCACGCAAGTACTAGAAAAAGCCAAAGGGCATATTCAAATTACCGACTTGACCTTCCATTACCCCGATGTTGCAGAGCCGGTATTAAAGTCATTGTCACTGGATATTACTCCGGGGCAAAATATCGCCCTGGTCGGGCGTTCAGGCTCGGGTAAGTCGACGCTGTCGAATTTATTACCCCGTTACTATGACGTCGAGCCGGCATCGGCGATTAAACTCGATGGTATTGCCACCAATGAGCTGACTCTGGCGAGCCTGCGTCAACAGTTTGCTATTGTCTCGCAACAGGTGGTGCTCTTTAACGATACTATCGCTAACAATATTATGTATGGCTTGGCGCAACCGCTGAGCGAACAAGCCCTTATCGAAGTGGCCAAAAAAGCACATGTGTGGGAGTTTGTTAAAGACTTGCCGCAAGGCTTAAATACCATGATTGGTGAAGACGGTGTCATGCTCTCGGGGGGCCAGCGCCAGCGTATTGCCATTGCCAGGGCTCTGGTTAAAGATGCACCGATACTGATCCTCGATGAGGCCACCTCAGCACTCGATACCGAGTCGGAAAAGTTAATCCAGCAAGCGCTTGAGTCGCTGATGAAAGACAAAACCGCGATTATTATCGCCCACCGTTTGTCGACCATAGAGCAAGTAGATTGCATATATGTGCTCGACCATGGACAAATTATTGAACAGGGCACCCATGGCGAACTGTTAAATGCCAACGGTACCTATGCGGCGCTGGCAAAAATGCAGCAAGGCGAGGGGCAATGAGTCGCGCCGATAACGGCATCGGCGCTGCGATAGAGCGCTCTTGGTTTCGCCGACTGAGCCTGATTACGGTGCTGTTATTGCCGTTAACGGCCTTATACTGGTTGGTTAGTCATGCTCGTCGCCTTGGCTATCGTTTGGGCCTATTCACGGCCTATCGGGCGCCAGTACCAGTGATTGTCGTGGGTAATATCAGTGTGGGTGGTAATGGTAAAACGCCCATGACACTCTATCTGGCCGAGCTGCTGCAGCAACGCGGTAAGCGCGTTGGTATTATTTCCCGTGGCTATGGCAGCCACCCCCCAGAGATGCCCTTTGTGGTCACAGCGGACACCGAGCCCCATCAAGGTGGCGATGAGCCGGTGCTACTGGCCAAACGCAGCGGATGTGCGGTGGTGATTGGCAGCGATCGCAAGGCCAGTATAGAAAAACTGCTGGCGCTTCAAAGTGTCGATGTCATTCTCAGCGATGATGGTCTGCAACATTACGCGCTAGAGCGCGATATCGAATTATGTATAGTCGATGCCGCGCGGCGCTTTGGCAATGGCCTACTGCTCCCCGCAGGGCCGTTGCGTGAAGGTCAAGGGCGGCTAAAATCTGTCGATTTGGTGATCTACAATGGTGAGCAAGCAGGACAAGCCAGTTATCAGTTAGCCTCATCCGGGCTTTATAGGGTTGCCGATGAGCAACCGCTATCGCCCCCTTTTGCAAAGGGCGTGGCCATCAGTGCTATTGGCAATCCGGAGCGCTTTGAGCAGAGCCTGCAAGCAATTGGTGTGGTTATTAGTGAAGCCGTGCATTATCGCGACCACCACCATTATCAAGCATCGGATTTAACCCAGTTTGGCGAACAGGCTGTCTATATGACAGAGAAAGATGCGGTAAAATGTCGTACTTTCGCTCACCGGCAGTGTTATTATTTACGCGTAGATGCCAAGGCCAACCAGGTTTTGGAAACTCAATTAACAACTATTTTAAAACGTAAAGGGGTGCTGTAAATGGCGTTCGATACTAAGCTCTTAGAAATTATTGCCTGCCCAGTTTGTAAGGGAAAGTTGCGCTACGATAAAGAAAACCAAGAACTCATTAGTACCGCTGCGAAACTGGCTTACCCAATTCGTGATGACATTCCGGTACTGTTGGAAAACGAAGCGCGAGAGTTGAGCAGTGACGAGGTTGAGCAGTGGAATTCGTAGTTATTATTCCCGCACGCTATGCCTCTACACGCTTACCAGGCAAACCGCTGGCTGATATAGCCGGCAAGCCAATGATTCAGCACGTCTATGAGCGTGCGGTGTTATCTGGCGCGACGGCGGTTTATGTGGCCACCGATCACGTTGATGTGGCGACCGTGTGCGAGGGCTTCGGTGCCCCTGTGGTGATGACCCGGGAAGATCACCAATCTGGCACAGAGCGTTTAGCCGAGGTCGTAGCTAAGCTAGCGCTAGATGACGATACGCTGGTGGTTAATGTGCAAGGCGATGAGCCGCTACTAGCGCCAGAAAATGTCGCCCAAGTGGCGCAATTGCTCAGTGGTAACGACGCCCCGATGGCGACCCTGTCGACGGCGATTACAGACCGCGAAGAGGCACTCAACCCTAACGCCGTGAAGGTGGTGAGTAACACCGCACAGCAAGCACTTTATTTCTCCCGCGCGCCGATCCCTTATCATCGCGATGCATTACTAACAAAAAGCTGCGAGTTAGACATTCGCCACATGCAACGCCATATCGGTATCTATGCCTATCGCGCAGGTTTTATTAATGAGTATATCGGCTTGGCGCCATCGCCTTTAGAACAACTGGAGTCGCTTGAGCAATTACGTGTGCTTTATCATGGCTTCACCATTAACGTGGCCGAAGCCAAGCAGGTGCCCGCTGCGGGAGTGGATACCGAAGAAGACCTAGCGCGAGTGATAAGCGCACTTCAATGAGTACCCTCACAGTCATCAATGATGACAGCGATTTCACCGTTGTATATAAACCGGCGGGGATGGATTTTCACTCGCAGGATAACGAGCCAGGGCTGGTGGCCATAGCCCAGCAGCAATTGGACACTAAGTTCTACCCTGTACATCGCCTTGATAAGGTGACCTCAGGTTTAGTGCTGCTACCAAAAAGCAGCGCGGCGGCGGCGACATTCACGGCGATGTTCAGTGCCCATAAAGTAGATAAATTCTATATGGCGCTTTGTACGGCAAAACCGAAAAAGAAGCAGGGGTGGATCAAAGGTGACATGGGCAAAGCCCGGCGCGGCGCTTTCAAGCTACTTAAAACCCAGGAAAACCCCGCTATTACCCGATTTTATAGCTACTCGCTGGCACCGGGACTAAGGGGCATGGTGTTAAAGCCTTACAGTGGCAAAACACATCAGCTCCGTGTCGCTATGAAGTCATTATCGGCACCGATTCTGGGCGATACCCTGTATGGCGCCGAGGCCAGCGATCGCACCTATTTACATGCGTACGCGCTGCGTTTTCAATATCGCGACCAGCATTATTGCTTTTGTGCGCCGATGCAAGAAGGACAGCATGCAGCACAGTTAAATACACTTTTAAGCTTTTGTGACAACCAACCTTGGCAGTTAAATTGGTAGAGACAATGACACAAGATGATTATCAACTTCGCTTCGGTGGTATCAGCCGCCTTTACGGACAACAGCAAACCCAATGGCTGCAGCAGGCGCATTTCTGTGTCATCGGCATTGGTGGGGTCGGCAGTTGGGTAGCCGAGGCGCTGGCGCGTACCGGAGTAGGGCAGCTCACCCTTATCGACCTCGATGATATATGCGTTACCAACAGTAACCGGCAAATTCATGCGCATTCGCAATCGGTGGGCGAAGCCAAAGTGGAAGCCATGAAAGCGCGTTGTCAGCTTATCAATCCACAGATCATCGTGCATGTGATTGATGATTTCATCACTATGGATAACATTCGCGAACACATCCAAGGCTTTGACTACGTCATCGATGCCATTGATGCGGTGAAGGAAAAGGCGGCCTTGATTGCTCATTGCAAACGCAATAAGTTACCTATTATCACCACCGGCGGCGCGGGAGGGCAAACCGACCCCAGTGAGATAAAATTTGGCGATGTCGCCAAAACCACCCACGATCCGTTATTGGCCAAGGTTCGCTATTTACTGCGCAAACAATATAATTTTAGCAACAATCCGAAGCGTAAGTTTGATGTCGATTGTGTGTATTCCACCGAGCAGTTGGTCTATCCCGATGGCCATGGGCAGGTATGTCGAGCTAAGCAAGGGGCCGATTCAACGATGAATATGGACTGTGCCAATGGCTTTGGCTCGGCAACCATGGTAACCGGTAGCTTTGGCTTTTTCGCAGCGGCCAAAGCAGTGCGCAAATACTTAAATAAGCGCCAACGTTTGAGTGAGCAAAGCCAGGGTTAACAGTGGCTTTTGGCAAATTGGTTAATCGCGCTGACAATGGCGCGAATGCCATTACCGCGCGAGGGGCTAAGGTGGCGCATCAACCCTAACTCCTCGAACTCTTGCTCGGCGTCAAGGGCCGCTGCTTGTTGCGGGGTTTTACCGTTGTACATCATGAGAATCAACGCCAGTAATCCTTTAACAATGCGAGTGTCGGAGTCGGCCACCACAACCAGCTTATCTTCTTGGGGAGTGAAGTCGATATACAACCAGACATTACTTTCACAACCGGAAACCTTAGCTTCATCGACCTTGAGCTCATTGGCAAGGACTGGCAAGCTTTTTCCCAACAGCATCAACTCACGATAACGTTGTTGCCAGCCGTGAAGAGCTTGAAAAGCCTGTTTTAGCTCTGGGTAATTGCTATAACTCATGGTGCCATCATCTCCAAGGTATTACGTAGTGCACTGATAAAGTGGTCGATTTCTTCAAAGGTATTGTAAAACGCCAAGCTGACTCTCACCGTACCATTGACCCCTAACGCGTGCATTAATGGCTGCGCGCAGTGGTGGCCATGACGCAGGGCAATGCCTTCCATATCGAGTAAGGTGGCAATGTCATAGGGGTGCTCAGATTGTACATAAAAGCTGACGGTACCGACATTATGCTGCATGTCGCCAAGCAAGGACACTGACTCAATTTCGCTTAAGTGCGCCACTAAATACTGCATTAAGCTATGCTCGTGCGCAGCTAGGGCGGCGCTATCAAGGTTATTTAAATACTCAATGGCGGCAGCAAAGCCAAGCACCGCACTGATATTCGGCGTGCCGGTTTCAAACTTACTCGGGGGCGGGTTAAATTCGGTATGCTCGATACGTACTTTAGCGACCATTTCGCCGCCGGTTTGAAAAACATCGAGTTGCTGAAGACAACTAAAGCGCCCGAACAGTCCGCCAAGGCCGGTAGGGCCAAGACATTTATGCGCCGAAAACACGAAAAAGTCGCAGCCCAAGTCGGCCATTTGTGGGCGCAAATGCAGCAGCGACTGGGCACCATCAACCAAGGTCCAAGCACCTTGTTGCTTGGCCTGACTGAGTAGCGCTTTAACGGGGTTAATGTTGCCAAGAGCATTAGAAACATGAGCCAGGGCAAATACCTTGGGTCGATACTGGGCAATCATTTGCTCCGCTTGAGCGATATCGAGTAGACCAGCCGGGGTGACTGGGACGGCCATCAATGTTGCACCGGTGCGCCTCGCCAGCTGCTGCCAGGGTACGATGTTGGCGTGGTGCTCAAGCTCGGTAATTAAAATCACGTCTTTGGGTTGTAGCTGCGCCGTCAGCCCATAGGCAACCAAGTTAATAGCCTCGGTGGCCCCTTTAGTCCATACCAGTTCGTTATGCTGACAGCCGATAAATTCGGCCACTTGCTGGCGAGCGTGCTCATAACGGCTGGTTGCTTGCTGACTTAATTGGTGTGCGCCGCGATGCACGTTGGCGTTTTCTTGGCTGTAAAAGCGCGTCAAGGTGTCAATCACACAGCGTGGTTTGTGCGCCGTTGCGGCCGAATCAAAATAAACACGTTCGGTGTCACCATGTTGAGTCAGGGCAGGGAAATCTTGGCGTATTGCGTCTATATCAAACATGGTTAGTAAAGCTGGCTGTACAAATGCCGCCATTGTAGAGAACTAGGCTGAAATGGCAATAAAAAAGGCCGCTTGGGAGCGACCTTTTTCAACTCTAAAACGCGTTGCTTAGCGCTTGTCTTGAGCGACGTAATCGCGCTTCGTTGCGCCTTTGTATAGCTGACGTGGACGGCTGATCTTGTGACCAGGCTGAGACAGCATTTCATCCCAGTGCGAGATCCAACCGACAGTACGCGACATAGCGAAAATAACGGTGAACATGCTGGTTGGGATACCGATCGCCTTAAGAATGATACCAGAGTAGAAGTCTACGTTCGGGTATAGTTTCTTCTCAACGAAGTAAGGGTCTTCAAGAGCAATTTGCTCTAGGCGCATAGCAACATCTAGAAGTGGATCTTCGATGTTTAGCTCTTTCAATACTTCGTGGCAGGTGTCACGCATTACCGTGGCACGTGGGTCGAAGTTTTTGTAAACGCGGTGACCGAAGCCCATTAGGCGGAACGGGTCGTTCTTGTCTTTCGCTTTAGCGATGTATTCGTCAATGCGATCCACTGAGCCAATCTCTTGTAGCATGTTCAAACATGCTTCGTTAGCACCACCGTGCGCAGGGCCCCAAAGTGATGCGATACCCGCTGCGATACATGCATAAGGGTTGGCACCTGATGAACCAGCAATACGTACTGTTGAAGTTGATGCGTTTTGCTCGTGGTCAGCGTGCAACATGAAGATACGGTCCATGGCTTTAGCAAGCACAGGATTTACTTGGTAATCTTCAGAAGGCACTGAGAACATCATGTGTAAGAAGTTTTCTGCATAGCTCAGGTCGTTTCGTGGGTAAACGAATGGTTGACCAATGGTGTACTTGTACGCCATCGCTGCGATAGTCGGCAGTTTCGCAACTAGGCGAGTGGCACTGCGCTTACGCTGCGCTGGGTCTGAGATGTCTAGGTCTTGGTGATAGAAAGAAGACATGGCACCAACCACACCACACAGCATCGCCATTGGGTGAGCATCAACGCGGAAACCTTGGAAGAAGGCCGCCACTTTCTCGTGCACCATGGTGCTTAGAGTGATTGACTTAGAGAATTCTTCAAGCTCTGCTTCTGACGGTAGCTCGCCGTTAAGCAATAAGTAGCAAAGTTCGACGTAGTTAGATTGTTCAGCAAGCTGATCAATGGGGTAACCACGGTGTAGCAATACGCCTTTACCACCATCGATGTAGGTGATAGATGAGTCACAAGAGCCAGTCGACATGAACCCTGGGTCGTAGGTGAAGTAGCCGTGTGCGCCTAAGGTACGGACGTCGATAACGTCTTGACCCGCAGTACCTTCGTAAATGGGAAGTTCAATCGGGTCTTGTCCATCAATATGGACAGTGGCTTTCTTATCTGCCATCTAATTATCTCCTATAAGAATAACAAGCTAAAGCTGTTATGCGTGATACTAATGTTAAGCAAATTCCGATCATTCTAACGTACAAGAGGGGTAGAAAGTCAATTTTAATGCATTTGTGTATAATAAATATTCTGCAAAGATTAAATATTATACCAATGGCTAATTCGCAAACCTCCGTGACTAAACAAGAATTGTAATATCCGCTGCAGACTTATATACTGTCAGGGGTTCAATACCGTAACGTCTTTGAGTAAACCGTTTATGACAAACACGTGAAATTTCGCTTTAAAATTGAACAAATAAAGTGATCTTTTTTCGCGTCTGTGGGTTTATTTATGTGAGCGCATTTATGCAGTGACTGCATAAATGGTTATAACAACAATGTAGATGGCTCTATTTATCAATGTGAGCAAGATGGGCAAGTAACTGTGAAAAAGCAAAGACCTGTAAATCTCGATCTAACGACCATCTCTATGCCAGCAACGGCCAAAGCATCAATTCTGCACCGCGTCACCGGTGTCGCAATGTTCTTTGCCTTGACCTTTGTTATCTGGGCATGGGCTGTGTCACTGTCTTCTCCGGAAGGATTTGAATTTGTCAAAAGCCTGTTAACCGGGTTTGTTGCCAAATTTATCGCCTGGGGTACCCTCACCGTTCTCTCGTATCACTTCATCGCAGGTGTACGCCACTTAATCCAAGACTTGGGTCCGTGGAAAGAATTAGATTCAGGCAATGCAACCGCTAAAATCGGCTTTGTATTGTGGGTGATTGTTGCCGTATTGGCGGGAGTTTGGCTATGGTCTTAAATCAAGCATCTTTAAAGCGTGATGGTGTTCAGGATTTCGTATCGCTACGAGCGACCGCACTTATCATCAGCTCTTATGCACTATTTATTATTGGTTATCTGCTATGCACTCCAGCATTAACCTATGAAGCATGGTCGGGGTTATTCGGTAACTTCGCGATGAAGGTATACACCCTAATCGCCCTTGCGTGCATTATGGTGCACGCACGCATCGGCCTATGGCAGGTGCTGACCGACTATGTAAAGAACGCCAAACTACGCGCGTTTCTTGGCTTCGTATTAAACCTTATGGCCCTATCTTACGTAGTAGTTGGCCTGTTTGTTCTATGGGGTGTTTAAGTGAAATATTCAGTTCGCGAATTTGACGCAGTAGTGGTTGGCGCTGGCGGTGCAGGTATGCGCGCAGCGTTAGCAATCACTGAATCAGGCAAGTCTTGTGCGCTTATTTCCAAGGTTTTCCCAACCCGCTCACACACCGTGTCGGCTCAGGGTGGTATTACCGTAGCACTAGGTAACTCGCACGAGGATAACTGGGAATGGCATATGTACGATACCGTTAAGGGCTCCGATTATATCGGTGACCAAGACGCCATCGAGTACATGTGTAAAACTGGCCCAGAGGCAATCACCGAGCTTGAAAACATGGGCTTGCCATTCTCACGTTTTGAGAACGGCCGCGTATACCAGCGCCCATTCGGTGGTCAGTCGAAAAACTTCGGCGGCGAGCAAGCAGCGCGTACAGCGGCTGCAGCGGACCGTACCGGTCACGCCTTGCTGCACTGCTTATATCAGCAAAACGTAAAGAACAAAACCAATGTATATTCTGAGTGGTATGCACTGGACCTTGTTAAAAACGACGACGGCGCGGTAGTGGGTTGTACAGCTATCGACATCGAGTCTGGTGAAGTGGTTTACTTCAAATCGAAAGTGGTTGTGCTTGCCACCGGTGGTGCAGGGCGTATTTATGCCTCGACCACTAACGCGCACATCAACACCGGTGACGGCGTGGGTATGGCCACACGTGCTGGCGTAGCCATGCAAGACATGGAAATGTGGCAGTTCCACCCAACCGGGATCGCCGGTGCCGGAACCCTGGTAACTGAAGGTTGCCGTGGTGAAGGGGGTTATCTTCTGAACAAAGATGGCGAGCGCTTCATGGAGCGTTATGCGCCTAATGCCAAAGACTTGGCGTCACGTGACGTAGTTGCCCGTTCAATGATGACCGAAATCCGCGAAGGTCGTGGTTGTGAAGGTCCATGGGGCCCGCACATTAAACTGAAACTGGATCACCTTGGTGAGGAAACGCTAAATCTACGTCTACCTGGCGTATGTGACCTAGCTAAAACCTTTGCCCATGTTGACCCAGCGAAAGAGCCAATTCCAGTTATTCCAACCTGTCACTACATGATGGGTGGTGTACCAACTAATGTGAACGGCCAAGTACTGAGCGTTGATGCCCAAGGCAACGACACGCTTGTAGAAGGTCTATTCGCAGTCGGTGAAATCGCTTGTGTATCTGTACACGGTGCTAACCGCCTAGGTGGTAACTCTCTACTTGATTTGGTTGTATTTGGTCGTGCAGCAGGTAACTACCTAGGTGTTTACTTGAACGATTACCAAGCGCAACGTGATGCTTCAAGCGACAACATTGAAGGTGCATTGGCACGTTTCAACCGTTGGGAAACATCAAAAGAAGGCCAGGGCGAAGACCCAGTGCAAATCAAAAAAGACCTACAGCAATGTATGCAGCTTAACTTCTCGGTGTTCCGTGAAGGTGATTCAATGGCGACGGGTCTTAAAGAGCTTAAAGAAATTCGTGAGCGTCTTCAGCATGCCCGCTTGGACGACAAATCAAGCGAGTTCAACACTCAACGTATCGAGTGTTTAGAGCTTGATAACTTGATGGAAACAGCTTACTCAACAGCGGTTGCTGCGAATTTCCGTACTGAGAGCCGTGGTGCGCACTCGCGCTTCGACTACCCGGACCGTGATGACGAAAATTGGCTGTGCCACAGTGTTTACAACCCTGAGACAGAAGAAATGTCTAAGCGTGATGTAAACTATGCACCTAAGCTTCGTGAAGCGTTCCCACCTAAAGCTCGTACTTACTAGGAGAGATGACGATGGCAACTTTAGAATTATCTGTTTATCGTTACAATCCAGACGTGGATGATGCGCCATTCATGAAAGACTACACCCTTGAGGTGGAAGAAGGTCGTGACATGATGGTGCTTGACGCACTGCTGATGTTAAAAGAGCAAGATCCAAGCCTGGCATTTCGTCGTTCCTGCCGTGAAGGGGTATGTGGCTCCGATGGTGTGAACATGAATGGTAAAAATGGCCTTGCCTGTATTACGCCAATTTCTGCATTGCAGACAAACGGCAAGGGCAAGGTAGTGATTCGTCCACTACCGGGTTTACCGGTTATTCGTGACCTTGTAATCGACATGTCGCAATTCTACACTCAGTACGAGAAAGTGAAGCCGTATCTCATTAATGATACGCCTCCAGCGGGTGAGCGTTTGCAGTCGATTGAAGATCGTGAAAAGCTAGATGGGCTATACGAATGTATTCTTTGTGCATGTTGTTCAACATCATGTCCAAGCTTCTGGTGGAATCCAGATAAATTTATCGGCCCGGCCGGTCTATTACACGCTTACCGCTTCTTAGCGGATAGCCGAGATACCGCCACCGATGAGCGCTTGGCAGATTTAGACGATGCATTCAGCGTATTCCGTTGTCACAATATCATGAACTGTGTCAATGTATGTCCGAAAGGTTTGAATCCGACCAAAGCGATTGGGCAAATCAAATCAATGCTTCTTAATCGTTCCGTTTAAGGGCATAATAGAACTAAGAATGGCTGGACGTCTGTCTGGCCATTCTTCGATCACTTACTTAAGTTTTAAGTAAGTCAGACAATGTAAATTCTGCGCTAGATAAAAGGGCTTATAAATGCACGATGGTGTGATGAAGGCATGGCTAGAGTCTTCTCATCTGTACGGCGGTAACGTTGCCTATGTTGAGGAGCTTTATGAAGCATATCTTGATGATGTGACTTCAGTGCCAGAAGAATGGCGTGAAGTGTTCGAGCAACTTCCCAAAGTGGAAGGGGTGGATGTAGAAACCAAGCATTCACAAGTAAGAGCTGAATTCGCCAAGCTGGCAAAAAATAAACATCGCGAAGTAGTTGTTGCAGAAGGTGGTCAGGGTGACCCCAAACAGATTAAAGTATTGCAACTGATAAATGCTTTTCGATTCCGTGGTCACCAAAACGCGAATCTTGACCCACTCGGGATTTGGAAACGTGAACGCGTTCGCGATTTGGAGTTAGACTTCCACGGTCTTTCTGAAGACGATTTTGACACTGAGTTTTATGTAGGTTCGTTTGCCGCCGGCGGCGAAATGATGAAACTGGGTGATTTATACAAAGCATTGAAGGCAACTTATTGTGGTTCCATCGGTGCCGAGTACATGCACATCACATCTACCGAAGAAAAACGTTGGCTACAGCAACGCTTAGAATCGGTTCAAGCACGCCCTCAATTCGATAGCAAAACCAAGCAGCGCATTCTGAAAGGCTTGATTGCCGCCGACGGTCTTGAAAAATACCTTGGCTCGAAATTTCCAGGCGCCAAACGCTTCTCACTAGAAGGTGGCGACGCCTTAGTGCCGATGCTTAAAGAGCTGATTCACCGTGCCGGTGAAAGTGGCCAGCAAGAAGCGGTGATTGGTATGGCCCACCGTGGTCGCCTAAACGTGCTAGTAAACGTGCTAGGTAAAAACCCATCGGCGCTGTTCGATGAGTTTGCCGGTAAACACGATGACACGCTGGGCTCTGGTGACGTGAAATACCACATGGGTTACTCATCAGACTTTGCCACCGAGGGTGGCAGCGTGCACATGGCCTTGGCATTTAACCCCTCACACCTAGAGATTGTTAATCCAGTGGTGATGGGCTCGGTACGTGCTCGTCTTGACCGTTTAGATTGTGAAAGTGGTTCGAAAGCACTGCCTATCACCATTCACGGTGACTCGGCCATCGCCGGCCAGGGGTGTGTGCAAGAAACCTTCAATATGTCGCAAACTAACGCCTTTAAAGTAGGCGGCAGTGTGCGCATCGTGGTCAATAACCAAGTTGGTTTCACCACGTCTAAGCAAGACGACACACGTTCTACCGATTACTGTACCGACATTGCTAAAATGGTGCAGTCACCGATTTTCCACGTTAACTCCGACGACCCTGAAGCGGTTGCCTTAGTGACGCAAATTGCACTTGATTTCCGTAATCAGTTCAAACGCGACGTGGTTATTGATTTAGTGTGTTACCGCCGTCATGGACACAACGAAGCGGATGAGCCAAGCGCCACGCAACCGTTGATGTACAAAAAGATCAAAAAGCACCCAGTGCCGCGCCAAATCTATGCTGATCAGCTGGTTAGCGAAGGTGTCTTGAGTGAAAAAGAGATCAAAAAGCTTGCTGATGACTATCGCAACGGCCTAGACGAAGGCAACTGCGTGGTTGAAGAAATCGAGCCAGAAACTAAGCACTCTTCTGATTGGTCGAAATTCGTCGGTCACGATTGGGATACCGAGTATGAAACTCATATTCCTGTTGAAAAGCTTAAAGAGCTTGGCGAGAAGGTGGCTTCTTATCCAGAAGAGCACCAAGCGCAATCTCGGGTTAAGAAGATTTACGATGACCGCAAAGCGATGGCCGCCGGCGAGAAAAAACTCGACTGGGGTATGGCTGAGACTCTTGCATATGCCACTATGGTTGAGCAGGGCACAGACATTCGTCTAACTGGCCAAGATTCAGGCCGTGGTACCTTCTTCCACCGTCATGCTGTGGTGCATAATCAAGAAGATGCATCCACCTATTTACCGCTGCAACACATCAAAGAAGACCAGGGTAAATTTGAAGTGTACGACTCGGTGCTCTCTGAAGAAGCCGTGCTTGCATTTGAATATGGTTACGCCACCGCCGAGCCAACATCACTGGTGATGTGGGAAGCGCAGTTTGGTGATTTCGCCAATGGTGCGCAGGTGGTATTTGACCAATTCCTAAGCTCAGGCGAACAAAAATGGGGCCGTTTATGTGGCCTAACCTGTTTGCTACCTCATGGCTACGAAGGTCAAGGCCCAGAGCACAGCTCAGCGCGCCTAGAGCGTTTCTTGCAGCTATGTGCAGACCACAACATGCAAGTGTGTGTGCCGTCGACACCAGCGCAGGTCTACGCTATGTTGCGTCGTCAATCAGTGCGTCCGCTGCGTCGTCCACTGATTGTTATGACCCCGAAATCATTGTTGCGTCACCCGTTAGCCGTTTCTACGCTAGAAGAGTTATCTGAAGGCGTATTCCACAATATGATCGACGAAATCGATGATATTGATGCTAAAAACGTTGAGCGCGTGGTGTTCTGTAGCGGTAAAGTTTACTACGAGCTGCTGCAAGAGCGTCGTAAGCAAGAGCTGGATAACATTGCCATCGTGCGTGTTGAGCAGCTTTACCCATTCCCGCATCAGGAAATGGCTGACATTATCGAACGCTACAGCCATGTGAAAGATTTCGTATGGTGTCAGGAAGAGCCACAAAACCAGGGTGCATGGTACTGCTCGCAGCACCACTTCTGGCAGGCAATTCCACAAGGTGCAAACCTAACTTATGCAGGACGTAACGCGTCCGCGTCACCGGCATGTGGTTACATGTCAGTACATACTAAAGAACAACAAGCGTTAGTCGCTGACGCGCTTACCATTAAAAAATAAGGGATAAGAGATGACCACAGAAATCAAGGTTCCTGTTCTTCCTGAGTCAGTTGCAGACGCCACCGTTGCAACTTGGCATGTCAGTGTTGGCGACAAAGTAAGTCGTGACCAGAACCTCGTAGACATCGAAACCGATAAAGTCGTACTTGAAGTAGCGGCGCCGGCAGACGGTGTGATCAGCGAGATTAAAGAGCAAGAGGGCGCAACGGTACTTGCTGAGCAAGTGCTAGCCATTGTTGGCGAAGCCGACGATGCGCCTGCTGCTGATGAGAACAGCAGCGACGATAACGCTAAAAGTGAAGAAAAAGCTGATTCAGCACCAGCCAAAGACAGCGGTGCTTCAGAAGGTAAAGAAGTGGATATTAAAGTACCTGTACTTCCTGAATCTGTTGCCGATGCGACCATCGCAACATGGCATGTTCAACCCGGTGAAGCGGTCAGCCGCGACCAGAACTTGGTTGATATTGAAACTGACAAAGTTGTACTTGAAGTGGTAGCCCCGGATGACGGTGTCATGGGCGAGCACGTTCACGGTGAAGGCGATACGGTCACAGCCGAGCAAGTTATCGGTAAAGTGAAAGTAGGCGCTAAAGCTGCTGGCGGTAGCAAAGAAGAGTCTGCTCCGGCTGCCGAGCAAAGTGGTGATGACAGTGCCAGTGATGCATTGACTCCTTCAGTACGCCGCCTCATTGCTGAAAAAGGCCTAGATGCGTCAAAAATCAAAGGTTCAGGCAAAAACGGTCGTGTTACTAAAGAAGACGTAGACAAGTTCCTTAAGCAAGCGCCGGCTAAGCAAGAAAGCAAAGCCGATGATGCTCAGTCAGCGCCTGTGGGTAACCGCACGCAAAAACGTGTTCCTATGACACGTCTTCGTAAGACCATCGCTAACCGCCTACTTGAAGCGAAAAACTCAACGGCGATGTTGACCACCTTTAACGAAGTGAACATGAAGCCCATCATGGACCTTCGTAAGCAATACAAAGACGCCTTTGAAGAGCGCCACGGTATCCGTTTAGGCTTCATGTCGTTCTATGTTAAAGCGGTAGTAGAAGCGCTTAAACGCTTCCCAGATGTGAACGCATCAATCGATGGCGACGACATCGTTTATCACAACTACTTCGATATCAGCATTGCGGTATCAACACCGCGTGGCTTGGTAACGCCAGTACTACGCGATTGTGACAAGCTGTCGGTTGCAGAAATCGAAGCCGGTATTCGTGAGCTAGCGCTTAAAGGCCGTGATGGTAAGCTAACGGTTGAAGACATGACCGGTGGTAACTTCACTATCACCAACGGTGGTGTATTTGGCTCACTATTATCAACGCCAATCATCAACTTGCCACAGTCTTCAATCTTGGGTATGCACAAAATCCAAGAGCGTCCTATGGCGGTGAATGGCAAAGTTGAGATTCTACCTATGATGTATTTGGCCCTGTCTTATGACCACCGCCAAATCGATGGTAAAGAGTCTGTTGGCTTCTTAGTGACCATTAAAGAGATGTTAGAAGATCCAACACGTCTTCTACTTGATGTATAAACATCGAGAATGAATAAAAATTAAGCTGTGGCCCGCGCCGCAGCTTTTTTTTGCCGCCTTTAGTCCCACTAGGGTTTTCAAGCATAGCCATGGGATCTATACTAGGTGCGCAATTTGGGATGGTTGGGTAAATTGCATATTTATTCAGCTCTTTTAGTACAAAAAATTGGATAAAGCATCATGAATTTGCATGAGTATCAGGCAAAACAACTTTTTGCCGAATATGGTTTACCAGTTTCTGAAGGTTACGCATGTGACACACCTCAAGAAGCTGCTGAAGCTGCTGATAAAATCGGCGGTGATAAATGGGTTGTTAAATGTCAGGTTCACGCCGGTGGCCGTGGTAAAGCGGGCGGTGTAAAACTTGCTGACAGCAAACAAGAAATCAAAGAGTTTGCACAGAACTGGCTAGGTAAAAACCTAGTAACTTTCCAAACTGACGAAAATGGTCAGCCTGTTGCAAAGATCCTTGTTGAAAGCTGCACTGACATTGCAAACGAACTCTACCTTGGTGCTGTTGTCGACCGGGCTTCACGTAAAGTTGTTTTCATGGCGTCTACCGAAGGCGGTGTTGAAATCGAAACTGTTGCTGAAGAAACGCCAGAGCTTATCCACAAAGCTGAGATCGACCCACTTGTAGGTCCTCAGGCTTACCAAGGCCGTGAGCTTGCTTTCAAACTTGGCTTGAACCCAACTCAACTTAAGCAGTTCGTTAAGATCTTCATGGGTCTTGGCAACATGTTTATCGATCACGATTTCGCGCTACTTGAAATCAACCCACTGGTTATCACTGACGAAGGCAACCTACACTGCCTAGACGGTAAAATCGGTGTTGATGGCAACGCACTATATCGTCAGCCTAAAATCCGCGCGATGCACGATCCTTCGCAAGAAGACGAGCGTGAAGCACACGCAGCACAGTGGGAACTAAACTACGTAGCGCTAGACGGTACTGTAGGCTGCATGGTAAATGGTGCGGGTCTTGCGATGGGTACTATGGACATCGTTAACCTACACGGCGGCAAGCCAGCTAACTTCCTAGATGTGGGCGGCGGTGCAACTAAAGAGCGCGTTGCTGAAGCATTTAAGATCATCCTTTCTGATGACAATGTTAAAGCAGTACTTGTTAACATCTTCGGCGGTATCGTACGTTGTGACATGATCGCAGAAGGTATTATCGGTGCGGTTAAAGAAGTTGGCGTAAACGTACCTGTAGTTGTACGTCTTGAAGGTACTAACGCTGAACTAGGCCGTGACGTTCTTGCTAACTCAGGTCTAGACATCATTGCTGCAGAATCTCTAACAGACGCAGCTGAAAAAGTTGTTGCTGCTGCGGAGGGCAAATAATGTCTGTACTAATTAATAAAGACACTAAGGTAATCTGCCAAGGTTTCACTGGTGGTCAGGGTACGTTCCACTCTGAGCAAGCAATCGAATACGGTACACAGATGGTTGGTGGTGTATCACCAGGTAAAGGTGGTCAAACGCACCTAGGTCTGCCGGTATTTAACACTGTACGTGACGCTGTTGAAGAAACAGGCGCAACGGCTTCTGTTATCTACGTACCAGCGCCTTTCTGTAAAGATGCAATCCTTGAAGCGATCGATGCGGGCATTGAGCTAATCGTTTGTATCACTGAAGGTATCCCAACGCTAGACATGGTTGACGTTAAAGTTAAGCTTGATGAAACTGGCGTGCGTATGATTGGTCCTAACTGCCCAGGTGTTATCACTCCGGGTGAGTCTAAGATTGGTATCATGCCTGGTCACATCCACAAGCCTGGTAAAGTAGGCATCGTATCACGTTCTGGTACTTTGACTTATGAAGCCGTTAAGCAAACAACTGACGCTGGCTTTGGTCAATCTTCATGTGTTGGTATCGGTGGTGACCCAATTCCTGGTACTAACTTCATCGACGTACTAGAGATGTTCGAAAAAGATCCGCAAACCGAAGCTATCGTAATGATCGGTGAGATCGGCGGTACAGCTGAAGAAGAAGCGGCTGCGTACATCAAAGACAACGTCACTAAGCCTGTTGTTTCATACATTGCCGGTGTAACTGCACCTCCAGGCAAACGTATGGGCCACGCTGGCGCGATTATCGCAGGCGGTAAAGGTACTGCTGACGAGAAATTTGCAGCCTTAGAAGCAGCGGGCGTACAAACTGTACGTTCACTTGCTGAAATTGGCAACGCACTAAAAGAGAAAACCGGTTGGTAAGCTCTGCTAGTGAGTGACATAAAAACCCGCCTTGAGCGGGTTTTTTTATGGCTGCACTGATGCTCAGTTGCAAGCGAGTAGGGCACATGCCAACGGGAGCGAGCACCGGTTCTGCGCTTTCTTTTTTTGCCATGCACTGTATTACCCCAGAGTGTGTTATGATGACAGCGTGATCAGTAAAGAGCACACCTTGAGGCGCCACTGCGCCGACGCTCTTTACGCCTGTGTAGCAAGCAGCTACGCCTTTTTAATTTTTTGGTGATGCAATCGGGTTTAAGCTTGTTTCGCCATGTATACCGAGTTTATATGACCGAACAGCAAGTACCATCAGCAAACAACACCATCAAAACCGAAGACACCATCCAATTCAGTGACTTAAAACTACAACCTAAACTACTTCAAGCGATTGAACGCCAAGGCTACCAGCATCCTTCACCAATACAGGCGCAAGGCATTCCTGCGGTGTTATCCGGCCACGATGTGATGGCCGCTGCGCAAACCGGCACCGGTAAAACGGCGGGTTTTACCTTGCCGATGCTAGAAATATTAAGTAAAGGGCAGCGTGCTCGCGGTAATAACGTGCGTGCTTTAGTGCTTGCTCCTACCCGTGAGCTGGCCGCTCAGGTGGGTGCCAGTGTCGCCACGTATGGTAAAGAGTTAGCGCTGAGCTATTGCGTGGCCTTTGGTGGCGTTAAAATTAACCCGCAAATGATGCAACTGCGTCGCGGGGCCGATATTCTCGTGGCCACGCCCGGACGGTTAATGGATTTGTATCAGCAAAATGCCATTAAATTTGAGCAACTGGAAATGCTGGTGCTTGATGAAGCCGACCGTATGTTAGATATGGGCTTTATCCACGATATTCGCCGCATTATTAAGTTATTGCCGCCGAAACGACAAAACCTCCTGTACTCGGCGACCTTCTCGGACGAGATCCGTGAATTGGCGAAAACCATAGTCCAGCAGCCGCTAGAGATTTCTGTGGTGCCTGCCAATACCACGGCAAAAACCATAGAGCAGTGGGTTTACCCAGTGGATAAATCGCGTAAAACAGCGCTGCTAAGTCATTTAATTAAAGAAAATGATTGGCAGCAGGTATTGGTGTTTAGCCGCACCAAGCATGGCGCGAATCGCATTGCCACTAATTTGGAAAAGCGTGGCATTCACTCTGCTGCGATTCATGGCAACAAGAGCCAAGGCGCCAGAACCAAAGCGTTGGCCGGATTTAAAGACGGCAGTATTAAAGTTCTGGTGGCCACCGATATCGCCGCGCGCGGCATTGATATTGACCAGCTTCCTTGTGTGATCAACTTTGACTTGCCCAATGTTGCCGAAGACTATGTTCACCGTATCGGACGAACTGGTCGGGCGGGGGCCTCAGGGTTGGCTATCTCATTTGTCACAGCCGATGAAGCAAAAGATTTAAACGGCATTGAAAACCTTATTCAAGAGTTATTGCCACGGCAAACTATCGCGGGTTTTGAGCCCACGAATGAGGTGGCACCAAGCACATTGCGGGCGCCGAAAAAGCCTAAAAAACCTAAAAAGCCGAAAGCAGCTAAAGCTGAGCAGCCAGGCAACACCGCTAAGCGAGCAGTGAAAAAGAAGCCTTCGCACGTGAAAAAAGCGGCGAGTGCGCCGCAGCAGGGTAAAGCGCTGCAGCAAGGTAAAGAGCAAGGCGGTGCTAATAAACCCAAAGGGCGCGATAGCGACTCACCCCAAGCCAAAGGCCCGGCAAGAAGGAATAACCGCTGGAAAACACGGCGCGCCAAAACCGGCAGCAGTTAAGTTCTAGCGCTTATCTAAAAAAAGCGAGCTCTTGAGTGGCTCGCTTTTTTAGTTATATTGCCAAGGCTAGTGTGAACTTTCGGCACGCAGTGGCTAGCTGATGCGGTCGCTACCGCCGTGCTCTGCGGTAAATTTGTTTGTCAGCAGCACCTTGTTAGTTGCTTTTTTTTCAACGTGCTTTTTGAAGTTGTTGAGGATACTTTGCCAACCTTGTTTTTGCTGCTCAGCGGAGTTCTCATCTTCCGCCTCAAAGGTTTCTACGACCTTAACGCCATTGATTGTTTCTATGAACTCAACTATCACAACACGGTTATCACCAAGCTTAAAATGAATCGATTCGTTTGACTCAATTTTGGTAAATGTACCTTCAAAATCGAACCCCTTCTAGCCGTCTTTTGCTTCCATCCTGTAATTGAAATTACCACCAACTACCAGGTTTACCTCTGCTCCAGGACAACACCACTCGTCTATAGCAAAGTTCCAGTTTGTTTTATCATTGGGAGTGACCCAAACATCCCAAACAGTGGCTAGTGGTGCTTGTACTTCTGTTTCAATAACAATTTTCATATCGACTCCATTGATTGGTTAAAAACTAAATAGCCTGGACCATAATATGGTCTCAATGGATAGTCGATTAGACCGACCTAAATTCGACAATATGGTGAAATATTTTCGCAAACGAATAACAACTAACAACTAACGCCCACATAAGGGGCAGTAATACGTGGGCTAATATCCGAACGAAGCGACAGAGCCCACATGTTACTGTCCCAGGGAGCTTGCGATCGACTTAATGTGATTGTTATATGTTCTCACTTATAAACGCTAAAACATCATTATGTATTCGTAAGTCTGTACCGTGACCTATATTTTCATAGGTTCTAAATGTGACGTTTGCGTTTTGCCTTAAATATTCGTTTTGACAACTTTTCCAGCGATTTGGCTGCATAATTTTACCTAGCACTGAGTAAATAGTCGCCTTTTCTGAGTCCGAGTAAGCATCGTCGAATTTCGCTGAATCGTTTGTGTCATTTTCGCCCATAAAAAGAAGTTGAGGTAGGGCTGCCCATTGCTCTTTTTTAAAAGCTCTACCAGTTATTTCCTCAAAGTCATTTATTCCTAATGGGTAGTTAAGTTCTTCTCCGCTCAACGAGCTTGAAGGTACCATAAGAATACCGTTTAAGCCGCCAGCGACAACAACTTGAAGAGATTCGGGGTGCAGAAGTGAAAATCTATTCGCAAACGTACCTGATGCAGAAAACCCCGTCATTATAACCTTTTCATTTACAGTAATAGAGTGGGTTTCCAATACAGATTTTGCTTCGTTGATCATAGCTAGTAACTGGAGGTCGATCCTTTTTAATTTTCCAGACTCCACTAACATTGTATCTCTATCCAACGAATGCGTGTACATTTCCCAATCTTTCTCGGGCCTAGGGAAAGAAGGAACAAGAATAGGTGCTTTTAGTTTTTTAGAAACCCACGGACCTAAAGCGTTCCCGAGAACTGCTTTACGGGCACTTTTGCGATGGATGTTTAAGTCGTCCGAAACTTTTCCAGTATTGTTCGTCTCAACAATCAAGTAATTCGTTTTGGTCGCTTCGGGCACTTTCAAAAAGAAAGGATAGAAAAAACCTTTTTCTGGGTTGGCAGGAACTTCAACAACAAGGTCTGCGGCGCAGAGGTTACTTGATACTATAAAAAACAATAAACAAAAAATCTTTTGGCGCATCCATCTTCCTTATTTTCAGACATCCTAGTAGAGCACTGGTCTTCCCCATCAAAAGTAGACAGGTTATTACGCAAACCGTTGTTCATACTCCAGCGGGCTGAGGTAGCCTAACGCTGAGTGACGTCGTTTACGGTTATAAAATATTTCAATGTATTCAAACATACAGGATTTAACGTGTTGTATCGAGTGGAATTTCTCGGCATAAACCAGCTCAACTTTGAGACGACTGAAGAAGGATTCCATCACCGCATTATCCCAGCAATTGCTCTTTCGGCTCATGCTTATTATCGCACCTGATGAACGCACTAAATCCTGATAGGCCACCGCACGGTACTGCACACCTCTATCTGAGTGAAGCATCAAACCTGGTTTAACCTCCCTGCGGGCCAGTGCCATGTTGAAAGCATCTGAAATCAGCTTGACCGTCATCGACGTGTCTAATGCCCAACCGACAATCGCTCTTGAGAGCAGGTCCATCACAGCGGCCAGGTAAAGCCACTGGCCGCGAACACGGATATAAGTGATATCTGATACCCCTTTCCTGTTGGCACGCTCTGTGATGAACTGCTGGACAAGCACATTCCCTTCTACATTCGAGTTTGAATAGCAGCTGCGACTGTAGCGAAACGCCTTGCCATTTCTTGCCTTGAGAGCCAGCTCTTGCAT
Organism: Pseudoalteromonas sp. CNAT2-18.1; assembly: GCF_022347865.1. Taxonomy (NCBI): domain Bacteria; kingdom Pseudomonadati; phylum Pseudomonadota; class Gammaproteobacteria; order Alteromonadales; family Pseudoalteromonadaceae; genus Pseudoalteromonas; species Pseudoalteromonas sp. CNAT2-18.1. The sequence continues at coordinate 331,184 of NZ_JAKRFR010000002.1, read as the reverse complement.
AATTTTAGCGACCGTATTGAGGCTACATCGAACACCGCTGGCATTGAGTTCATAGGTGAGTCTGGGCGCGCCGTAGCGTGCCTTAAAGACCTCATAAGCCTCTTTCACATGATGGGCCAACTCAGTATGTTTCTGTGCTTTATCGCTCGGCTTTCGCCTCAGGTAACGATAAAAACCCGAGCGGGAGACTTTCAATGCTCTGCACATCAGGGTGATCCGGAACTGGCCTACATACTACGCAATCAGCGCGTACTTTACTCCTGGCTTTTCGCAAAGTACGCGGCTGTAGATTCAAGTGGTCAATGCAACAGTTATACTAAAATACTGATTTGCATGAGGACTTTGGATGAAGCGAACAAAACGTACGTTTACTCAAGATGAGAGAACACTTGTTTTTGATTTATGGAAGCAAGGTGCTGGGTTCAGTGATATTGGTCGTATCATTGAGGCAAAGCCGGGATCGGTCTTCACAATTTTACGTGAAGATGGTGGCATTAAACCTAGACCAAGGCGTCGTAATATTTCTCACCTAACACTTTCAGAACGAGAAGAAATCCGTGTTTCATTGTCTGCAAAGATGAGCATTAGAGCGATAGCTAAACAACTAGGCCGCTCTCCCTCGACCATATCGCGTGAAATCGCCAGAAATAGAGGGCGTAGATATTACAAAGCAGTTGATGCTGATAACCGTGCGAAACGCATGGCCAAGCGGCCAAAGCCAGGTGTTTTAGAAAAATATCCAGAGCTGAAAAAATTGGTTATAGAGAAGCTGGAGTTGAAGTGGTCGCCAGAGCAAGGAATATCATTCATCACTCGTTGACTGAGCATTTACGAAGAAAGCGGCCTATGCGGCACAGCCGCTTTCATAGCCGTAAAGGAGACAGAGGCTCCATCAACATAGTTAACGGCATTTCAATTCACGAACGCTCTAAACATATCGAAAATCGACGTTCCCTCGGCCACTGGGAAGGCGACTTAGTAACAGGTTCTAAAAACACTCATATTGCCACATTGGTAGACCGGAAATCGCGTTTCACAATCATCTTGAAGTTAGCAGGAAAAGACGCAGATTCAGTGAATACGGCATTATTGGCGGTGTTTAAAAAAATGCCTTCTAAATACCGCAGATCGCTTACTTGGGATAGGGGAATGGAACTGGCTAAACAAAGCGTTTTAACAGCTGAATTTGGCATGCCAGTTTACTTCTGCGATCCACAATGTCCATGGCAACGAGGTACGAATGAAAACACTAATAGTCTTATTCGACAATACTTCCCTAAAAAGACGGATCTATCACTGCACTCACAAGAAAGACTCAATGAAGTCGCAACTCAACTAAATGAACGACCAAGAAAAACATTGAAATTTAAAACACCGTCGCACATGATTGAACGGAGTGTTGCGATGTCCCCTTGAACTTACAGCTGCTTTTTTAAGAATTCATTTTCCTCTTTCAGGTCGTGTAGCTCGCGCTTGAGACGGCGCAGTTCCTCACTTTCATGTTTCGAGTAATCAACGCCTTGAACGGTATTAAATTGCTTGTCGGAAAGACGGTTGAATTGCCTACGCCAGTTATAAATTTGCTGGGCGCTGATCCCCAGCTCTTCGGCGACGGATTTGTTGGTATTTCCGGGTTGCTCCGCCCTTCGAACCGCTTCGCGACGAAACTCTTCGGTATAGGCCAGGGTTCTTTTCTTTCTAGTCATGAGACACCTCTTTTCTAACTATAGAAGGTGTCTACTTTTTTGGGTAAGTCCTAAACCTTGACTTAACACTTTCTAATTTTTCACTAAAACTCACTACACCCTCCTGAAGCATAACGCGGCGCTCTGCGGCAAATTTGAAGCGCAACGGAAAATTTGTCCGCCAACAGCGCCTTGTTATGCAGACTCTCTTGTGTCAACTTGAGTGGACAGCTGACGCAGACTTAGCAGATCTTCTGATGATAAAACCTTCTCTAAAGCGCGTTCAGCCTGACGAAGATCCTCTGATACAGACGTGGTTTTATCAAGTGGTATCAACTGGATAGAACTCTGAAATTTCGACGAAGCAAGTAATTTATTCGGTTGCTTCCCTAAGTGAGACCGAACCACTATATCCATTGATGCCAAAGTATCGTTTATTGTGTCCTGACCAGTTCTCTTAAGTGAATCTAGTATAGTTCCTACAAATAACTGAGTCAGCTCCGAAATAAAAAAATCAAACTCAGATAAGTAAGCATTCTCATCCTGATAGCATTGCTTAATAGCTGACTCCCACGCGTCTTCTGAGTAGGCCAGCCGTTTCTGTATTGAGTATGAATTACGTAGAATGTTTCTAGCTGCGTAGAGTGATCTAGCGACTCCCGGAAATTCGAAATCAATTTTTGACGCCTCAACTTCGATTTTTTTTAATCCATCTTCGAAATCAGATGTTTTACCAGATGATACTGAACCATAGATAACAGGAGTATTTTCGCTTAGAAATTTTTCTAAATCTTCTAGTTTAGTTCTATCGCTAATAAAAAAATCTTCGTGTAGTTTTTTCAAGAATGGCTGCAAAATGATAGAGTTTGCTATATGCGTTACAACCTCATATGCAATTTCGAAAGATAAAAGATTGTCAAGGTTATGAGAAGTAGAGCTCGCCGCCACCATGCTTTCTCTCATTTCTTTAAGGCGTTGATCTCGCCTACTCAGCTTGTATAGAAAAAAGCCTGACAAAACAGAGACAGCAGCAACAATCGCTGAGGCAGCGGTAGCAAAATGTGCGATTTTCTCAATATCCATATGACGATCCTATATTCGTTGATTTATTGCATAACAATTTAATATCGAGCGATTGGGTCGTTTTTCTGCCGCAATCTTTCTCGTTTTTGTCCTAAGACCATTGATAGCAAATTAAACAAGTACTTACCAGCATTGAAGTTAGGCGATATTGCTTTAACCGTGAACTCGACAAAACGACCCAATGGGTCGTTTTTCTGACTATGGGAGAAACTCAAGGAGTATGGACGATATAGTTCGTTTTCAGGCGGCAGTTATGCTAGTTAAATATCGATTTGTATCTGAACCCCTGATTCACGAACAAAGTCTTCATCATGGCTAACGAGAATAAAGCCTCCAGGGTATTGATTGAGCGCTTGGGCTAGCATAAGTTTTGACTCAAGGTCGAGATGGTTATCAGGCTCATCGAGCAGTAAAAAAGGTTTAGCTTGCTGGTGACTAACAATAAGCATGGCTAACTTCATCTTCTCACCGCCACTAAGCATGTGACCAAGACGAAATACATTATCACGACTAAAACCAACGCCTGCTAGCAATGTTCTGGCATCACTCTCCTTAAGGCCACGGCAAAGTGTTACAAGGTTATCGAGTAGCGATAAATCCCCTCGAATAACCCCAAAATGTTGGTCAAGGTAATACAATGGGGTATTGAGTTGCAGCTCGCCTTGCTGGAGAGAAACGTCACCTAATAGCGTTTTCAGGAGCGTTGATTTACCACTGCCGTTTTTGCCTGCCAGATAAATCTTATCATGAGCGTATGCTTGAAATGAGATAGGCTCAGTGCGACCAAAAGGCAATACGCCTTGATGAATCGAAATGACTTTACGTGAGCGAATAGGGGTGTGCGCTAAATAGAGTTTTTGGTTTTTCTGTGACTCTTTGTGTGCCTTGAGTGAGCGCTCTGATTTAGCTAAATGCGCTCGACGAAGTTGCTCATTTTTAATTCGATTAGCTGCCTGTGCCGTTGCTTTGTCTTTTTTAGCATCAAGCAACACTTTGGGCTGACTGCCATTCTTTCGTAACTGGGTACCTTGAGCCGCTCTTTGCTCTGCCTTTTCACGGTTTTTCTGCGTTTGTACTTGTAACTGCTTTTTTTGTTTATCAACGCTTGCCAGTTTTCGTTCAAGCGCTTGTAACTCGGCCGTTTTTTGTTCGGCGTACAGAGTATAGTTGCCGCCAAATACCTGTAACCCAAGCTCTGAAAGCTGCCAAATTTCGTCCATTTCATGCAGTAACTTTCGCTCATGACTGACAAGTAAAATAGCGCCTTTGAAGGCGCGCATAGACTGAATTAACCAGTGCGTTGCCTGCACATCAAGGTGATTGGAAGGCTCATCAAGTATGAGTAATTCAACATTGCTTGCAAACAACTGCCAAAGCTTTAAACGGGCGAATTGCCCACCACTGAGCTGAGCGCACGGAAAATCTACATCTGTCGGTAAGCCTTGCTCTTTTAATTGCTGAGTGAGCTTTAAGGGCAAGTCCCATTGTTCCTTTATTATATCAAACCAATGCTGTGAACAATCACCCGCCTCAACCTGCTTTATCGCTTTAAGCACCTGATCTTTAACCAAGAACTGAGCAATCGTCTGTTCGCAAGATAATAACGGGGGTGGCTGCTGATGATACACAGCCACTGATTGAGGTAAAGCAACAGCCCCACTTGATGGTTGTTGTTCACCACTTAAAATTGACGCGAGTATTGATTTACCAACACCGTTACGCCCGACTAAGCCAACACGCTTGTTAGACAGTGAACATGACAGTTGTTGAAAGAGAAAATCGCCGTTATCCAATTGATAACTTATATTGTAAGCCTGTAGTAATGGCATAAAGTGCCTCCTGTATGAAAGGGGCAACAGTCGCAGCTAGCTATCTTTGAGAGGTGATTAATACCACTATACGCTTCTGCCAATGGGCAAAATACACAATGCGCTTGTACAGACATATCGGAATGTGAGCTACGCCTACTAACCCTGTAAATCCAAAAAGAAAATAAGAAATGGATGACAGGTTTAGTTGTTCATGTTGGCGCAATCTCCTTAGAAGTGATAAACCAAGGTTACAGTAACCTCTCCGGCCTGGTCAAGATGCCTCCTACTGGCAAAACTATGATGCGCACCAACTCTGGTTGGGGAAGTGCGCACTACCCGAATGCTCAAAAGGCTCATCGCTTAAGCATTACACGCGAGTGCACTGCCGCGAATAGTTAATTATCTTCGCGACTTTGGTACATGCCACTTTAGTTGGTTTCAATTTACTCCACGGATTTATTTTGAACTTCGCTGACGTGCTACAAGCGACAAGCACGTTGCACGACCTGACACCATCACTTGTTACTACTGCTGTTTTATAGGGCAAGAAATGCTTTCATTAAACGGGAGTGAATCGTGGATAAGGTAAAAGGATGGGTATCAAATTGCTCTGATACCCATACTAGGAGTGCTTAAGTTTGGCTAACCTGTTCAAAGGCTGGCATGATGCTTTGTGTGGCCTGCTTTTGCTGCTGATGTTTCGACATTTTAAAGAAAATAACAGCAAACATAGCGGCGACGATATCAACCGTATAGCTTGAGTAAAAGAGCGCATTCCCGTCACTTAGTGCAAGTTTCACCAGCGTTGATAACACCATTAATGCACACAAACTCGCGAGTAAATAAAGGCCAACCGTCGTTGCCTTTTGTACAGGTTTTAAGAAGCTATATATCACAAAAGCAAAAAAGGCGGCGTAGTAACTGTATAGACTGGCGTAGTTTTTTGCATTAGCAACAAATGTAGCTAGCCATTTAGTTGCAACTAACGTGAAGGCAACGGCAATCATCGACCCTAAACAAACACCAATAGTGAGTTTTGCCATAAACAACGTACTGCGTTTGTTGGGGTCTTTTTTGAAGCGCTTATCTATCCATAATAAATTGCCTGAATAGAACAAAAATGCCCCAAGTAAGCCCATTATAAAGTAACCCCAGCGCCCCCATTCTCCACCATAGGTGCCAAAGTGGAGTGAGAAAATACTGGCCACCATGTTACCCCACACTGCATCTTCGCCTTGTGGGTAGCTTGAGTTAGCGACCTCTAAGGTATACGGGTTCATGAACAAATAGTCAGTATCTGGGCCGCGCACAACCGCATTGTTGTTACTCATCATAAACACCGCAGAGGGCGAGGCTGAATTTAAATTACTGTAGCGAATGTGGATAGGCTCATAGCCAGGCGCATAGCTTTTAGCTGCAAGCACTTGCTCATCAATACTAGGTAAGTTGTCAATGTGAAAACTTTGCGCAGCGGGAGTAGGGCGCTGAAACAGCGGTTTATCATCATAAAATTGCGCTAAGCCACCATAAATAAAGTCATGAAATGCAAACACCACCACAGTGAAGGCTATGACTAAATGAAACGGTAAACTGGCAATCCCCACAAGGTTATGGCTGTCGAGCCAAAACCGGCTTGGCCCTTTTTCTTTACGCAGTGCAAAAAAGGTTTTAACTAGTGTCGGCAGTAAAATAATGACCCCAGAGACCAAAGCTAAAAAATACAACACACTGGCAATACCAAGGATATAAACCCCTGATTGATCATGGCCAATTTCACCAATAAAGCCCGCTGTGCGATGTAAGTAATCAATTAAATCGCCAAGTTCGTTTTCAATTTGCGCGCTAACGTTTAATGTGCCATCAGCATTGAGGTGGGCATAGTTGAGCTGTTTATCAAGCTCCATGCCACGGGAACTGCCTTTGATATACCAAGAAAGAGGCGCGTCTTGGGTATGTAAGTCTAGGTTAAAGCCTTTAGCAAGTTGTTCACCACGCACACTTATTACCGTATCTACCAGTTTTTGATAGTCATAATCAGAACTGGTTACTTTAGGCGCGGTAACCGGTGCAGCCCACCGTTGTATTTCGTGTTTAAACATGGTCAGGCTGCCAGCATAAAAACCAATAAACAGCACTAAGCCAGCAATAATGCCCGTCCATGTATGTACACCTTGATAGGTGCGTAAAATATCCGATCTTACTTTCATAGTGCGTTCCTTAGCATGAAAAATACGCCATAAAGCAGCACAGCTAAGCTGCCAAGGACAAGCCAAGCTTGCTTTGCAGAGTTGAACAAATAGCTAAAACTAAAAATGGTTAGCCAAATAGGGGTGATCATCCACATGTTAAATTGCACTTTATCTCGAGCTTCAATGCCTCCAGGGCCATACCAAGCAAAAAACGCAATGAATATAAATGACAGTGCCAACCCTAAAAAGGCACCGGCTAGCGTTTTACCTAACCACGTTGGTTGGCGCTTTGATGAGTTTGTCATGAATTACCCTTTGTTTGCAGCAGGCTAATAAAAGGGATCAGCATTAGCATAAGCATCACGCTAAAGATTATGTAGAACACAGCTGCTGTGGCTGATAGCTGCACAAAGGCAAGTGTTAGTGCACACGCTATTAATGCAAACGATAGTAATCGCCAATGTTTTTTTATCGGTTTTTTTAAAAATCGCTGTTGTTTTCTGGTGCAGTAAAAAGTGCTGACAGCGAAAACGATGAGTAAAGTAACGGTGAAAATGAGCATAAAATGAGAGTTAGAATTTATGTTGTATCTCATTGTAAATGATAACTAAACTCAATTGCAATATCATTAAGCCTGTGTTAATTTCCTCGCGCTTTTTATCAAGCTCGATTTGTTTAATTCTAATAATCTCTTATGGGGAAAGGACATTGGCTACTGCATTAAAACTCAACACAATAACCAAGGTTATTTTTGCATCGTTACTTGTTGCTCAAGGCTCGGCTTGGGCTGACGACGAGCAAAGCAGTCGAGAATCAATGGACACTATTGTTGTTACCGGTGAAAAAACGGAAAAATCACTTAAAGAAACCATGTCGTCGGTAGCGGTTGTTGATAAGGCGCTACTAGAAAACGGCCAGCTTGCGTCTATATCCGAAGCGCTCTCAGAAATGGCAAATGTGGTGGTGTTAACGGGTTCGGTGCCTGATATGCGAGGAGTGTCTGGTAATGGTGGGGCAACCGGTTTTAACTCATTTAGCGGAGGTTCAAAAGCCCGTGTTTCAACGTTAATAGATGGTGTAAGCCAACCCTTTGTTGCTGACTTAACGGGTGATACCGGCCTATGGGATGTAGAACAAATTGAGGTTTACCGGGGGCCGCAATCAACTAGCAATGGTCGTAATAGCATCGCAGGTGCGGTGTACATGACAACGAAAGCGCCAACTCAGGATTTTGAAGGGGCAGTGCGCGTAGGTTATCGCAATCAAGATAGCTACCTTGATACTGCCGCAGTGGTATCGGGAGCATTAGTTGAGGATGTATTGGCATTTCGCTTATCAACTCAGTATGTCGATGGCGAAACATTTTCAAACCCGTTGGTATACGAAACAAACCCAACTGATCGTGAATTAAACAAGTTAAATACCAGCAGTACGCGCGCTAAATTACTTTACACGCCAAGCAAAGACCTTGCCGTGCAGCTGACTTACTCAACTTACAGTGAAGAGGGTAACTCTGGTCGTAAATACTTTGTTGCGGACGAACCATTTGATTATAAGCCGCTATATCAACGTATTGTGGATACAGACTCTGATACTACGCAAGTAAATATTGATTACAGTATTAATGATAATTTTTCGTTAGACGTATTAGTTGCTTACATGGATTATCAATGGAGCTTTGAAGCATACGAGCCCATTGAAAGCGCCGAATCTGACGTATCAATGGATGAGAGCAATATCACCGTCGATACCAAGCTCAACTTTGGGCTAAACAACCACTTTTACTCCGGGTTTATCGGCCTTGCTTACTTTGATCGCGACCAAGAATTTGAAAGTGTGGGGGCAACAAACTACTACGGTGACGATAGCAGTAAATCGACCGCAGTTTATGGCGAAACAAGCTTTAACTTAAGCCAAGAATTAACACTAACAGCGGGCCTTCGTATTGAGCGTGAAGAACAATTACGTAATTTCAATATGGCGTTTCGTGGCGATCAGCTCGTTGAGCAACTTGATAATTCACACACAGTGCGTTTACCAAAGTTAGCGATTCAATATGATGTTAGCGACGAAACGACCTTATTTGCCAGTGCTCGCCGTGGCTATAACGCAGGGGGCGGTGCGCTCGATTTTACCGCTGAAGATTACTACTACTACGACGAAGAAACGGTTAATACCTATGAAATAGGTTCACGCAGCGTAATAGATAATGGCGACATCAATATTAGCGCTAATGTGTTTTACAACAATTTTAACGGGTATCAAGCATTAAGTTCAGCGCGCAGAATCACGAATGTAGAAGATGCTCATAGCTACGGTTTAGAGGTCGATGCTTACAGTATGCTTGCAGAGCAGTGGCAGCTCCATGGTGGTTTTGGTTTATTAAAAACTAACATTGATGAATCATCAGCCTTTCCAGATGCCGTTGGCAGTGATTTAAACTCTGCACCCGAACTAACGGCGAGTTTAGGTCTTTCACACTGGTTTACCGATAGCCTAAAAGTAAATTTAAGCGCCAACTATGTGGGTGAGTATTACGGTGACTTAACAAACACAGAAGAGCGCATTGCAGGTGATTACACTATTACTCGTTTATCGATGACCTACGACACCGAGCATTGGTTGATCAGTGCCTTCATCAATAACGCCCTAGATGAAGAGGCATATACTTCACAAGAGCCGGCAAGTGGCCGTTACCCACAAGGTTATGCGGCCGTTGTGAACCCGCAAACAGTCGGTGCATCAGTTACTTACCGATTCTAATCTAACAAGATAGCTAGTCGCTGATGAACCAGCGACTAGCTTAATTTAACGTGATTAATTTGACCGTTTAAGTTATTCGATGCGCGGCCTGCCCATTTTCTGAATAGACTGGAAGTTAATAGTCCAAACATTAAAAATTGAGGATTTTAAAAACTAAACGGGCGACCTTGATACGTTTGAAACCTATCCAATCTAAGTTCAGTTGCTTCTTTCTCGATCGTGCCTAAAACGAACCTTCGTAACTCGTTTTAGCCCCAAAACAAGCTAGAAGATTTTGCTCAAAAGGACTAACAACACCGTTTGCGCCTTGCTATAAAACATCAGTATAAATCTGAGTGGTTTTAACGTCTGAATGACCCAATTGACTTTGGATTGTGCGACTGTCGGCTCCTGATTGCAAAAGATGAGTCGCGAACGAATGTCTGAACGTATGTGGTGTAATTAACTTTGTGATCCCCGACTGTTTTAAAGCAGCCTTCACCGCCTTCCTGACACAAGTTGGATGAAAATGATGTGGACGAATTTCTCCCGTTTTTGGGTCACCGCTTAATTTATAGAATGGAAATAGATACTGCCAAGCCAACGACTTGTTTGCAGAGGGATATTTTTTTGCTAACGCACTTGGCATTTGTGCTTGCCCAACAGTTCATCACAGAGCGTGCCAACAGGAAATGGGTATCAGATATCACTTATATCCGTGTTCGCGGCCAGTGGCTTTATCTAGCAGCTGTGATGGACCTGTTCTCAAGAGCGATTGTCGGTTGGGCATTAGACACATCGATGACGGTCAAGCTGATTTCAAATGCTTTCAACATGGCACTGGCCCGCAGGGAGGTTAAACCAGGTTTGATGATTCACTCAGATAGAAGCGTGCAGTACCGTGCGGTGGCCTATCAGGATTTAGTGCGTTCATCAGGTGCGATAATCAGCATGAGCCGAAAGAGCAATTGCTGGGATAATGCGGTGATGGAATCCCTCTTCAGTCGTCTCAAAGTTGAGCTGGTTTATGCCGAGAAATTCCACTCGATACAACACGTTAAATCCTGTATGTTTGAATACATTGAAATATTTTATAACCGTAAACGACGTCACTCAGCGTTAGGCTACCTCAGCCCGCTGGAGTATGAACAACAGTTTGCGTAATAACCTGTCTAATTTTGATGGGGAAGACCAATTTCAATCAAGGTGTGTCGGTGACGTCGAAGATTTGGATTCTAGTAATTTCATTGTTTTTTGTTAGCCCCACGATGGCTAAGAGTGAGATGAACCCAAGAGTTTCAGCTATAAAAAGCAACTTAATCTATGAGGGAACCTTTGTAGAGGCCGAAGTAATTGGACTGATCGTAAAGAGTGATAACGATGCTTTTACGCTTGTGCTTGATAGCGATAATCAAATTTGGTTTGACGATTCATTTGTAATGTCCAATGAAGAAAAAAAGCATGTGGCCCCTTATTTAGTAAAAATATTCGAAGAGGCAACTGATCCGCAGCAAAAAGCTGCAATAGCAACAATATTAAAGGCAATGCTATGAAATATAACAAACTGTTTAAGAGGGGTTCGCAACGCGTGGCATTTTTTCTATGCGTGAAGTTTCATGGAGAGCTCGGTGAATAAAGTCGCTATCGGAATTTCAAGTGCGCTATTGCTAGTTATAGTTGTTGGAATATTTTTTCAAAGATATGCATTAGCTTGTGAATTTTCTCATATGCTAGATTTTCGAGAAATAAACAATCAGTTCCACATTGGAAGCGATATACCACCAGAGCGCATCGAAGATTTGTCTCAGATTGTCTTCTCCGCATTAAAGAGGATTGATGGAGTCTACGGGAAGCCTGAATCAACACCAAAAATATTGTTTACATCAGACTCTGCCACGGCAATTATTTTTGGAGCCAATGAAACGGCCACCATGCATCGAACGCCTTGGCGATCATGTATTATTGTTGGTCCTAAAGGCCAAAATGTGGACGTCATAGCTCATGAATGGTTGCACGCGGAAATCCAGCAACGTGTCGGCTTTTGGCGTTTTATTCAAGAAGTTCCTGTATGGTTTGATGAAGGGGTGGCACTCACGTTAGATCATAGAGAGCCTTTTTTGCCTGAAAACATCGACTTGTCAAACGAACGAGTTGAGGACGTCCGTAATTTAGTAACAGGAAAGGACTTCTTTTCTGATAATTTCATGGAGCATTATAAAGCTGCCAGAATAGCGGTGATACCATTAATACAAGCTGACAGCCTATACCAAAAGCTTGAACAAATTTCTAATGGCGGCAGTTTCGATGCCGTATTTTTGAAAGCTAACAAGTCAATACAACCCACCGCTAACGCGTCGGCTGATTGAGGCGTTACATTGCAATAATATATTAAATATGAAGTATAAATGCCCAAATTGTGATAAGACTATTTTCAATCGAAGATTATCGCATTGTGAATTTTGTAGTTTTGAGTTACCACAAGAGCTATTGCTGAGTGATGCCGAAAAAATTAAGCTGAATAAAGAATATAAGAAAGCTCAATTAAATACATCTAGGCGAAGGTTAAGTAAAGATGTTGGCTATTCGGGGGTGACTGAAGCGAACGAAGTTAGCTTTCTGCTCGGAGTGCCGAGTCTTCGCACTAGAGCACCCAGACAATGTATTAAATGTAGTTTACTTGTTTCAGAGGACTTTGAAGATTGCCCATATTGTTTTGGCAAGAACGAAAGTGAAGTAAACAAAGCAAGGGTAGCTTACCAACAAGAAATGAAATTGGTTCAGGGGCTCGGTAAATACTTTATTATAGCTTTTTTACTAGTCGCTTTGATTATGATTGGTGTATTTGCCGTATAACAAGTTAGTTAAACTGTGGGCGTAAAATAACAGGTGGTCGCTTATTTTGCCTGCTATTTTTTGCTTTTTATCAAGCATTATGAAAATAAGGATGGAACCCATTGAAAAGAGTATACCTGACGATATTGATTCTCTCTGTAGTAATGGTCTTGGGAGCTTGGAATATAAGTAAATCAAGAACTTTTCAGGTTTTTGGAGAGGTAGTCGCAAAGGCCGAAACGAATGAAAAGGTTATCGCCTTAACATTTGATGATGGTCCTTGGGGGGCGAAATATACCACTCAAGTGTTGAATATCCTCGAAGAGCATAATGTGAAGGGTACGTTCTTCCTCAATGGGTCGGGAATTCAACAAAACAAGCAATCGGCTATAGATCTGGTTAACGCAGGTCATCAGATAGGCAATCATTCGTACAACCATAAAAATATGACGTTAATGGGGCTTGACGAGGTGAGGGATGAAGTCGACTCCACTACAGCCTTAATTCGCCAGATTGGATTCGAGGGTGAAATATACTTTAGGCCTCCGTATGGTAAAAAGCTTTTTGTTTTGCCCTATTATTTGAATTCGGAAGGAATAAAAACAATCACATGGAACGTTGAGCCTGAAACCTATCCTAAAATTGCAGGAAGTTCTGCGTCTATCGCAGAGTATGTTGTTAACTCTTCTACTCCAGGTTCAATTATTCTTTTACACGTTTTGGGGTCTAAAAACAAAGAGTCGCGAGACGCTATAGGGCCAATAATTAAGGGGCTGAGAGCAAAGGGCTACAAATTTGTTACGGTCTCACAGTTGCTAGGGAAAAATGCATAACAAATGCAAGCAACCTACTCGCTGCGCTCCCGGCTGTGGCGGGCGTTAGCCACAGGACTTACGCAACTATCTAAGGAAGGATGAATAATTAATGTCTGAAAACTCGGAAGCGATATAAATAGCGAGGAGAAAAATCAAGGGAAGGCATCCAAATCTTTCCCATGATTTTCGCGCTACAAGCATTAAGCCTATGTTATTCCTCAATTAACGACCAATCATTGGGGAGCCTTTTGGGTGCAAATGGCTTTTCCCTTGGTAGGTGCATTAACGTTTGGAATTGGTCTCTTTTCTCTTCGCTTCAAATCATGGTCTAGGCGATTAACAAAGTCCACTAACAGACTGTCATTCTCTTATCATCGCTTAACCGTGAGTATGACTCTTATTATTTAACGTTAGGCTTAAAAACTTTAATCTCAAAAATTAAGTTATCATCCTCTTCGGGCAAATAAGATATTTTAACTCTATTACCCTCTTTTATGACTTTTGAATCATGCGCTCTGTTGGCGAAAAACAGGCCACTAGTGCCAAAATCATTATAATCAAAACTAACCTTTCCAACTTTAAAGCTCTCACTTCGACTGCTAGAGCTACTAATACCTAACTCTTTTATTATACCTTCAACAGAAACCAACTCCCCAGATTCAATTCTATCAATTCTTTCCATTCTTTCACAATAAGCATAAATATTAATAGCCAAATAAAACAAAACCAACGAAAATAGCAATCTAAAATCCATTAGATTAGAAAGCTTTAGCTTATCCTCGTATAACTTTCTAAGAAAGAAAAAAGAGAAGATTAAAGATAAGGTAATCGCGATCGTGATATAGAAGTCCCAGCCTATAGTTGGAATTTTAGATTGATAATAAATCTCAAACATTATTGCTCTCTATCTAATCTTGGTTGTACATGCATTTGAACCATGTTCGCTCCGTTTCCCTTGCCTATATCAATCCAGAACCTGCACACCACGAACTATACGGCTTGTATTTAATCGGTTACTAAATTTGGATAAGGACATTACAAAAAGCATTGTTGCTATGTGAGATAGGGATGACCTTTCCCCTGATTTTCGCTCTACCAGCAATAAGTTTATGTTATTCCTAAACTAACGACCAATCATTGGGGAGCCTTTTGAGTGCAAATGGCTTTCCCTTGGTAGATGCATTAACGTTTGGAATTGGTCTCTTTTCTCTTCGCTTCAAATCATGGTCTAGGCGATTAACAAAGTCCACTAACAGGCTGTCATTCTCTTATCATCGCTTAACCGTGAGTATGACTCTTATTATTTAACGTTAGGCTTAAAAACTTTAATCTCAAAAATTAAGTTATCATCCTCTTCGGGCAAATAAGATATTTTAACTCTATTACCCTCTTTTATTACTTTTGAATCATGCGCTCTGTTGGCGAAAAACAGGCCACTAGTGACAACATCATTATAATCAAAACTAACCTTTCCAACTTTAAAGCTCTCCTTTCGACTGTTAAATTTTTCAGTTTTCAGATCTGTTATTATACCTTCAACAGAAACCAACTCTCCAGACTCAATTCTTTCTATCGTTTCAAACAATTCATAATAGCTATAAATTTCAGTGAGAAAATACAAAAAAACCAACGAAAATAGCAATCTAAAATCCATTATATTAGAAAGTTTAAGCTTATCCTCATATAATCTCTTGAGAAAGGAAAAAGAGAAGACTAAAGATAAGGTAATCGCGATCGTGATATAGAAGTCCCAGCCTATGGTTGGAATTTTAGATTGATAATAAATCTCAAACATTATTGCTCTCTATCTAATCTTGGTTGTACATGCATATGAACCATGTTCGCTCCGTTTCCCTTACCTATAACAATCCAGAAACTGCACACCACGAACTATACGGCTTGTATTTAATCGGTTACTAAATTGGATAAGGACATTACAAAAAGCATTTCAGCTATGTGAGATAGGGGTGACGTACATATATGTTATTCATATGGCTGTTTACTCACCTAGCCTTTAAGGTTAGGTGGTGAAAAAGTCCACAAGCGGAGCACTTACCGAACTATTGCGTTTATATAACTCAGTGAAACCACAATCCAGGCAGCTAATGGTTACATATTTACCGGTTTCATAATCTAGAATACTTTCTAAGCGATCAGCCGCAGCATAGAGTTGACCAGCTTCATAACCTTTGCACTTACACTTGGGGCATTGGTAATCACCACCTTGTTTTTCAGCGATAATTTTTTTAATTAAATTAAACCTTTCCGGGAAGCTGTCCTTATCGATAGAAGAGTAGGCGTCAAATAGTTCATCTAAGGAATATGAACTGTAATTTGGTTCATTGTCAAACATCAATCTTTCTCCAACAGTGGGTAGAATACTTATTAGCGAGAATTGTCAGGGCACGCCACTTCGTTAAACACAAGCCTAAACAAATACAAACCTCTGAGTAAGGCGCAAAGAGCTGTCGCAATTTATTAGGTAAATTAAGAACTACCTCAGGCAGTGTGAGTGGAGTGGGCAACATTCTCACCGACATTGGAAAACTGGGTAACTTCGTGTCCATTTACAGTATTTGATTTCTCTAAAGTTGCAACAAGTGGCTTGGGCGTTTTTAGGCAAAGTGTGTTATGCGTCGCTTTCGCTGAGTGCTTCTACTGAGCGGCCCTTCGGAAACGTTGAACATCCCCAAAACTGGGCACCTTTATTGGCGCCGCGTTTGGTTTTACGAATAACCATCGCGGAGCCGCAGCGCGAACACGTTTTTGCGTTGGCTTTGTTCGCTAGCAAGTCTTTTACATGACGACGATGGTTAAAATTAGTAACCACGCCTTTTTTAAGCTTTAACTCGTTAATGGATGCAATAATGTCATGGCACTCGGCGATTGAAAACACTGGCTGAGTAAATTGCTTAATATAAGCCACGCATCCTCGTGCATAAGTAACGTTGTCTGGCATCACGGTTTTAAACTTACTATTACCGATAAAAACGACTACTGAATGTAACGTATTTGGTGCAATCGCCAATAGCGACTCGAGAGTTTTAGTATGTTTATAATTTTGATGAAGTGGGTTCTGAAAACGCGTTGAATGACGGTAAATTTTTTGCGTCCATTGCTTTTGTGTTTTAGAGCCAAATATCCAGCCTTTCATATTTTTGGTTTCCACAACGAACAACCCATATACAGAAATAACAAGGTGGTCTATTTGCGTCGTTCCGCTCTCAGTTGGCAGAGTTACGTCTTTCACTAATGTGTAATCCGACGAGGGTAACTGTGATAACAGTCTATTTATAACAAACTCGCCGGCGCGGCCTTTGAACCAAGGGCTTTTGAATATACAGAGAATAATAATTAGCGGTACGAAGTACCAAACTTTCGCTAACCCCCCGGCTAGCAGTGCTAGTATGTCCACATAACATCCTTATTTAAATCTTACCGCAGTTCAATGCGGCAAATTGGTAAAGTACTCCTGAGTACAGCAGCCTCTGGCGCGACGGCACGCGTATGTAAGTATAAATTAGCGAGCCTTGTTTCTGGCGACGTGGCTGCTCAAAATATAGAGGCTGTATATATAGGTTAAGGGCCAGATTAGCATAATGAGAATTGCCACGAATAGACGTTTATTTTTAAAACAATGAATCAAAGAACAGGCCCAAAGATAAAATAAAGAAAGCAGTGATAAGGCAAGAAGTAGCACTTCCCATACGTACATCTCCTCACCATCTAGGCTTGAGTCAGCAACACGAGGGTCACCTAAGTTACCCAGTAATATGTAATAACCCCACATTGAAAGGCTAAGAATTAACAGCAAACAGAGAAAGCTAGACTTCAAATAATATTTCATCATTTTTATCCGCGAAGCTGCCAGCAGAGACATTGCTTAGCTTTTTGAGCTTGGCAACTTCCTGCCAGCAGCTACTTTGTTTTCCTACAGGTCTTTCAATTTAACGTAGATTTCCATTTCTACGTAGCCATCAACTCTTGCATCATTCAGATAACGCTCCAACATTGGAAAGTTGTCGGGTTCAAATCCGCTATTAGGCAGCCAGTCAGAATAAATACCTAGCTGGGCCTGAATCGTTTCCTCTGGGCTGCCCTTAAAATAGACGACGGCATACTTACCTTTTGGAATTTCAGATGGCGAAAATGGCGGCTTTATACTCACGTTTTCGCCAACCACTATCGAGGCGCTGTAGCGGCACTTATCCTCGGGAGTGACTGTTGGGTTATCAAACGCGAAGGCAAAGCGCTGTTGTTCGTCCGCTTTTATGCCATTATTCGTTGCCCATTCAATTATTTTATCCCATGCGTTATATATAGACTCAGGCTCATAGCCTCGTTGTGAGACTAAAGTACATACGCGCTGGGTATCAAGGTCTTTGATCTCAACATTCATATTTATATCCTTTGATTTAGTTTTAATCATCACTTCATTTGTGATGTGTGCAGGATATAAATCGCGAGGATGGAAATCTTTTCCATATTTGCTAAAGATTTTTCCAATCTTGCTATTTTTAACTTTCTCTGGGTTTCGTATTTGTGATGGCGTGAAGCCAAAGTGAAGCTTAACGGCTTTTGCGAAGTTGGCACTTGATGAAAAACCACAGGCTAAGGCTATTTGGGTGACTGTTAACTGGTCTTTAAAGATTAATAAATTCGCAGCTCGCTCAAGTCTTCGCCGAGCGATGTAATCGTTGACGGTTTCACCGATAACCCCGGTAAAAATACGATGAAAGTGATAAGGCGAGAAATGGCTAACCTTTGCCACATCAGCAAGGGAAATTTTTTCCGTTAAATGAGTTTCAATGTATTGGATTACTCTCTCAATGCGCTTTTTATATTCTCTGTCCATAGAAACCTGATTTAAAATACGGCTACTGTGAATTTTTGACCACAGTATTAAAGGCGAAGCGGGGCAGTGAGCTTACCACCTGCTAGTGGCTTAGCACAGCAGGCAGCAAGGCGGGTATAAAGCGCGGTTAGGCTTTTTTCACAAACTTAGCGGTGACCATCATTTCACCTGCGCCATCGACCTTACAGTCGAGCTCATGGTCTTTACTGTCTTGAATGCGGCGGATCACGGCTTTGGTGCCGATTTTCATTACCATTGAGCTGCCTTTTACTTTCAAGTCCTTGGCAAGGGTCACCTTGTCGCCTTCATTTAATTCCGTGCCGTTGGCGTCTTTGGCCGTGATCGCTTCTTCTTCGATTTGATTGGGGTCCCATTCATAGGCGCATTCAGGGCAAATCAATTGGTTTTGGTCTTGATACACGTATTGTGAATCACATTTTGGGCAAGGAGGAAGAGACATACTATTTAACTACTGAGATTGACAATAGCGCCAATGATAAAGGCTGGGACGGGATTTTGCGAGTGCCTTTGCACACTAAAAAGCCCCAAACAAGTTGGGGCTTAGTATATTACCTTAGGTTTAATCTAAGTAAGTGACTTCACCTAGGTTCAAGCTTTCGATTTGCTCTTTGATTTTAGCAACATCGCCAACAATCACCCATGTAAGCTGTTTGGGCTTAATAAGTGACTGTGCCTGCTTAGCGATAGCCTGCGTATCTGGCTGTTCCACTAGCTGCGGGTACTTTTCTAAATAGCTTACGTCGCGGCCATTGTCGTAGGCATCAGCCAAGGCATTAAGCAGAGAACGTTTCTTCTCATAGCGACCTGGCAGTTTCGCGATTTTATTGGCAACCACTTTGTCCAGCTCTTCCTGGGTAGCTGGTTGCTCGCCAATATAGCCGTTAAGCTCTTTCAGAATTTCCTGCATTGACTCTTTGGTCTTATCGGTTTGCACTGGGGCAAACACAAAGAACGTACTTTGTGCGTCGGTATCCATTAAAATAGTCCGAGCACCGTAAGACCACCCCTTGTCTTCACGTAAATTCATATTCATACGTGAGGTGAAACTGCCGCCGATGATGGTGTTCATCATATCCAAGGTCACTTCTTGCTGGGCGTCAGTGTCGTTGGCATCTGGTCCCAGCAACCCAGAAATAATCAATGACTGCGGCGAGTCTGGTTTATCAAGTACAAAGACCCGCGCTTGCTCGGCGTTGTCCACCGTCGGAATATCTAAACTAGGCGCCGCTTGTTGTGGTGCCTGCCAGCTTGCTAAGGCTTGTTCAAGGCTTTGCTTCAATTGCGCTTGGTCAATATCGCCGACAACCACTAAGCGCGCAAGATCAGGGCGCATCCATTTCTCGGTGTAGGCGAGCAAATCATCACGGCTAATTGCCGCTACTGATTCTTCGTTACCGGTACCGGTCAGCGGTTTACCGTAAGGGTGGCTGGCGCCGTAGAGCAGGGGCGGTAATACGCGTAGGGCATTGCTCATAGGCCGTGCCTTTTCTTGCTTGATTTGCTGCAAAATGAGTGTGCGCACGCGCTCAATGTCGCTGTCATTAAAGCTGGGGTTTTGCAGTACTTCAGAAAACAGCGCTAAGCTTTGTTGCCAGTTAATAGCCATGGCCGACATCGACAGCGAGGTCTTATCAAGGCTTGCACTGGTGTCGATAGATGCGCCAAGTTTTTCGAGCTCTTCAGCAAGGGCCAAGGCCGATAACTCACCGGCGCCCTCATCAAGCATATTGGCGGTGAAATTGGCCACGCCTGGCTTGTTATTATCGTCACTGGCGGTACCGGCAGATATATCTAAGCGCATATTAATCACCGGTGTGTCGCTGCGCTGAGATAACACCACTTCAAGGCCATTACTTAGGGTAAACGTATTCACCTCGGGCAAGTCAAGACTCGGGACGTCACCTGCACCCGGTACTCCAGTGGAACGATCAACGCCTTGTTCGTTGGCGCTAAGCTCGGCAAATGGGTGCACGGTCAACACAAAGTCGCCACTGCTTAGCCAGCGCTCGGCGGCGCCTTGTACATCGCTGGTTGTGGCGTTGCTGGTAATTTCAAACGCGCGTTTATAGTAGCCTGGGTCGTTGTGATACACGGCACCGGAGGCAAGTACATCAGATTTACCGCCAAAGCCGCCCACGCCTTCTACTTGTTTTACCCACTCAGCGGCGTTAGAGAACTTAATACGGTTAAGTTCATCAGTGGTTGGGCCCTTAGCAATGATGTTAGCAATTTCTTCATCGATGATGGCTTCGATTTTTTCAATATTTGACTTATCAAGGGCATCAACACCAATGATCAGCTGACCCGCTAAGGTGCGCAGGTAGTTAAAGCTAAATACGTTAGATGCTAATTGCTCATCGTACACCAAGCGTTGATACAAACGCGAATTCTTACCACCGGCTAACACGTCACTTAGCAGGTTTAAATACTCGCCATCGGTGGTGCCTTTTTCAGCGGTGTTCCACACCTTCACTATACGCGAAGCAGGTACCCGGTCTTTGATCACCATGCGCGATTGCTCATCACGCTTGGCTATCCATTTTTCCAGTTTGGCTACCGGTTTACCCGGTTTAATATCGCCAAAGTATTTGTTGGCCTTTTTCTTCGCAGTCTCAACATCAATATCACCGGCTAGCACTAACACTGCGTTATTGGGGCCGTAATAGTCTTTAAACCACTGATGCACATCGTCTAACGATGCCGCATTTAAGTCTTCCATTGAGCCGATGACTGACCATGAATAAGGGTGGCCTTGTGGGAAAGTGTATTTCCACACATTGTTCCACATGGTGCCATAAGGCTGAGCTTCACCTTGGCGTTTTTCATTTTGTACTACGCCGCGTTGTTCATCGAGCTTGTCTTGAGTGATGGCGCCTAGCAAGTGGCCCATACGGTCAGACTCCATCCACAATGCCATATCGAGGGCAGGGGTCGGCACGTTTTGGAAATAATTGGTTCTATCTGAGTTAGTGGTACCATTTTGCTCGGTGGCACCCGCGCGCTCGAATGGTCCGAAATACTCGTCGTCGTAGTTTTCGGTGCCATTAAACATTAAATGCTCAAACAAGTGCGCAAAACCGGTTTTACCCACCTGTTCGTTTTTAGCGCCTACGTCATACCAAACGTTCACCGCCACAATTGGCGCTTTACGGTCGGTGTGTACGACCACGGTTAGACCATTGTCCAGGGTGAACGTTTGATAATCGATATTAACGAATGGCAGCGCTGGCGCTGCAGTTTGTTCCGCCTGTTGGGTTGCGGAGGTATTCGTTTGCGACGCAGTGCTTGCGCAGCCGCTGAGGGATAACATCACGGCGACACTAATCGCGCTTAAAGACATCTTATTCATGGTAGTCCTTGTTATTCTATTTATGAGTCCAGTAGTAACTTAGCATGATTTTGTAACCAGCGGCATCATCGATGCGAGCACTGGAGAGTTACAAATGTAAGAAAATATGTTTAGTTATTTAAAGTATAAAAAAAACCCCTCAAATGAGGGGTTTTGGGTAACACAGTGCCAACTAGCACTGGGAATGAGGATGGTACATTAACGGGGTGTCCCGTTAGTCAAAGCGCATCTCGGGAACATCGCCTTCAACGATGAGTTTCCCTGCGGTTTTGCTGATTATTTCATCAACACTAACACCGGGTGCACGCTCTAGCAAATGGAACGCGCCGTCTTTGACTTCTAGCACTGCGAGGTCAGTCACTATCTTTTTAACGCAATTCACGCCGGTTAGCGGCAGTGTACATTGCTCTAGCAACTTCGAATCACCGTGCTTACTTGCATGGGTCATGGTGACGATAATGTTTTTCGCCCCCGCCACGAGATCCATGGCGCCGCCCATGCCTTTGATTAATTTCTTGGGGATCATCCACGAGGCGATGTTGCCTTGCTGATCCACTTCAAATGCACCGAGTACCGTCAAGTCTACATGACCACCACGGATCATGGCAAAGCTATCGGCGCTATTAAATATGGCTGCACCTGTGGCTGCTGTAACGGTTTCTTTACCCGCATTGATCATATCAGCATCGAGCTCATCTTCGCTGGGGTAGGGACCCATACCCAATAACCCGTTTTCTGATTGCAACATTACCTCAATGCCGTGCGGTACATAGTTGGCCACCAGCGTGGGAATACCAATACCTAGGTTAACGTAATATCCGTCTTCGAGCTCTTGCGCCACACGTTGGGCGATTTGTTCGCGGTTTAATGACATGCTCAGTACTCCTTAGGCAGTGCGTGTGGTAACACGTTCAATACGTTTTTCAAAATCGCCTTTGATAACGCGATTAACGTAAATCCCTGGGGTATGGATTTGGCTGGGCTCCAACTCGCCCGGCTCGACAATCTCTTCCACCTCAGCAACGGTAATTTTACCCGCCGTTGCGGCCATGGGGTTGAAGTTCATGGCCGTATGGCGAAAAACCAAGTTGCCGTAGCGGTCGGCTTTCCACGCCTTAACAATGGCAAACTCACCGGTGACTGATTCTTCGAGAATATAGGGGCGACCATTAAATTCTTTCACTTCTTTGCCTTCGGCGACTGGTGTGCCGTAGCCAGTGGCGGTGTAAAAGGCTGGAATACCGGCACCGCCGGCGCGCATCTTCTCAGCCAAGGTGCCTTGTGGGGTGAGCTCAACTTCTAATTCGCCATCCAGCATTTGTCTTTCGAATAGGGCGTTTTCACCGACGTAAGACGCCATGATTTTTTTAATTTGTTTATCTTCGAGTAGCACACCAAGGCCGAAGTCATCCACGCCACAGTTATTAGAAACCACGGTGAGGTCTTTCACCCCTAGGCGTTTAATTTCACTAATGAGGCCTTCTGGGATCCCGCACAGGCCAAAGCCGCCTGCGATCACGGTGTCACCGTCTTTAATTCCCGCCATTGCATCGGCGTAACTGGTGACTACTTTGTCAAAACCGGACATGTCTACGCACTCCTTCGTTGTTGTTATTGGTCACAGTGGGCAAGAACGGCGTTTGCGACCTTGCTTTGTGGTTGTTTATCAAGGGCGCGGCATATTGCTGCGCCTGTCTGTGCCAATCTTTGTAAATCAATACCTGGGTTGATGCCAAGCTTTTGTAATAGATAAACCACATCTTCGGTGGCAACATTTCCTGACGCGCCTTTGGCGTAGGGGCAACCACCGAGTCCCGCCACGGCACTGTCAATGGTGGCAATCCCCATTTTGAGCGCCGTGTAGATGTTACTGATGGCTTGGCCGTAAGTATCATGAAAGTGTACCGCCAGCTTGTCAGCGCTAATATCTTGCAATAGCACGCTCAGCAGGCTTTCTACTTGGTTGGCAGTGCCCACACCAATGGTGTCGCCAAGGCTGACTTCGTAACAGCCTAAATCGAGCAGCTGCTGGCTGACCTCGAGCACCTTTTGGGCGCTGACTTCGCCTTGATATGGGCACCCCAGCACACAGCTTACATAGCCGCGCACCTTGATGCCGTTAGCCTGAGCCAATGCCACCACCGGGCGAAAGCGCTCTATGCTCTCATCAATGCTGCAATTAATGTTTTTGTTGGTAAAGGCTTCACTGGCCGCAGTAAAAATAGCAAATTCGCCCACCCCGGCTTGCAGTGCAAGCTCAGCTCCTTTTAGGTTGGGGGTCAGGGCGCTGAATAATACTTCATCGGGGCGCTCAATAGCGGCAAATACCGCGCTGGAGTCGGCCATTTGTGGCACCCACTTCGGTGAAACAAAGGCGCCGCCCTCAATATGTTTAAGCCCAGCGTCGCACAAACCATTTATCAGCGCGACCTTGGCAGCCAAGGGCACACTGGTTTCGTTTTGCAGGCCATCGCGGGCCCCAACTTCGACGATGCGCACTTGATTAGGCATGGCCATTAGCTGTGCTCCTCGACCACGGCAAGTAACGCGCCATGACTAACGAGCTCACCCTCGCCATAGCAGTAACTGCTTAGCACGCCATCATGAGGGGCATTAAGCGTATATTCCATTTTCATGGCTTCCATGACCACGATGGCATCGCCTTGAGAGACCTCAGCGCCAAGCGTTTGCAGGTGTTTGACCACTGTGCCATTCATTGGCGCGGCAAGGGCGTCGTTGGCACTTTGCTCAGCGCCAATGTAGTGCTTCGATGCCAGCTCGAATTGGAATTGCTGGGCGTCACGCATGACACACAAATGCTCGCTATCAACGGTGGCATCGGCGCTAAAGCGCTGGCCATCGACCACCACTACATAGTGGTTGCCATGGCGTTCGCCATTAATGTTATAGCGCTGACCATCAATATCCACCGACATCCCGGTGGTGGCCACATGCATAACCACATCGTGACCAATAAGCGGCACGGCAACTTCATTGACTGAGTTGAGTTTAAAGCCCGCTAAACGTTGCCACGGTGAGGCGCTCGATTGCTGGGTATTTAATTGGCAGAAATACACCCAAGCGGCCATCGCCAATGTATGGGCATCGGCTTGGGGCTCAACGGTCAATGCGTCGCTGTGACTGTCGATAAAGTGGGTATCCATGGTGCCTTGTTGCAACGGCTCGGCTTGAGTCAGCGCCAATAAAAAGCCAATATTCGCTTTTACCCCGGCAATATGAGTTTGTTTTAGGGCATCAGCCAAAAGCGCTAAGGCCTGCTCACGGTTATCGCTGGTAACAATAAGTTTGGCTACCATGGGGTCGTAAAATGGGCTTATCTCATCGCCACTGGTCACCCCGGTATCAATACGTACCTGTGCGCTGGCTGGTGGAAATTGCACATGGGTGAGAGTGCCGCTACTGGGCATGAATTGCTGCGCCGGGTCTTCGGCGTAAATGCGTGCTTCAAAGCTGTGCCCGCTAATGCGTACCCGCTCTTGCGTTAATGGCAAAGGCTGCCCTGAAGCAATGGCAATTTGCCATTTCACTAAATCAACCCCGGTGACCATCTCCGTGACCGGGTGCTCAACCTGCAGTCGGGTGTTCATCTCCATAAAGAAGAACTCTTCACCACAGAGTAAAAACTCCACCGTACCGGCGCCGACATAATCAATGGCCTGCGCGCAGCGCACAGCGGCTTCACCCATGGCGGTGCGTAAGGCATCACTGAGTCCGGGGGCGGGCGCTTCTTCAATCACTTTTTGGTGACGGCGCTGCAAAGAGCAGTCGCGATCGCCAAGGTAGATGCAATTTCCCGACTTATCGGCAAACACTTGCACTTCAACGTGACGTGGGGTGTCCACATAGCGCTCAATGAGCACCAGATCATTGCCAAAACTGCTGGCTGCCTCGCGTTTTGCGCCCTCAAGGTGCTCGACGAAGTCGGCCTTGTCGCGCACTACGCGCATGCCTTTACCGCCGCCGCCATAGGCCGCCTTAATAAGTACGGGGTAACCGATTTTATCCGCCTCTTGGCGTAAAAACTCGGTGTCTTGTTGGTCGCCATAATAACCGGGAACCAGTGGCACATTAGCCGCTGCCATAATTTCTTTGGCGCGGGTTTTAGAGCCCATGGCTTCGATGCTTTTGGCACTGGGGCCAATAAACGTCAGGCCTTCGCGCTCGCAGCGCTCGGCAAAGGCTTCGTTTTCAGATAGGAAGCCGTAACCGGGGTGAATGCAGTCGGCCGCCGCCTGCTTGGCAACGCGAAACAAGGTCTCAATATCTAAATAGGATGATTTGCTTGGCGCCGGACCAATATGAAAGGCACTATCGGCTAATTTAACGTGTTGTGCATTGGCATCGGCGTCGGAATAGACGGCGATGGTGTGCAGCCCCATGGCCTTAGCACTGCGGATAATGCGGCAGGCGATTTCACCGCGATTGGCGATTAAAATTCGTTTTAACATAGCTTATCCTTGTTGTTGCCAGGCTGGAGCTTGCTTTTCAAAAAACGCCGTAAGCCCAGTTTGGCCCTCGTCGCTGACGCGGATCGCGGCGATACGCTCGGCGGTCAGTTGGCGTAAAGAATCATCGATGGGCTGATGAGCCACCTCGGCAATTAGGCGCTTCGCTGCTTTGACTGCTTGCGGGCCATTATCGGCTAATTTACTGAGCAGTTGCTCGGCGCTGGCGTCCAGATCGTCACTGAGCTCGTGGATCAGCCCGAGCGTTTGTGCTTGCTCGGCGTTAAATACCTCTGCGGTGAGGAAATAACGTCGCGCATTGCGCTCGCCCATGGCGTTGATCACGTAAGGACTGATCACGGCAGGAATAAGCCCCAGTTTGACTTCTGACAGGCAGAACTTGGCGCTGCTATCGGCGAGGGCAATGTCGCAACAGGCAATGAGCCCCAGCGCGCCGCCAAAAGCGGCCCCTTGCACTAAACACACCGTGGGCAGGGGACACTCATACAGCACCTGCATCAAGCGTGCGAGCTCCATGGAGTCAGCTACGTTATCCTCGAAGCTATTATCCTTCATGGATTTCATCCAGTTTAAATCGGCCCCAGCGGAGAAGTGCTTGCCTTCACTTTTGAGTACCAAAGCGCGTACATCTAAGGTGCTGGCATGCTCGATACAGCGGATCATTTCGTTGATAAGCACATCGTCAAAGGCGTTGTGTTTTTCAACACGGGCCAAGGTTAAGATGGCGATGCGACTTTTAGTTATTGTTAATGTGACAGACATAGCGCCTCCTTACATCCTAAATATGCCAAACTCGGATTCTTTCGCTGGCGCGTTGGTGGTGGCCTCAAGTGCCAAACCGAGTACCGAGCGGGTGTCGGCGGGGTCTATGATGCCGTCGTCCCAAAGCCTTGCACTGGCGTAGTAGGGGTGCCCTTGGCGCTCATACTGCTCAATGATGGGCTTTTTAAATTCATCTAGCTGTTCATCGCTCATGGACTCGCCTTTGCGCGCTAGACCGTCTTGCTTCACTTGCGCTAATACCCCTGCGGCCTGCTCACCGCCCATCACCGAAATACGGGCGTTGGGCCACATCCACATCATGGTCGGCTCATAGGCGCGGCCACACATGCCGTAGTTACCAGCGCCATACGAGCCACCAATAAGAATGGTAAACTTAGGCACCTCGGCACAACTGACGGCGGTCACCATTTTCGCGCCATGCTTGGCGATGCCCTCGGCCTCGTATTTCTGCCCGACCATAAAGCCGGTGATATTCTGCAAAAACACCAGTGGGATATTACGTTTGGCACACAGCTGAATAAAATGCGCGCCTTTTTGCGCAGACTCGCTAAACAACACGCCGTTGTTAGCAACAATGCCCACTGGGTGGCCGTAAATTTCGGCAAAGCCGGTCACTAGGGTCTCGCCAAAGTAGCGCTTAAATTCATCAAAAGAAGAGTCGTCGACGACGCGCGCAATCACCTCGCGCACATCAAAGCTCTTTTTCAAGTCGGTGCCGACAATGCCGTAGAGCTCGTGGATATCGTAGCGTGGTGCCTTAATCTCTTTTAATACCGGCGCGACTGGGCGTACATGATTGGTGCGGGCAATACATTGGCGCGCAATCGACAGGGCGTGCTCGTCATTGTCAGCATAATGGTCAGCCACACCGGAGGTTTTACAATGCACATCGGCACCGCCTAAGTCTTCGGCGCTCACTTCTTCCCCGGTAGCCGCTTTAACCAAAGGTGGGCCGGCAAGGAAAATAGTGCCTTGCTCTTTGACAATAATACTTTCATCAGCCATGGCGGGAACATAGGCACCACCGGCGGTACACAGACCCATGACCACGGCGATTTGCGGGATCCCTTTTGCCGACATGCGCGCCTGATTGAAGAAGATACGGCCAAAGTGCAGTTTATCGGGAAACACTTCGTCTTGCTCTGGCAGGTTAGCGCCGCCGGAGTCGACTAGATAAATGCAAGGTAGGTGGCAACGCTCGGCAATTTCTTGAGCGCGCAGGTGCTTTTTCACCGTCAGCGGGAAGTAGGTGCCGCCTTTAACAGTGGCATCGTTACCGACAATCATGCACTCCACGCCTTGCACTCGACCTATTCCGGCAACCACACCGGCGCAGGGAATGTCTTGCTCATACACGCCGTGGGCGGCGAACTGGCCGATTTCCAAAAACGGCGAGCCCTCATCGAGCAAATGTTCAATACGGTCACGAACAAATAACTTGCCTCGACTTTGGTGGCGCTCCACGTATTTTGGACCGCCGCCGCCACGAATAGTAGCAGCGCGCTCATGAAGGTCTTGAACCAATGAGCGCATCGACTCGTCGTTAGTGAGAAACTGCGGGTCTTTAGGATTAATAGCAGAAGATAAAATCGTCATAACGCACCTTAGCGGCTTTCAGTGAATAGCTCGCGGCCAATCAGCATACGGCGAATTTCTGAGGTGCCAGCACCAATTTCATACAGCTTGGCATCACGCAGCAGACGCCCAGTTGGGTATTCGTTTATGTAGCCATTGCCGCCCAAAATCTGAATCGCGTCTAAGGCCATTTTTGTTGCTAGCTCAGCCGCGTATAAGATAACGCCAGCGGCATCTTTACGGGTGGTTTCGCCTCTGTCGCACGCTTGGGCAACGGTGTAAACATAGGAGCGTGCGGCATTCATTTGCGTATACATATCGGCAATTTTGCCCTGAATAAGTTGGAAGTTACCAATCGGGCTGTCGAACTGTTTACGCTCATGAATATAAGGAACGACCACATCCATACACGCTTGCATAATACCCAGGGGTCCGCCAGCGAGTACTACGCGCTCATAATCGAGGCCACTCATGAGTACTTTGACGCCCTCATTAAGGTTGCCGAGAATGTTCTCTTCGGGCACGGCGCAATCCTCAAACACTAGTTCACAGGTGTTTGAGCCACGCATCCCCAATTTATCGAGCTTTTGCGCTTGGCTAAATCCAGGAGTGTCACGCTCGACGATAAACGCGGTGATCCCTTTCGGGCCGGCGCTGGCATCGGTTTTGGCATAAATTACAAAGGTGTGAGCGTCAGGACCATTAGTGATCCACATCTTGTTGCCGTTTAGAATGTAGTGGTCGCCTTTTTTCTCCGCTTTTAAGCGCATAGACACCACATCTGAACCGGCACCAGGTTCACTCATCGCCAATGCACCGATGTGCTCGCCACTGACCAGTTTAGGCAGATATTTTTCTTTTTGCTGCTCGTTACCGTTACGGAAGATTTGGTTAACGCAAAGGTTAGAGTGTGCGCCATAGCTTAAGCCAATTGAGGCGCTGGCACGGCTTACTTCTTCCATCGCAATAACATGTTCGAGATAGCCTAAGCCGGCACCACCATATTGCTCATCTACCGTCATGCCTAGTAGCCCCATCTCACCAAATTTAGGCCACAGCTCATTGGGGAACATGTTTTTCTCGTCGGTTTGTTCTGCGAGCGGCGCAATTTCGGCGCTGGCGAATGAGTTTACGTGGGAGCGGATCATATCGGCTGTTTCCCCGAGGCCGAAGTTGAGTTCTTTATAAAGCGAAATTGTACTCATGGTGATTAATCCTGTTGTAAATGTGAGAGGGTTTCACGGCAGCGTTTCTCAGCCGTAACGAGTTCCATTAGCACGACTTTAATGTCGTCCATTTGCTGATTGAGGTGTGCTTTCTTTTCTTCGATAAGATCGAGCATAGTGACAAGCTGCTTGGCACTGGATTTGTCTGCGTCATAAAGTTCGAACAATCGACCCGTTTCTGCTAGGGTGAAACCTAAGCGTTTACCGCGAAGGATCAGCTTCAAGCGCACTTTATCGCGTTTAGAATAGATTCTGGTTTGGCCATTTCGTCTCGGAGTAATAAGCCCTTGGTCTTCGTAAAAACGAATACTGCGGGTGGTTATATCAAACTCCTTGGCAAGCTCACTGATAGAGAACGTTTGCTCGCTGGCCGTTGGGCTTTGCTCTGTCATTGTCTTTTAGTCTTATCTACTACAAATTTTTAACACCAATATAAGTGAAGTTTACGTAAAGGTAAAGCTGCATTTGGTGCTCACTTTTATTCTTCTATTTTATTTTCCATAAGCCCTGAAGCTAACTGTTTATAAGGCTTAGCTTAAACTCGCATTGTTTTTATAGGCGTAACTAGGCGGTGGCTGCTAAAGTTTACAGCGATTGAAATTTCATCATTTCACTTATCTAATTGACGTTGGCGTAAACGTAAATTTTATGTATGCTCAAGTGAAATTGATATGGAGAACACAGTATGAGTACACCATTGCAGGATAACGATATTGTTATTGTTAGTGCCCAGCGTACCGCCATGGGTGGTTTCATGGGTGCACTAAGCGGTGCCAGCGCCACTGAGTTGGGTGCTAGCGCAATCAAAGGCGCCTTAGCGAGCGTTAATCTAGATGCCGGCGAAATCGACGAAGTCATTATGGGGTGTGTTTTGCCCGCTGCTTTGGGACAAGCGCCTGCGCGTCAAGCGATGTTGAAAGCAGGTATGGAAAAGCACACTGGTGCAACAACCATTAATAAGGTGTGTGGCTCAGGTCTAAAAGCGGTAATGCTGGCTCATGACCTAATCAAAGCAGGCAGTGTTAATAGTGTTATCGCTGGTGGCATGGAAAGCATGTCAAATGCTCCTTATATGTTACCGAAGGCGCGCTCAGGCATGCGCATGGGCCACGGCGAAGTAAAAGACCATATGATGATGGATGGCTTAGAGGACGCTTACGATAATCTCGCAATGGGGTGTTTTGCACAAAGCACTGCCGATCAATATGACATGACTCGTGAGCAAATGGACGAATTTGCACTTAACTCACTTGCTAAAGCCAACAAAGCAATTGAAAGCGGGGCCTTTAAAACGGAAATCACCGCGCACACTATCAGCAGTCGTAAAGGAGACGTGACAGTGGAGGTGGATGAGCAACCGGGGAACGCCCGTCCAGATAAAATTCCGTCATTGCGCCCAGCGTTTAAAAAAGACGGCACCATCACCGCAGCAAACTCTTCGTCAATCTCCGATGGCGCTGCGGCACTTGTGGTAATGAGCTATGGCGAAGCGCAAAAGCAAGGCATGACCCCCATTGCCCGGATCAGCGGACACAGCACCCACTCACGTTTACCGGCTGAATTTACCATCGCCCCTGTTGGCGCTATGGAGAAGCTATTGAAAAAGCTTGATTGGCAAGTAGACGACGTTGATTTATGGGAAATCAATGAAGCCTTTGCCATGGTCACGATGCTGGCTATTAATGAAATGAAACTTGATGCTGACAAAGTCAATGTTCACGGCGGCGCGTGTGCACTTGGCCATCCAATTGGAGCCAGTGGTGCACGAATTTTGACCACGCTAATTCATGCGTTGCGTAATCAAGGCAAACAGCGCGGTGTCGCGTCACTGTGTATCGGCGGCGGTGAAGCCGTTGCTTTAGCTATCGAAACACTTTAATTTTTTCGCGCCCATAATTACTACAACACTGGGCGCTGCTATTTTGGGGAGTATGCATCATGCATCAGGTACCACTTTATATCGGCGGCGAAATGCGCCAATCCACATCATCACAATGGCTGGATGTTCTTAACCCAGCAAACCAAGCAGTCTTGGCGCAAGTGCCACTGGCTACCGAAGACGAAGTCAATGAGGCGATTGCCTCAGCTAAAGAAGCGTTTAAAACGTGGAAAGATGTGCCGGTCACTGAGCGAGCACGCATTATGATGCGTTATGCGCAGTTACTAAAAGAGCATCATGATGAAATAGCTACAATTATCTGCCATGAGTTAGGTAAAACTTTTGAAGATGCCAAAGGCGACGTTTGGCGTGGTATTGAGGTTGTTGAGCAAGCGGCGAACGCCCCATCAAATATGATGGGGGAGACGGTTTCTAACGTCGCCCGTAATATTGATACCTATTCATTAATCCAACCTTTAGGGGTATGTGCGGGGATCACCCCGTTTAACTTCCCGGCGATGATCCCACTGTGGATGTTCCCACTGGCTATCGTTTGTGGCAATACCTTTGTCCTTAAGCCCTCTGAGCAAGATCCGCTCACGCCGATGCGCCTAGTGGAGTTATTTGAAGAGGCCGGTGCACCTAAAGGGGTACTGCAGGTGGTGCATGGCGCAAAAGATCAGGTTAATCAGATCCTAGAGCACGATGATGTGCGCGCTATCTCGTTTGTCGGCTCCTGTGCAGTAGGTCAATACATTTACGATAAAGGCACCGCTAACCTCAAACGGGTGCAGTGCTGTGTAGGTGCTAAAAACCACCTCGTGGTTATGCCAGATGCGCATAAAGAGAACGTTATTAATAACCTAGTGGGCTCTTCTGTTGGCGCCGCAGGGCAGCGCTGTATGGGCATTTCCGTGGCGGTGTTCGTGGGTCAGTCAAAGCAATGGGTTGATGATTTGAAAACTGCGTTGAGCAAAGTACACCCAGGTACTTGGGATAACCAAGATGCTGCGTATGGCCCGCAAACCACCGCTGCGGCCAAAGAGCGTATTCTCTTTTTGATTGCCAAAGGTAAAGAAGAAGGTGCCGAGTGTTTGCTTGATGGTTCAGATTGCACTGTAGAAGGCTATGAGAAGGGCAACTGGGTGGGGCCAACTTTATTTGCCAATGTGACTCCAGACATGGCTATCTACCGCGAGGAAATTTTTGGCCCGGTACTGTGCTGTGTGTTTGTGGATACCTTGGAAGAGGCCATCGCCTTAATCAACGACAACCCTTATGGCAATGGTACGTCGCTATTTACCGCCAGCGGCGCAGCGGCACGTAAATTCCAGCACCATATTGAAGTGGGTCAGGTGGGTATCAATGTGCCAATTCCAGTGCCGTTGCCGTTTTTCTCCTTTACTGGCTGGAAGGGCTCGTTTTATGGCGACCAGCATACCTATGGCAAACAAGGTGTGCGTTTTTACACCGAGACCAAAACCATCACCGCACGTTGGTTTGAAGACGACGCAGTCAGCGGTCCCAATATGAGCATCAACCTAAAATAACTGGTTCGGCCGGTTAAATCCGGCCGCTATGTAAGTAGTAAAGAGAGTGCATTATGGATTTTAACCTTACAGAAGACCAACAAGCCTTTGCCGATATGGCTGAGCGCTTTGCTGCCCAAGAGTTGGCCCCGTTTGCAGCTAAATGGGACCAAGAACATATTTTTCCAATAGAGACCCTACAAAAAGCCGGTGAGCTGGGCTTTTGTGGCCTCTATACTCCGGAAGAAGTCGGTGGTCTAGGGCTGTCACGTCTTGACTCAAGCATCATTTTCGAGCAGCTGGCGAAGGGCTGTACCGCCACAACCGCCATGCTTACTATCCACAATATGGCGACGTGGATGGTCGCAAGCTTTGGTACTGATAGCGCCAAGGAGCGTTATTGCCCTGAGCTTGTCACCGGTGAAAAACTGGCTTCGTATTGTCTAACCGAGCCAGGCAGTGGCTCCGATGCGGCGTCGCTGAAGACCAAAGCGGTTCGTGACGGGGATGATTATCTTATCAGCGGCTCAAAAATGTTTATTTCCGGCGCTGGCAGTACTCAG
Organism: Pseudoalteromonas sp. CNAT2-18.1; assembly: GCF_022347865.1. Classification (NCBI taxonomy): domain Bacteria; kingdom Pseudomonadati; phylum Pseudomonadota; class Gammaproteobacteria; order Alteromonadales; family Pseudoalteromonadaceae; genus Pseudoalteromonas; species Pseudoalteromonas sp. CNAT2-18.1. The sequence continues at coordinate 297,760 of NZ_JAKRFR010000002.1, read as the reverse complement.
GTGTTAGTAGTGATGGCTCGCACCGGCGAAGCAGGGCCCAAGGGTATTAGCGCTTTTGTTGTGCCTGCCGATGCCGAAGGGATCAGCTATGGTAAAGCCGAAGAAAAAATGGGCTGGAACGCGCAACCAACCCGTTTGGTCACGTTTGAAAATGTACGCATTCCTCAAGACCATTTGTTAGGCCAAGAGGGCGAGGGCTTTAAGTTTGCCATGCAAGGGCTTGATGGTGGCCGCATTAATATTGCGACCTGCTCATTAGGTACGGCGCAGCAGGCATTGAACACCGCCAAAGAGTACCTAAAAGAGCGTGAACAATTTGGTAAGCCATTAGCGGCGTTTCAGGCACTGCAATTTAAACTCGCAGATATGAACACCGAACTGGTAGCGGCCCGACAAATGATCCGCTTAGCGGCGTTTAAGCTCGACAGCAATGACAGTGAAAAAACCACTTACTGCGCCATGGCTAAACGTTTTGCCACCGATGTGGGCGTAAAGGTCTGCGATGACGCACTGCAAATTCATGGCGGTTATGGCTATATCAAAGAATACCCATTGGAGCGCCACCTTCGTGATGTGCGCGTACATCAAATTTTAGAAGGCACTAACGAAATCATGCGAGTGATCATTGCGCGTCGTATTTTGGCCGATCACGTCAGCGAAATTCTATAAGGAGTCATTATGTCGTCAGCACAAATAAAGTTGGAAAAACGTGGCCACACTGCCATTTTAACAATGAGCAACCCACCGGCTAATACCTGGACGAAAGAGACACTGACAGCACTTAAAGAGCAGGTTGAAGCCCTAAACGCCGACAAGGACATTTTTGCCTTGGTGCTTACCGGGGAAGGAGAGAAGTTTTTCTCTGCTGGGGCCGATTTAAATGTGTTTGCCAGTGGCGATAAAGGCGTTGCTGCACAAATGTCACAAGTATTTGGCGCCGCCTTTGAAACCTTAAGCGATTTTCGTGGTGTGTCTATTGCTGCCATCAATGGTTTTGCTATGGGCGGAGGCTTGGAAGTGGCCTTAGCCTGTGATATTCGCATCGCCGAAGAGCAAGCGCAGATGGCCTTACCTGAGGCAAAAGTGGGTCTGCTTCCGTGTGCTGGTGGCACTCAAAATTTGGCGCTCTTAGTTGGTGAAGGTTGGGCTAAGCGCATGATTTTGTGTGGTGAGCGTATTAAAGCAGACAAAGCGCATAGCATAGGCTTAATCGAAGAGGTCGTTGGCAGCGGTGAAAGCTTAGATAAAGCTCTTGCCCTCGCTGAGCAGGTAGGTGAGCAAAGCCCAGTCGCGGTCAGCTATTGTAAAACCCTTATTCAACAGGGCCGTCATGGCGATATTCGCAGCGCTTTGCCACTTGAACGCGAGTTATTCGTGAAGCTATTCGACACCCAGGACCAAACCGAGGGCGTTAACGCGTTCCTTGAAAAGCGTAAAGCGAAGTGGGTGAATGGCTAATGGACGAACTTATCCCGTTAAATAATCAAGACGCCGAAGTTGTCTTTGAACTGGCTCAGTGTAGCAACGGTTCTAAAATTGGATTGGCAACGCTCAATGTCCCTAAGGCTCTCAACGCGCTGAACTTGAACATGATTCGCTTGCTTGATAAGCAATTGAAGCATTGGGCCGATGACGATGAATTAGCCTTTGTAGTTCTTAAAGGGATGGGTGATAAAGCGTTTTGTGCTGGTGGTGATGTCGTCAGCTTGCACAGCGCTATGGCTACAGGGGAGCCTGCAGACTATGGGCAAACCTTTTTCAGTGAGGAATACCGTCTTGATTATGCCATCCACTGTTACAACAAACCGATTGTTGTGTGGGGTGATGGTATTATCATGGGCGGCGGTATGGGCCTAATGGCTGGCGCCAGTCATCGGGTGGTCACTGAGCGCTCAAAGCTTGCGATGCCGGAGATCACCATTGGCTTGTACCCTGACGTAGGCGCGAGCTACTTTTTGCAAAAAGCACCGGACAACATTGGCTTGTTCTTAGGCCTGACCGGGGCACTGATGAATGCCGATGATGCACGCTTCGCTGCCCTTGCCGATCACAGTATCGATAGCAACAAGTTTACCGCCTTACTAGCAACCTTGTGCGAGCAGAGTTGGGGTAAAGTGGCTGCACTTAATCATGATAAGCTCACTCAACTTTTGAAGAAGTTTGATGGTGAGTCAAAAACCATGGAAAAAGGTGGCCTGCGCACTCATTTGAACACCATAAATCGTATGAGCGAATACAGCGATTTAGCAGGTAAGGTAAACTACCTTATGGGTATAGAAAGTGATGATAAATGGTTAGCTAAAGCCGTAAAAACGCTGAAGCATGGATGTCCGCTAAGTGCTCACTTGGTATTTGAACAACTTAAGCGTGCTCAAGGGCTGTCACTCAAAGCCTGCTTCAAAATGGAGCTCGGTATGTCGGTGACGTGCTGTGAAGTGGGTGAGTTTCAAGAAGGGGTGCGCGCATTGCTGATAGACAAAGACATGAGTCCGCAGTGGCAATACCCCAGTTTGCAAGAGGTACCTGAGTCGGTAATTGAGCGCTTTTTTAATCGCCAGTGGCGTGAACACCCACTTGAAACCCTAGTCTAGGAGGCAGCATGGCAAAAATAGGATTTATTGGTTTAGGTAATATGGGTGCGCCTATGGCGCGTAACCTAATTAAGGCCGGCCACTCGGTGAGTGTCTTTGATTTAAACAAGCAGGTGGTCAACGAGCTTGCTGATGAAGGCGCGCATGCAGGTACAACCGCCGATGAGGTCACTCACGGCGCACAGTTTGTGATCTCCATGTTGCCAGCTGCAAAGCATGTTAAGTCGTTATACTTGGCAGACGATGGTTTAATCCATCATTTAGCCAGTGACACCGTAGTGATTGACTGTTCAACCATTGATGCGGCCAGTGCCACTGAAGTCGGACAAGCCTTAGCGGATAAGGGCATTGCCTTTGTCGATGCGCCCGTCTCGGGCGGGGTCGCTGGCGCCAGTGCTGGTACCTTGACCTTTATTGTTGGTGGCGCTAAGACTCACTTTAATGCCGTGCAACCGGTCCTGGAAGATATGGGGAAAAATATCTTCCATGCTGGCGATATTGGCGCCGGTCAGGTGGCAAAAATCTGCAATAACATGCTGCTGAGTATTTTAATGGCCGGGACCAGTGAAGCTCTGCAAATGGGCATTAATCACGGCTTAGACCCCAAAGTGCTGTCGGACATCATGGTCAATAGCTCGGGGCGGAACTGGACGTTAGAATTGTACAATCCTTGCCCTGGGGTACTGGAAAACGCGCCATCAAGCAATAACTATCAGCCCGGTTTTATGGTCGATTTAATGGCCAAAGATTTGGGCTTAGCACTGGAAGCCGCTCAGAATTCTGGCTCGGCTACCCCTTTAGGGGCGCTTAGCAAAAACTTGTACACCCTGCTACAAAACCAAGGGGCAGGGGCGCAAGACTTCAGTGCTATATTCAATTTATTCGAGAAGAAGTAACTATGAAATTAAACAACAAAGTAGTCGTTGTCACCGGTGGTGCCCAAGGTTTGGGATTATCGATGGCCGCTATGGCGGCGAAAGCCGGTGCACATTTGGCGCTGATTGATATGGACAGCGCTTTATTAGACGAGGCGATAGCACAGCTAAAAACTCACAGCACGCTCGCCGATGCCAAAATCCAAGGCTATATCTGCAATGTCAGCGTTGAACAAGAAGTTGAGCAGACATTCGCTGCTATAGCGAAAGACTTTGGTGCTATCCACGGCTTGATAAACAATGCCGGCATCTTGCGTGATGGTTTATTTATTAAGGCGAAAGAGGGCAAGGTGGTCGATAAAATGTCACTAAGCCAATTTCAATCGGTCATTGATGTTAACCTGACCGGGGTGTTCTTGTGCGGGCGCGAAGCCGCCGTGCACATGGTGGAGCACGCCGAGGGCGGGGTGATTATTAATATGTCCAGTGTGGCTCGTTCCGGAAACATGGGGCAAACTAACTACTCAGCAGCTAAAGCGGGTGTAGTGGCCATGACCACAAGCTGGGCTAAAGAGCTTGGTCGTTATGGTATTCGCGTGGGTGCCATTGCACCTGGCGTGATCCGCACTAAAATGACCGACGCAATGAAGCCTGAAGCGAAAGAGCGTCTTGTTAAAATGAAGCCGGTGGGCCGTTTAGGTGAAGCAGAAGAGATCGCGCATACGGCGAAGTACATCTTCGAAAATGATTTCTTTACCGGTCGCGTGGTCGAGATAGACGGCGGTATTCGCCTGTAGTATTGGCAAGCTAAATATAACAAAGGGCGCTGTTAGCGCCCTTTTTAGTGGTTATTTACTTTTGCTGATATTGGTTTCAGATTTCATCTCAACGCCGTTGTCGGTGATATCTGTTGTCAATGATAGCTTCATGTTTTGCTTAGCCAACGAGTGGATTTCAGGCGGCAATTCTTCACCTGTACTGGCGGCTGCTTCAAGGACAATGTCCATCATCGGTGCAAATTGCAGGCTCATACCTAATACACCGTTGGCATCCACGGCTTGTGAACTCATGTCAGCGGCGAGCGCCGTTGATTTTTCACCATTGTATACAGTGATGTGCTGACCGTTTATAGCCAGTTGAGCATCCACATTACCGCTAGCAGGCACTGGCATAATTTCATTCATCGAAATAGGCGTGCCATCACTCGGGATTTCAATTTGTGCTAGCTGCGGCACTAACCCTTTTGCTGTGTTTATGAGTGTTGTTGGATCATCGGCGCTAAGCGTGACTAACGCATCAATATCACTTACTTGTGGGGTATAGCCACTGAAATCCATCACCACATTTTGTACGCTAATGCTGATCCCTTTTACTCCAGCAGCCATGCCGGTGGCCATCGCCATAGCCATTGGGTTTGATTGTTTCGCTTGCTGTTGTGCCATCATTAGCGGCTCACAGGTAAACTCAGCCTGCGTAAATGCGCTCCAAACGGTATTAGCAAGTGGTGCAAGTTTACCCACATCGATACCGTAACCGACGCTAAATAAGCCATCGTCTTTATTGGTCACGTGACTTGGAATAAAGCCGCGAACAGTTTGTAACGCGCCCAAAATATCTTTGTCCGTGCTTTCAATCACAATATCCGCATCAAAGTCGGCGCTGCTGTCACTGACTTTGACATTTGATGTGCCAGAGACGATAGCGGGCCATTTCGCTGCAATAGCTGGAATGTCGGCTTTACAACCTGGGGTGCGCAAAGCTTGCATTGCTTGTGCTTGACCCATTTTCGTAAGGATGGCATCAAGCATACTGCTTAAACGTGAAGGTTTGTCAGCGACTGCTGCTGAAGCTAATGCTTCAAAGTTAACGTAGCTAATCGAGCTGCCGTCCCACTGATACTTATTGATGTAGTCATTAACACGATTGGAGCTGTTTAAACTTGTTTGCGCTTTTTCAGTGGCAAGGGCTAAGGCAAGGTCATCTTGATTGTTGAATTCACTATCTAGGGTCACTGTTAGCCAGTTATCTTTAATCGCAGCGATAATCGCCACGGAGCTGCTGTCATCAAGTGCAAGGGTAAAGCGGGTGTAAGACTGCGAATTCAATGATTCATCAGCGTAGCTCACGCCTGCGTTGTCAGCTGCTTTTTTCAGCGTATTGATAAAGTTTTGCGGTTGTTCGAGCTCAGCGCGCATTACTGGCATTAAACCAATAGCGTACCCTAGGTAGCGTAGGTCATTACCAATGCCCCACGTTTGCGTATAACTGCCATCGCGTACGCTACTCTCGTACTGGTTTAGTAGTTCGAAGAAGAATACGGCGTTAACGTTTCCTTGAGCCTTTGCACGTTCGATAGCTTGGGTAAGCTCTTCGTCGGTGCCGCTGGACATCATGTCAGAGGGTAACAACTGTGCGTATTGCTTATATGGAAACGGTTTTAACTGTGAAGCAAAAAAAACAGTATCAGCAGGCACATAATCTAGCTCAGCCATACTCGCGCCGCCGCCAGCACCTTGGTTTGAATAATAAAGGCCTGCCGCCACAGCAGCGGCAACAGCACCGCCGATTAGTACTTTTTTCATGGGAATTCCCTTTCGTTGTCGTTCAAAGCGTTAAAGAATACGTTATTGCCGTTTTTAGGACAAGCATTTTAGGCGCGCAAAGTGGTGCTTTATGTTGTCGAATATGTAACAAAAAGCGTAAACTTAGCAATTAGTTAGCAGATAACACCCAGAGGCAAGCTTGGCGCAGCGGGCAATCACCAATTTTTATATTAATGAAGAGCAATCTATTTATTTGCTCTCCCATCGCGATGCTAAAAAGCATAAGCAATGGCTGAATATATGCATTAAACAGCTCACCATGCTGGGCTATAAAAATGTTGAGTTAATTGGCTCCGGCGCATTTGGTTTTGTGTTCGCAGGTATTGATGATAGGCAACAACACTGGGTGTTTAAATTCTCTCGTATTACCTTAGCGCAATCAGTGCGCGATAGGCTCGAAGACGAAGCCTATATGCTTTCACGTTTTGATCATCCGATGATCCCGCAATTTTATGCCTTTGAGCGGGTAAAAAAGCAAGGCATATTGATGATGGCGCGAGCCGAGGGTGAAGACTTAGAACAATTGTCTATTCGCCAAGGCAAGTTTACTGCCAAGCAACTTCTCGATTTAGCGCTGCAGCTCCACCAGTTATTACACGTATTACGAAACTACCGAGGTGGGATCACTCCTATGCCCGTTGTTCATGGGGATATTAAGCCTTCCAATTTGGTCTGGGATGAGCGCAGCAAAACCTTGTCACTGGTTGATTGGGGGAGCTCTGTTTATGCGCAGCTGGATGCCAGTGGGCAGCCCATTGCCGCAAATGTGATGGACTTAATGTCTGCGGATGTAACCAATACCAACGCGCGCATGGGGGATGTCTACTTTATTGGTGATGAGCAAATGTCTGGGGCGCAATCGTCTCCGCGTTTTGACGAGCAGGGGGTGGCGTCAACGTTGTACGCGCTGGCGTCAGCGCAGTCGTGTCGTTTTGGTGCGCAAGTGATACCTGCTGCATCACTGGGGTTGCCTAAAGAATTTGCCCGCGTGATTGATGCCATGCTCAGTAAAGACAAGGCAACGCGCGACGCCGGCGGCGACTATTTTATGCGTAATATGCCGACCATGGCCCGCGCCTATGTTCCTGATAATCCGTTGGTTCGAGATAAAGCATTGATCCCAGTTTGGAAGGCGCAGGTAGCGACTTTGCCCGATACAGTAGTGTACAGCTCGCGTAAGCAGTTTTTGCGTCAGGCAGACAGTCAACAGCGGTTGGTTGATGTTAATGATGCGCAATTGGAACGCTATTACCGAGAATTTTTATTTGATACCGGTGATACTGAAAAAGCGTTTTTGGCAGCGATCAGCCGCTTGGCCAAGTACCCCGTTGTGGGCGGTTTGAGCTTTCACTGGAAGCAGTCATCACTGTTTGTTGAATCAAGCTTAATCTTGTATGACGAGTCATTAGAGCCTTCATTCCAAGATGCGGTAGATAACACCGTGAAGTTGGCGCAAGGGATCACCCAAAAAGGGTTGTTTAAATGTTGTCTATTCGATGCCCGACAAACAATTCAACTTGAGCGTGATGCCACCGGTGCCTTTAAGTTCGAGCAACTGCCACAATTGCATTATGACGTTATTAATATACCCGGTACTGAGATGCTGAGGCCGCATTCTTATTTTGAAGATGGTAAAGACCCGGATGAGCAACTTCAGCTTCCCAAGAAAATCATTCAATGCGTATTTGAGCTTAATAAAATACATCACACCGGATGCATCATTTTTGAATCTTTGCCCCAACGTTTGAAGATACACCATTATTATCGGTTATTGGATGCCAGCCAAGAAGTACGGTTTAGCCAACTACTTGATGAGATTATGCAATACGCGATGGCCATTGACGGCATAGGTGTTGCGGGCTTTATGAAACTCCCTTACAAAAACACGCGAGAGTTCGAACTGTGCGCCATGCAGAGCGAAGACTTCCTGGCAAAAAATCCTAAAAAACATAATTGAGCTAGTAATCACGTGCACAGTGCATGACTAAGCACATAACAAAGCCAGCTTGGTGTTGAACTTAGAGTTAGCGTTATACATGAACATAAATTATGGCAAATTTGTGTCACATTAAGGGTTGAATTTAAGGTCAATAGACGGCAGATTAGAACTAAGGGCAGGAACTTTTTTAGCGAAACCACTGTCTTTATTTACAAGCGTTAAGCGCGTGTTTGGTTATTTTAGCGCGCGCGAAAATCCACGTAAAAATAGTCCAATAAAAAGGTCGGCGAACGCGAGGTACGACCACTGAAATTTTTCAAAACTAAATTTAATCCGCGCTCAGCCAGTTAGGGTTTGTCAATAGGCAAAGGTTAAATTTGTTGATTGCAAGTGACAGTTTTATTAACTATCCATTAAATGTAGATGACCGATTCACTACAACGTATCAAAACTATAATGGTGAGGACTTACCTATGAAGAGACAAAAGCGTGATCGTCTAGAACGTGCACATTCTCAAGGTTATAAAGCAGGCATGGCAGGCCGTTCAAAAGAACATTGCCCCTACCAACAAATAGATCCACGATCACAATGGCTCGGAGGGTGGCGTGAAGCCGTCGAAGACCGCTCTATGTATAAAGTATAAAGAGCAAACGAATAAAAGAACGCCGCAATTACGCGGCGTTTTTCGTCTCTAGCGTCTACATTTAAAAAGCGCTGGTATCTTGGAATAAACCCACTTTTAGATCTTTAGCTTCATAAATAACGCGACCGTCTACTTCCACTGTGCCATCGGCCATACCCATGAATAATTTACGCTTAATCACGCGTTTCATCTGGACACGGTAAGTTACTTTTTTAGCTGTAGGCAAAATTTGTCCGGTGAATTTTACTTCACCTACACCTAGGGCGCGCCCTAAGCCAGGGCCGCCAGACCAACCAAGGAAAAAGCCAACGATCTGCCACATTGCATCGAGGCCAAGGCAGCCGGGCATCACCGGATCGCCTTTAAAGTGACAATCAAAAAACCATAGATCGGGGTTAATATCGAGTTCAGCGACAATTTCGCCTTTACCGTATTGCCCACCATCATCAGTGATTGAGGTGATACGGTCCATCATCAACATGTTATCGATAGGCAAGCGGCAGTTACCTTCGCCGAACATTTCACCTTGGCCACATGAAACCAAGTCTTCTTTGGAGTAGCTATTTTTTTGTTCCATAACACACTTTATTGTCGAAAATTTGCCAGCTACTTTAGCGTACACTTGTACGCTAAACAACTCTGAACAGTGCTTTAGGATGTTATTTTTACGCCATTTTTGTGTCTATAGTGTGACTACTTAGTTATTGCCACGTAGCAATGTTGGATTTATCACCAAGGATTCAAATTCAGGCAGCATTTTTACTTCATCCCTTGTATAATTGCGACATCTTCTCAACTGCATGCAAGGACAGTGTATGACGCTCTTCGTCAACGACTTAACCGTGATTGATTTCTCCTTTTTTTGCCCCCAGCGCGGCCCGGTTGGTGAGAGTTGGATTGTTGATTTGACTTTAGACGGCGATTTAAACGATGAATCCATGTTGCTTGATTTTGGTTTAGTGAAAAAACAAATCAAGGGCATTATTGATAGCAGTGTTGACCACACCCTAGCGGTACCCACTAAAGCCAATATCGATATCCTTCAGGGCGATGACAAAGTGACGCTGGAGAGTAACTTTGGCGATAACAACGAATATCATTTCGCTATGAGCGGCCCAAAGCAAGCAGTTTGCTTGATTGACGCACCGAGTATTAATGAGCAAGTAGTGACCGAGCATCTAGTCGCAGAAATCACTCCTCAGCTGCCAGAGAACGTCAAAGGTATTACTTTGACGTTGCGTGCTGAGCAGCATCAGAGCTTTTATTATCACTATTCTCATGGCCTAAAAAAACACGACGGCAACTGCCAGCGAATTGTTCATGGCCACCGCTCAACGTTAGGTGTTTGGCTAGATGGTATGGTCATGCCCAGTGTGCAAAAGCAGTGGGCGCAGCGTTGGGCTGATATTTACTTGGTCAGCGAAGAGGATGTGGTGGAGGCTGCACACTTACAAGATATAAGCGCAGCACCGGGAGACACCTGTAGCCGTTACCATGCTAATCAAGGTGAGTTTGAATTGGCAATCAGTGCAAAGCGTACTGAGGTACTGCCTTGCGATACCACAGTCGAATGTATCGCCGATTATATGGCCAAGCAAATTAAGCAAGCTTACCCGGATAAGCAAGTAGAGGTTCGCGCCTATGAAGGTGTAGGCAAAGGGGCGATTGGTTATGCTTAAACGTATGGCAATTACCGCCTTGCTCCTAGGGGCATCATTGTGTGCGCCCATTAATGGCGAAGCCCAAGAGCTGCCGACCCCATTGATTAAAGGTCAGTTGACCCAAGGCGGTATGGTTATAGGGCAGCTACAAGATGCTAAAAAGGTCGTTTTTGCTAAGCGCGAGCTTAAGCTTAGCAAAGATGGCTATTTTGTTTTTGGCTTCGGCCGTGATGCACAAACTGATCAGCAATTAAAGTGGCAAAGCCAAGATGAGCAATGGCATCAACTTGATTTCAGCATTGCGGAGCGCGAGTATCAGATAGATAAAATAGAAGGTGTGGCAAGTAAATATGTCGCCCCGCCTGAAAAGGTTTTAGAGCGCATCCGTAACGATGCAAAACTGGTTCGCCAAGCGCGTGCTAACAACAGTGAACGCACGGCGTTCCTTGAGCCGGTATATCGTCCTGCAGTGGGTCGAATTTCCGGTGTGTATGGCAGCCAGCGTTACTTTAACGGCACCCCTAAACGGCCACACTTTGGTCTCGACATCGCTAACAAGACAGGTACACCTATCTACGCACCAATCAGTGGTGAAGTCGTGATGGCGCATCCTGAGCTTTATTATTCCGGTGGCACCGTTATTTTAGACCATGGTTATGGCATTACCTCCACTTATATTCACATGCATAAGGTGTTGGTTGATGTGGGCGATACCGTGAAAACCGGCGATGTGATAGGGCAAATAGGGGCTACTGGCCGGGTAACTGGCCCCCATTTAGATTGGCGTTTCAATTGGTTTAATGAACGATTGGATCCACAATTACTTATGATTGATACATTAGCGAGTGAAGTTAATACGAATGAGCAGTAAGTTAGATAAAGAAGCCGTTGTTGCACAGCGCATAGAAGATTCGGAAACATCGGTGACTAAAACCGTGTTTCCTGGGCGTACCAACCATCATAATACCTTATTTGGTGGCGATGCATTGGCATGGATGGATGAAGCGGCATTTATTGCAGCAACCCGTTTTTGTCGCAAACCATTAGTGACTATTTCGTCCGACCGTGTTGATTTTAAAGAAGCAATACCAGCGGGCACATTTGCTGAATTGGTTTCTCGCGTAGTCCATGTGGGCAATACCAGCTTAAAAGTGGATGTGGAGATATTTCTTGAAACCATGCACCGCGATGACAAACATTTAGCGATTCGTGGCAGCTTTACCTTTGTTGCTGTGGATGACAACCACAGGCCAACGCCTGTCGTGTGCGAACGCATGCTCAACGGGTTTAAATAAATTCTTATTTGTTAGGCCGCAGCATCGCGGCCTTTATTTCACCAGCAAGTGAACACATCATACAATATATGGTTTTTACATACCGTAGCATCAGTGTGAGGGGTAGTAATATTGGGCTTTCACAACGCCGCCCATGTCTAACCCCAATAGCAATGAAACGGACTGCTCATCGCTGCTCAGTGGCAATAGGCTTAATACGCCGCCATGATAGTCAGCACTTTTATCATAGTGAAAGCGCTGCCATTGCTCGCCACCATTATCACTTACGTCGACATAAAGAGGCTGGGGAGCACGTTTTTGACTCTTGTTCCATCCAGCACTAATTAGCGTGTGAGTATTTTCTGTATAGATAAAATCAAAATAGAAACGATAGGGTACTTGTTCGTCTCGATAGATTTGTGTCCACGTTTCGCCTTGGTCGGCACTTTTCATTAAGCCACCCTCACCACTGATAATAATCTCCCCCTGGGAAGTGGTCTTAATCGCTTTGATTGTGCTCGGGGCAGGAAACAAGTCGTGGTATTCCTGCTGTGCAAGGTTCTCTAAATCTACACGACGCAATATTGGGTTTTCGATTGCACCTTGGCCACCGTACCACAGCATATTGCCGCTTTTGTGCATAGAGGCTGTCATTCCGGTAGCCGCATACCCATATTCTCCTGCCAGCGCTTGCCAACTTACTCCATCATCATAGGAGGCCGAAAGAACCAAATTCCCCGTCCCGTATAAGGCTGATTCAGTGCAATAGAGTGCGTAGATGTGTTCACTTTCGCTTGGGGCAAAACGATGCTCAATATGACTTAGCTCTTCGTTCATCGACACTTTCGTCAGTGTCGAGCGTTGGGCTGGGCGAGTGGCATAGAAAAGCTCGGTGCTGTTTGCACACATGGCACTGATAGGGGCTGAGGTCGTGGCTACTTTCTGCCACTGAGTAAACGTGTCATTGCTGGATTTAAATAAGCCGGTATCAGTCCCGGCATAAATCGCATCGTTGAAATGAACCAGGTGATTTATGCGCTCGCCCGACAGCCCCGCATCTGTAAAGGTAATACCTGAAGGTGTTGGCTCAGGTTCAGGGGGTGGCTCTATCGGTGTTGAAGTTGCGTTATCGCTGCCGCCGCAGCCAGTTAACGTGGCACAAATAACACTGAGTAATATTAGTTGCTTGAACATCTCACCTCCTTGTGTGGGTACTAATTGGCTAAAATCTGTCCCCTTTATAGCACAAGGGCCGCTAGCCACCCAAACAAAACCAGTGGAATATTAAAATGTAAGAAGGTTGGTACCACGGTATCCCATATGTGGTCATGTTGGCCGTCGACATTCAATCCTGAAGTGGGCCCGAGTGTTGAATCTGACGCCGGTGAACCTGCATCACCCAGGGCGCCCGCCGTGCCTACTAATGCAGCCGTGGCCATTGGGGAGAACCCCAGTTGCAAACACAAAGGAACGAAAAGTGCTGCAATAATTGGAACTGTAGAAAATGAGCTGCCAATCCCCATGGTAATGAGTAGTCCTACTAACAGAATAAGCGCCGCCGCTAATGGTTTGTTGCCCTGAATCATATCTGCGGCACTGGCAACGAGTGAATCAACATGACCGGTGGCTTTCATAACTTCAGCAAATCCTTGCGCTGAAATCATAATGAAGCCGATCATCGCCATCATCGCCACACCTTTGGAGAACACATCTTGATTTTCATGCCATTTAACAATGCCAAACACAGTAAACACAATCACCCCAACAAGACCACCGAGAATCATCGATTGACTCAGAAATTGAGCTGCGAGTGACAGCACGATTGCCAAAGAGCCTATGGCTAAGACCTTTGATGGGTGGGCTATTGCATTCTCAGTCTCTTCTGTAGCGAGCGATATATTGTTATAGCTGCGGCTTTTGCGATAACTGATAAAAAGCGCAACACATAAGCCGAAAACCATGCCCAATGCCGGGATCACCATGGCTAAAGGAACGCTGGTTTTGTCGATTGATAAGCCATTCTCAACCAAATTTAAATGCAAAATGTTGTATAAATAAATGCCCCCAAAGCCATAAGGTAACACCATATAAGCCGTAGCTAAGCCGAAGGTGAGTGTGCAGGCGAGGGCGCGGCGGTCTAACTTTAAGCCATTCGTGATACCTAACAGCGGTGGAATGAGTATAGGAATAAAAGCGATATGTACAGGAATGAGATTTTGTGATGCCAAAGAGCAAAAGAGAATCACTGAAAGCACCGCAAAAGATAAAAACCGCGAAGAAATATGCTCTTGCCCCATCATTTTCAATAGTCGACGAGCGAGTAAAGTGGTGAGGCCAGATTTCGAGATAGCCACTGCAAAGGCGCCGAGCATAGCATAACTGAGGGCAATTTCAGCGCCGCCTGAGAGGCCATTATTGAACGCTTCCACCGTAGTTTTTAAAGGTAGTCCAGCGATTAATCCGCTGGTCACAGCTGCGACAGTCATCGCCACGATTACGTTCACTCGTAACAGGGTGAGTGCAAGCATCAAAATGACGCCAATTAATACCGAATTCATATTCTAGCCTATTATTTTTATTGCTTTTTTTACCTGTTTTACAAGGTCTTTTTTCTGTGCTTTGGTAAGCGGGCGTTGCTTATAAGCGGCCAATGTATAAAGCTGCTCTATGCGTGCAAGTGGCGTTGCCGCGCCGGGGCAGTGTGTTGCTAATTGTGCCAGCTTTTGCTTGGGTGTGCTATTTTGCGTGCTAAGCAGTGCCTGTTTATCTGCATATAAAAACAGCCTATTCAGCCATTTAGCGCTGAAGCTCATTGACTGCTGTTGTTTGCGACTACCCAATAACAATAACCCAAGTAGAACAAGTGCAACCACGCAAAGGGCCAGCACCATGCTGTACTGTGCTATTTGGTTACCGAGTAAATCTTTAAGCACGCTTTTTTGTTTTTGTTGATCAAAACCAAGCACCCACTTTGTCCAGCTGTAATCGAGCTCTTCCAATGTTAATCGCAACCAGTTCAATGCCTCTATATGGCTCAACTGTAATAAGCCGACATCAAGGTTATCCATAAACTCTTGTTGCAATTCTTGAACCTGAGAGAGCGAGCCATTTAATCGCTCTGGCGCGACCACACTGGTTGCATCAAAACGCTGCCATTGATTGCCATCATAATACTCAACCCAGGCGTGGGCATCATACTGATATACACGCAGGTAATTACCCTGTTCACTTTGCTCTCCGCCCAAATACCCTGATACCACACGTGCAGGGATCCCAGCAGCACGCATTATAAATGCACTTGTACTAGCATAATGGCCACAAAAGCCACGCTTAGTTTGGGTGAGAAATACGTCAAGGGAATTGTCATCGGTGATCGGCGTTGGAGTCAACGTATAGCTAAAGCCTTGTTGTTCATAAAAGCCCATCAGCCGGCTAGCAAACTGGTTTGCCGTGTTTGTACTTTGACTCAACAGCCGGGCTAACGCTCTTGCCTGCGGATTCCCATCCGTTGGCAGTAGGCGGTTAAGGCGTGATTGGTAATTAGTCAGGACACTTGCTTGCACCGGTCGGTAAAGCAATGGGTATTGAAAGCTCGATGCTGCTGACTCTTTACGCTTAAGTAAACCGCCTCGTAAATTCTCTACTTTTTGACTCGGGCTAACACTGTCTTGCAATGCATATAGCCAGCGGTTTGCGGAGCTTTCTAAGTACAGAGTGGCCTGAGCGCTATAGCTCTGCCAGTCTATATCTGTACGAGGGCGAGGAGGGCGCTGCGCTTTTATCCATGCTTTGCCGTCGAATTCTTCATGATTAAGCGCTCGCCAATAATAGGGGGGCGCAGGAAGTTGCCCTGGAAATTCAGCACGAAACACCAAGTCATCGGACTTCGCCAGATTGGCAATATTGAACGGGTCTATACGCTCATTAAGGCCTGTTTTAGCACCGCCAGCGCCAGGAAGTTTCCAAAATGCAGGCACTTTGGGAATAAATAACAACAATAACGCAGCGATGGGGATTGCCATAGCGAACGAGCCAAGTGCTTGAAAGTAGGCTCGTTTGGGCGTGCGAGCGCCATGTAAGGCGGCTAAAGATGCCAACAAACAAACGTAAAATATGGCCACTAATATTGAGCTATATAAAGACTGTTGATAAAGGAACACAGTCGATAATGAAAAGAAGGTAAGCACAATGACAGTCGATAGCTGCTTGGACGTTTTCGCTTGTAAGAGCTTTAATATTGCTGCCTGTAACAGCATTGACACGAAAAGTAGGACACTTTCATCGTAGCTGACCGACACAAACAGCACACCTAAACAAGCCGCAGCCAATAAGTTAGTAGCCAGTGCACCTGGACGAGTCAATGACTTGTTTGCCAATAACAAATTCCAAAGACACAGTAACAATAACAGGCTCAGCATTAAGGAGGGGAGTTCTGCGCCTATTAACGTGAAAATACCGATGTAGATGACACTGAGCACCGTGCTAACAAAAGACAGCATCACTTCTCTCCATTTTTAAATAAAGCCAGTGCACGCAATGCATTAGTATAATGGGAGGGGCTGTTATCAGCATCAAACTGAGTACTGCCAATACGCAGCGCAAGCTTTGTTTGGGTGCTTTTCGCCTGCTCAATGGAATAGGCCATCGCACTCAGGCGTTGCTCTACACTGCCTTGTAGTGATGCGTAGTCGAGCATATATTGCGCATCCTGATAAGATACAAACTCTTTCACTAACAACTGCTCACGCTTAGCAAAGTGTTTCCAAGAAATGCGGCGGTAGTCAGCACCTTGTTTATATTCATTCAAGGCATAAAACTCTTCATTTCCTGACTGTGGCTTAAGCGCGTTCACTTCACCTTGGTTTTCACTGGCCTCATAGGTCAGTGCAGTATTGTGCGCGTGTGCAGATGGATAAACAAAGTAATGGGCATGTGGCTCTAAATAGCTCCATACTTTAGCGAGGCCAAATGGGAACCCCGTTGAAATCTGAAGTCGTGTTGCTGGATACTTACCACGGGAACATTTACGGCCACTTACAAGCACGACCTGGGCATCTTGGCTAACGCGTTCCACTTCCTTACATTGACCTTGCCACGTTAGTTTAACGCCATAGCTGGTACGCGAGTTATTGCATACAGTAATATTCAATACAGGTGTTTGGTTCGCAAAAACATCACTAATATTATTAAATTTGACCTCGAGGCCCTTTAAGTTGGTATAGGCCTGAATTAACGACATCAATACCAACACCAACATCAAATAAGAGACAACTTGCACTAGGTTATTCTGATAATTGGCGGCCAAGATAAAGTTCAACACGGCAATAAGTAAAAAGCCCAAGCCCAGCTTAGATGGCAGCACATATAACGTACTGTGACCCAGTGTCAGGTGCTTTTTTTTGTGTTTATCACGCAGCAGTAGGGATTCTATTCGCGTTCGTATGGACGACCATCCCTGTTGCATTGTTGCGAGCATACTAAAGCGGAACCTTGACGCGAGCGAGAATATCACTGCATACAGAGCCTTGACTGTAAACGTCATGCGGATTAATACGATGCTCACAAATACTAGCGAACACAGCTTGCACATCTTCTGGCATAACAAAGTCACGGCCTTCCATAAATGCCCAAGCCCGTGCACCTTGGGCGAGCGCGATGCTGGCACGAGGAGATAAAGGATGACTGATATCTTTATCATGACGGGTGTGAGTCACGAGTGACAAGATATAATCAACAACGGTATTGGCTATAGTGACCTTATCAACATTGGCCTGCATGGCTTGTAATTGCTCGGCACTGATAATGGCATCAATAGCTTTATCACGCTGAGGAATATGGCCACGAATGAGTTGTTTTTCCGCATCGGCTGGGGGGAATCCTAAGCTTAAGCGCATAAAGAACCGGTCTAGTTGTGACTCTGGCAATGGAAAGGTGCCGGATTGATGCTGTGGATTCTGCGTTGCAACCACAAAAAATGGAGTAGGGAGCGTATATCGTTCAGAGTCGATACTGACACAGCCTTCTTCCATGGCCTCAAGCAACGCACTCTGTGTTTTAGGGCCTGCGCGGTTTATTTCGTCGGCGAGTACTACTTGGCTAAATACCGGACCTTTATGAAACGAGAAGCGCTGCTCTTGAGTGTTAAAAATGCTTGCACCCAGAATATCTGCTGGTAACAAATCACTGGTAAATTGAATACGTTGATAACTCATCCCCAGGGCTTGTGCCAAACCATGCGACAGGGTTGTTTTACCCATACCTGGAAGATCTTCTAATAATAAATGGCCGCGCGCTAACATTGCACACAGAGCTAACTTTATTTGCTGTTCTTTGCCATAAATAACATCAGCTAGGCCTAAGGTCAGCTGTTTTAATTGTTCTTGCATAAAGGGGCTTATTAATTTAGTTCTAAACGCTTCATAACCATATCAACCTTATTCGCGTTGAATGGTTTGCTAATGTATTCTTGCGCGCCGAATTCCCAGCTATGTTCTACGTTTTCCTGGGAGTTATGATCAGCGCAAAGGATAATTCGACTGTGGGGGTGTAAATCTTTTAGGTAACTGACGACGTCGCAACCATCAGTGTCTGGGAGCGCTATATCCACAAATATCACCTCTGGCTCCAGTTGTGATAACAGCGGTTTGGCCTCTGCGACATCTGTAGCAACCGCGACTTGGTCGTAACCCAGCTCGGTGAGGATGGTGGTCAAAGAACTTCGCATGGACTGATCATCATCAATGATCAGAATCGGCTCCAAAGGGCGAACAAACTCCATAATACGTCTTTTTATTCGTGGTTTGGTTACTAATACTATGCGATAAGCGCATATTGCTCAATACAACCATAGACTAAAGCGCAGTAACTAACTAGGAAATTGTATAAATTGGTAAATGAACAACACTTGTCACAACATACTAAAAGCCGTAACCACTCTAAAATGTCCGATACCGTCTAGTATTGGACTTTTAGTATCGGTTTCTATGATAGTTATCTGGTTATCATAGTAACCTCCTATAAATTAGATTATGTTAAATAGCATTTAAACCTATTTAACCAACATCAATCGTCTAGTTAATGTATGACACAAACAAGCCTCTTTCGCTTTGAACCCATCAATCTCACTCTCGTACAGAGCAAAGCGTTCATTACGGTTCATCGTTAAAAGCTTGTAGCTAGGCATTTATCTTTTAAAA
Organism: Pseudoalteromonas sp. CNAT2-18.1; assembly: GCF_022347865.1. Taxonomy (NCBI): domain Bacteria; kingdom Pseudomonadati; phylum Pseudomonadota; class Gammaproteobacteria; order Alteromonadales; family Pseudoalteromonadaceae; genus Pseudoalteromonas; species Pseudoalteromonas sp. CNAT2-18.1. Next base: position 278,977 of record NZ_JAKRFR010000002.1, on the reverse strand, counting down.
CCTTGAGTCACTCTCACAAGGATTGCCATCGTTATCACCGTCCATTTTTGTATTCGGACAATTTCGAATGAAAAACACAGCTTCTTCTCGCGATCTCATTTGGCTACAGTACTGGCGCCCATCACACTTGAATGTTTGTCGTGGCGTGGTGTCGAATGCGGTGTCTGGGATTTGTTGAATAGCTCTTGGACTGCCGACTTGCTCGGTAAAATCTAAATAGTTAAATAATAAAACCGACATAACCCCAACCACTAATACAGGCACTAGCTTATTCGCACCCGCCTTGTTGGTGCTTTTTGAGGTTTTGAATTTCTTCGCGGCAACTCCCTCTATACGAGCATTTGTAGCGCGCGTTTTCCCTTCATGCCTTTCAACTTCAAAGTGAATATAGTCGCCTTGTTTTGGCGGTCGACTCATGTGCTTAAGCGTTGAAATGTGAATGAAGGTATTTGATGAAAGCTCTGCTGCGCTGATGAAACCGAACCCTTTATCGTCATTCCAATTGACTAGCTTACCGCGATACATGTGCTCATCCTTGTTAGCAAATAAAGCTGCGATATTACAAATAATTACCAAGAAAATCTATAAATTACTCGTTGAATCAATCCGCTAACAGCCATTACAGAAAAGGTTTAGCTACAGTTCCTCAGTCTTTGTCGGCGCTTGTTTTAAATAGTTACACTTTTTGCGTTGCAAACGAACGCTTTGAATATAAAAATTACCTGAGTTACCGCACGTATAGTCAAAATTTTAACAGTGTGGGCATTAAGGAGAAGTCAATGAAGTACGCAATCATCATCTTAACTGCAGCACTGGCTGGCTGCGCATCCCCTGAACAACAGCAATCATTTGAACAAGCTATGCTAGAGCAAGCAAACTGCTCTGGTGAGGTTGAGCAAAGTTATCGTATGACCTTTTATAGCTCAGACAAGCCAGAGAATGTGGGTAAAACCGAGCTGCAAAAAAAATGCAACCCGATCCCTACCCATAGTGATTTTGAGAAAAAGAAATAGCCATTTTCGTTAGGTTAAAATAACAAAATAATCAGGGCTTTATAAATAGAGCCCTAACGTTGCATCGAGCAGTAAGCTAATCGCCAATAAAACGATAACAGAGAATGTCAGCACCATGCTCACCACGCGAATCTTCAGCTGCTCATTGCTTTGGGCGATATTGCTTGCGTGCAGCAACCTCCCTAATACTAAGGCGGCACCAAATAGGTGGCAATAATGACTCGCTAAGCCTTGATACTCATTGAGGAAAAGTAAAATCAGTGCAAATGGCACATACTCAATGAAGTTTCCGTGTGCGCGAATAGCGCGTATTAAGCCTTCATCTTCGCCTGTACCTATGGATTTTTGAGCTTTGCGCCGTGCTTTAATAACATACATACTCAACTGCACGTAAACCAGCGCTAAAATTGCAGCGTAAATTGAGACTATCACCCTAACCCCTTAACAAATCAAAATTTGAGTAAGAACTTACAGGGCTTGGAGTAAAAAGAAAAGTGCCGACGGTAAACAAAATGCGTTTAGCCGCCGGCAGTTGGAGAGGTCGTTTCGATATCATGATTGCATCATGATAATTTCTATACCCTTAGTCCTCGAGCAAAAACACTGCGTTCACTTTCGCAGTGACTTTGATTTCACCGATGTTATAAGCATCTTCCACTTTCGCGCTACCGGCGCTATCAGCTCGTACCATCATGGCCTCGACCTGGGGCATTGGACGCGCGTAATCTTGTTGGGCACTGATACTATAGACTTTTTCAATGCGGGCGTTGAAACCTTCTGCGTAGGTGTTAGCTTTGGCGTTTGCATCTTTGAATGCTTTTTGCTGCGCTTGGCTAAAAAGCTCATCATGATTGGTTAAGCCAAATTGCGACTGCCCTACTTGATTAGCCCCTTGCTGAATAAGGCCTTGCAGAGTTTGCGCATAGCTATCAATATTGCGCAAAATAATGCTGAGGTTACGACTGACTTCATAACCGTCAAATTCGTTGGTTTGAGTATCGCGGTTGTAACGCGTTTTGCTGCGCACATTCAGTTGGCTAGCGTGAATATCTTTGCTGGCAACTCCCTGCTCTTTTAACGCCAGAATCATGGCCGCAAGTTTGTCATCGGCCGCTTTCTTTGCCGTTACAACATCCTTGCTGTGTTCATTGACACTGACATTCAACGTGACCTTGTCGGGAGTGGCCCACACTTCCCCTACACCAGTAACTTGAACGTGAGGTTCATCAGGGATACTGGCGGCATGAGCGCCAAATGCGATGCCTGATGTAAGTATTAGAGAAATAAGCTTTTTCATGTTTTTACCCATTAGCAAATAATGCTATCCAGTTTAGGGCGAAAACGTTAATTGTGCCTGAATAAAAAAGGCCAGCATGACGCTGGCCTGTTATTAAATGTTATCCGAGTTTATCGGAAGCAACCCGGTATTTGGGGTCTTCAATAACATTGATCTCGACTAAATCGCGCGCTTTATGCAGTAGTTGCTTACAGTCAGGGCTAACATGACGTAGGTGTAAGGTTTTACCTTGCTTGGTGTATTTTTCAGCAAGGTTATCTATAGCTTCAATGGCACTGTGATCGGCAACTCGGCTATGCTTGAACTCTACAATGACATCTTTAGGATCATTCTTAACATCAAATAACTCAATAAAGTTTTTCACTGAGCCAAAGAACAAAGGTCCATGTAACTCATATACTTTTGACCCTTCTTCATCAATGTAGCTTTCGGTGTAAATATGTTTAGCATGCTGCCAAGCAAACACTAGCGCAGAGACAATAATACCCACGCAGACCGCAATGGCTAAGTCTGTGGCCACAGTTACGGCACTGACCAAAAAGATAACGAAGGCGTCAGATTTAGGTACTTTGCGCATAATGCGGAAACTTGACCATTCAAAAGTGCCTATAACCACCATAAACATAACGCCAACCAGTGCCGCCAGAGGCACCATCTCAATATAGCTTGCGGCAAACAAAATGAAGGCCAGAAGCATCAGAGCAGCTGTCACCCCCGATAAACGACTGCGGCCACCTGAGTTGATATTAATCATTGATTGGCCAATCATGGCACAGCCACCCATCGCGCCAAAGAAACCACAAGTCAAGTTAGCTGCGCCCTGGCCCATGCATTCTTTATTACTTTGACCACGGGTGTCTGTGATTTCGTCAATTAGCGTAAGCGTTAGTAACGACTCGATTAGACCAATGGCTGCAAGAATCACGGCGTATGGCAGGATGATTTGGAATGTTTCCCAGTTGAGCGGCACTTGAGGGATATGGAATTCAGGTAAACCACCGGCGATTGTGGCGCTGGCATCACCGGTCATATCTTTAACAAAGTCGATAACCGTGCGGGCTTCTAAATCTAACCCTAAAACTAAACCCGTCACCACGACAATCGCTGCCAAACTTGAAGGAATAGCAGTGGTTAGTTTAGGTAAAAAGTGAATGATAGCCATGGTCAAAGCAACCAGACCCAGCATGGTAGCCATCATTTCGCCTTGCATCCACTGCATTTGGCCATCGTCGCCAAGTACTTTAAATTGGCCAAGTTGAGCGAGAAAGATAACAATGGCCAAGCCGTTTACAAACCCCAACATCACAGGGTGCGGCACCATACGAATAAACTTACCAAGTTTAAATACCCCAGCGAGAATTTGCAGTATGCCCATCAACACCACCGTGGCAAACAGGTACTCTACCCCATGGGTCACGACAAGGGAGGTCATGACAACAGCAAGGGCACCGGTGGCGCCAGATATCATGCCCGGGCGACCGCCTAATAAAGAAGTTATTAGGCCAACAATAAAGGCAGCGTATAAACCAACCAGAGGGTCTACTTGGGCTACAAAAGCAAAGGCAACGGCTTCGGGTACCAGCGCTAGGGCCACCGTCAATCCAGACAATATATCGTTTTTAGCAGAGCTTGGGGCTTTGCTTAATAAGTTAAACATTCATTCCTCGTGTACGTTAGGCAGAGCTCTTCGAAAAGGCCGCAGAGTCTAGCAAAATACCGAGAAATTAACAATTGAGTAAAAAGCTGAAGGCAGGCTTACTGCCACTTTTACAGTGGCAGTGCGGTGGAGCGCTTAACACAGGTCATAGTCACATTCGAATGTACTTCTTGCACATAGGGAAGGCTTAATAAGTGGTCTCGAACGAACTGCTCATAGCCTTCAATACCTTTGGAGATAATACGCAACATAAAGTCCATGGTACCCGCCATAGTGTAGCATTCAGTGACTTCATCATAGCTCATAATCAGCTTTTCAAAATCTGCAAGCTGGTCTCGGCCGTGGTTAGACAAACGTACATGGGCGTATACAAGCATATCGAAGCCAAGCTGCTTCTCATCTAGCAAGGCTACCTTGCCTTTGATATAGCCCTCCTGCTCAAGACGTGCAATACGGCGCCAACATGGTGATTGGGAAAGGCCGACTTGATCGGCTATTTCGGCGGTCGATAAACTGGCATCCTGTTGCAGCAATGCCAAGATCTGACGGTCAACTTGGTTTAATGACATTGATTTTTCTTTTTTAATTGTGAATTAGGTAAAATTATACATAACGCAAGGGTTTTCGTCTGTACTTTTTAACCGAATTTTCCGCTAATAAACGGGTTTTTATGGCGCTCTTGTCCTACCGAGGTCTCTTCACCATGACCGCTAAGCAATCGATAGTCATCATCTAGGCTAAGCACCTCTCGTTTGATAGAAGCGATTAATGTTGGGCCATCGCCTTTAGGAAAGTCCGTCCGCCCTATTGAACCTTTAAAAATCACATCGCCAACTATAGCAAGCTTATGACTATGACAAACAAAAATTACGTGCCCTGGCGTATGTCCTGGGCAATGGCGTACTTCAAATTGCTGCTCACCTAAACTTATGGTTTGCCCGTGCTCGAGCCAGGTGTCGGGCAAAAAAGGCACTTGCGGCGCAAAGCCAAACATCTGAGCCTGCTGCGCCAAGGCATCAAACCAAAATTGCTCATCTCGTTGCGGGCCAACAATGTCGATTTGGTAATGTTTGCGCAATGTATCCGCTGCACCAACATGATCTAAATGGCCATGAGTTAGCCAAACTACACTGGGCTCAATGCCGCGCTGTGTTAACGCACGGATGATTTTATCACTATCGCCACCGGGGTCGATAATAGCGGCCTGACCACTTTGTGCGCATTGCAATATGCGGCAATTTTGCATAAAGGGAGTAACAGGAATGGTGGTAATTTTCATAAGTTTAAAACTGCATTAATATTGGGTAGTGCAAATAATGCTGATCATAATACGGTGTTTGCGCATAAAGCCAAGCTCTGCGAGCATCACTGTCGTTTGCAAAGTCTTCATCTTCAAGTTTGGCGTGGTAACGCTCGGCGATATCCGGGTTTGACTCAAGCATTTGCTGCGCATATGGAGCGAGTGCATAGTTCTCAACATACTCAGTGCGTTGAAAAATACTGTGGAAGAAGCCCCACTGGAACAATGAGTCTGGCGCCTCTGGGTGCAGCATATGTGTAGCCAAAAGCCCTAAGGGTTGTGTCGTGCTAACCTTCAGCCACTGTTGATTTACTGTTGTTTTCGCAGTGCTGTAATCAAACTCTGCACTAACGCGAAAGCGCCCCTCAAATGGTGCTTGAGCAAATTGATGATTAACAATTCGTGCTTGTGCCAATGGCAACTCGATGTCTGCAGTAACAGGCTTAATTTCAACCCCCTGCATTTTTAAGGTCGCGATCACATCAGTATATTGGCGTGGAATATAAAAAGCCTTGGGCACATCAACCTCAGTTTTTATCTCCTTTTGCCAGAATATGGGTAACGCATCGTAATGCTTAGGTTTGCCTAAATAACGTACTTCTTTAGCACCCGTTGCTGTGCTTTCATAGTAATCATAGGCAATCCCCTTAAAGGCAATGGTATCAGGCTCTTTGGCATAGCTGCGTTCAACAACGAGGCGTTCTTGCTGCTGCGCTTTAGACTGTGCCACGGCCGCGTTTATATCATCACCATGTCGGGTTAAGGCCGTGATAGCGCCGTCAATAAGCACATAAGTACCCAATACCCGTTGTTTATAGGGCTTAAGCGAATGGTTTTCTACCAAAATGGTGGGTAAATGGCGTAACTCGCCCCAACCATTTGAATAGCGAGGTCCAGCGACCCACCCAGCAAGACCTTTAGCAAAATCCATTTTATCCATGACGAACACTAAAGGCCCTGGAATATGCCCCATTTCTTCAAGTTTCTGGTCAATGACAGGCGCTATCCATTGATCCATCGCGGCTGTCACTTTTGGTGTGGCGCTGGCGAATGTTGGCGCATAACCATAGGTAATATCGTATTGGTAATCTGCGCCATCGGTAACATGAATATCGAGGTACAGACTAGGTTGATACTGATTAACAACCTCAGCTAATGCGCGCACACCAGGGGTATCAAGCTTAGTGAAATCACGGTTTAAATTAAGGTTTTGACCATTGGTTCGAAAACCCATAACAGCAGGGCCGCGCTGATTGATGCGATTATAGGCACTGGCACGCTCGTGACCGTCGACGTTTAAAATCGGTATAAACAGTAGGTTAACGCTTTTTAAGATATCCAATCGTTTACCGGTGGCAATGTCTCGCAACAACATAAAGCCTGCGTCTTTACCGTCAATTTCACCACTGTGAATACCCGCTTGAATCAATAACGTGGGTTTGTCGCTATTAGCAATGTGCGCCGCGCTATTATTTCCTTGCTCGCTGGCAACCAGCATATTGATATCACGGCCAGCGTCACTTTGGCCTATTTTAACTAGGCTGAACTGCGTTGGGTTAGCCTGTTGTAAACGCTTTAAATAGGCCATCGTCGCTTGATAGTCGGGAGAGATCATTCCCCCAGAGTGTTCAAACGCCGTGGTTAACACGCCTTGTTGCTGCATCAACGCTTCGCTTTGGCCTTGCCAAGGGATCAGTTTGGGCAAGTGGGCATCAGCGGCTAGGGCCGTGGCTAATAACAAGCTGGTAAACATAATACGCTCTTTTTGTTGTTGTTTTGCTGTATTTGAGTATAACAAGGGGGCTTTAAAGGTGGCCAGGATTGCGACGAAATGATAGTTTTTCGCTATGACGTTGGCACTGAGTGCAAATTATGAAAACCATTCTTATCACCGGCTGCTCTAGCGGTATAGGCTATTACTGTGCTAAACAACTGCAAAAGCGCGGTTACCAAGTGATCGCTAGTTGTCGCAATGTAGACGACGTACGTGCTCTCAACGAGCAAGGCATCACCTGCGTGCAGCTTGATTACACCGATACTGACTCCATTGAACAAGGGCTAGCCGATGCCCTGGCTTTTAGCGGCGGTAAACTAGACGCCTTGTTCAATAATGGCGCTTATGGTCAACCTGGCGCTGTGGAAGATTTACCCGTGGCAGCGCTGCGCCGGCAATTTGAAACCAATGTTTTCGGCTGGCATCACCTTACCCAATTAGTATGTAAGAAGATGCGCCAACAAGGTCATGGCCGTATCATTCAAAATTCATCGGTGTTGGGGTTAGTCACCTTGCCCTATCGCGGCGCTTATAATGCCAGTAAATTTGCATTGGAGGGATTAACAGATACCTTGCGCTTAGAGCTACAAGGTTCCGGCGTATATATTTCTTTGATTGAGCCTGGGCCGATCAGTTCGCGCTTTCGTGATAATGCACTGCACGCATTTTTAACCTCAGGCATTGATATCGAAAAAAGTGCGCACCGAGATAATTATTTAGCGCAGCAGCGGCGGTTGGAATCCACCAGTGGCCCTCAGCCTTTTACCCTTGGACCTGAAGCGGTTTATAAACGCTTGGTGCATGCATTGGAATCGCAGCGCCCGCAGGCTCGTTACTATGTTACCACGCCCACCTATCTATTCGGTTTCCTTAAACGTATATTACCAAGCAGTTGGCTTGACTGGGTGCTTACTAAGTCGCGCTAATGGCTATAGACGTGATTTTCAGGCATTAAAAAAGGAGCCAAAAGGCTCCTTTCTTCTGCTAACACAGGTAGATTAAGCTGAAAGACCTTCTTTCGCTTTAGCTACTAATGCTGCGAATGCAGTTTGGTCATAAACAGCGATATCTGCAAGGATCTTACGATCGATTTCTACAGAAGTCTTCTTAAGACCGTTGATGAAACGGCTGTAAGACAAACCATTTTGACGAGCTGCTGCGTTGATACGTGCAATCCATAGTTGACGGAAAGTACGTTTCTTCGCACGACGGTCACGGTAAGCGTATTGACCCGCTTTAGTAACCGCTTGGAAAGCTACGCGGTAAACACGTGAACGTGCACCGTAGTAACCTTTAGCTTGCTTTAAAACTTTCTTGTGACGTGCGCGCGCGATAGTACCGCGTTTTACTCTTGCCATTATTCTATACCCCTATTAAGCGAATGGTAACATACGAGAAACTAAGCCGTGATCGTTCTTGTGAACCATTAGCTTAGGACGTAGGTGAAGCTTACGCTTAGAGGTTTTCTTGGTCAGAATGTGACGAAGGTGCGCTTGTTTACGCTTGAAACCACCAGAAGCAGTTTTCTTGAAGCGCTTAGCGGCGCCACGGTGTGTTTTTAGCTTATAAGCCATTGCAATAACTCCAATTGATATTGCTTAAATTTAGCAAGCAGGCGGTTTGAGTTCACAAACACTTTTTTGGCCCAACTTACTCCCAAAACCGGTGAGAGCGCTTAAAAAAGCGCCCTACTTCAACCGGATAGATACAGGTGCCACTGCCTTAGAAAATAAGTCACGTGGCTTGTAAACCTGCACTAATTCGTTAAACGCGCGGAGTATACTATTTTTTAGCCACCGGCGCTAGCATCATGATCATTTGGCGGCCTTCCACTTTTTTCGGGAATGACTCGACCTGTGCCAACTCTTGCAGATCATCTTTAATGCGATTCAAAAGCTCGATACCAATTTCTTGGTGGGCCATTTCACGACCACGGAAACGGATCGTTACTTTTGCCTTATCGCCAGCTTCTAAGAACTTGGTTAGATTGCGAAGCTTAACTTGGTAGTCACCAATGTCTGTACCAGGGCGGAACTTAACTTCCTTAACCTGAATTTGCTTTTGCTTCTTCTTCTGTTCTTTTTGCGCTTTGCTTTTTTCAAAAAGGAACTTACCGTAGTCCATTACCTTACAAACGGGGGGTTCAGCATTTGGGCTGATCTCTACTAGATCGACACCCGCCTCATCCGCCATTGACTGAGCTTCACTCAGGGACACGATGCCTGCTTGTTCACCTTCAAAGTCAATTAGTCGAACTTCTTTTGCCGTAATATCTTCGTTAATACGATTTTTTTGGACCTGTTGTTGGCCCTTTTTTCCGCCTCTAATGGTACGTTCCTCCAAGAATATTAAAAACTAAAAGGGTGTATTCGATACTGTTTGATACACCCTTTCGATCACAAATTACTGTCTTGTTTTAATTTCATTTGTGATTTTAGTGATAAAGTCATCGACTTTAAATTTACCTAGGTCTTCACCTGTACGTGTTCTTACTGCCACTTCTTGCTGCTCTACTTCTTTGTCACCAACAACTAGCAAGTAAGGAATACGTTTTAAAGTATGTTCGCGAATTTTAAAGCCAATTTTCTCATTTCTCAAGTCGGCTGCGGCGCGAATACCCAGTTTATTCAATTTTTGTACAACTTCGTGCACATAATCAGACTGTTTGTCAGTGATATTCATAATCACCACCTGCTTAGGAGCAAGCCAGGTTGGGAACAGCCCTGCGTATTCTTCGGTCAAAATACCGATAAAGCGTTCGATTGAACCCAGAATAGCACGGTGAATCATCACCGGAGTGCGACGCTCATTGTTCTCAGCCACATAAGTTGCGCCAAGACGTCCTGGTAACATAAAGTCTAGCTGTACTGTACCACACTGCCACGCTCGCTCTAAGCAATCATACAAAGTAAATTCAATTTTCGGGCCATAGAAGGCACCTTCACCTGGTAGGTATTCGAATTCAATGTCTTTATCGCTCAATGCTTGCGCCAAGGCTTTCTCGGCTTTATCCCACAACTCATCTTCACCGATGCGCTTTTCTGGGCGTGTAGAAAGCTTTACAACAATCTTTTCAAAACCAAAGGTCGAATAAGTGTCGTAAACCATATCGATACACGCCGTCACCTCTTGCAAGATTTGCTCTTCTGTACAGAAAACATGAGCATCATCTTGAGTAAAGCCACGTACGCGCATCAAGCCGTGCAACGCACCCGATGGCTCGTTACGGTGACAACAACCAAATTCGGCCATACGCAAAGGCAAATCACGGTAAGATTTCAAACCTTGGTTGAAAATCTGCACGTGACCAGGACAGTTCATTGGTTTAATAGCGTACTCACGTTTCTCTGACTCCGTGGTGAACATGGCATCGCCGTATTTGTCCCAGTGGCCTGATTTTTCCCACAGTCCACGGTCCATCATTAGCGGCCCTTTCACCTCTTCATAGTCATATTCGCGCAGTTTTTCGCGAACAAACTCTTCGAGCTCGCGGTAAATGCTCCAACCATCATTGTGCCAAAACACCATACCTGGCGCTTCTTCTTGCCAGTGCCATAAATCTAGGGCTTTACCAATTTTACGGTGATCGCGCTTTTCCGCTTCTTCTAAGCGCTGCAAGTAGCCTTTAAGTTGCTTTTTATCACCCCATGCGGTGCCATAAATACGCTGCAACATTTTATTGTCAGAGTCGCCACGCCAGTATGCACCTGCTACTTTCATCAATTTAAAGTGCTGACAAAAGCTCATATTCGGTACGTGTGGGCCACGACACATATCCACGTACTCTTCGTGGTGGTATAAACCAGGACGGTCATCTTTAGCGATATTCTCGTCCAAGATTTCAACTTTATAAGGTTCGCCACGTTGTTCAAACGTGTCGCGGGCCTGTTGCCAGCTCACGGTCTTCTTAACCACGTCATATTTGGTTTTCGCAAGTTCTTTCATACGCTTTTCAAGCGCTTCTAAATCTTCTTGCGTCAGCGAATGCTCCATATCAACATCATAATAAAAGCCGTTGTCGATAGTTGGACCAATGGCCATTTTTGCATCAGGATACAATTGCTTAATGGCGTGACCGATAAGGTGCGCACAGGAGTGACGGATAATTTCTAAACCGTCTTCATCTTTTGCGGTGATGATCTCTAACCGTGCGTCTTCGCTGATTAAATCACAGGCGTCAACACGCTCACCGTTAACACGCCCAGCGATGGTCGCTTTGGCAAGGCCTGGGCCGATGTCTTGTGCTACGTCTAACGTGGATACAGGGTTTTCAAATGAACGCTGACTGCCGTCAGGAAGAGTAATTACTGGCATGTTTAATCCTTGTACAGTGGTGACACCTACGCCGCGCCACGTGTATTTATTTGTCTATTTAATAAGTCTAATCAACGCTTATACCAACAAGCATTGCGATGATACTGCCGCCCACAAAGCGTGAGCAAGGCGCTATTTTGGCGCGCTATAGAGGTAAATACAAGGCTCGTAGGCTAATTTTCTTAACAAATTTTGTATGCGCTTCTGATATACTAATGCCATTGATAAAAAAGGTGATATTTGACTATGCATACTTGCGGCGTAGAAATAAAAGGCAGTGAAGTTTTACTATGCCTTCTAAGTAAAGAAAATGATGTGTTTGACATCCGTGATGTGCGCCAAACACGTTTTGTTTTAAGCGATGCCAACAATACTGAAGAAATCCAAAAGTTTCATCGCGACTTTAAAAAGCTGATGGAAGATTACCAAGTGGATGCTATCGCCATCAAAGCGCGACCTCATAAAGGAAAGTTCGCTGGCGGCGCGGTTGGCTTTAAAATGGAAGCGGCACTGCAGCTGATAACTAACTTAGATGTGCACATTATTAGTGCCACAGAGATGAAAGAACAGCTTAAGCGCAACCCATTACCTATTGAGTTCGCTGATACGGGACTGAAGAAGTTTCAAGAGCAAGCCTTTATGACGGCGTATGTCGATATTATGCTGCGCACTTACGCTAAGCAGTAATCCCCCCGATAGTAACAGGCCGCAGAAATGGCCTGTTACGTCATCGCCCGGTAATAATCGCTAACGCATGCCTCTCATCCATGTCTAACTCCCCGGTTAAAGAGCGCGGTGTCGCGTCAAAATGCGCAAACGGGTGTTCATTTTCATAGTGTTCGCTGAGGTGTTCTAACACCTTCGGGTGAATATAATACTGTTCGCAAATGTTCGCGGTATTGCCTAACTGCTTGGCGACGAGTTTAACCAGTTGAGACTTAAATTTGCGCCTTGGGTGCGCCTGTACCTGCTCTGCGGCTACGTGGGCAAAGCGTACCGCCATTCGCGTCCCCGCCCAGGTACGATAATCTTTGGCACTAAAGTGGCCGCCAAAAACACAGTGGATAAATTCGTTAATATCATCACTTTGCAGGTCATGCCATTGGCCTTGTTGATAATAACGTAGCAAGCTATACCCTTGTTGCTCTGCACTTGAAGCCACTAATTCAGCAAGCTCAGTATCGTCAATGCGCACCTCTCGGTGTCTTGCGTGTTTACCTTTAAAGCTAAATTGTACATGGTCGTCTTTAATATCCACATGCTTGCGTCGAAGCGTGGTTAACCCACAAGTTTCATTGGCTTTGTAATAATTATTATTGCCTACACGAATCGCGGTAAGGTCTAAGATTGCGCACCCAAGCGCGCACACTTTGTCTTTCGTCCAATCAGGTTCTGCCAATAAGGATAAACAGTGCCCTCGCGCATCTGGAAGCTGAGCAGCGAATTCACCTAACTTGGCAAATTTTTTTTGCTGTTGCGCCAATTGCCAATGGGCGTGGTAAATGTATTGTCGCTTTCCTTTGCCATCAACGCCAACGGCCTGCACCTTATTGTACTGGCAAGCGCTAATACGTACATCACGCCACATAGGAGGCACAACCAACTCTCGCATTCGTTTTAAGTAAGCACGACTGGTTACCTTTTCCTTATCAAGATGGAAGTATTCAAATCCTTTTCCCCGTTTACGACGCGTTGTCGTAAGGGTATTACACTCGTGGTAGGTTGTGCTTGGGGCAACGTTACAATCCATTCTTCTTCCTTCTTTTTCCGATAATAGCTACTACGCAGCACATCTTCATCTGGCGCACTGTGAAAGGTAAAAAATAATACGCTTTGTTGGCTGTACGACTATGACGTTTTTACCGCCTGTAATTGAAAAGCTTTCACAGTTGCCCATGAAAAAGGTGTTGGTTTACACATTTCAAGCGTTCGAAGATAAAGATAAAACACTGTTTAATAATGTTTTTTATGTATTCCCTCGATTTGGCACAAGCATTGCTCCTATTAAATCGAATTCAAAATTGAAGGAGCACAATTATGACAATGCAACGTTCAGAGAAAATCACAGACATTATCAAAGTACTAAAGGGTGGCATTGATTTTTACTCCGATGCCAAAGACAACATTGATAGTAATGATGTACGTACCGTGTTCCAAAACATGATCGATGAAAAGCACAAAGCGGTGACCGACTTGCAACCCTTTGCCATTGAAGAGCAAGGCGAAATTGAAACCGGCTCAGACACCCTGGTTGATGTACGTAAAACCTACACTAAGGTGATGAGCGCGATTAAGAGCAACGAAGAGCATACGTACATCAAACACCTTGAAGAGGTTGAAGATAAAGTGCTTGAAGAGTTCGACGATGCACTAGAAGAGTCGCAGCCACCTCAGTGCGCACAAGTTCTTTCTCAGCTTCGTGAACGCATGCAAATTTGCCACGATAAAATGAAGGCACTGCAAGAAGCAACGAGCTAAATTATTTCTCTCCCCAAGACGATGTAGCGGGCCCATGGCCCGCTTTTTTATGTCGACAAAAACTAAACCTTTAGTCTAATTCCAACAGAAACCACCTCAAAATAATGGAAAGTGTCGACAGTCTGTGCTTGATTAGGTGTTGAAGAACCTAAAATGACAACATCTATCCGGGCAAGGAGGCAGTCAATGCCGCAACAACAAGACAATCACTCCCCTTCACTACCGTTAACATTGAGCCAGTACCACGGCTCATTTTCAACGCCGCTTAGCGAGCGAACCATCGCCGAGCATCTTGATTATATTGTCGACAAACACCCTGACAATGAGGCGATTGTCGTTCGCCATCAAGGGATCCGTTGGACTTACCGCCAGTATTTACGGGAAATAGAGCGCCTCGCTGCGGGCTTACTCGCTCTAGGTGTGCAGCCAGGGGATCGGGTTGGCATTTGGTCACCCAACAATATTGAATGGTCCTTAGTGCAATTCGCAAGCGCCAAAATTGGCGCCATTATGGTGTGCATTAACCCCGCCTATCGCCCTCATGAGTTGGCCTTTGCCATTAACAACGTGGGTGTAAAGTATTTGGTGATGGCCGAGCAATTTAAAGCATCAAACTACGTTGACATGATCTACCAGCTTGCACCGGAATTAAAAGACGGTAGCAAAACCACCCTGCAAGCGCTGCCCACTCTAGAGCAGGTAATTATTCTCTCCGAGCAACCTTTTGCCGGCATGACATCATTTAAGTCGGTTCAACAACTGGGCGAGGATGCGCACTACCAGCAAATGCGGGTTATTGAAGCGCAACTTCGACCTGACGACGCCATTAATATTCAATTTACCTCGGGCACAACCGGAAACCCCAAAGGCGCCACGCTCTCGCACCGCAATATTTTGAATAATGGTTTGCTGGTTGCCCAAGCGATGCACTTTAATGATAAAGACAGACTGTGTATTCCGGTGCCCCTGTACCATTGCTTTGGCATGGTGCTGGGCAATCTAGTGTGTTTGGCCAGCGGCGCCTGTGCGATATTTCCAGCCCCCTCATTCGATGCAGTCAGCACCCTAAACTGCGTTGAGCAAGAACGCTGTACGGCGCTCCATGGCGTACCGACGATGTTTATTGCGCAATTAGAACACCCCGACTTTCAGCAGTACGATCTCAGTACCTTGCGCACCGGAGTCATGGCTGGCAGCACCTGCCCGCAAGAATTGATGCGCAAAGTACACAGTGATTTTCATATGCGCGAGGTGGTGATTGGCTACGGGCAAACCGAGTGCAGCCCCATCAACCATATTACCCAAACCGACGCGCCAATTGACAAGCAAGTGCAAACCGTGGGCCGAGCAATGGCGCACACAGAAATTAAAATTATTGATGAACGCGGTAAAATCGCTGCCATTGGTAGCCCGGGTGAAATTTGTGCTCGCGGCTACTGTGTGATGCAAGGCTATTGGGGCGATGAAGCGAAAACTAACGCCACTATCGACGCTGAGGGCTGGCTACACTCTGGCGATTTAGGGGTCATGGATGAGCAAGGTTACGTGACCATCGTTGGCCGAATTAAAGATATGATCATTCGCGGTGGCGAGAACATTTATCCGCGCGAAATAGAAGAAGTGCTGTATTTGCACGACGCTGTCAGTGATGCGGCGGTCTTTGGTATCCCCGATGATAAATTTGGCGAGCAAGTATGCTTGTGGCTCAAAGCAAAGGACAACCGCGATATCGATGAGCCGCAAATTCGGGCCTACCTAAAAGATCAACTCGCCTATTTTAAAGTGCCTAAGTATATTCGTATCGTCGAGGAATACCCGATGACGGTCACCGGGAAATTACAAAAGTTTAAAATGCGCGAAATGATGCTTGCAGAGCTCAATGAGCAAGCGCAAAGCGCGTAACTAGGTGTCGGCATAGTCACCACAGTGGTGCAAAATTAGCACACTTGTTGCGCTAGGTTTTACGCCGCAAAATCGCTACACTGACGCCTTAAATCAGTTAGTTATGTGTGGTGCTATGCTTTCCTTTTTCGAAAAACTAACCGCCCCTTTTCCCGAGCGCACAACAACCGCGCCACCCAAGGGATTATGGGCTTTTTGCCGTTATTACACCCAAGGCATGGGCTGGCCGCTGGCGGTGATGTCAATCAGCGCCGCCTTATTAGCCATTGTTGAAGTTTCGCTATTTAGCTTTATGGGTCAACTCGTTGACTGGCTTGGACAGACAACCCCGGAACAGCTGTTAAGCACCGAAACCGATACGCTTTGGTTTATGGGTCTGGTCACTATCGTGCTGTTGCCTATTTTAGTGTTTGTTCACTCAGCCGTTCTCCATCAAAGCTTGCTCGGTAATTACCCCATGGCCATCCGCTGGTTGGCGCACCGTTACCTACTGCGCCAAAGTGTGAGCTTTTATGCCGATGACTTTGCCGGGCGCATTGCCACTAAGGTGATGCAAACGTCGTTGGCGGTAAGGGAAACCGTCATCAAGCTACTTGATGTCGCGGTGTATATTGTGGTGTATTTTTCCGCCATGCTGTTCTTTGTTGGCCAGGCAGATTGGCGCTTAATGATGCCAATTTTAGGCTGGCTTGTAGGTTATATTGCAGTGCAGCGTTATTTTATACCCCGCCTGAAAGCGGTCGCCGAGCAACAAGCCGAAGCCCGCTCGCAAATGACAGGCCGTATTGTTGATAGCTACACCAATATCGCCACTATCAAACTCTTTTCTCATTCATCGCGGGAGGAGCAATATGCCCGTGAATCGATGGAGCTGTTTTTAGACCCGGTATATCGGCAAATGCGTCTGGTCACTAAGTTACAAGTGAGCGTGCAGCTGCTTAACTACGGCTTGGTGGCGGTGATTGCGGCGTTATCGATTTACCTTTGGTCTATTAGTTTAATCAGCGTCGGCGCCATTGCCATCGCCGTTAGTTTAGCGCTGCGCCTTAACGGCATGGCGCAGTGGATCATGTGGGAAGTCAGCGCCCTGTTTGAAAATATCGGCACCGTTGCCGATGGCATGAACACCTTAACGAAACCCATAACCATAACCGACGCAGAGGATGCCAACACGCTGAAGGTGACCCAAGGGCGCATCGACTTTAATAACATTACCTTTAATTATGCCAAGCCAATTACCCCGTCACACCCACCGGTGCTCGATGGGCTATCTCTAAACATTGCTGCTGGCGAAAAAGTTGGGGTTGTTGGTCGCTCTGGCGCCGGTAAATCAACCTTAGTTAACCTGTTATTGCGCTTTTATGATGTTGAGCAAGGACACATTCGTATTGATGATGCGCCGATAAACCAGGTGACTCAGGAAAGCCTGCGCCAACATATCGCTATGGTGTCACAAGACACCGCGCTGCTGCATCGTAGCGTACGCGAAAATATCGGTTATGGCTTAGCCGATGCCACGGATGAGCAAATCATCGCCGCTGCGAAAAAGGCTGAGGCATGGGATTTTGTTAGTGAACTGGAAGACAGTCATGGCAACAAAGGACTGGATGCGCAAGTGGGTGAGCGCGGCGTCAAGCTATCAGGTGGCCAGCGCCAGCGTATCGCGATTGCTCGCGTACTGTTAAAAGACGCCCCTATTTTAGTGCTCGATGAAGCCACATCAGCTTTAGACTCTGAGGTAGAAGCAGCGATTCAAGCGAGCCTCGATACCTTAATGGAAAATAAAACCGTTATTGCCATTGCCCACCGCTTATCGACCATAGCGCAAATGGATCGCTTAGTGGTGATGGACAAAGGCCATATTGTAGAGCAAGGCACACACCAAGAGCTTATCGCCCAAGGGGGGATCTACGCCCAACTGTGGGCCCATCAAACCGGTGGCTTTATAGGCACAGACTAATAAACAAGGGGCCATACAAGGCCCCTTTTTTGTTGGTTTGAATATCGCTAGGGAATAAGGTTAACGCATTAACTCTCGTTTACTAACTTTGCCTCAACTAGAAACTCATAAAGCCCATTAGTTATAAATCGACCATAACTATCCTGAGTGAAACTTTCACCATCATAAACCCGACCTACAACAAAAAAATACATTTCATCTTTCTTCGTAAGTGGAACCATAAGGTTCAAACCTATGGTCTCGTCCTTTGTTTTAATTTTGATATATAGTTTGATGTGTTTGGGTGGTTTATTAGCAATTGATGATTGCTCTGCACTAGCAATAGCATGAATTAATAGCTCTTTTGATTGAGCAGAATTCAATGCTAAATTTGTCACATTGATATAATCAGAATTTATCGCTTCGATTGAGACTATGTCTTCAACGGTTAGATTACTAAATTTTTCTAGCTTATTTGCCCCTTCTGATTTATCCCAAAAATAACCAAACCATCCATAAGCAATATAAGCGACAATTAAAACAGCTAAAACTTTCCTCAACAGCGAATCCTTACTTTGAAGAGCTAATGCCTGTATACGGCTGCCAATAACAAGCCTATCACTACTGCTACAATAAGCCATTTAACTTTGTTGGTACCTTTGGGTTCATTTAAAGAACTGGGTAACTCCGCAGGAGAAGAAGGACGTTCATTGATGCCTTTTATAAATTCTTCGTCTCGTTCCATCCTTTTGGCTTTAAGTTTACATTCATACTCCCGCCAAACATCATTATGCATTTCGTGTAACGTCGTATGCTGTTCTGGCTCACCCCAAAGCTCGGAAAGCCACTTTACATCAGTCTTGTTTAGCAATTCTAATTTGTTGTAGCCGAGCGATTTATATGAAAATGGGAGCCCCTTCAATTTCTTACCGGGAACAGATTCGACTACATTGTAGCCGGGCTCTTTCAGTACATTTGAATAAGGTATTGAAAATGAATTAACTGCCGCGAGCCAATATAAAAGTGCCAACTCTTCTTCATATTCAATTTTCTGCTTACGCTTATTTCGAATCAAAGCTCTCGTGGCAACTGCGGCTTCTCTAAATGATGCAGGCAAAGGCAAGTTTTCTATAGCCAACGCCAAACGTTTTTCGGGAGCGTCTCTAAGTTTTTTTATACGATCAGCCCAAAATTCACCTTCTTGTAGTTCTTCTCTGTGGCGCGACCAAAAATCAACAGCATGCTCATCTGCATCTAAATCTGTTTCCGTTTTATGCCATGCTTCAGTCATCGATCTTTCCTTCAAGGCTAACAGGTTATTAGCGGCCTATATTAGGCACGATACTTAAAGAAGGTGGAATTTGCCACAGACCCCAAACCGCTTTAATAAAAAAGCGAGTGAGTTCACCCCACCCGCTTTCAGTATGCCTCTATCTCTAAGACATTTCACCCGCTTCAAACTCGTAGATTCTACAGCTCACAGCATTAACAATTAAATACACCCCACACCGGCGAGATTAAAAGAGTAAGATTTCCAGTGTGAGTAGCACGAGCATCACGATATTCGCGAGCCAGCCGATCATAAAGAAATAACTTCGGGGGCTGGGGTTAGATTCGGTGGCAATCACGTAGTAAAGCAGCATATGAATGACTCTAGCGGCGACAAATACCGCGCTGGCAATAGCGAAGATGGGCCCTGACACCCCCAAGTGCAGACCGACTAGGGCACAAACAATATACAGCGGCGCGTTTTCTAATGTATTTTGAAACGTTCGGTGGGCACGAAAGATAAATGAGTCATGAGACAGGTTATCATCAATTTTTCCTGGAATGGCGTTATCGGCCCTCGCCTTTACAGTTGATGCCACAAACCACTGCGCTACCAACATCCAGGCAAACAACACCAATGACACCAAAATAACCGCAGAATAGTCCATACTTTCTCCTTGTAATTTGCTTTGTATTAGCTACGGTCAAGGCGTGCGGTGCGATCAAAAAAGGCCGCTAAAAATGCGGCCTTTTCAATAAGCTACTAATAATTAAGCAGCACTGATACGCTCTAACCCACCCATGTAAGGGCGCAGCGCCTGTGGCACTTCAATACTGCCATCCGCCTGTTGGTAATTCTCCAAAATAGCCACTAACGTGCGGCCCACGGCTAACCCTGAACCATTGAGTGTATGCAGTAATTCCGGCTTTTTCTCGCCCGCGCGGCGGAAACGCGCTTGCATACGGCGCGCTTGGAAGTCGCCCATATTTGAACAAGACGAAATTTCGCGATAGGTGTCTTGTGCTGGCAACCACACTTCTAAGTCATAGGTTTTCATTGCACCAAAGCCCATATCGCCGGTACACAACACTACTTTACGATACGGCAACTCAAGCGCCTGCAAGATTTGCTCGGCATGAGAAGTTAGCTCTTCCAGTGCCTGCATTGAATCTTCAGGTTTGACCAATTGCACTAACTCAACTTTATCGAACTGGTGCTGACGAATTAAGCCCCGCGTATCGCGGCCATAGCTGCCTGCTTCACTGCGAAAACACGGAGTATGTGCAGTCATTCGTACTGGCAGCTCTTTTTCTTCAAAGATTTCGTCACGCGCACAGTTCGTCAGCGGCACTTCAGCGGTAGGGATCAGGCTAAAGCCATCATCGTGCTCACCCAGTTTCTCTGTGTGGAATAAGTCTTCTGCAAACTTAGGTAGCTGACCCGTGCCTAACAAACTGTCTTTATTCACTAAATAAGGCACATACATTTCGGTATAGCCGTTTTTATCGGTGTGCGTATCGAGCATAAACTGCACCAACGCGCGATGCATGCGCGCGATTTGCCCACGCATTACTGTAAAGCGGGCACCCGAGAGCTTCACCCCGGCTTCAAAATCCAGCCCTTTATCCAGCGCTTCGCCTAAATCAACGTGGTCTTTGACCTCAAAATCATAGCTCTTTGGCTCACCCCAGCGGCTAACCTCGACGTTATCGTCTTCATCGTTGCCTGCTGGAACATCCTCTGCTGGCAAATTAGGCAGGCCTAAGGCAATGTCTTTTAATTCATTGAGGACGGCATCTTGCTCTTTTTTAGCATTTTCGAGCTCATCACCTAAGTTGGCAACAGCATCCAATAAAGGTTGAATATCTTCACCCTTCGCCTTCGCTTGACCAATGGCTTTGGAACGGGAGTTACGCTCGCTTTGTAATTCTTGCGTTTTAGTCTGTAGCGCTTTACGTTGTTCTTCGAGTTGTGCCAGTTTCGCTACGTCTAATTCAAAGCCACGTGCCTTTAAACGGGCTGCTGTTTGCTCTACGTCCTGACGAAGATACTTTGAGTCTAACATGTGAGTTTTTAACCTTTTTGCGTTGTTAGCATGAGGCCTATCCAAGCCATAAATATACACATCCCCACATTAAGGAGGACGTTTAACGCCACTTTCAACCACTGCCCTTGCTGAAGCAACAACAGCGTATCCATGGAAAATGTAGAAAATGTTGTCAGCGCGCCCAAAAACCCGACTCCGAGTGTGACGCGGTGCGGATGCGATAGCATTTCGCGATCCAACAGGCCATATAATATGCCCATTAACAATGAACCGAGAATATTAACCGCCAGCGTGCCAAAAGGGAATCCCTTAGGCAGCAGTTTTAGTGCTAATTCACTTATACCAAAGCGAGCGCAGGCACCCAAGGCCCCGCCAATGGCAATAAAAAAGTAGGTACTAAGAGCGCTCATAGCGCTTCCTGTCGCTTTGCGCATCACGCTCTTGCAAATAAGCAAGTTTATCACTAATGCGTTTTTCTAAACCACGATCGCTCGGGTGATAATAGCGGCTGTCAGCAATCTCCTCGGGGAAGAAGTTCTCGCCTGCTGCATAGGCTCCCGGCTCATTGTGGGCATAGCGATAATCCTCGCCGAAGCCCTGCTCTTTCATTAATTGCGTGGGCGCATTGCGGATGTGATAAGGCACATCGAGGTGAGCGGTCTCTTTCGCGTGACGTTTTGCCTCATTAAAGGCCATATATACGGCATTACTTTTCGGCGCACTAGCTAGGTATAAGGTGGCTTGAGCTATGGCACGTTCACCTTCGCTGGGGCCAACGCGATGAAAAATATCCCAAGCATTCAGCGCCACCTCCATGGCTTTGGGATCTGCATTGCCGATGTCTTCGGTGGCAATTGCTAGTAGCCGCCGCGCAACGTACAAGGGATCGCCTCCGGCGGTAAGAATACGGCAATACCAATACAGTGCTGCGTCCGGAGCGGAGCCGCGCACTGATTTGTGAAAAGCAGAAATCAAATCGTAGTAATGATCGCCCCCCTTATCGTATTGGGCAACCATTTGCGGCGCGACTTGCTTGAGCACCGCCTGATTAATACAGCCTTGGTGTTGCTGCGCCAAATTTGCCGCCACTTCCAGCAGGTTAAGCACACTGCGAGCATCGCCATTGGCGCTGTGGCACAACTGCTCAAGGCTATCGGGCTCGATGGTCACACCTTGCTGGCGAAGAATGTCGTCCTGTTCTAGCGCCTGATTCACCACTGCCTGCAAATCTTCCACTGAAAGCTTTTTCAGCGTGTACACTCTGGCTCGCGACAGCACGGCGTTATTCAGTGCAAAAGAGGGGTTCTCTGTGGTGGCGCCAATAAAGATGAAGGTGCCGTTTTCAACATGCGGCAACAGTGCGTCTTGCTGCGACTTATTAAAACGGTGTACTTCGTCCACAAACAATAAGCTGCGTTTGCCTTGTTGTTGCAGCAAGTCGCTGGCACTGGCGACAGCCTCACGGATATCTTTCACCCCTGCGCTGACCGCCGATAACTCCAAAAACTGGGCATCGCTGTGGTGCGCAATAATGTGCGCCAGCGTGGTCTTACCGACCCCAGGTGGCCCCCACAAAATTAAGCTGTGACAGTGACCACTTTTAATGGCTTGGTACAAGGGTTGCTCTGTGCCTAATATATGGCTTTGGCCGATGTACTGATCCAATGTGTGTGGGCGCATGCGCGCCGCCAACGGGCGCACATCGGGGGCAAAATCTAGGGAGAAATTATTCGCCACGGTCTATCTCGGCTTGTGGCGCACGCTGATCATCAACGAACACATGCTCAGGAATGGTAAATTCAAACACGCTGTCATCAATATCAACATTACGCTTGGGCGCATCAAAATGAAAGTGTGAACGCTGACCTGATTGGTCAAGCACCTCAAGCGCTGCAACTTGTAGCTGCTCATCAAAATGCAACGTCAGCTTTTCTACTTGCGCATCTTCAGTATTTTTCGGGGTAATCTCAAAGCCAGCTTCAATTTGCTTGATAGTAAACTGCTGCCACAGCTCGTCATCTTCTGTGGTGAGCAGAATAAACGGCGTATTATCAATTAGTTTAGAGGTATCCAGTACCGTCACTTGCTCGGCGAAAGGGTCAAAGTAATAGCTATCAACCCCGTTGGAGACAAACAAGGTTTCGTCTGGTTGTTGTTGCTCCCAACGAATTTTCCGTGGTTGCTCTAGTTGCAATTTTCCTTTACTTTCACTCACCAGCTGCCCCTGCGGGTCAAATACTTGCTGTGAAAAAGCCGAACTGAGTGAGTCCAAACCCTTTAGCTGTTGTTGCAGCATCTGTGCGTCGTCGGCAAAAACCGTTGATGAAAACAGGGCGGCACTTGCCACTGCACTGTATAAAAATTGTTTCATATTACTTCCTTAGCCAGCGTTATTCTTAACTAGCACTTCGCGGGCGCCATTATGGCCGGGCGAACTGACTAAACCGGAGTGCTCCATTTGTTCAACCAATCGCGCAGCGCGGTTATAACCAACACGCAGTTTACGCTGTACACTTGATACCGACACACGACCACTTTCAATAACAAAAGCGCAGGCCTCGTCATACAATGGGTCTGATTCATCGTCGCCGTCTTCGGATGTTTCCCCTGGCAGCAATACGTCTTCGACGGCGTCACCATTGAGTATTTCATCCACATAATCAGGTTTACCTCGGGCCTTCCAGTCACTCACAACCGCGTGAACTTCATGGTCATCAACAAAGGCGCCATGAACACGGATTGGCACACTGGTCCCTGGTGGTAAATACAGCATGTCACCCATGCCTA
This sequence comes from Pseudoalteromonas sp. CNAT2-18.1, assembly GCF_022347865.1. NCBI lineage: Bacteria > Pseudomonadati > Pseudomonadota > Gammaproteobacteria > Alteromonadales > Pseudoalteromonadaceae > Pseudoalteromonas > Pseudoalteromonas sp. CNAT2-18.1. The sequence goes on along the minus strand of NZ_JAKRFR010000002.1, from coordinate 255,199 downwards.
AAAGATGCTCGGCCCCTTGTTGGTCAAGAATAGTGCGCGAGTCTATTTTCGAGGACACCTGAAACGCCATACGTGTAGGGATATTGGCTTTAATCAGGCCGGTGATCACATCCACCGATGGACGCTGTGTAGCCAATACCAAATGAATGCCTGCAGCCCGTGCTTTTTGTGCGATTCGGGCAATGAGCTCTTCCACTTTTTTACCAACAATCATCATCATATCGGCGAATTCATCAATCACCACGACAATGCTGGGTAACTTGTCTAGCTCTTGCGGCCCATCAGCCATGCCATCTGTATCTTTGAACAAAGGATCTAAAATAGGTTCCCCTGCGGCTTTAGCATCAAGCACTTTTTGGTTGTAGCCCTTCAGGTTACGCACTCCTAAAGCCGACATCAGTTTATAGCGGCGCTCCATTTCACCAACACACCAACGCAGTGCATTGGCCGCTTCTTTCATATCGGTAACCACTTCACACAGTAGATGTGGGATCCCCTCGTACACCGATAACTCCAGCATTTTCGGGTCGATCATGATCATGCGCACATCTTCTGGCGGCGATTTATATAGCAAGCTTAAAATCATCACATTAACGCCCACTGACTTACCTGAGCCAGTGGTACCCGCTACCAACAAGTGCGGCATTTTGGCTAAGTCTGCAACCACAGGTTGTCCGGCAATGTCTTTACCTAACACCATGGTTAGTGGCGATTTATTTTGTTCAAACTTAGGGGCATTGATCACTTCTGATAAGCGCACGATTTCGCGGTGTTTATTAGGCAGCTCAAGGCCGACATAGGTTTTCCCCGGGATCACCTCAACCACACGCACACTGACCGCAGATAACGAGCGCGCCAAATCTTTCGATAAACCAGAGATTTTCGCGACCTTTACACCCGGTGCTAAATCGAGTTCAAAGCGTGTAACTACCGGACCGGGATAAACCCCTACAACGGACGCTTGTACGCCAAAATCTTGCAGCTTGCTTTCAACTAACCGAGAGACAGCCTCGAGCTCTTCTTCAGAAATGGGGTTTTTCTGTTTATCCGGTCTATCAAGTAAATCCAACGAAGGAAGCGGCTCCATGGGCGGCTTTTCTTCTAATAGCTGTTCGAATTTCTCTTTGGCTGTTGGCGCTTTCGTGTGTGCCACTGTGGTTGTTGCCACTGAATTGTTGGTCTCTTTGTGCGCTGATGCAACAGCCGTATTTGCCGCTTTATTTTGGGGCTGTGTATTTGGTGTTGCCTCGGTGGGCGCTTGGTCTAGCTCGTTGAGCGCGCTGACGGTATCAAAGCCCTCATCATCAATGGCGCTAAAATTCATCTCATCGCCGAGCATGGCATCAATATCATCAAATGCCGGATGTTGTTTAGGCGCCTCTTTAGCAGCGCTCTGCGTATCACTGTCACTGCTTTGTTCCTGCCAAGGCTCTTTTTTAGGCTCTGGCGCAAACATAGCCGCAGCTTTGTCTAACAATGATTTGTCTTTATCGGCTTCAACTTCTGTGTCGGCGTTATCGCTTTGGATCTCTAGCTTTGGCTCTTGAGCGCTCTGCGTCGCTTCCACTTGTGGATTTGGCTCATTGGCCAAGCTGCGCTGCTCGGCTTCAGCAAACTCACTTTGGTATTGCCCACGTTTGCTTTGCAACCACTGCCATACAAACAAGGCGGCTTTCATAACATACGCGCCCAAGGTATCAACAAATTGAACCCAAGAAACACCTGTAAGTAAGGTCATGCCGGCAAAGAAAAAGCACAACAATAGGATAGAGGTACCCGTGAAATTAAATGCTGGCATCATCGCACCGGCAATAACATCCCCCACTACCCCACCGGAAGAAAAATAAAAAATATCGTCAAAATTAATGGAGCTAATAGCGCAAGCGCTCAATGTAAAAAGCACCAAGCCGATGAGGCGCAGCGCTAAAGTAACATAATCTAAGCTAAGCACTCTGTGGGGGCGTTTAAAAACGAGATACCCAAACAGTTGAATGGCTGCGGGAACTAAAAACGCCAACCAACCAAAACTAAACAATAAAATATCCGCCACCCACGCACCCGCTGTGCCGGTGATATTTTTAACATCGACAAACTCACCTGTTTGCGACCAGGACGGATCGGCTGGGTCAAAACTCACCAGCGCACACAAAATAAAAATGGCTAGCGCGGTGCTGACTATTAAGCCAGTTTCAAGCAGTCTTTGGACACCATTTAGGCGCATATTCCATTATCCTTATTCTTTCTTTCGATACTACAGCGCATTACTCTTACCTTATCAATTCTCAGCTGAATATGCACTGGGTTTATAATCAGTAATTGTAATCGGCACGAGCATTAACGGGCCCTTAAGGAACTTGTGGACGGATAATTAATGCCTCTTCACCCTTTACTTCTTCCATGACCACATAAGTGCGGCTTTCGCTGATATTGGGTAGCTTCAGCAAAATATCGCCAAGCACCTGACGATACTCAGACATATCGGTCACTCGTGTTTTCAGCAAAAAGTCGAAATTCCCTGATACTAAGTGGCATTCCACAATCTCATCGTGCTTTTTTACCGCTTGATTAAATTCGTCAAACACATCGGGAGATGTTTTGGTAATGGTCACTTCCACATACACCAGCAGCGCCTGACCGAGCTTGGCGGGGTCGACCACCGCTTTATAACCACGAATATACCCTTCACGCTCAAGTTTTTTCACGCGTTCCAAACAAGGGGTCGCACTAAGGCCAATTCGTTTTGCCAATTCAACGTTGGAAATACGGCCATCCCGTTGCAATTCGACTAAAATTTTACGGTCGATGCGGTCTAGTTGTGTATACATAGTTAATGAAAGTGGATTTATCTAATTTTACTTTGATTTAAGTGTATTCAACTGGCTTAAAAATGTAAAACAGTGAGACACACTATTTCTGCATAAGTACAATAGTGAAAAATTTTCCTGTTCACAAAAGGTATAGTAACTATGATTATTGGTGTACCAAAAGAGATAAAAAACCATGAGTACCGTGTTGGTATGATCCCAGCCAGCGCGCGTGAACTTATCAACCATGGTCACGAAGTCATTGTTGAAACCAATGCTGGTTTAGGCATTGGTTTTACTGACGAAGATTACATCGAAGTAGGCGCAAAAATCTTACCAAACGCGGCAGATGTGTTCGCCCAAGCAGAGATGATCATCAAAGTAAAAGAGCCGCAAGCTGTTGAGCGTGCGATGCTACGCCAAGATCAAATCTTGTTTACTTACCTTCACCTAGCGCCAGATTTACCACAAACTGAAGACCTAGTGAAAAGCGGCGCTATCTGTATCGCATACGAGACCGTAACCGATGCTAAAGGCGGTTTACCGCTACTTGCTCCAATGTCAGAAGTGGCGGGGCGTATGTCTATCCAAGCCGGTGCTCAGGCACTTGAAAAGTCAAAGCAAGGCCTTGGCATGTTGCTTGGCGGCGTACCGGGTGTTGAGCCTGCTAAAGTTGTGGTTATCGGCGGTGGTATGGTTGGCCGTAACGCAGCCCAAATGGCTGTCGGCCTAGGCGCTGATGTGACCATTTTAGACCGTAATGTTGATGTGCTACGTAGCCTAAACGCTCAGTTTGGTTCGCTTGCAAAAGTAGTGTATTCAACTGCCGACGCGCTAGAGAAGCACGTACTGGATGCCGACTTAGTGATTGGTGGTGTACTTATTCCAGGCGCTGCAGCTCCTAAGCTTGTGACTGCTGAGCACATCAAAGCAATGAAACCTGGTGCCGCAATTGTTGACGTAGCTATCGACCAAGGTGGTTGTATTGCGACTTCGAAGCCTACCACTCATGACGAGCCAACATACATTGTTGATGACGTAGTTCACTACTGTGTTGCGAATATGCCAGGTGCAGTACCACGTACATCAACCTTCGCGCTTAACAACGCGACATTGCCGTACATCATCAAGCTGGCTAACAAAGGCTACAAGCAAGCACTTCTTGAAGACGAGCACTTCCTAGAAGGCCTTAACGTCATCAAAGGTAAAGTAACTTATAAAGAAGTTGCTGAAGCATTTGATATGGAATACCTTGACCCACGCACTGCGGTTGAGAGCCTATAACGACAAGTTATAAGTGACTAAATATAAAGGGCAGATACACTATCTGCCCTTTTTTATTGCCGATTAACAACTATTCCAGATTATCTATGACCCTACCCCGAATACTGCGAAGTTTGTAAGCCATTAATCATAAAGCTCTCTACTCAGTGACTGTTAATTAAGAGGAAGATGAGACGGTCGGACACACTCGTTTTTGAACATTTCCTATTTAGAAGCTCAGCTCTATAGATAGGGGTTTAGATTAATATTTATATGGAAAACACCTTATTGGGCAGCTAAAACGCCATAACTGCCCTGTTGGGAGATAGGTTTTGTGCTTAGCAATCTCCCTATTGAAGGTCGCTGCACCTTGATCAGTCAAATGCTTTTCTTACTCTGAGAGAAACCAGTCTTCCAATTTACTTTTAAAAGATCATAACCGTCTGTAGGCCCCATTCGGTCTTGAAGGTGAGTGCAGGATAGGTTTTCTAACATACATTTGTGTTTCATCTTGGTTAAATTAAGCACAATGTATAGTCGGTAGCATTTGGTGGTAAACCTAACTCAGTTCTCTTATTTCCACAAATGCACTATCAATCATCGAAGTAAAGTCAGACGGAAGTTGCGCTGAATTAACGAGGTATCTAGCCATTAGATATGTAAACTGAAATATTCTTGAGTTTGAACTTATAGATTCTGATAAATTAACCTCTTTAGGAGCTTTTATGTCGACGATAGCTCTAAATGATAGTTCTCTAATTGGGTGTATGCATTCTTGTATACTTGCGGGCGAGTCCATCAGTTTTCGTGTTAACTCTATAAATTCAGGCCATTCTTTTAATGTTGGTTCACTATTGGTTGAGGCCTCGTTTTGTGAGTTAAATAGCTCAGTCATGCTTTTTTTGTGATTAAAGCTATTCTTGCCACCCCAAATATAATATTTTAACAACTTTTCAAATGTTTTCTCTGAAGCATCAAAATCTACAATATTCCTAAGGTCATGGACAATTTGAGCCATTAAATATGTAAAAATACTTAACGAACAATAGAAAAAAGATTGGTGTTTAGGCTTAGCAGGGTCTAATTCTCCTTTGATTTTTTGTAAAGCAGAAAGGAAACGCCTTAATGCACGCACACAGTCTGATTCTAAAGGAATGTCGCTATTTAAGAAGTTTAAGAATTGCTCAAGTTTTTCATTGCCTTTTACACTATTTAATTGCTTAGCCCAGTTGTTGATATCTGTTGAATAGGCGTAGTCAATATTGTAATCAATACTGCAAGAGTTACCGTAATTATCAAATTGCTTATCATCAAACAAGTGAACGTCAATTTGTTTAGCTGATAACCTATGTGCTTCAGAAGCCTTTTTTTTCAATATAATGAAAGCTTCTGAGCATTTGGCAAAATTCATTAATCCTGAAGCCCAAAACGCTCTATTTATAGGGCTTGTTCTTCCCAAAGTCTTGCAGTCAAACACTACTCTTTTAGGCTGACCCATGGAGTCAACTTTTACACCTAAAACATCAATATCTGTAATTAGAGTCGCTGTATCAGATAACTCTCTATAATTTTGAACATTTACTTCGAGAAACGGTATTAAATTATTGACCAAGCAAAAGCGAATCGCTTTTTCTTTTTGATATGTATCTTTGTCTAGAAATCCCATGATTATTCGTACGCCAGTAGTAATTGCTCATATTGTTCAACAGCATCTGCATCGAACGTTATTTGTTCTCTTTTCTTTAATTCGGCAGAAGATATTATAGATTGGATATATTTTTCATCCTTAGATAAAGCCAATCTGGCATCTTGGTTTACGTCCATGTTTGCCAGCTCTCCTGTTCGCAAAAGGCTTATAGCTAAATTTAACGCTTCTGTATTCTCTTCGTTTCTAATCAAAGCAAACTGGCAGCGATCACCAGTAGTGGGAACAAGGTGACCAACTTTAAGAAATACCAAATTTCGATATTGATTTGCGGCTTCCGAATTTGAGCCTATAAAACCTCTATCCCTCAATGTTTCAAGAATTCGAACGGGCATTTTTATTCTGTATTGCTCAGCTAATAATTGACCTTTGCGAACACATGATACAAGCGCCATTGCACGTTCATATATTTCACGGTTACTTGCATCAAGTTTAGTTTGACCAGGACGAGGAGTGAAAATAAATGTTTCTTTTGCTCCGTTAAATTCGATAGAAGGTGGTTTAAGTATGCCTTCTGAGCATAATTGTACTAGCAATGTTTTCTGAGTGGGAGTTAACTTGGTTCCGCCTAGTTCTAGCCTTTTTTCAATTAATGAAAGTGGCCAACCTTGATTGTTTTTGATTATATCTAGCACAACCTTAATATCTCTAGAGCCTGATTTTGCAGTCATATCAGCAAGTTCATCGAGGTTATCTGCAAAATAAAACGGACTTACGATAATATCTTTACCACGCGCTCTAAATTCTTTGAAATAGTGCCCATGTGTACCAATTTGCATACATCTTTCTAATAGAGGGCTTTCTATTCCAGTTGCGTGTTGGACTCTGTGCTTGTTTTCTGGTTTATTTTGGAGCTGGGACAGTATTAACAGAGTGCCTTGTTCATGTTCATTAAGTTCTGAGAATGAAAAGTAGTCGCCTACACCTTCATGTAAATTCTTAAAATGGGGGATGTCAGGGACAATAGACTTTATTGTTGTGCCTTTCTTGATAACTCGGATAAATTCAATTTCACCAAGAATGTTCACTGCTTCTTTTAGCGCATATGATGGTATATTAAAATAATGGTCACTAACCTTTCTCAGAAGTTCATAATTTATTTCAGGCAATCCTCTCAAATGAATGGCTAATGTTGCAGCCATTCCCATTGTGCGAAGTGCATCAAAATCAGGCACATCAGTATTACCTAAGCCAGTTTGAACATCATAAGATAGTTCTATTAGCTTTCTTCCTTTAAGCATTGCAAACCCTTGGATTTCACTTGATTACAACCAAAGAATATACCAATTATATTGTATTGACTATGCCTATTTTATGTGGGTTGATAGTTTCAGGTATCTAATAACTAATGTGGAATTCGCACCCACCAAAATCCCAGCTAAATGACTACATAGGATTAATAAATACTATGACTGCTTAACTATTTGACCCCAAAAAAATAACCACGATGAAAACACCTAAAAAGGTTATCGGGGAACAGACAAATGCAGTAAAGGAAGGTCAAATGCTTCTAACTTCAAACGAGGATTCCTCTGCACGTTTTGGTTCGTTTCGCTGGGTGACCAAAGGGTATACAGCGAACTTTCTAAGTTGCTTTTAAGCAGTTTTTCAAAAAACTATTATTAAACGCTCATAACTAACCTTAGAGTATTTAGGCCAGAAACGAGTTACGGCTGAAACCCTAATTTTGGCACTGAATCAACTCCCGCACAAATTGTTATATCGCTATAACACCCCTATTCCTCCCCCGCACTCGGGTAACAATAAACGGGTTACAACAGCGATTGCGCAAACAAAAAAGCAGCTCATTATAAGCCGCCTTTGAAAGCTAGTAATCGAAGAAGGTTTAAATGAAACGTTTAACGACAAAGTCCACTTTGACGCGCTTAGCCTGTCCAAGAATCTTTTGCACTGGCTCTGGGTAATCAGCCATTTGCTCTAGCTCTTTATAGCTGTTCAAGCGGGTACAATGTTGCATAATCGCCTGCTTTTCTTGCTCAATCGCTGCAACCATTTGTCCATCTTTATCATCAATAAAAATGCCGTTTTCGATATCCAGACCCCAAGCTCGAGGATTAAGGTTATGACCACTTAATAAGTGGTAGCGCTTGTCGCTGCATATGCCCTTTAAGTGAAACGAGTTGCTATCATGTTTCCACAGGTACACATTAAGATTACCCGCTTCGATGAAGCGCTTTTGGTTTTTTAGGAACTTGGCCAAAATGGTTTCGTATAAATAAGGCAGAGCCCCTACTTTCGAAAAGCGCTCAGTCGGAGGGATGTAAAAATCATTGGCGGTTTTATCACCGACAACAATGGTTACTTGCTTACCTTGACGTAAAAGCCTGCGTAGCGCTCTTAACAGCGGCGTCGGGAAATTAAAGTAAGGAGTATAAAGCACAAGCTCATTATCGGTAATATCAAACAGTTGCTTGATTAAACGGTTAAGTTTGTTGTTGCGCCGCCCGAGCCCAATAAAAGGACGTACGGTTAAGGGGGCATGACTGTCTTGGCTGCTCTGGCGATAACTTGCTTTTTTCAGTGCCTTTACTAATTGCTTGTGCTCGGCTTTAATATCGATAAACGCCGGAATTGGCCGTTTGTCTATGCGCGGCACGGCGTCAGAGGCGATTAAGGTCTGCTCTACAAACTCTACAAAGGCGTCACTTAATTGTGCTTGCTTGATAACAAAATACCGGTCTAAGCGGTAGCGCTCGAAATAATGTAGATAAACGTTGTTTAGGCTTGCTCCGCTGTACAGCAAGGTGTCGTCGATGACGAAGCCTTTGAGATGCAGCACCCCAAACAATTCCTTTGCTTTTACTGGCACGCCATATACTTGCACGTTGGAGCCGCTTTGCTGTAAGCGCTGGTAATACAAAGCCGCATTGCCCTCGCTTTTGTCGGCACCAATGAGCCCACGCTGAGCACGATGAAAATCGACCAGTACTTTTACTTCCAACTCTGGATTTTGGCGCGATGCGTCATGTAATGCATCAAGAATTTCCCGACCCGCTTCATCATCTTGAAGGTACAAAGCGGTGATATAAATACGGTGTTTAGCCGAGGCAATCAGCTCAAGCAGTCGCTGCCGGTAGCTTTTTGCATCAAGTAAAATATCAATGTCTTGTTGTTCGAGCGCATAGCCCGCTTGATGTTGCCAAAAATACATGAGGCCCTTATTTTTCTGCGTCGCCGGGGGCGCACCCTCGGGGCGAGTTTATAATTGCCCTAGAACATAGCAAAAAAAATATCACAGGTCATGAAATAACGGTTTGTTATTCGTTATTTGCTGTAATAACGCACAAGTACAGATTTTTTGACATCCTGCGGTTTTAGCGCTGAGTTATGTTTGCAAAATTGTTTACTTATGGATTGTTTTTCTTAGAATCACCCGCATAACTATGTTCACATGAATTAATTGGAAAGTTGTATGAGCGCCAAACACTGTAAATTACTTATTCTTGGCTCCGGCCCAGCGGGATACACCGCAGCCGTCTATGCCGCCCGTGCTAACCTTAACCCTGTGCTGGTTACTGGTATTCAACAAGGCGGTCAGTTAACCACGACCACTGAAGTTGAAAACTGGCCTGGCGATGCCCACGGTTTAACAGGCCCGGCTTTAATGGAGCGTATGAAAGAGCATGCTGAGCGCTTTGAAACTGAAATTGTGTTCGATCACATCAATGAGGTGAATACCCAGGTTCGTCCGTTCGAACTCAAAGGTGACAGCGGCACGTACACAGCCGATGCGCTGATCATCGCCACCGGTGCATCAGCAAAATACCTTGGCCTTGATTCAGAAACTGCCTTCCAAGGCCGAGGCGTGTCTGCGTGTGCGACCTGTGACGGATTCTTTTACAAGAACCAAAAAGTGGCTGTTGTTGGTGGCGGTAACACCGCTGTTGAGGAAGCGCTGTATTTGTCTAACATCGCCTCTGAAGTTCACGTAATTCACCGCCGTGATAGCTTTAGAAGTGAGAAAATCCTTTCTGATCGATTATTAGAAAAGGCTGAAAACGGCAATGTAACTATCCATTGGAATCGTACACTTGATGAAGTTTTAGGTGACGACATGGGCGTAACAGGTGTGCGTATTAAAGATGCCAATTCTGACGCCACCGAAGAGCTTGATGTAATGGGCGTGTTTATTGCGATTGGCCATAAGCCGAACACTGATATGTTCCAGGGCCAGTTAGAAATGAAAGACGGTTATTTAGTTGTTGAATCAGGCCTAAATGGCAATGCTACACAAACCAGTGTGGAAGGTGTTTTTGCTGCCGGTGACGTTTCTGACCACATTTACCGCCAAGCAATTACCTCTGCTGGCACAGGTTGTATGGCGGCGCTCGATGCCGAGCGTTACCTAGATAACTTAAAATAAGTATTGATGGGGCTACGGCCCCATTATTCTATGACTCAATATTTACACCACTTGGGTAGCATTGACGAAGGCTTCCCACACCCGAATACTGCGCTAGAAAACCCTGATGGCCTCCTTGCTATTGGTGGTTGCCTTAGCCCTTCACGCTTAAGCGATGCGTATCGCCAAGGTATTTTTCCTTGGTATAGTGAAGGTGAACCTCTTATGTGGTGGTCTCCTAGCGAGCGCGCCGTCATCGAGCTTGATGATTTCCACGTTAGCCGCAGCCTGCGTAAAAGCGCACGCAAACTTGCTATCAGCGTAAGCGTGAATCAGTGTTTTGCTGAGGTTATCCATCAGTGCAAAGTACAGCGCATAGCGCAAGAAGGTACTTGGATCACAGATGCGATGGAGCACGCATATATCCAAGCTCATCAACAAAACCTAGCCCATAGCGTTGAAGTATGGCAAGGCCCCCGTTTGGTTGGCGGACTTTATGGCATTATGCAGTCACGCGTGTTTTGCGGTGAGTCGATGTTTTTTCGCCAGCGGGACTGCTCCAAATTAGCGATGTGGGCGCTGGTGGAATTGCTCAAGCAACATGGTGGAGATTTTATCGACTGCCAAATGATGAACCCCTATTTGGCGCAGTTGGGGGCAACTCCCCTACCCAGAGAGGATTTTTTAGCTAGACTTAAAGAGAGTAATCAATATCCCATTGATTTGTCTTTTTGGCGAGCACGACAACTAGAGTCTCCTTATGGCGCAACACCTTCCCATAAAAATAGGCCTTAGCCAACGTTTTCCTTGTAGTTATCTTGATGAACAAGAAGAACAGCTGTTGGTTATTCTTGATCCCTTATGTTATACCCCGCAAGGGTTTGAAGCGCTCTTGCAACATGGCTTTCGCCGTAGTGGTGAACAAATATATCGACCCCATTGCCCCAGTTGCACAGCCTGTGAATCAGTGCGCATATTAGCCAGTGAGTTCACACCTTCACGTTCGCAAAAGCGGAAGCTTAATAAAGTCAAAGAGTTTGCCGTGCATGTGAGTCACTTTGAGCGTCCTGAATACTACCCGCTGTACGAGCGCTATATTAATGAGCGCCACAGTGATGGCAGTATGTATCCCGCTGAGCGCAGTCAGTTTGAAAGTTTCTTACTGTGCAAGTGGATGAACATCGCTTTTATTGAGCTTTGGCATCAAGAGCGCTTGATTGGCGTTGCCGTTACCGATGTTATGCCCAACTCCTTGTCTGCGATTTATACTTTTTTTGACCCTGACTATGAGGCGCTTAGCTTGGGAAGCGTGATGATCCTCAAACAGATAGAGCATGCCCAGAAGCTGGCAAAAGACTTTGTCTATTTGGGATATCAAATCGATGATTGTCGCAAGATGCGCTATAAATTGCAGTACCGACCAGCGCAAAGATTGCGTGCAGATGCGTGGATTGCCGTCGAATGAGCACAAATTCGACAAATTCAGTGCCTTGGCTTTACTTATTCGTTGCTTTTCGGCACAATCGCATGCGTTTAACTATCACAGAGGTGTTACGCTAGATATGGCGAAAGAAGACGTAATTGAAATGCAAGGGACGGTACTTGATACCCTACCTAATACTATGTTCCGTGTAGAACTAGAAAACGGCCACGTAGTTGTGGCGCATATTTCCGGTAAAATGCGTAAAAACTACATTCGTATTTTGACTGGTGATAAAGTAACTGTGGAACTTACGCCTTACGACTTAAGCAAAGGCCGCATCGTTTTCCGCGCGCGCTAGTTTGCCAGCGAAGCCAGTTTAGCAAAAAGCCCAGCAAGTGCTGGGCTTTTTGCTAAGTGCCACGCACGTTAGGCGGGGCTAAGCTCTTCAGAGTAGTTAAATTCCAGTTTATCGTTTTTGACATCCACTTTCACATCACCGCCATCAACGAGCTGACCAAATAAAATTTCGTTAGCCAATGGTTTCTTAACTTGCTCCTGTATCACTCGCGCCATTGGCCGTGCACCCATAGCTTTGTCATAGCCTTTATGTGCCAACCAAGTACGTGCTTCGTCGGTCAGTTCAAGGTTAACTGATTTCTTATCAAGCTGTGCTTGCAGCTCTACCAAGAATTTATCAACCACTTGCAATATCACCTCGGTATCAAGGTGGTTGAACCAAATGATATTATCCAAACGGTTTCTAAACTCTGGCGTAAACACCTTGTTGATTTCCGCTAACGCATCATGCGATGAGTCCTGCGTGGCAAAACCAATAGAGTTTTTCACCGTTTCTTGTACACCCGCATTGGTGGTCATCACTAAAATAACATTTCGGAAGTCCGCCTTACGGCCGTTGTTATCGGTTAGTGTGCCGTGATCCATAACCTGCAACAGGATGTTGTAAATATCACTGTGTGCTTTTTCGATTTCATCGAGTAGCACAACGGCATGTGGCTGCTTGATCACCGCATCAGTCAACAGCCCTCCTTGCTCGTAACCAACATACCCAGGCGGTGCGCCTATCAAGCGACTTACGGCATGGCGCTCCATGTACTCAGACATATCAAAGCGGATAAATTCGATACCTAAACACGTGGCCAACTGTTTAGTCACTTCTGTTTTACCCACGCCCGTTGGACCGGCAAATAAGAATGAACCCACCGGTTTATCCTCATTGGCAAGGCCCGAGCGCGACAAGCGTATCGCCGAAGATAAAGCCTCAATTGACTGATCTTGACCGAACACCAACATTTTGAGGTTGCGGTCGAGGTTTTTAAGCACTTCTTTGTCGCTTGAAGAAACACTTTGCTGCGGAATGCGCGCTATCTTAGCGATAATTTGCTCAATATCGGCAACATTAATGGTTTTCTTGCGCTTAGATACAGGCTGCAAGCGTTGATTTGCCCCCGCTTCATCAATGACATCAATGGCTTTATCAGGCAAATGACGCTCATTGATATATTTTGCACTTAGCTCTGCCGCCGCACGCAGTGCCTTTTGCGTGTAGCGTATGCCGTGGTGCTCTTCATAACGTTCTTTCAGACCATTAAGAATCTTTGCAGTGTCTTCAACGCTTGGCTCGCTCACATCTATTTTCTGGAAACGACGCACTAAAGCGCGGTCTTTTTCAAAAATGTTCTTAAACTCGTTATAGGTCGTCGACCCCATGCAGCGAAGCTCACCACTTGAAAGCAATGGCTTAATTAAATTCGATGCATCCATGACGCCGCCCGATGCTGCCCCGGCACCAATAATGGTGTGTATTTCATCAATAAAGAGAATAGCCCCAGGTTCTTTTTGAAGCTGTTTGAGCAAACTCTTTAAACGTTTTTCAAAATCACCCCGGTACTTAGTACCAGCAAGCAAGGCACCCATATCAAGGGAATAAACCACGCCATCGGCGATAACTTCAGGGACTTCATTGTGAATAATACGATATGCCAACCCTTCGGCTATGGCTGTTTTACCCACGCCAGCTTCGCCGACCAACAACGGGTTATTCTTTTTGCGCCGGCACAACACTTGAACAGTACGCTCAACTTCTTGATCGCGACCGATCAGCGGGTCTACCTGCCCTTTTTCTGCCTGCACGTTGAGGTTAGTGGTGTATTTGTCGAGAATATTTTGCTCTTCCGACGCTTCACCACCCATTTCCTCGTGAATTTCTTCATGATCACCGAGTTCTTCACCCTCGTCGTCCATGCGCGAAATGCCATGAGAGATAAAGTTCACTACATCGAGGCGATTAACGTCGTTTTTCTTCAATAGGTAAACGGCCTGGCTCTCTTGCTCAGAGAAAATAGCAACCAGCACGTTTACGCCTGTGACTTCACTTTTCCCGGACGACTGCACATGAAACACGGCACGCTGTAAAACGCGCTGAAAACCAAGTGTTGGCTGGGTTTCCCGTTCTTGTTCAAGATCTGAGATGACCGGCGTTGTTTCATCAATAAACTCAGATAATTCGTTACGCAACAAACTCAAGTCAACACCGCAGGCAATGAGGGCTTCATTCGCGGATGGATTATCTAGTAATGCCAGCAGCAAATGCTCCACCGTCATAAACTCATGGCGGCGTGTGCGGGCTTCTTTGAACGCGTAGTTCAAGGTAATCTCTAGATCTTTATTTAGCATTGGCAACCCCCAAAACTTTCAAACTTTTATTCCTGCTCACAACTGCAAAGCAGTGGATGCTCATGGTCACGGGCGTAGCGGTTAACCTGCTCTGTTTTGGTATGGGCAATATCTGCAGGGTAGATACCGCAAACCGCTTTACCCTCGTGATGGACCTTGAGCATCACGTCTGTTGCTCTTTCGCTATCCATATTGAAAAACGTTACTAACACTTCAATAACGAAGTCCATGGGCGTGTAGTCGTCGTTATTTAAGATTACCTTAAACTTTCGCGGTGGCTGCAGCTTTTGCTTTTGCTCTTCACGACTACGCTCTACAACACCTGAATCTTTCATTCCACTCATATCTAAATATAGTCTTGTCTCTAGATCTCAAGCAAACCTGAAATCAAAAATAAATAAACTGTTAAAAAAATGCACAAAAAACTTGACTGAATGACCAAATAAACTACAGTCAAACGTGGACTGGCTATTCATTCGCCAGTCTAACAAACTATCAGGTTTAGATTAACTAAATTAGTCAACTTATAGAAGGATGTAGAAGTATGGCTTGTGGAAAAGTCAAATGGTTCAACAACGCCAAAGGGTTCGGTTTTATCCAAGAAGATGGTAGCGAAGAAGATATCTTTGCCCACTATTCCACTATTCAGATGGACGGATATAAAACACTGAAAGCTGGCCAAGATGTTACGTTTGAACTGCAACAAGGGCCTAAAGGCCTGCACGCAACCAATATTGCACCAACTGATGGCTCTGAACCGCTTTAATGCGGAAAGACCTAAGTGCTTTTGAGGCGTACGCAGACATTCAACAGTACATCGAAGAGCGGGCTTTGCAGTATTTCGGCTCGCTTTGATCTCCCCCTGACCCCTCCCTCTTTTTTATTTACCGTAAAATTCGTTCATTTGTGTAAACATTACTTGAATTTTTTCTAATCGCCCTAACGTCTAGGTGAATGGAGCTTTTCTGTTTAGCTTGTTACACTGCCATACAGTAACAGCACGAGTTGGCCGCGCTAAACTAGACTTTAAAAGCGGTCGATACGATACAACGATAAATTAGGACACAAAATGACCTCGAAAATCATTTATACAAAAACTGATGAGGCGCCAGCCCTGGCTACCTACTCACTCCTACCTGTTATTGAAGCCTATTCCAAAGCTGCGGGCGTTGAGGTAGAAACCCGTGATATCTCGCTAGCCGGGCGCATCATTGCGCTATTCCCCGATTTCCTAAACGAAGATCAGCGCATTGGCGATGCACTTGCCGAATTAGGTGAGTTGGCAAAAACACCTGAAGCAAACATTATCAAACTGCCTAACATCAGTGCCTCAATTCCACAGCTGAAAGCGGCCATTAAAGAGTTACAAGCGCAGGGTTATGCCCTTCCAGATTACCCAGATGAGCCAAAGAACGAGCAAGAACAAGACGTTAAAGCACGTTATGACAAAGTAAAAGGCAGTGCGGTAAACCCTGTATTACGTGAAGGTAACTCAGATCGTCGTGCGCCTTCTTCAGTAAAAGCGTACGCTCGCAAAAACCCACATTCAATGGGCGCATGGAGCAAAGATTCACAGTCACGTGTCGCGTCAATGCAAGACGGCGATTTCTTCGGCTCTGAGCAGTCAGTGACCGTTGATAAAGCCACTAGCGTGCGTATTGAACATGTTGACGGTGCAGGTAACACCACCGTATTGAAGCCAGAAGTAAAATTACTTGATGGCGAAATTATTGATGGCTCACGCATGAGCGCAGCAAAGTTACAGGCCTTTATTGGCGAGCAAATTGATGCTGCGAAAGAGCAAGGCGTGTTGTTCTCGCTGCACATGAAAGCCACTATGATGAAAGTGTCGGACCCAATTATCTTCGGCCACGCGGTCAAGGTGTTCTACAAAGACGTTTTCGACAAGCACGGTGAGCTCTTCAATGAGTTAGGCGTAGACGTTAAAAATGGTATTGGCGATGTGTATGCACGTATCGAAAACCTTGATGAAGCCAAGCGCAAAGAAATCGAAGCGGACATTATGGCCGTGTATGACAAGCGTCCACGCGTAGCCATGGTTGACTCAGACCGAGGTATCACCAACTTACATGTACCTAGCGATGTGATCATTGACGCGTCAATGCCAGCCGCTATTCGTTCATCAGGCCAAATGTGGAATGCCGATGGCCAGTTGCAAGACGCCGCATTTGTTATCCCAGATCGCAGCTACTCTGGCGTATACGATGCAACCGTTGAGTTTTGTAAAAAGCACGGCGCATTTGACCCAAGCACCATGGGCAGCGTGCCTAACGTCGGCTTGATGGCGCAAAAAGCGGAAGAGTATGGCTCACACGACAAAACGTTTGAGATCAAATCAGCCGGTAAAGTACGCGTTGTCGATGCGAACGGTCACACCTTAATCGAGCACGATGTTGAAGCCGGTGATATTTGGCGTATGTGTCAGGTTAAAGACGCGCCTATCCAAGACTGGGTTAAATTAGCAGTGAACCGTTCACGCGCGTCGAACACCCCTGCGGTATTCTGGTTGAATGAAAACCGCGCCCATGACGCCGAGCTAATCAAAAAGGTGAACACCTATTTACCTCAGCACGATACTGACGGCCTAGATATTCGTATCATGGACCCAGTCGCGGCAACGCAGTTCTCATTAGAGCGTATCAAAGACGGTAAAGACACCATTTCCGTTACCGGTAACGTATTGCGTGACTACCTAACTGACCTATTCCCGATTCTAGAGTTGGGAACCAGTGCTAAAATGCTGTCTATCGTTCCATTAATGAATGGCGGCGGTCTGTTTGAAACTGGCGCCGGCGGTAGTGCACCTAAGCACGTGCAGCAATTCCAAAAAGAAAACCACTTACGTTGGGATTCTTTAGGTGAATTCCTTGCGCTGGCAGCATCATACGAGCACCTAAGCGGTCGCTTTGACAATGCCAAGGCACAAGTGCTCGCCGATACGTTAGATGCAGCAACAGCGAAGTTCTTAGATGAAAACAAATCACCGTCTCGTAAAGTAGGTGAAATCGATAACCGTGGTAGCCACTTCTACCTAACGCTGTTCTGGGCCGAAGCGCTTGCAGCTCAAGATGACGATGCTGATCTAAAAGCACGTTTCTCAGAAATTGCAGGTGAGTTACGTAGCAACGAGCAGAAGATTATGGATGAGCTTAACGGTGCCCAAGGTAAAGCCATGGACATTGGTGGTTATTACCAGCCAAATGAACAACTTGCCTTCGGCGCGATGCGTCCAAGCGAGACATTTAACGCGATTCTAGCTAAACTTAAGTAATCGCCATTAATGCATTGGAAGGCACCCATAATGGGTGCCTTTTTTATTGGAAAAACTAACATTGATGAAACAACCACGTGGATTTAAAAGCGCAAGCGGACATGCGCGCACGCGCC
Organism: Pseudoalteromonas sp. CNAT2-18.1; assembly: GCF_022347865.1. NCBI lineage: Bacteria > Pseudomonadati > Pseudomonadota > Gammaproteobacteria > Alteromonadales > Pseudoalteromonadaceae > Pseudoalteromonas > Pseudoalteromonas sp. CNAT2-18.1. Next base: position 237,539 of record NZ_JAKRFR010000002.1, on the reverse strand, counting down.
CGAAAAAAGCCAGTAAGCCCCCGTTGCCGAAAGAGCAAGTAAAAGTCGTGCTGTTTAATAAGCCTTTCGATGTGCTTAGCCAATTCACCGACGCTGAAAAACGGCAAACCCTGGCGGATTTTATTCCAATTAAACATGTGTATGCCGCTGGTCGTCTAGATAGAGACTCTGAAGGCCTGCTACTGCTTACTAACTGCGGTAAGTTACAACATCAACTGGCCAATCCGAAAAAAAACACCTTTAAAACCTATTGGGCCCAAGTCGAAGGCGCAGTCAGTAAAGAAGCGCTCGAGGCACTACGAACCGGGGTCGAATTAAAAGATGGTCTGACCCGCCCTGCCAAGGTAAGTGTTATTGCCGAGCCACCTCACCTTTGGCCTCGTAACAGGCCTATTCGTGAGCGCAAAAGTGTGCCCACTACCTGGCTGCAAATTGCTATCAGTGAAGGGCGTAACCGCCAAGTAAGGCGCATGACCGCCCATGTGGGCCACCCCACCCTTAGGTTGGTAAGAGCCAGTATAGGTGAGTATCAATTGGGTGAGTTACAACCCGGCCAGTATCAGGAACTGCGCCCTTATGCATAAGCCAAATGTCACGGTCGCCATGGTCGTAAAGTGCGCAGAACGCTATTTACTGGTAGAAGAGCGCGATAAAAGCACCGGCCAGCGTGTATTGAATCAACCAGCGGGCCATTTGGAAGCGAACGAAAGCTTAATTGCAGCAGCGCAGCGCGAGTTATTGGAAGAAACAGGGCTCAACCTCGCGCCGCAAGGCCTAGTGGGTATTTACAGTTTACAAGCGCGCAATGGCACCCATTATTTGCGATTTTGCTTTTTTGCTGAGCTCGATGAAGCAAGTGAAACCGCTCCCCAAGATAGCGATATTATTGCCTGCCACTGGCTGAACATAGCGCAAATCAAGGAGCTGCCATTGCGTTCGAGCATCGTGTTAACATGCATTGATGACGCCCAAAACCGCCCTATCTTACCCTTAGAATATCTGCGTCATTGTCAAGACTAAGCGCGCAGCAGTACTTCAAGCCCTTATGTAAGCGTGGTATAATCCGCGCCTTAGTAGCAACGTGATAGTTATTTTCAGTTTTTATGACCGATAACAGCCAAATAAAAGTCATCGTCGGCATGTCCGGCGGTGTAGATTCCTCCGTCTCAGCATACCTGTTAAAAGAGCAAGGCTACCAAGTGGAAGGCTTGTTTATGAAAAACTGGGAAGAAGACGACAATGACGAATATTGTGCCGCCGCCGAAGATTTAAAAGATGCGGAAATGGTATGTGAAAAGCTGGGAATTGAGCTGCATACGGTCAACTTCGCTGCCGAATACTGGGATAACGTGTTTGAGTACTTCTTAGCCGAATACAAGGCAGGACGTACCCCGAACCCAGATATCATGTGCAATAAAGAAATCAAATTTAAAGCTTTTTTAGAATTTGCTGCAGAAGCCTTAGGCGCCGATTACATAGCCACAGGTCACTATGTGCGCCGTGAGCAACGCGGTGATAAATTTGTCATGCTGCGCGGCGAAGACGACAATAAAGACCAAAGCTACTTTTTGTATACTTTGAGTCATGAACATATCGCGCAAACCCTCTTCCCGGTCGGTGATATTCCTAAGCCACAAGTGCGAGCTATCGCTGAGCAACAAGGCCTAGTCACCCACGATAAAAAAGACAGCACCGGTATTTGCTTTATCGGCGAGCGCAAATTTAAAGACTTTTTACAGCGTTACTTACCCGCCCAACCCGGTAACATTGAAGACACCGAAGGTGAAGTTGTCGGCGAGCATGAAGGCTTGATGTATCACACCCTAGGACAGCGTAAAGGTTTGCATATAGGCGGTTTAAAAGAAGGTTCAGGTGAGCCTTGGTATGTGGTTGATAAAGACATTGAGCGCAACGTGCTTATCGTTGGTCAAGGCAAAAATCATCCACGGCTATTTAGTAATGGCTTAAACGCCAATCAACTGCATTGGGTTGATCGCATCGGGCCTAAGGGCACATGCCGACTTACGGTAAAAACCCGCTATCGCCAACAAGATATCCCCTGCACCGTGGTCGCTGGTGAAGACGGCGTCGCACGCGTGCTGTTCGATGAACCACAAAAAGCGGTAACACCCGGTCAATCGGCGGTCTTTTATGACGGAGATGTGTGCCTAGGTGGCGGCATTATTGACTCGGTGATTAAATAATATGAATGCCAATCAGATCATGGCCCTAGCCGCTATGTGCCAAGTGGCCATTCAAGTACAAAAGCTCGCTAAGTATGGCCAAGCCCAGCAAAGTGATATCGAACCCCTGCTCAATTCGCTGGTAGTTACCGACCCGGATAACGTCGAAGATGTATACGGCTCTCGTCGCGAGCTATACAGCGGCTATCGCGCCCTGGTGGCGCAGCTAAGTGCCGGCACCGAGAAAAATGTCGAACTCGTAAAATATGTCGGTGGCTTAATTCAGCTCGAGCGCATCTTAGCCTCCAAGCCCGAGGCGTTGAATAAGTTGGGTAGTGAAATTCAAACCACTAAAAATAAGCTGACTCACTTAGAGCTAATGGATGAGTCCATTATTGCCGCTTTTGCCGAGACATATGCGACGGTAATAAGCCCCCTTGGGCAGCGTATCCAAGTATTTGGTCAGCCTCAGCTACTCAAACAAAGCAGCATTCAAAACCGTATTCGCGCCCTGCTATTAGCCGGTATTCGTGCGGCGGTGTTGTGGCGCCAGCTAGGTGGTAAGCGGCGACACTTTATTTTTGCCAAGCGCAAGATGTTGGCATTGGCCAAAGAACAACTTTAAACCCCAGCGCCGCCTCCGGTGGCGTACACATAGACATTATCGTTCAAACGTAAAACTTAGGAGTTAATATGGAGCTTTCAGCGTTAACCGCGATCTCTCCGGTAGATGGGCGCTACGGTAGCAAGACCAGCGAATTACGTAGCATTTTTAGTGAATATGGCCTGATCAAATACCGCGTACAGGTAGAAGTACGTTGGTTACAAGCTCTTGCTGCTGCCGAGCAGATCACTGAAGTTCCGGCTTTAAGTAGCGAAGCCAATGCACTCCTCGATGGCATTGTAGCCAATTTCAACGAGCAAGACGCACAGCGTGTCAAAGATATCGAGCGTACCACCAACCATGATGTTAAAGCCGTTGAATATTTACTAAAAGAAAAAGTGGCTGATAACGCTGAGCTTAACGCCATCAACGAATTCATTCACTTCGCCTGCACCTCGGAAGACATTAACAACCTATCTCATGGTTTAATGCTGCGCGAAGCCCGTGATAGCGTATTACTCCCTTACATGGATCAACTGCTTGAGGCCATTAAAGCCAAAGCGATTGAGTACAAATCGGTAGCAATGATGACCCGTACTCACGGTCAGCCTGCTTCGCCTTCGACCATGGGTAAAGAGTTTGCCAATGTTTATATGCGCTTAAAACGCCAACGTGATCAGGTTGCGAGCATTGAATTGCTTGGCAAGATCAATGGCGCAGTCGGTAACTACAACGCTCACTTAAGTGCTTACCCTGATTACGATTGGCACAGCCACGCCGAGCGTTTTGTTACAAGCTTAGGCCTAAGCTGGAATGCTTTTACAACACAAATCGAACCGCATGACTATATTGCCGAGCTGTTTGATGCCGTTGCCCGCTTCAACACCATTATCATCGACTTTGACCGTGATGTGTGGGGTTATATTGCTCTGAACCACTTTAAACAAAAGACCATTGCCGGCGAGATTGGCTCATCAACCATGCCGCATAAAGTGAACCCGATTGATTTTGAAAACTCCGAAGGTAACCTTGGCATCGCCAACGCTATTTTTGCCCACTTAGCGCAAAAACTACCAATTTCTCGTTGGCAGCGTGACCTAACCGACTCAACCGTATTACGTAACTTGGGTGTGGGCATGGGTTATACCTTGATTGCCTACCAAGCAACGTTAAAAGGTGTAAGCAAACTAGAAGTGAACGAAGAGCGCCTATTGGCCGAGCTTGACCAAAACTGGGAGCTGCTTGCTGAGCCGATTCAAACCGTAATGCGTAAATACGGCATTGAAAAACCGTATGAAAAGCTTAAAGAGCTGACTCGAGGTAAACGTGTAGACCAAGCCGCTATGGCTGAGTTTATCGATACCCTAGCGTTACCTGAGCAAATCAAAGCGCAACTAAAAGAATTAACACCGGCAAATTATATTGGCCGTGCCGTTGAATTTGTAGATAACCTATAAGTCCATCGACAGTGATAACATAAAAGCGAAAGGGCTGCCCTTTCGCTTTTTTATTGGGAGAAACTATGTATAGCTTAACAATCAATGAGCTGACTAAAGAACAGTTTTTGCAGCACTATTGGCAAAAGAAGCCGCTGCTGATAAAAGCGGGCTTTACTGATTTCAATGACCCACTCTCGCCCGAAGAGCTTGCCGGGCTTGCTATGGAAGAAGGGATTGAATCACGAATTGTCACCAATGATGGCAGTTGGCAATGTCTAAATGGTCCTTTTGAAGACTTTAGCGCCCTTGGCGAGTCTGACTCAACCTTGTTGGTGCAGGCGGTGGACCACTGGCATCCTGAGGCAAGTCAATTGCTGGAACCATTTCGATTTATTCCGAATTGGCGTATTGATGATTTAATGGTTAGTTACTCTACCCCAGGCGGCGGCGTTGGCCCCCACTTAGATCAGTATGATGTGTTCATTATTCAAGGGCAAGGGCAGCGCCATTGGCGCGTTGGCGAGGTCAATAAGAACCTACGTCAATTCAGCGCTAATAAAGGCTTACTACAAGTCGAGCCTTTTGAGGCCGTCATTGATGTGCAACTAGAGCCTGGCGATATTCTCTATATTCCCCCGAATGCACCACACGAAGGCTATGCCGTGGCCCCCTCACTGAACTACTCGGTGGGCTTTCGCGCTCCCAACCAAGTTGATTTAATGAGTGCCTTTGCCGATCACCTTATCGATCACGACCTAGGTCAACATCGCTATGGCGACCCAGAACTGGCAATTCGTAGCAGCCAAGGCCAACTTCAAACACACGAGCTCGATAACCTACGCGCGCTAATGCATCAGGTAATCGATGACGATAAGGTGTTTTTGCGCTTTATTGGCGAAACGTTGAGCCAACCTAAACACGACAAAGACTTACTCCCTGTTGAACCCGCCATGTGCGCAGATACTATTTGCGACTATGTGAGCGATTATCCGCATTTATACAAGGCAGGAGGCTTACGAGCCCTATACATTACTCGCGATAACGCGGTCATATTATTTGTCGAGGGGCACAGCTTTTCCCTTCCAATTGAGCATCTTGGCGTTATACGAGCCTTGTGTGATCAGCAAAGCATCTGCACATCCGAACTTGAGCCTGCGTTAAATTGTTTACTTTTTCGACAAACCTTGTCTACACTGATCAATGAGGGATACTGGTACAGTGAATAGGAGGGTGTATGTCCTATCAGATCCACCAAGTCGACTGGGGATCACAAGACAACCCAATAAGGCAAATTCGCGAAAGGGTTTTTGTGTGTGAGCTGAATATACCAAAGGCCATCGAGTTTGATGGCCGCGATACAACCGCCCTGCACTTTATTGCCTATGCAGATAACGGCGAACCCGTTGCCACTGCGCGGCTATGTAAAGATGGCTTACTTGGCCGAATAGCCGTGCTACCGCCCCATCGGAACCGAGGCATTTACTCGCAAATGCTCACTTTCATACTGAGCAACGCGGCCAGCAATGGCTTAGAGTCGATATGCATTAACTGCTTACTCGATGAAGTAGAGCGCTTTAAGAACAAGGGTTTCTCGCCGTGTGGGTGCGTGTTTATGGAGGCGGGCATTCCAAGGCAACGCCTGCAATGCCCTATTGCACAATGTGATTCAAGCCCCTTTACGATGGTTCATTAACCCATAACGCGTCTTTGTCACACAGCTCATACAAGCCGTGAGCGCGCTTGATTAGCAGTTGTGCAAAGTCGTGTTGGGTTTTATCTAAGTTTTGGCTATTGAGTAGCTGCTCAGCTTGCATTTGCCACTGCAACGAGAAATAGCGCATTGCCTCACGTGCGTTGGTCGCTGCTGTAACCTCAACATGATCAGCAGGCAGACGCCCTGTGATCACCCAATAAGTTTTGCCGTTTTGCGCTCTAAACTTCCACACTGCACACAAAGGGGCGAGGAATCGACTGTCTTTGTCGACAACCGATTTAGGCATAATGCCCTTCTCTGCTAAATGCTTTTGCGCACTTTGGAAACAGTGGCGTTGGAATTCGCGAATTTCTTGTTCTTTTTGCTGTTCTTGTTGTTCTGACATGTTACTACTTTTTTATCTGTTAACGCTGGCTTCACTTTACGAATTACCAATCCGTGTTGCAAGAGCTACGACGGATTTTGCCGTTAATTGCCAAGTACTTTAGCTGGGTCCACCTTGCTGGCCTGCCAAGCTGGGTATATAGAGGCTAAAACAGTGATGACAAGGGCAATCACAGCAATAGCAACAATATCCTGCCAATGGATTTGCGAAGGTAAAAAGTCGATAAAGTAGACCCCAGCCAGCTTGTTCTCACCGATAAAGGCACTCCACCAAGCAAAAAGTTCGGTGATGTTCATGGCTAACAGTACGCCGATAACAATACCTACTATAATCGCGAACAGCGCTGACACCACACCTTGCAGTAAAAATGCATGCATAATCACAAAGTCACTGGCCCCCATGGTGCGCAATATAGCGATGGCGCTTTGTTTTTCTTTTACTTCCATAAATAGCGACGAAACGATATTAAAGCTCGCCACCGCGATGATCAGAAAGACACTTAAATACACAATAGTGCGAACCATTTGAATGTCCGCATAGAGGCTGCCTTGGGTTCTTATCCAGCTATTGACGTACACATAATCACTGAGTGTACGGCCTATGGCCATTGCCTGAGTTTGCGCGGCAAAGACATCATGCAGTGTTACTCTTAGCCCTGTGACCTGATGGTCAGCCATTGAAAAAGCCGATTGCAACCTAGACATAGGCAGGTAAATCAATTGCTTATCAAGCGGCCCATGGCTGTTTAGCATGGCCACCACCCGACCTTGTATGCGGATCGGTGCAGACAGTCCTTTGCTTTTATTCGTCACATCACTCATTAGCAAAGTGATATCATCACCAATATTAACCGCCAGTTGTTTTGCTAGCTGCTGGCCGATAATAACCTCATTGCCTGCGAGTTGTGCTAAAGGTTTACCATCAATAAACTCATCGGCGATTGATACTTGGCTTTCAAACTCAGGCACAATCCCCCTAAGCTGAGCGGCGGCCAGTTCACCTCGATATTGCGCCATAGCATTGGCAGCAACAAAGGGCGCCGCGCTGGCTACCGCATCCTGCTCTGCCAGTTGCTGGCGTTTCGCTTGCCAGTTATCAATAGGGGTATCAGCGGCGACATACTCTACATGGGGCACCAAGGCTAGCAGCCGCTCTACCAACTGCTGCTGAAACCCATTAACCACCGAGAGCGCTAATATCAGTACCGCCACACCGAGGATAATGCCAAGACTGGAGCTTTTCGCCATAAAGCCCATAAATCCCGAGTGATGCTGAGATTTACGAAACCGCCGCGCAAGTTGGTAGCTTAGCTGTAGGGCATTCATTGTGCTTTGCCCACCACAGATTCATGAAGCACCCCTTCATCGAGTTCCACCTGGCGACTCAACTTCCCTGCTAACTCCAAATCATGGGTTACCACCACAAAGCTGGTTCCCAAATCTTGTTGTAACTGAGCAATAAGTTCATAAATACGCTGGGCATTATGTTTGTCTAAATTACCTGTGGGCTCATCGGCCAAGACTAAGGCAGGCTCGTTGACGATGGCCCGAGCAATAGCAACCCGTTGGCGCTCTCCGCCGGATAGCTTGGCGGGCTTGTGGCTCAAGCGGTGTGAGAGGCCAACGCGCTCAAGCATAGCTGCTGCCTTTTGCTGGGCTTGTTTAGCGTTGACCCCAGCGATGAGCAGTGGCATAGCGACATTTTCTAGTGCGGTAAACTCCATCAATAGGTGATGAAACTGATAAATAAAACCGAGGTGCTTGTTACGAAATTGGGCCTGTTGCTTACGGCTAAGCGCCGCAACATCGGTATCACAAATACGTAATTGGCCGCTACTTGGTACATCTAAGGTACCAAGAATATGCAGCAAAGTGCTTTTTCCAGACCCAGAGGCGCCAACAATGGCAACACTTTCGCCGCGCTCTAAAGATAAATCGATGCCTTTTAAAACAGTAATCTCTTCTGCTGCATCGGCATATGTTTTGATTAGGCTTTCACAGCGTAATACTGCATTACTCATATCGTAGAACCTCTGCCGGGCGGACCTGCGCCGCTTTTTTTGCTGGGTATAGCGTTGCTAAAAAGCTCATAAAAATTGCTCCGGCAACAATCGCTAATAAATTAATAGAGGATACCACCACCGGCAGCTCCTGCTGCCCTAGAAGCTGGATTCCTATACTCGCTAAAAGTGTATTCAAATTGCTCACCACCAACAGTGCCAATACGGCGCCGATAATGCTACCCACTACACCGTTGTACATACCCTGAACCATAAACACGCGAGCCACTTGGCGGTAGTTAAGCCCTAATGTCTGCAAAATAGCGACCTCGCCTTGTTTCTCTCGCACCATCATGGTCAACGACGAAACAATATTAAATACCGCCACCAATATAATCAGTCCTAGCAGTAGGCTCATGATACGCTTTTCCATTGCCACTGCTGAGAACAGGCTTCCCTGACTTTGCCGCCAATCGGTTATGCCTTCACGCTGGTCGATGGGGAGTTTACGTAGCACCTCATCCACTAAGAAAGGGTCCTTGAGCATCACTTCTAATGGCGCGTGCGCTTGCTCACGGATGCGCATCACGCGTTGTAATGATTCGCCGGAGGTAAATAAAGTATGCATATCAAGCTCAGACCCAGTGCGATAGATGGCGTTAATGGTAAACAATCGCTGTGCGGGAATACGCCCCATAGGGGTATAGGTCGAGACACTGGGAATAGTCACACGCAACGTGTCTCCCAAGCCGACCTGCAAAGAACGAGCAAGGTAACGGCTAATGGCGATCGTGTAGCGCTGGGCAAAAACCTGTCTACTATCGCCTACTTCAACATGTTCAGTGACATGCTCAGGAAGCGCTTCATAGGGAGCTTGCAGCAATACACCTTGGATATCGGCGCCGCTTTGCACAATCGCCTGCGCTTGATGGTAACGGTTGATAGCTTTGACCTCAGGCATTTGCTGCAACCTTGTTTGCAGTGCTTGTTGCTGCGCTTCATTGCGTTGCTGCATATCGATTTGCAGATGAGGGATCATCGATAACATTGAGCGTTTGAGGTTGTTTTCAAAGCCATCCATCACCGACATAACCGTAAACAAGGCGGTGATCCCTAAGGCGATGCCAGCGATGGAGAAAAACGACACAAAAGACACAAAGGCACTGCCTTTGGAGAGTCGCGAATATCGCAGGCCAATAAATAAACTGACAGGCTTATACATCAACAGGTTAACAGTCCAATTGCAAAGCGATGATGCTAACACAGGGGCCGGCGAATAGGTATCCCAACGCGCCCATCACCTGTGTTTGCATAGAGCTGGGCTTAAAAATTAGGCTTGAGCGTTTCACTGAGGTGATCGGCAAAGTAATCTAGCAAGGTTTTGGTGGCATTCGCCAAGTAAAGGTTAGCCGGGGTGACGGCCCAAATGGGCTCTTTGCGTATCGCAAATGGTTGCAGTACCTCATGCAAACGCCCCTGTTGTAAATCGCTGCGCACGTAGTAATCAGGTAGTTGCACCAATCCTAGCCCTTGCTTGGCGGCATCCGCTAGTGCCCAACCGCTATTACAACGCAGCCGGGTTTTACTGATTTTCACATGGCGCACCCGTTGTTGCTCAGCAAAGCGCCAATAATCCGAATGACCAACCAGGCAGTGATGATAGTTGAGTTCGCTTAAAGCATAAGGCTCACCCTGCTGCTCAAGGTATGAAGGTGCGCCACAAACCACCACAGCGCGGGCACCAATGCGTCGTGCAGTGAGGTTGGAGTCAGCCAGCTCACCGATACGGATGGCCAAGTCGATATGTTCTGATATCAAATCTAGAGATTGGTTACTGAGCATCATATTGACGCTCACTTTGGGGTATTTAGCCATAAATCGATGCACCAAAGGCATAATAAATTGCTCACCAAACATCACCGGTGCGGTAATTTTAAGTTGCCCACTGGGCTGCGCTTGTTGCTCTTTGAGAGCCCACTCCCCTTGCTCCAATACCGCTTGCGCCTTTTTAGCATGATGCAACAACAGCTCACCTTGCTGCGTTAGCACCACTTTACGTGTGCTGCGGATAAACAGCTGAGTATTGTAGTACTCCTCCAAAGCGCTTACCGAGCGGCTTATATGCGCCACGGATGTGCCTAGTTGTTTGGCTGCTTGGGTGAAAGAAGCCGCTTGCGCAGCAGCGACAAACTCGACCATACCTTGCCAGCGCATTATTACCTCTGTGTAAAAGTATATTAATCTGGGCCAAAAAGTATCATATTGTGTAATAATTTCACCACTTTTACATAAACGGGAACACAAAAATGGCCGAATTTATTAAATCAAAAGCTGCTGTAGCCTGGGGTCCAAAGCAACCACTTAAAATTGAAGAAGTGGATGTCATGATGCCTAAGGCCGGTGAGGTGCTGGTTAAAGTCCATGCATCTGGCGTATGCCACACTGACGCATTCACTCTTTCTGGTGAAGATCCAGAAGGCATATTCCCTGCCATTTTGGGCCATGAAGGAGGCGGTGTTGTTGAAGCCGTCGGCGAAGGAGTCACTAGTGTGGCGGTAGGCGATCATGTTATTCCACTTTATACGCCAGAGTGTGGTGAGTGTAAATTCTGTACTTCTGGCAAAACCAACCTATGCCAGAAAATTCGCGAAACTCAAGGTAAAGGCCTGATGCCAGATGGCACCACACGCTTTTATAAAGACGGTGAGCCAATTTATCACTACATGGGCACCTCTACCTTTTCGGAATACACGGTTTTACCGGAAATCTCATTAGCAAAAGTGAATAAAGAAGCGCCTTTGGAAGAAGTGTGTTTACTTGGTTGCGGCGTTACCACCGGGATGGGTGCGGTGCTCAATACTGCAAAAGTACAGCCGGGTGATACCGTCGCTATTTTTGGTCTCGGTGGCATTGGCTTGTCAGCCATCATTGGCGCGAAAATGGCTGGTGCGAGCCGTATTATCGGCATTGATATCAACGAGAGCAAATTCGCCCTGGCAGAAAAACTGGGTGCCACTGACTTGGTTAATTCCAATGATTACGACAAGCCTATCCAAGAGGTCATTGTCGAGATGACCGACGGCGGCGTTGATTTCTCATTTGAGTGTATTGGTAACGTCAATGTTATGCGCAGTGCTCTAGAGTGCTGTCATAAAGGCTGGGGTGAGTCCGTAGTCATTGGTGTTGCCGGTGCTGGACAAGAGATTTCTACCCGTCCTTTCCAATTGGTTACCGGTCGTGTGTGGCGCGGAAGTGCCTTTGGTGGCGTTAAGGGACGCTCAGAGTTACCAGAAATTGTAGAGCGTTACCTAAACAACGAATTCGCTCTCAATGATTTCATAACCCACACCATGGGCCTTGAGGATATCAACGAGGCGTTTGATCTGATGCATCAAGGCAAGAGCATTCGCAGCGTCATCCATTTTGATAAGTAGAGGGTACTATGAGCCTTGAACTGATCTCAAAGAACAAGGTTCACGGCGGTTGGCATAAACGCTACCGCCATGAATCTGCCGTCAACAACTGCACGATGACGTTCGCTATCTATTTACCACCCGGGGTGGATGAAAGTCAGCGCGCGCCGGTGCTGTATTGGCTTTCCGGTTTAACCTGCAGCGATGAGAACTTTATGCAAAAAGCAGCAGCATTCAAAAGTGCTGCTGAGCTTGGTCTTATTATCGTTGCCGCTGATACCAGCCCTCGTGGCGAGCAAGTTGCGGACGATAAAGAAGGTGCCTATGATTTCGGCCTGGGTGCTGGGTTTTACGTTAATGCCACGCAAGCACCTTATGATCAGCACTACCAGATGTATGATTATATCAATGAGGAACTACCGGCGCTTATTAACGAGCATTTCCCGGTCAGTGGTAAGCAAAGCATCAGCGGCCACTCCATGGGCGGTCACGGCGCGTTGGTATTAGGGCTGCGTAATAGCGATAAGTTTGCCAGTATCAGTGCCTTTGCACCGATAGCGAGCCCCACTCGGTGTCCTTGGGGTGAAAAAGCCTTAGCCGGCTATTTGGGCAATGATAAGCAGACATGGCGCGAATATGACAGTAGCTTATTACTGGCAGAGACCAACGCCGAGCAGTGTCCCCCGCTCCTGATCAGTCAGGGCTTGGCGGACGATTTCCTGCAACAGCAGCTTAAACCTGAGCTGCTACAAGCAAGCGCTGATGAAGCGGGCATTGCGCTTATTCTCGAGCAACATCCCGGTTACGATCATAGCTACTTCTTTATTAGCAGCTTTATTGATCAACATTTGCGTTTTCACGCCAAGCACTTAGCTTAATTCCAACCCCCTCCTGAGTGTCATTACTCGGGAGGGGGTTGCTGCGAGTCGTCAAGCAACTCTTGCGTAAAGGCGCGAATAAACCCCACAAGTTGCACAATAAAGATCAGTAAAAAAGGAATACCACCAATTACCGCAATATTGCGGTTAAGCGGTTCATCGGCAATAAGCAGTAATGCAAGGCTTATCACCGCCATCGCTGATGACCACAAAAAGAGTGAGGCGCGCGAGTGCACGCTTTCACAGAGCTGGCGGATCACCAGCAGCGCAGAATCGGCACTGGTGGCCACAAACACCATGAGTAATAGCAAACTTAGCCACGCCAATAGTTCACCAACGCCACCAAGTTGCGAGAAGAAAATAAACACACCTTGAGTGTAATCGGCGCTGATCACGGCAGCTAAATCCGCTTGGGTCTGGCTATCCAATGCCAGTGCTGAGCCCCCTAATACGCTGAACCACACTAAGCTGACCATAGTTGGGATGGTAGTCACACCGAGAATGTATTGCCATAGTGGTCGACCTCGAGATATACGCGCTAAAAACAGCCCTACAAAGGGCCCCCACGCCAACCACCAAAAATAGTAATTATAGGTCCAGGTTGAGGCCCAATCAGCATCTTTTAATTGCGAGTCAAACTGCCATGCACCTGAAACCACCAGCAACAGGTACTCTTTTAGACCATTCCACAAAGTGCTCAAAATAGGCGTTAGCGGCACCGTCAATATCACCAAAGCCATCATAATAAACGCTAGATAGACATTGAATTTACTGAGCACCTGAATACCACGGCGCAGCCCAAAACGAGCTGAAGTAACATACAACGCGGTGATCGCGAGCAGCATTAAGGCACCGACCCAATGTGCATTTAAACTCAAGCCGTAATGCTCAAGTTTAATGGTGACGCCATTTTTCAATAACATACTGGCATTGGCAATGGTGCCCACCACGCCAAAAAAGATGGCGATAATGGCAACAAAATAAATAACTCGTTTGATGCGTACTTTATGCTTTACTCCTAAGGAGCCCGGTAAGGCGTGTAATACCGGCGCACTGAGATCATCCGCGTTTTTTATCGCCCGCGTAACACCGCCTAGCATCAAACCAAATACCGCGTAAAGTGCCCATGCATGAAAGCCCCAGTTGAGCATAGTTAAGGCCATACTGGCGGCAACTGGCTCGGGATACATGCTGTGCTTAAGAGGCATTTGATGGCTGTGCAATACCGGCTCAGCGACGCCCCAAAACACCAACCCCGAGCCCATGCCTGCGGCAAACAGCATGGCCAACCAGCCGAAAGTGGAAAACTCTTTTTGGGCATCAGCCCCACCCATTTTCCTTCCCGCCAAGGGACTAAAGCACAACATCAACAAAGCGAGCAGGAGCGCGTTTACAAACAGGAAAAAGCCGCTGCCCAAGTAGGCAATAGCTGTTTGAATGGCAGGTTGAATTAACGTTTTTAGGCCCTGGGGCCATAACGCGGTGATCGCCGCAATAGCGACACACACCACCAGCGCTTTACGTTCTAGGGAGTTTTTCACTACGCACCGAGCAATAAAGACAAACGCGTATTTTAGCTACAGGCTGCGCCCGAGGCAATTGCTTTACCGTGATAAAGCAGGCCACCTGAGTGACCTGCTGGTATATTGCGCAAATCTCCAAGGATTATGGCAGCAGCCCATAATCAATGAACAATGGTTACGCTATTTCATATCTGCAAAAGGGTTTTCAATGTTAAGTTTCACCGAGTTTGTAAACCCGGGAATGCGCATTTGCTGCTGATCAAAGTGAATATCTTCCTCATCGATTAGGCTTTCACCAAAGCGATAGATGATGTTGAATTCACCTTGCTGTGCTTGTTGCCAGTAAATTTGCTGCTGAGCGAGGGTACTTTGCAAGCGCTTGTGGTGTTCGCTCATCGCCTGCTCTCCATGGCGTTTAGCCAACATCTTTTTGGTCAATTCGGGGCTTAGCACGGGCGCAGTAGCGTTGTTACCACCAAAGCCCTTCGAGTTAATAAAGGCAACGTCCTGCGCATCACAGTGACGATGGGTCAAACTGATATGTAAGCGGTCATCGTGCACATCATCAGCCACTTTATCGATGGTCGTGATCCCCGGCATGATGTTGGTATCAAACACCCCTAATGCAAAGGCGAGCTGATCGCCACTGGCTGGCGCGATGGTATGGCCCACATAGGCTTTCGGGGCTACGATAGGCCATTGCTCAATACCATAGGCGCTGGCAATACGGTCGTAAATAGCAGACTCAGTGACACGATTTTGCGGCGTACTTGAGCCATGGGCCAATACAAAGCTGCGCTGTGTTAAAGATTCATCGCCAACCATGGCTTGGGCTAAGGCCACAGATTTGGCCATGGTGATGTAATTACCCGGCCCTGGCGCAGTTATTGACTTTTTATACCCATCGGCATTTACAAATACCTCTGGCACACTGCCACGTATTTGCGCACCCAGCTCTAAGGCTAGGGCGTCATCCATAAGAATGGTGACTTGTGCCCCCTCACCTATGGTGAAACCGCAGTTGTCACCGAACGGGCGGGAAGTACGGCGATAATCTACTTCATCGGTGTTATCAAGCTTTTTCAAATTATCATCGTTGGCCAACGCACCCATATTCCCGAAGCCTTCAATAATCTCCGGCTCGATGGCACACTCACTTGAAGCAACAATAGCCACGCGCGTACGCCCAGCGGTAATATCATTCACCGCAGCGCGCAGATTATATAAAAACGTGGCACAGGCACCCGATGTGGTAAACGTCGTGCCGACACTGCCGGTTACGTAGGCATTGATAAAATCCGTCGACATGGTGTTTAAACCAAGCGCTAACTGCTTAGTACTGACGCGATCACCTTGTAAGCGGGAACGAAATAGACCGCCTAAGCCTTCGCTATTGACCTGCCCCGCAACCGAAGCGCTGTAAGTACCAATTTGATCGGGCGCTACAGCACTCATTACTTTTTGCCAATCAAGGCCACTGGAATGAATAGCATCACTGGCTGCAAAAATTGTCGCTTGCAGCCCCCGAGGCTGATAACGGCTGTTATATAACACCGACGGGTCAAAGCCCGTTGGCAATTGCCCCGCCGCTTTAATCGGGTTATCTCGGAAACTATCATGCTTAAAGGTAAATTCGCCGTTGATACGTACTTCAACTTGGCCTTTATCTAGCTCAGTTATTTGCCAGTTACTAGGCACTGGCGAAGGTAATTGCCGTGCTCGCGTGGTAAAGGTGATCGCTTGTTCGCTGTGACCAGTTAACTTTTGCTGCCAGTGAGTCGCATCCACATCGAAGTGCGTCGCCTCAATACGGCGAATAAGCGTACCCGATAAAATTTGTTCGCCAAGCTGGCTCTCAACATTGTCAAGAGTAATGGTATTTCCATCGCCATCAACTAATTGCTCTTCTTGCTTACTCACCAAATTCATAAGCGCAGCAAGACCAAGCAAGGTTTCTTGGCGCTGTTGCTGCCCTAAAGCATCGAGGACAACACGACGAAACCCTTGGTTAAACGAAGTACGGCCAGCGGCATTGATGCCACCCATAGCGACAATGACAGGTAATGCTTTCATAATAACTCTAAGACGTTAAGACTTTATATGCCTCTAGTGTAAGTGGAACTACACCAAGTCTTTGTGCTTTAATGGCCATATATTTATTAAAAATAGCCAAATTAAAGTGGTCGGAGCTTTGTATGTCCCCTTACAACGTCATGATTGCCCTCTATCCGCATATGCTGGCCACCAGCTTAACTTTGCCGTTTGAGATGCTTCAGGCTGGCTACGCTTATGCCAAGCGCCATGTGCCAAATTGCCGGGCACTGAGTATTGAGCTGCTTAGCCATAACCGAGAGCCGGTTACCGCACACAGCGGATTGCCGTTTTTTCCAGGCCGTAACTATGATGATATTTCGCATTGTGATTTATTGATTTTACCGAGCCTGTGGCGTAACCCCAGACCAGTATTGCGCCAACAAAATGCATTAGTAGCGGCATTACGGGCGATGAACTGCAAGCACACAGCCATGATAGGAGTGGGCACTGGCAATTGCTTTTTAGCGGAGGCTGGGTTGCTGGATGGTCACCCTGCCACCACGCACTGGCATTATGCTGCGCAGTTCAAACGTGACTACCCCAAGGTTGATCTAAAACCGGAATACTTCATCACTCAAGCCGAAGGGCTATACAGTGTTGCCAGCCTTAACGCACTCGCAGATGTGATTGTTCATCTATTAGAAAGCCTCTACGGTCGCGCATGTGCTTTACATGTGCAGCGTAACTTCTCACATGAGGTCCGTAAGCCCTATGAACAGCAGCGTTATCTAGAGGGGATGAATGAACGTCACCCTGATGAGCTGATAGCGCAAATCCAATTTTGGATGAAAAACAACTTAAGCGCTGAGCTGAGTATTACAGAACTTGCAAGCTCCTTTGATATTTCTCAGCGCAGCCTCACCCGGCGTTTTAAACAGGCCGCAGGCCTCAGCCCCAAGCAATATTGGCGTAAACTGAAAATTCAAAGTGCTCAAGAGCTGCTCGCCAGCTCGAACTTAACGATTAACGACATCGCAATGGAGTTAGGCTTTAGTAATCAAGCCCTTCTTAATCGCCTATTTCGTCAAGAGCTGGGGCAAAGCCCCAGTGAGTATCGAGCCTTGGTGCGCAAAAAGCTGTTCGACAGCAGTGGCTGAGACATTGTTACGAACGCCCGTTAAATTCATCCCGAGGCAAAAACTCTAACACCGTCGCATTGATACAATAGCGCGCCTTGCCATCAGGCCCCTCATTGGGAAACACATGACCCAGATGAATGCCCGACGACTTAGAGCGGATCTCAATGCGCTGCATACCGAAGCTATTGTCTTGATGACGAGTCACTTGCCCTGCCACCGGCTGAGTGAAAGACAACCAACCGGTGCCGGAATTGAAGCGGTCGCGAGTATCGAACAGTGGTGCCCCTGATAGTTTATCAACAAACACTCCGTCCGGCGTGTTTTTGAACACCTCATATTGCTTACAAAATCGGCTGTCTGTCCCTTTGGCGAATGCTACCCGGTACGCTTCTGAATCACCCAGTTTAAAGGCGCCGAGTGCTTTGTAGAATAACTCAGGTGGCATATAACCTTGGTGCGCAGCTACTTCTTGGCCATTTTCTATAAATAAAATGGTGGGGGTGGCGTAAGTCTCGGAAGTAATGGTGAGGCCTTGAAGCTGCGAGGCGTAACGTAAATGTACGTCAATCGTGCCCTGATAACTTGCCAACACCTCTTGTTTAAACTTTTCACAATAAGGGCAATAGTTTGGTGAGTCTAAAACGACAATGTGTTTGCCCTCAAGCAGCTGAGTGTTGTCTTGGTGCTCTGTCTCCTTGGCGTTAAACACCACGCCGGTGGAGTGATCCGGACAGTATCCATTGGGATTCTTACGCAAGTAGTCTTGATGATAGCGCTCAGCCATATGGAATTTATCCAGCGGTTTGATGACCGTGGCTATCTTACCGTAACCCGCCTCGCTCAATAATGCTTGGTATTGTGCTTTTACTCGCTGCGCAAGTTCAGTTTGTTCGTTGCTGTAAGTGAGTATGGTCGAGCGATATTGCGTACCTCGGTCATTCCCTTGGCGATTGACTTGGGTGGGGTCATGTTGCTCAAAATAAAACTGTAAAATACGCTCTAATGAGATGGCATTGGCAGTAAAGGTCACTCTAACCACCTCAGCATAGTTGTTCTCATCATAGCGCCGCTTAGCAGCAATGATATTTTTGTATGTCGGTTTGAAACCACGCCCATCGGCATAGCCTGACTGAGCATCGAGCACTCCGGGGAGAGCTTCAAAGCGTTTTTCAACCCCCCAGAAGCACCCTGCTCCGAGCACGACGCGTTCTTTCGCGACACTCATTTGTGCGTCATTGTTGTCTGTGCCCATGGCTGCTGTGCTGGTCACGAGAAAAATAAGAAGAAAAAACAACTTGTTAAACATGCTAGCCTCATTAAACTAAATGATCATAGAAGCCCTGTAAGTACGTAGAGTGAATACAACGGTACCGCCAGACCTATGCTATTGCTTTACGCAGTAGCGTGTCTTTTAGTTGACCGTTCACACCAATAAATTTATTCATTGAGTACACGCATGAAAGACAAACTGACCAAAGAAGCCATATATGAACGCCTCGCCAACGTCGAAGATGCACGCGCTTGTAAAGCCATCGACGAAAATGCCTGCAAAGTGGTGCCCGGCAATTACTTAACCTTGCTACTGGCACAAATTCTCAGCAAGTTTGCTGATGCGCTGCTCAACCCTAAAGTCACCCTGCCTTGGTTGATGCAAAGTTTGCAGGTTCCCAGTGCACTGATCGCGTGGCTGGTGCCTATTCGCGAGTCAGGCTCATTATTACCGCAGTTAGCAATTGCCGACTTTATTCGTACTTTAGCGGTGCGCAAGTGGGTGTGGGTGCTAGGTGCCATAGTGCAAAGTCTTTGTATATTTGCCATGGTCGCAGTGGGGTTAACCTTGCAAGGCACCACAGCGGGGCTTGCTATCATCGCTTTGCTGGTGGTGTTTTCCTTAGCGCGCGGGTTTAATTCCGTCGCTGCGAAAGATGTACTGGGCAAGGTCATCCCCAAGCAGCAACGGGGCAGTTTATCGGGTTTTGCGGCAAGTGCAGCTGGGCTTGCGACCATTACCTTTGGCCTAGGTTTATGGTTTTATCAACAGCAAGGGGATAAATCAGCGGTACTCATTGCCTTAACCTGTGGTGCCCTTGTATGGCTAATGGCCGCCCTCACCTATGGTCGTATTCGTGAATACAGCGGCGCTACAGAAGGAGGTCGAAATGGCCTTCGCCATGCACTGGGCAAGCTCACTTTACTTAAGACTGACAAACAATTTGCGCACTTTGTGCTAACCCGAGCATTGCTATTGTGTTCAGCGTTAAGCGCCCCTTTTTATATTGTGTTGGCCAGTGAACAGCAGTTCGACTTTTCATTACTTGCTTTATTTATGGGAATTTCCGGCGTCGCCAGCTTAATCTCTGCACCCACTTGGGGACGTCTCAGTGATTTATCCAGTAAGCATGTGCTCGTCTTAGGTGCCACCTTAGTTAGCATCAATGGTTTTGCCGTTTATCTGGTCGCGACCTATTACCCTGGTTTGTTGAGTCATATTGCCTTTTTGCCAGCAATGTATCTGGTATTAACCATTGCCCACCAAGGCGTGCGTTTAGGACGCAAAACCTACGTGGTTGATATGGCAGAGGGCAATAAACGTACAGATTATGTGGCGGTAAGCAACACGGTTATAGGGGTCTGTTTATTGGCGTTTGGCAGTTTGGGCTTGTTAAGCCACTGGCTCAACAATGCTGAACTAATTTTAATTTACAGCATTCTCGGCATTGCAGGGGCTATTAGCGCTTTGATGTTGCCACGGGTTTAACTTTATCGCACGCGGTACTTAATTATCCGCATTTATGCTAATTTGCTAGCACAATAACAACAACTCAGTGAGGAGTTTATGGCCACAGCGAGACCTGATCCGCGCTTTTATCATATTGATACCCATACCTTGGTACTCGATTGCAGTGCCATAGACAGCATTGAGCATCAACACAAGCAGCGCATGGTCAATCACTTGGCCAACACATATATAAATCAAGGCTGTTGTATTGATGTCGTCAGCGCCCATCAATGTTTGACTCTGTATTGTGCTCAAGGCACTGATGTTGTGCAGTTGCAACAGCAATTACTAACAGCGTGGCATCAGCTTGACGAAACGACACTCAGTCACGCACACCACGACATCCCCGTGCACTATGGGGGCGAATACGGTATTGATTTAGAAGCCGTAGCTGAGGCCAGCAAGATGAGCGTCAAGGAAGTCATAGAGCTACACAGCAGCGCCTTGTACGAGGTCGATTTTCTTGGCTTTCAACCTGGCTTCGCTTATATCAGTGGGCTCCCCAAAGCACTGCATTTACCGCGCCTAGACACGCCCCGTACTGAGGTGAAAAAAGGCACCGTCGCCATCGCTCACGATAAAACCGCCATTTATCCTGCGCAATCCCCGGGGGGATGGAACCTGATTGGCTACACTGATCTGTGTTTATTCGACAAACATAATACCCCCCCTGCTTTATTTGCACCCGGTGATACTATTCGCTTTGTGGAGGTAGACCATGATTGAAGTGATAAAAAGCGGCCCACAGCTAAGTATTCAGGATTTGGGGCGATTCAATTATCGCCATTTGGGTGTATCGCAAGCAGGCGCTGCCGACAGTGATGCCCTGCGTATTGCCAACCGATTGGTGGGGAACCCAGATAATACGCCAGCGCTTGAAGTGACCTTAGGCATGGCGCAGCTAAAATTTTGCAGTAGCCAGTGCTTTTCACTCAGTGGCGCCGACATGAGTGCTAATCTCAATGGTGCCCGAGTTGACCCAGGCTGGAGTTATCAAGCACAGCCTGGTGACATACTGACTTTCGCTTCCAGCGCACTGAACCTGCGCTGTTACCTTGCTTTTGCCGGAGGCATTGTCGCCACTGCGGAACTGGGTAGCTACAGCACCGATATCATGGCCGGTTTGGGCGCCAATCACGGTCGTGCACTCAGTGCGGGTGAGCGAATAGCCATCCACCCTAGCAACTTTCACCCGCAGGGTTTTGGGGCCCGCTTACCGACCCGCCAAGGGCCTATTCATTTTATCCCGGAACAACGCGATCATGGTTTAACCGCATCAATAAAAAGCGCTTTTATTGAAGGCCGTTGGCAAGTTGCACCGCAAAGTAACCGCATGGGATTGCGGCTGCATTGGCCACAGCATGAGCGCCTAAGCCACTACCTCGGGATCGCCAGCACAGCGGTGAGCCCCGGTACCATCCAATTACCTGGCAATGGCGAGCCCATTGTGTTGCTTAATGATTGTCAGACAACGGGCGGCTACCCTATTCTCGGTCACGTGATCAGTGCAGACTTGCCCCGCTTAGGGCAGGCTCGTGCCGGCGCTGAGTTGCAGTTCGAGGCCGTGAGCCTAGCACAAGCAGAAGCGATCAATGCAGCCCACCAGCATGAACTTAACCGCCTTGAGATTGCCATGCGGGGGCGCCAACACGCTCACTAAGGTATCGCGCTTTGGTTTTCGACACAGTGCACCCCTCACCCTATCTAAGGCGCACCACTTTGGTGCGTCGTGGTTACAGCTATCGACCGAAAATGTGCTAAAGCTGTTGCTTTTTTCCCGCAACAAACTCACTCCGACCTATCATGGTGCATAACAGCTTTTTTATGACTTATTTCAGTGCATTAAATTTGCATTAAAGAGGTAAATTGCGGTGTGACTTGGCAAAATTTTTCTGATACAACAAAGGTGAAGTAACAGGAATGAGGAAAAACCATGTGTTCAATCTTTGCCGTGCTGGATATAAAATCTGGCGCACAAAAGCTGCGCGAGCAAGCCATAGATATGTCCAAGCTATTACGTCATCGGGGCCCCGATTGGTCTGGTGTTTACAGTAGCGATAATGCCATTTTGGTGCATGAACGACTGGCTATCGTCGGTGTTCAAAGCGGTGCCCAACCTTTGTATAACGCCGATCGAAGTCATGTTTTGGCAGTCAACGGCGAAATTTATAACCACCAACAGCTCGCTGAGACGCTAACAATCGATTTTGACTTTCAAACGCAAAGCGATTGCGAGGTGATCTTAGCCTTGTACGAACAACAAGGCAGTGACTTTTTAGATGACTTAAACGGTATCTTTGCCTTTTGTTTGTACGATGAGCGCAAAAATAAATACCTGATTGGCCGCGATCATATCGGTATCGTGCCCCTTTACACTGGTCGCGATGAGCAAGGCAATTTTTATGTTGCCAGTGAGCTCAAAGCACTGTCCCCTATTTGCAATCATATTGAAGAATTCCCTCCGGGCCACTACCTTGACAGTGATATCGGAGAGTATCGCCCTTACTATCAACGCGATTGGCAGCATTTTGACAACGTCAAGGATAACCCTGCAGAAGCCAAAGCCGTACGTGAAGGTTTGGAAGCAGCGGTAAAGCGCCAGTTAATGTGTGATGTTCCCTACGGCGTATTGCTATCTGGCGGGCTGGACTCGTCGGTGATCTCGGCAATAACACAAAAATTTGCTAGTAAACGCATAGAAGACAATGACGCCAGTGATGCATGGTGGCCTCGCCTACATTCATTCTCCATTGGTCTAGAAGGGTCGCCCGACTTAGCTGCCGCAGAGCAAGTTGCCAAACAAATAGGCACCATTCATCACCCCATCCACTTTACCGTGCAACAAGGCATTGATGCCTTAAAAGAAGTGATCTATCACTTAGAGACCTATGATGTCACCACAGTACGCGCGTCCACGCCCATGTACCTAATGGCTCGGCAAATTAAAGCCATGGGCATAAAAATGGTGCTCTCCGGAGAAGGCGCCGATGAGCTATTTGGTGGCTATTTGTATTTTCATAAAGCCCCCAATGCGCAAGAGTTCCATGAAGAGCTTAATCGTAAAGTCTCTAAATTGCATATGTTCGACTGCCTGCGAGCGAATAAATCAATGGCAGCATGGGGGGTGGAAGCCAGAGTGCCGTTTTTGGATAAAGAATTTGTCGATACTGCCATGCGCATTAACCCTGAGGCGAAAATGTGTAAAGACGGGAAAATAGAAAAACACATTATTCGCCAAGCCTTCGAAGGCTATTTACCCGACGATGTGCTGTGGCGACAAAAAGAGCAGTTCTCCGACGGCGTTGGCTATAGTTGGATAGACTCACTGAAGGACTATGTCGATACCCAGGTCAGTGATATTGATATGGCCAATGCCCACTATCGTTTCCCACTAAACACGCCACAAACCAAAGAGGCGTATTTCTATCGCAGTATTTTCAGTCAACACTTCCCAGGAGAAGCGCCAACCCGGTGTGTGCCTCATGGCAAATCCGTGGCCTGTTCAACCCCTGAGGCTTTAGCTTG
The DNA here is from genome assembly GCF_022347865.1 of Pseudoalteromonas sp. CNAT2-18.1. Classification (NCBI taxonomy): domain Bacteria; kingdom Pseudomonadati; phylum Pseudomonadota; class Gammaproteobacteria; order Alteromonadales; family Pseudoalteromonadaceae; genus Pseudoalteromonas; species Pseudoalteromonas sp. CNAT2-18.1. Next base: position 213,924 of record NZ_JAKRFR010000002.1, on the reverse strand, counting down.
GGACGCATCTTTTGCCGATAACGCTGACCCGTCAGGTCGAGCAGCCAACACTCACCAAGCGGCCTATGCAACGCCCAAAGCATAGGCTGTATCCGGCAAAATCAAAGCTTGCGCTGCGCTTGAGTAAACGCTTTGGCTGCAGCGCCCTTTACTTTGCCAAGGTATTCAGTCAGCTATCGGGCCGGGGAGCCAACCCCAGTTGGGTGTTTGATGGGCCACGCTTACAAGCCCATCACTGCCGTCATATTTCAATGCGCTTAGCGCCTGTGATGTGCACCTTTGTGGCTAACCACGCTCGTTCACAAGTGATCCAATGGTGGCAAAATGGCCATGCTGTGCGCCGCTGCGGTCACGGCACTCTCGCTCACATTGCGTGCAGCGCCAATGGCAAATCAATGTGCTCCAAAACAGAGCCTCTTAGCGGCGGACTCGCTGTCAATTCTCAAGCGATGTTAACCTTTGACGCGCTTGAAGCAAGCCCTTGCAATGACAACAGCTTATCAAAAATCGTAAACCTGCCTTTGACCTTCACTGGCAGCGAACCTTTTGGCTATGATTTCATGCAATGCGACAGCGACGATCTTCGTTTCCTTGAAGTGGATTTAGAGCACCTTGCTACGCGCCGCAACGCGCTGATCGTCATCAATAAGCCGAGTCACCTTCAACGACATTGGCAATGTCGCTACTTTGCGCCGCAATTCGGTAACCCGGAGGACTTGGCAACCGCATCTGCCCTCGCTGTGATAGCGCCCTGGCTGCACCGTCATTATGGTCTTAATAGCGCAGTCATCCACCAGGGTTCGAGTCGCCTAAACTATAAGTTATCGGGTCAATATGTGCGTATTTTTGCCAAGGTATTAGCGCTGCGGCTTCACTAAGCACAGCGCAAAATCCCCTTGCGAATCGCACCAACTATCTACCAAGGTCAATCCGGCATTGCCAATCAAAGAACTAAAGCTCGCTAACGTGTACTTATGCGAATTTTCGGTATGAATGGACTCTCCTGCACGAAGCGTAAAACGATGATCTCGCACACTGATGCAGGTGTCTTGATTCGCCACCAAATGCATTTCAACGCGGTGTTGTTCACTGTTGAAGCGGGCCTCATGGCGAAAGTGCTCTAAGCACAGATGTGCGCCTAACTCGCGCGCAATACGCGTCAGTAGATTACGATTAAACGCAGCGGTCACCCCTTCTTTATCATCATAGGCGGCCAATAACCGTGGTGTCGCTTTAATTAAATCAATACCAATGAGCACACGGCCGTTGTGACCACACAGAGTACGTAAATTATGCAGCACTTCAATTGCATGGATGGGGGAAAAGTTGCCTAAGGTTGAGCCTGGGAAAAACACCACATTATTGCTGCCATTCAGGCCATGCTGTTGCACTAACGCCTTGATAGTCGGGCCATGGGTAAAGTCACCATGCAGTGGGTGGATGTTCACGTGGGCAAAGCGCTGGCGCAAACGCTGCTGAGTATACAGCAACATTTCTGTGGAAATTTCCAGTGGTATAAAGCCATTTACGTCAGGCATGTTATCCAGTAAATACGCGACTTTCTGGCCCGAGCCGCAGCCGGGTTCGATCACGGTTGCCTGTGTCGGCAAGTGCGCGACGATGCCCTGCGCATACTGTGCCAGCAAGGCCAATTCTGTGCGCGTAAGATAGTACTCTTGCAGCGCCGTGATCTGCTCAAACAATTGCGCACCAAAGTCGTCGTACAGGTATTTGCATGGCAGCGTTTTTTGACTTCGCGATAGGCCATCAATAACGTCATCCAAAAAGCTCTGACGGCAGGTGAATGGCAATGCATGGTTACTCATAGATTCTGTCCTTGGCGAGGCGAATGCCACTACACATCCACCGTTGATGGGGGTAAAAAAAGTTGCGATACGTTAATCGCGTATGCTGCTTGGGGGTGAAATACGACCCACCTCTGAGCACCTGCTGATTCACCATAAACTTTCCGTTATATTCCCCGGCATCGCCCGCAAATGGCCGAAACCCAGGGTATGGCTGATAGCTACTTAAAGTCCACTGCCAAGCGCAGTCATCAATTTGCGCGATATCACAATGACCTGCTTGAGCTTGCTCCATGGCCCACTCCCACTCAAACTCACTTGGCAACCGCGCACCTTTAAATTGGGCGAAGGCACTGGCTTCATAAAAGCTGATGTGACGCACTGGTGCATTCATCGCAAGCGGGATTAACCCTTGGGGGGTGAATTCATACCAATTGTTATTCTGGTAGCGCCAATACAGCGGCGCTTTTATCTGCTGGCGCTGTAACCAACTAAAGCCATCACTGTGCCAAAACTCGCTGCGCTGATAGCCATCTGCGTCGATAAAGGCCAGATAGTCTGCGTTGGTGACAAGATGTGATGCAATGGAAAACTCATTAATATAGACGCGGTGACGGGGCCGCTCATTGTCAAAACTAAAGCCCGCTTGCGCCCCTATTTGCGCATCTGTGTTAGCAAAATCCAGCCACTGTCTGGGTTGCTCGTTCGAGGGACACACTAAGTGTTCGTCTAAAGTCGGGAACAGCGGATTAACACTGAAGTTATAAAGCATATCCATACGCATTAACTCTTGGTGCTGCTGCTCGTGCGCAATCCCTAAATTGACCCACTCTGCGCACTCATCGCTATCATGCTCAAGGGCGGCAACAACGTGGTTATCAACCCAGTGGCGATAATCCATCACTTGGCGCAATGAAGGACGAGATAATACGCCCCGTTGAGGGCGTGAGAACTGCTCACCGATACCTTGATAATAGGAATTGAACAGCACCTTGAAATCAGGATGCAAAGGCGCAGAAATAATCTTTTTTGGCGCAAGTAAAAATGTTTCAAAGAACCAACTGGTGTGCGCCAAGTGCCATTTCATTGGGCTCACATCAGCCATTGCTTGAATTTGACAATCTTCAGCACTGAGGTTTGCCACCAAGGCTTCGCTGTTTTCACGACACTGGCGGTACTGCTCTATCAACGCTTGGGTTGTTTTGGTCACGACACGGACACCTCAAATTATTGTTGTTGTGTTTGAGCTTGGTTCCTAAAGCCTAGACGAGCCTCAGTAATTTTCCATTCCCTTGTTTGTAATCGATTATTTACACATCAGTTGTGAACTTAGCAGCAAAAAGTTGCACCGAGGTGGCAGCTAAGAGACACTTTTGTGGCACTAAAATAACAACTAGGAACTCTTGATTATGCGTTTTCGCTCTCTAAGCGCCCTTGCGCTCGCTGTTGCTGCCTCACCGGCACTGGCAGACGAAGGTATGTGGCAACCTCACCAGCTTCCGGAATTGGAATCTGTGTTAAAGCAAAAAGGGTTAGAAATAGACCCTAAGAACATCTCTAAGCTCACCGAATTCCCGATGAATGCAGTTATCAGCTTAGGGGGGTGTACAGCCTCATTTGTGTCGCCTAAAGGTTTAGTCGTCACCAACCATCACTGTGCGTACGGCTCCATTCAATATAATTCCAGTGCCGATAACAATATTCTGGAAAACGGCTTTTTAGCGAAAAAGCCTGAACAGGAATTACCTGCCGCCCCAGGCTCTCGAGTGTATGTAACCGAGCAAGTCACTAATGTCACTGACAAGGTGAACGCCCAGTTAAACGATGATATGGATGGTAATACACGCTACAAAGCCATCGAAAAAGCAGAAAAATCGCTGGTGGCTGAATGTGAAAAAGACGTCGGTTACCGCTGTAACGTCTATACCTTCCATGGTGGATTGGAATATTACCTGATTAAAGCACTGGAAATTAAAGATGTGCGTTTGGTTTATAACCCAGCCATGGGCGTCGGTAAATATGGCGGTGATATTGATAACTGGATGTGGCCACGGCACACCGGCGACTATTCATTTTACCGTGCCTACGTCAGTAAAGACGGTCAACCTGCAGAGTACAGTGAAGATAATGTGCCGTTCACTCCAGATTCTTACCTGAAAGTCAGTGCCAAAGGCGTTAAAGAGGGTGATTTTGTGATGGTTACCGGCTACCCGGGGCGCACCAACCGTTACCGCACTGCCTCCGAAGTGGCACACCAATTTACCCATGTGTACCCTACTGCTAAAGCCTATCGTGAGCAAAGCATTGATATCATAAAGGCGCAGGCTCCGGAAGGCTCACAAGCACGTATAGCCTACGAGAGTACTTTGGCTGGACTGGCTAATTATGCGAAAAACTATGGTGGCATGATTGACTCCTATCAAAACACTGATATGCAAACACGCAAAGATGCTTTGGCGCAAAAACTTGCGACTTGGATCAAGGCGGACAGCGCGCGTCAGTCGCGCTACGGCGATACCCTTACCCAGCTCAATGAGCTGGTAAAGCAATCGCAAGCAACCAGTGAGCTGGACTTGATTTTAGGCTACATGGGCCGCAGTGCCATGCTCTCTAGTGCGCAGCGTTTATACCGCCTAGCCAATGAGAAGCAATTGCCTGATGCTGAGCGTGAACCTGGCTACCAACAGCGCGATCAAGCTCGTTTTGAAGCGCGCATGACCAGCCTATCTCGTCGTTACGACGACACCGTCGATAGCGCCATCCTCGCCCACTTTATCGACCTTTATGCACAACTGCCGCAAGCGCAGCGTATTGCATCTTTAGATAAAGCCTTAGGGATTGATAAGGGTTATGATAGCGAGGCCATGCGCCAGCGCATCGACTCTTGGTATGCTAAGACCGAGCTTAACGAACAGCAAGCTCGTATCGATTGGATGAACAAATCAGTATCAGAGTTCAAACAAAGCGACGATCCGTTTTTGGCCATCGCTGTAGCCACCTATGATGATATGCGCAGCCGAGAAAAGGCGAAAAAGGCGCTCAGCGGTGAACTGGCTAAAGTACGTCCCCAATATATGGCGGCCATTATTGCCTTTTACCAAGAGCAAGGGTTACCCGTCTATGCTGATGCTAATAGCACCTTACGTGTGACTTATGGCACAGTGAAAGGCTACTCGCCTAAAGACACACTGACCTATACGCCATTTACAACCTTAGAGGGCATCGCGCAAAAGTACACTGGCGAAGCGCCTTTTGATGCACCGAAAAAGCAAATGCAGCTAATTGCCGACAAACAATATGGTGAATACCAAATGTCGTCGCTTGGCTCAGTGCCGGTCAACTTTCTAAGCACCGTTGATACCACAGGTGGTAACTCAGGCTCACCGACGTTAAATGGTAAAGCTGAATTAGTCGGCCTGCTGTTTGACGGTGTAAGTGAGAGTATTATCGGTGATTGGGACTATGATCCTAACCTCAACCGCTCCATTCATGTAGACACTCGCTATATGCTGTGGGTCATGGAGCATGTGGATAACGCCGATAACCTACTTGCTGAAATGGATATCGTTCGATAATTTGCAGTGAAATTATTTTTACTCATAAGCGCCTTCGGGCGCTTTTTTGATCGCCCCTTGAAACATCCCCGTAATGTATAAGATTCAAGCTGTTAGACAATTGGTGATTTACATTTACATTTTTGCTTCTAAACTAGTGTAAGTGATATGGGGCCTATTTTAGTTAGTCTACAAACCACCTTTCTGTGCGCTGGCACGCAGGGTAACTCACATAGGTCTAAGCTCTAAGGGCATTATGACAATAACTAGAGGTATGCATGAGTGAACATCATGATAAGTATAGTATAGAAAATACCGACTACACCGTCGGCCAGGACAACGTGCAAAAATGGGGATTTGATGTCCATAACCCTGTTTTTGGCGTGAGTGCTGGCCTTATTTTGGTGTTTTTAATCGCCATTTTAGTGACCGACCCGGCCACCGCCAAAGGGGCGCTAGATGGTATCAAATGGGATATTATCGGCAACTTTGACGCCTTGTTTATGTGGGCGGCAAACATTTTTGTCATCTTCTGTTTAGCATTAATTGTCTCTCCTTACGGAAATATCCGCTTAGGTGGTGAAAGCGCCAGACCAACTCACTCACGTATTTCTTGGTTAGCGATGTTATTTGCAGCCGGTATGGGGATTGGCTTGATGTTTTGGGGCGTTGCAGAGCCGGTTGCCTATTTCACAGGCTGGTATGAAACTCCCCTTGGTGTTGAAGCAAACACACCTGAAGCAGCGAAGGTCGCTATGGGGGCAACCATGTTCCATTGGGGTTTACACCCTTGGGCTATCTATGCAGTTGTCGCGTTATCTTTAGCTTTCTTCGCCTACAACAAGGGCTTACCTCTCTCTATTCGCTCTATTTTCTACCCGTTACTGGGCGATCGCGCTTGGGGCTGGCCTGGTCACATCATTGATATTTTAGCTGTTCTTGCAACTTTATTCGGTCTTGCTACCTCACTGGGTTTAGGCGCTCAACAAGCCTCCGCAGGGATTAACCATGTGTTTGGCAGCGACGGCGATATTGGCATGCAAGTGGCCGTTATCGCGGGCGTCACCTTGTTAGCCATTGTCTCAGTAGTGCGCGGTATCGATGGCGGCGTAAAACTGCTCAGTAACGTCAATATGGCCATTGCCTTTGCATTACTGGTGTTCGTTGGTTTGGTGGGCTTTGCCGCAGCAATGGGCAATGTGCCTAATACCATTATGGGGTATGTTGAAAACATTATTCCACTTAGTAATCCGCACGGTCGCGAAGACGAAGCCTGGCTCCATGGTTGGACTGTGTTCTACTGGGCATGGTGGATTTCTTGGTCACCGTTCGTTGGCATGTTCATCGCGCGTGTATCCGAAGGCCGTACAATTCGTGAATTCTTAACAGCGGTACTGCTGATCCCGACGCTCGTAACCGTATTGTGGATGTCTATCTACGGTGGTATTGCTATTGAACAAGTTATTGATGGGGTTGGTACCTTAGGTGAGAAAGGCTTGACGGAAGTTCCTCTGGCGATGTTCCAGATGTTTGAACAACTGCCTATGGCAAGTGTCCTTTCTTTTATCGCCATTGTTTTAGTATTGGTATTTTTCATCACCTCATCTGACTCTGGCTCTTTGGTTATCGACTCGATTACCGCTGGCGGTAAAGTAGATGCACCTGTTCCTCAGCGTATATTCTGGGCAACCGTGGAAGGCGCCATTGCCGCTGCACTGCTATGGATTGGTGGTACTGAGGCCATAGAGGCGCTGCAAGCCGGCGCTATATCCACAGGCCTCCCCTTTACCATTGTGCTACTGCTAATGTGTGTAAGCTTAATTTTAGGCCTGCGCACCGAGCCTCGCCCTGGTAAATAGTTAACCTTAACCTAAGTAAAACGCCGCAATATTGCGGCGTTTTTTGTATCTAGGGTGTCACTTCCATAACTGCGACAGCGGTGTGTCAGGGCGATAATGATAACGCAACTGCGCTTGCAGTAATTCGGCGGTCGCAAGAGCATCTGTCAATGCGTTATGACCCTGATAGGCCGGCAGGTTATAGCGCAGCCGAGTGTCCCCCAAGCGCAAAGAGCCAATCTTATCTTTAAATAGCCGACCTAATAAGCCACGACGTGCTAGTAGCGCTTGGTGCTCAACATCCATGGTATCAATCAACGCAAACTCGATCCCCTCACCTATGCGCCGCTCTAATGCATTAAAGAAAAACGGCCGCTCAATCGCATGGTAATGAACCACGGCTACATGCCCGGCGAGAGCCTCAAGTACAGGCTCTAATACGGCGGTTAAATCCGGAGCATTGGCAATTTCAGAATGAGTTATACCATGAATAACAATGGACGATTCTGCTAGCTGCTGGCTTGGCTTGACCAACCAATGCCCCGATCGTTGGCAATAAATGCGATGCCAACTAAACGGCACCACACCAATGCTGACAATATCATCGTTGCGAGCATCTAAACCTGTGGTTTCAAAATCTAAAGCCGCAAAGGGCACATGTTCTAAAGGGGTATCTCCAGCGGGGATACCAGCTTGATAAAACTGCCTCAGTTGCGGCGACTGGCATTGCTTCGCTAGTGCTTGATAGCGTGATGGCCAATCAAGCAAAGACGCTTTGTTAGCCATTACTTCAACCCTGCGCCGTTTTGATAACGGAATTTTAAGAAGCTTTGTGCTTTTTCTAAAATCGCAAAAGCCTCTTTGAGGTTTCGTTGCTCGAAAGGCGACAGCAAATGCGGGTCTAGGTGATTGTCCGGTGCTTCGCCTTGCTCTATTTGCCATGCTTGGTGACGAATACGGGTCATGGCAATGTATTCAAGTGCATCGCGCAGATCCTGTGCCTTGCCCTCAGGCAATAACTTGGCTTCAATAATATCTTCTAGGCGTTCAAAAGAGTTTTGCTTACGCGAGCTGACCGCTAAGGCATGGACCCGCACCACGTCAGTCAACGGCGCTGTACCACGGCGTTTAAGGTTAATTGAGCGCTTGTGTTCACCATCATGTTCGAGTACGAACCCTTTAAAGAACCCCAGTGGCGGAGTTCTATTTCGCGCATTAGAGGCGATGTTGGCAAGGAAGCGACGGTTTGCTTTGGCTTCTTTAGCAATAAAGGATTTTAGTGCGTCGGCCCATTTAGTTTTGCCCCACACGCCATCGAGGTCAAAAAAGATAGAGCAATGCAATAGCGCCTGAGGTTTAGGCTCGGCTATCCACGAGGCAAATGTGTCTCGCCACTGCGAGCGTGTAAGGCGCCATTTTTTAAACGATGCCATAATTTCACCGTCGCAATAGCTGTACCCGCACGCAGCGAGCCCATCACAAACAAAGTCCGCTAGCGCTTGAAAGTACTCGTCATGCTGCGCTTCATCAAAGCTGTCATCGAGAATAATGGCATTGTCTTGGTCCGTCACTATCAATTGTTCATCTCGCGCCATTGAACCTAAGGCGATAAAACAATAAGGGATAGGAGGAGGTCCTAGCTTTTCTTCTGCTAATGCTAACAGCCGCTGTTTAAACGTACGACCAATCACCGCCATAGCTGTGCCTATCATGTGTGAATTGGCATCTTCATTAACCATACGCACAAATACAGAGGGTAATTGCCGAGCATAATGAGTGAGGTCTTCAACGCTTTGCTGCGCAAGGATACCGCGCACTAACAATAGGCTACTTTGCGATTCATAGCGCAAAATATCAGAAAGTGAAATGACACCGATGGGCCGACGTTTATGCAAAACCGGCAAATGGTGCAAGTTATCACGCAGCATCGCTAAAACGGCTTCAAAGACATAGTCATTGGCGTCTAACAGCGTAAGGTTAGTCGACATAACTTGCTCAGCAGCAATAGCTAAAGACTGCCCCTGCGCCACAACCTTAGTGCGTATATCGCGGTCTGTAATAATACCCACGACTTGCCCATCATCTTCTTCTGGGTCATCGCTAAGAGGCTTGTTGGCATCAGTGACCAACACACTGGATACGCTCTCTTGGGTCATCAAAGCCGCAACCTCCTGCACACTGGCAGTGGTGCTGACAGTAACCACATCACGATGTAGTAAAACCTTGAGTTTAGCGGTAGTCAAATCATTACTATCAGCTTGCTCAACAACGGCTTGGTGCAAACGAACATTGCCATCTGCTTCAAAATAATCCGCAAATGGCTCAAATTTATCGCAATAGTCACTAAATAGCTCAACACTAATGCAATACACCAGGGTGTCTTCCATTGCTTTGACGGGAAAGCGCACTTTGCGGTTCATCAATAAGCCCATTTGGCCAAAGATGCCGCCTTCGTCCATACGGTTGTACAAGTCCCCATTGCGCCGATACGACTCCACTGAGCCACTGCGGATCACGTACAAATCGGAAATGTCATCGCCATAATTGAGAATGTCAGAGCCGGCGCGGAAATACGCTACCTCGACCTGTTGAGCAAGATTATTAAGGGCATCTTCGGGGAGATCGTCAAAGGGTGGATGGGCACTCAAAAATTGTGCAATTTCGATTTGCTCAGCTTGCATAGTGCTGCCTTTAAAGGTGCTAATATACTGAGCTTAATACAAAATTGCTGAAAAAAAAATGTCCGCACCGGGTGCGGACATTTATTTATTAATGCGCTTGTTCTAATTCCTGCGCCAGTTGTTTGCTTTCATCACCTCGGGGCGAGGTGAAACGCGCCAGTCCTAAGTAAATCACCGGAGTGAGGAATAAAGTAAACAGCACCGCTAACGCCAGACCACCGAAAACCACCCAACCGATGGCGTTACGTGCTTCCGCCCCTGCGCCGGTGGATAAAATCAGCGGTAAGGCCCCCAGTAAGGTGGACACTAAGGTCATCGCAATGGGACGTAAACGCACCAGCGCAGCGCGCTCAACCGCCTCTCGCACAGGGTGTCCCCGGTCACGCAGTTGGTCGGCAAATTCCACCAACAAGATTGCGTTTTTAGCAATCAAGCCAATCAGCATCACTAAACCAATCTGCGAATAGATATTCAGCGATGTACCGGTTAGATACAGTGCTAAAATCGCCGACGTGATACCGAAAGGTACTGTGATCATCACCACCACAGCACTATTAACACTTTCGAATTGCGCCGCAAGAACCAGTAACACAATGACAAAGGCCAATACATAGGTCATCAGTACTTCATTGGCCGTTTCTTCAAAGGTCAATGCCTCGCCTTTGAATGCCAAAGTGATGCCACTGGGCAAGTGCTGCTGCGATAAATCTCGCAACTGATCAACGAGCTGCGCCATTGGCATTTCCGGTGGCAACTCCATATCCATTTCTATGGCGCGGCGCTGCGCATGGCGCTCCAGCTCTGCAGCCACCCCTTCTTCGCTGATATTAGCAACAGAGCTCAACGGCACCAATTGACCATTGCTGGCGCCAACATACAGGTTTGCTAGGTCGTTAGGAGAATTGATAGTACGATTTTGTGCTTGCAGCATAATCGGGATAGATTGGTCACCGACATTTAAATCCGCCACGTCGTCGCCATTGATGGCTGCGCGTAAGGTGATGGCAATGTCACTTAGATCAACACCCAGCTCTTGTGCCCGACGGCGGTCGATATTAACTCGCAGCTGCGGCTGCGACGGCTGATAAGAAATGCGTACTGGCGCCACTTGTGGGATAGCCTTTTCCACTTCAGCGGCGAATTGTTGGGCAGCAATAAAAATTTGCTCATAATCTTGGCCCAATAATGCCAGCTCGACCCCACCCCCTTGACCGCGCAAATTCAAACTATTAGAACCAAATGCGCGCGCAGGTGCGCCGGGTATATCGCCTAATGGCCCGCGAATTTTGTTAATAATTTCCTGTTGGCTAAAATGACGCTCATCCCAATGCTTTAATGGCACAGTGATAAAAGTAATATTCGGATCCCACTGCCCAACCACGGTATAGATAGATTCTATTTCGCCACTTTCGACGTAGGGCAACAGTATGTCTTCCATTTCCTTGGCTTGGCGGTCCATAAAGTTGAGACCGACGCCATCAGGTCCACGAGCAAAAATACGGATTTTACCCCTGTCTTCACTCGGTAAAAGCTCATTTTCTAATTGCGAATAAAGTGCCCCCGACGCCACAGCCACCAAAGCACAGGCAATTAACGTAAGCCAAGCATGGTTCAGTACTTTGTGAATACACCACTTGTAAACGTTCGCCAGCGCATGCCCTACTTTACCAAACACATGTTTGCCGCCGCTTTTTAGTTTTAGTTTCGATGTCAAAGCAGGCACTAAAGACAACGCCACAAAGCTGGATATAATCACTGCCCCAGCTAATACACCCCCAAATTCACGAAATAATTTTCCTGCGGTAGAGGGTAAAAATGCGATGGGTACGAAAACAGCGGCTAACACGGCGGTTGTCGCCACCACCGCAAAGAACACCTCGCGCGTTCCCACTACAGCAGCCGCACGACGCCCAAGGCCTAAGCTTCGTTGGCGCTGAATATTTTCACTGACAACAATGGCATCATCAACTATCAACCCGGTCGCTAATACCAAGGCCAGCAAGGTCAAAATATTAATAGAAAAGCCCAGTGCCCAAATCAGCGCTAACGACCCCACCAGCGCCACAGGGATGGCGAAGGCCGGAACTAAGGTGGCACGCCATGAACCAATAAACACCCATAAAGTAATGACCACCAAAATGACGGTGAGCACCAAAGAGTTTAACACCTCATCCACTGAGCTGCGGATAAACTGTGCATCATCTGAAGTCAGCGTGAAAGTCATCTCAGGGAAGCGCTCACGCATTTGAGTTAATAGCGATAGCACTTCATCAGAAATTTCGATGGTATTAGACTGGGCTTGGCGGATCACTTCCATGCCTATTACAGGCTGGCCATCTAAGCGCACCATGGAGCGTGGGTCGGCCGGGCCAAAATAGACCGCTGCGATATCGGCAATGCGGGTATCATCGCCGACGATAATATCCCCCACTTGCTCGGCCGTGACCGAGGTGGCATCGGCGCGCACGATTAATTGCTGATCATTCGATTTTAAACTCCCCGCCGGCACATCAAAGGGCGCTTGGCGCAGGGCATCAGCAACATCGGGGACAGTCAGGTTAAAGCTGCTCAGTTTAAGTGGGTCGATACGCACTCGCAGCACCCGCTCTCGATCGCCATTGAGGCGCACATCAGCGACACCGGGAATGGTCAGAAATTGCGGTGCTAAATCAGTCTCAACTCGCTCTGTTAGCGCTTCCAGTGACAACGCCTCACTGCTGACCGTCAATGACACCACCGCCTCGGCGTCATTATCGGCTTTGATTATTGAGACACGCTCGACCTCTTCAGGGAGTTCGCGTTGAACCCGTGCCACCGATTCTCGCGTTTCGTTGGCGGCATCATCGAGGTTCACGCCTGGGCGAAATTCGACTACGATTCGAGAACTGCCTTCCTCACTTTGCGCGCGAATCGACTTCACGCCGCTTACGCGGGCTACCGCGCCCTCAAGCTTGCTCGTCACTTCCGTATCGACCGTTTCTGGAGAGCCACCAGGGAAAGACGCTGACACAGTAATACGAGGGCGGTCGACATCGGGTAGCTCACGCACTTCAACGCCTGCAATAGCGGCAATGCCGGCAATAATAATGAGTAAGTTGAGTACCACAATGAGGACCGGCCGGCGAATCGCCATCGACGGCAAGTCTTGGATATGGGCAGATGTTTGCTCGCTCATCACTTACTCCTTGCGTGCCAATGCAGGTTGTTCAAAGCGCACACTTTGCTGAGGTCGTAAGCTTTGTACCCCTTCGACTATGAGGTAATCACCGGCATTTAAATCACCGCTTACAAGCAAACGCCCGGATAACCGTTGTGCTATTTTTACATCGACGCGAGTGGCCTTGTTATCGACGCTTTTCCACACATACGGGCCCGTTGCCCCCCATAAAAGAGCGGCTTCAGGGACAACCGAATAAGCCTGCCCTTGCATGTTTAGATTGACACGAAAACCCATGCCCGGGATAAACTGCTCATTGTCGTTGGCTATTTTTGCTTTGACACGAATAGTGCGGTTTTGCGCATCGATTCGCGAGTCCATATAAGCGATATCGGCACTGAGCTGTTTTTGCGTGTGCCAAGGCACTACGGTGACACTGGCACCACCGCGCAGCATAGGCACAGCCGCTTCTGGGGCTTTAAAGTTGATGTACAACGCACTGATATCATCAATACTCGCAATCGCGGTTTGCTCGGTGATGCGATCGCCAACTTCCACGTCGGTCAGCCCCATTACACCACTGAAAGGAGCGCGCACTTGACGGTCTTGCAACTCTGCTTTTGCCACTTGCAGCGCCACTTTGGCTAAGTCTCGCTGCGTCAGCGCGTCGTCACGTTCGCTTTTAGGGATAGCGCCTTTAGCGAAGCTGTCTTCTAAGCGTTTTAATGTTCGCTCTGCATCGGCTAATTGTATTTGCGCTTCTTGAAGCGCCGCGCTTTGTAAGCGTGAATCAAGCTCCAATAGCAAGTCGCCAGCCTGCACTTCATCCCCAGGCTGAAAATACACACCGGTGACGCGATCACCCACTGCTGGGTAAAGCACAACCGAGCGAATCGCCTCCGTACTGCCGACCGCCTGAACTTGCTGCTGTGCTCGCTCTTGGCTCACGGCATTGACGACCACACGCTTGCCCTCAGCGGCCAGCGCATTGCTAGATACTATGAAACTACAAATTAATGCACAAAATACCTGCTTCAAGGAACTCCACCTTCATTATTGTTGTTGGCCACAACCATTGGCCGCTTTAAATTAATACTCTGTGTACGTAGTGTAACAGCTCTGTGATCAGCCTTGACGCTAAGCTCGATCAGTGACCACTGTAATGCGACTAATCGCTTCCCCTTTTTGGGAAATACAATACATAGCGTTATTTAATCACATAGAGCTGCGGACTCATGCTGACTTTGCATATCTTTACTTTGTGGATAATCAAGGGATGGTTGTTAGGCTCAACGCCAAGTGGATGCTGAAATAGGCGCAGCTTTGAGCCAATAACTTAGCTCAAAGCACGTCCTCTTTTGTCACTGGCTTTTGCGCCGCTATCTCCTGCGCTTGTTGCTTATCTTGTGCATCTGCGTTTATTCCCTGCTGCTGGCGGCCCTGCTGCGGGGAGAAAGTAAGTGAAGCGTATAATGGGAAATGATCTGAGCCAATATTAGGCAGTGGCCGAATCTCATTTAAGGTGAAATGGCGAGAGTGAAATAAGTGGTCCAACGGCCAGCGCACCAAGGGGTAATCAGCATGAAAGGTATTAAATAACCCTCGACCTATACGCGGGTCTAAAAGGCCACTGACTTTTCTAAATAACCGTGTAGTACGCGACCAAGCCACATCGTTTAGGTCGCCGGTTATAAGCGTCGGTATCGATTGCTCAGCCACACGTCGAGCCACCACCAATAATTCAGCATCACGGGGAGTAGAATGGCTATTTTCAGTGGGACTCGGTGGCGCTGGATGAAGGAAATGCACCCGCACTTTGTTCCCTGAGCGCAGTACCAAGTCGCCATGAATAGATGGCACATCATCCTCGACTAAATAACGTATTTCACTGTTTTCTATGGCTAAGCGCGAATAAACATGCATACCATAGAGGTTATCCAACGGACACTTTATACTGTACGGCCTTTGCGCTAACAACACATCCAGTTGGTCCTGCCACCATTGGTCAGACTCCAAAGTGATCACCACGTCCGGGTTATGTTCATGAATAAGCGCAAGCAGAGCTTTGCTATTGCGGTTGGTCATGAGAACGTTAGAAACCAAAATACTTAGGCTGTTGTCACTATCTTGGCTCTGACAACTATGCACTTCTTTACGCCACACTGGCGTATACGGTAACACCCACCATAATTGCCATAGCAAGCAACCGAGCGTCGCAGTGACCATGAGCCAGGATGCAATGCTTGCAAAAGAAAGAAAGTATGCTTGCAGTATTAGTAAAAGAGTCGCCATGGCCGCAAACTGTAAACGCGGGAAATCAAAACCCCGAACACTCCAATGACCGATAGGTAATAGGGGTAAACAGGTCGCTAAAACGAGAAACAAAGTGACTGCCCCAAGCGCCTCAAACATGGCCTTTCCTTCTAATTGTTTTAATTCGGCTTTGCGCCCTGCACAGCTTTTTATAAAAGCACATAAGCTTATGAAAAAAAAGTGTGTTGTATATAGTTGATGGTGATAGGTAGGTCGTTGTGGTCGTCACGACGATAAAGACTGCTCACTGATTAATAGGCTCTTTACTTTATGTGCTTTTTCAAAATGATCGAGCCGATGGGTGTGAATCCACCAAGTAGCCGCCTCCATCAGCAGCTCTGGGTCATCATTTTTATTTTTGAAAAAAGCGTAGAAAGATAACCCTACCTGCTCCCCTTTGCGCGCGATTTGTTGCTCGCATTTAGCTATCATTGTGCTGCGTAGTGTCGCTCTCATCATCCTTGCTCTTTAAAACGAAAAAGGAAGTGTTCAACACTTCCTTTTCGGTGGCTAATTATTTGCTAGCAGCGCGTTGCTGCTCTTTGAGCTTTTGCTTTTGCTCTTTGCGCTTTTGTAACATTTCTTGGGCCTCATGGCCAATATGACCCTCACCACGCTGCTTCGCCAAATCGATTTGCTTTTGGCGCTCTGCAAAACGTTGGCGCTGCTCCTCGCTCAAACTGTCATGACAGTGATGACAAGACACACCCTGCATGTACTGCGGCTTTTGCTTATCGTCTTCGGTAATAGGCATACGACAGGCATGACATTGGTCGTATTGACCCTTGTTTAGGTCATGATCCACAGCAACACGGTTGTCGAATACAAAGCACTCACCTTCCCACATGGTTTCTTCCTTAGGCACTTCTTCTAAGTACTTAAGAATACCGCCTTCAAGGTGGTAGACCTCTTCAAACCCCTGCTCTTTCATATAAGCTGTGGATTTTTCGCAGCGAATGCCGCCAGTACAGAACATGGCTACTTTTTTGTGCTTTTTAGGGTCAAGGTTTTGTTCGGCCCAATTTGGAAATTCGCGGAACGTTTTCGTTTGCGGATCAACGGCATTTTTAAAGGTACCAATTTCTATCTCGTAATCGTTACGGGTATCCACCAACACCACTTCAGGGTCGCTTATCAACGCGTTCCAATCCTTGGGTTTCACATAGGTGCCCACCACTTCTCGTGGGTCAATACCTTCAACACCCATGGTGACTATTTCTTTTTTCAGCTTCACTTTGGTGCGGTAGAAAGGACATTCATCGTCAAAAGACTCTTTGGTAACGATATTAGCGAGGTTAGGTTGCTTATCAAGCCACCCAAGTAAGGCATCAATCCCTTCGCGTTTACCCGCGACCGTACCGTTGATACCCTCTTTGGCAAGCAGTAACGTACCACGTACGTCATTAGCAAGCATGACATCTAAAAGAGGTTGGCGAAGTTGTTCGAAATCAGGCAGCGCAACAAACTTATACAGCGCGCACACGACGTATTGATCAGACATAGTAACTGTTACCTTCAGTGCTTTTAAAACGAAACCGAATCGTAAATCCGGCGCAATGGTCGGCGTATTTTACTGATTGTGGTGAAAAACGCAAAATTCACTGCCAGTGAACTGTCTCATTACGTTATAATAGCGATGGATAAACTGTAATTTTGGAGAGTTAATTTGCAATTTAGTGATTTGGGTATCGATTCTCGACTGTGTGGGCAACTAACGCATCAAGGTATTACCACGCCCACCGATATCCAAGCGCAGGCCATACCCTTGGCACTCGCTGGCCATGACTTATTTGCGCAATCAAAAACCGGATCAGGTAAGACGCTTGCCTTCTTGTTGCCTGCAGTACAACGGGTTATGAAGCAGCGGGCCCTATCAAAGCGCGACCCCCGTGTAGTAATTGTCACCCCGACTCGCGAGTTAGCGTCGCAAGTATACTCACAGCTACGTTTACTGATAGCCGGAACGGCGCTGTCGGGAACAAAAGTGATTGGCGGTGAAAACTTTAATGACCAAGTTAAGGCGCTGCGCAAGAATCCACATTTTGTGGTTGGCACGCCAGGGCGAATTGCCGACCACCTTGACGGCCGCTCATTACAATTAGGCGGCCTGGAATTGCTCATTTTTGATGAAGCTGACCGCATCCTTGACCTCGGTTTTACCGAGCAAGTTGAGCGTATCAATGCGGCCGCAGATCATCGTCTGCGCCAAAGCCTTTTGTTTTCAGCTACTTTGGAGCACGCTCAGGTCGGAGCGCTCTCGCGTAACCTATTACGCAACCCTAAGGGCGTGACCATTAGTGCCGCCACTGATGAGCATAGCGATATCTCACAGCATCTGTACTTAGCGGATCACCTCGACCATAAAGAGGCCCTGCTCGATCACTTTATTGCCCAAGAGAATGTTGGTCAGTGTATTATTTTTACCGCCACACGAGATGATACCGAGCGCTTGTGTAACAAGCTCACGGCGCAAGGCTTTAAGGCCGTCGCTCTCGCAGGCACGCTGGCGCAAAGCAAACGACTGGATATTATGGATGCCTTTAGCCGTGGGCTATACCAAGTGTTGGTTACCACCGACGTGGCGTCACGGGGCCTCGATTTACTTAACGTCACCCATGTAATCAATTTTGACTTGCCAAAACATGCGGAAGAATACATTCACCGTATTGGTCGTACTGGCCGCGCGGGCTTTAAAGGTCATGCCATTTCATTAGTGGGGCCGAAAGATTGGCAAAGCTACCTGGCGATAAACCAATTTATGCGCCGTCCTTTGCCGTTCAGTGAAGTGGAGGGGCTAGTCGGCAAGTTTAAAGGCTTTACTCGTCCAAAACCGCCAGCGAATACAAAGAAAAAGCCCCAGGATAAAACGAAGCCAGCAACATCTAAAAAACCTCTTGCTAAGCGCAAGAAAAGTAAACCCATGCAGGTAAAAGTGGCGCAACCCGCACCGTTTGACCCGAACAGCATGGGCGTAAAACGCAAGCCTAAAAAAAATAACGACACAGAGAGCGAATAATGAGTGAATTAGGTCAATGGCAAACGCTGTTTGTTGAGGAAGTCGCAGGCGAAGGCGCGTATTTGCGAAGCACCGAACTCGGTGAAGTATTTTTACCTGCCTCTGAGCTGCCCGATGATTTACAACAAGGTGATAGCTTAGGCGTATTTGTCTATTTAGATAGTATGGGCCACGCCACCGCAACTCGAAAAAAACCATTAGCGCAAGTGGGCGATTTTGCTTTTTTACAAGTTAAACAAGTCAACAAAACCGGCGCCTTTTTAGATTGGGGTCTGGATAAAGACTTGTTGGTACCCTTTAACGAACAAAAACCCCGAATGCGAGAGGGAAATAGTTATTTAGTAAAGCTCTACCTGGACAATGCCTCCAAACGTATTTGTGCATCCAGTAACCTCAATAAATTTGTCGGTCACGCAAAGCCTCGTTACCAGCTCAACGATGCCGTTGACATCATGGTGGCTGCTAAAACCGACTTAGGCTACAAAGTGATTGTCGATGATAGCCATTGGGGACTTATTTTTCATAATCGCGTACATCGCCCGCTGTACGTTGGTCAACAGCTTAACGCGTTCGTCTTGCAGTGCCGCGAAGATGACAAACTTGATATTGTCTTAGAAAAGCAAGGAATAGCAAAGCTAGACCCGCTTAAAGAGCAAATACTGCAAGCGTTAAAAGACGGTGGTGGCGTGTTGCCGCTTGGAGATAAGTCTGCGCCGGAGGCCATAAAGCGCCAGTTTGGCACCTCAAAAGCGAACTTTAAAAAGGCTATTGGTGGTCTGTTTAAAGATCAACTTATTGATATCGAGGCCACACGAATCACATTAAAAACGCGACCTTAAGTCGCGTTTTTACGTAGATTAGTAGGATTGATAACGAAGGTCATCATAAGGCAGTGCGCAGCGTACATAACGCTTAGAATAATCAAGCAACTCTGAGCGATTACTAATACTCAACGGAGCAAGCCGAAAGATACGCCCTTCACACTCTACACGTTTAATATCATGGCCTTCCATACAATTACCCACTGAACGCCCAGACTCCAACAGCATTGCTTCATTGTTGGCGCAAATCGCATAGACACGTTTTGCCAGTGCCTCTTTCAGAGCAAATAGATCCACATCTTGGTATTCTACCTGCTCAATCAACAGCGCCAGTGCGCGCGCATTACTTTCTGCGGTGCTCTGGCGATGATAATAGTAACCTGCGGCCACGATGAGGGCTATCAGCAGAATGTATTTCACCTTAGTCTCCTAGACTCTCATTAATCTCAGTTAATACCGCAACTGGATCAGCAGCTTGCGTGATTGGACGACCAATAACCAGATAGTCGCTGCCGCTCGCGACGGCTCGCTCTGGTGTCATTATACGCTTTTGGTCCCCGGCATCGCTTCCTGCTGGGCGGATCCCCGGTGTCACGAGTGTAAACTCTGACCCCAACTGTGATTTTAATAACTGCGCTTCTTGCGCTGAACAAACTACACCATCAAGACCAGCCTGCTGTGCAAGCTTGGCTAGATACAATACTTGTTCTTGTGGGGATTTATCAATACCTAATTGTTTTAATTGTATTTCATCCATACTGGTAAGGACGGTCACCGCAATCAGTAACGGCGCTTTGTCACCGAAAGGAGTCAATGCTGCTTTCGCCTTTTCCATCATTGCCACACCACCACTGGCATGAACATTAACCATCCATACCCCTAATTTTGCAGCCGCAGTCACCGCTTTAGCAACAGTGTTAGGAATATCATGGAATTTCAAATCGAGAAATACATCGAAGCCCAAATCCACCAATTGTTTGACAAAATCGGGACCAAACAACGTAAACATTTCTTTGCCTACCTTTAAGCGGCAAGTGCTAGGTGATAATTGCTTTACAAAAGCTAAGGCTTTGTCTTGGTCGTCATAATCTAAGGCGATCAATACTTTTTTAGAATCAACAGAGCTCATTTTTTTCCTGTTTAAAAACCATCAAGCCCACGGCTTGGCTGTATAGACTCCCAGTGTCGACATGAAGGACATAACCAGTAATGGCTATGGCTTTCAAAACCACAATGCTGACATTGATAGTCTGCCTTGGTGTCTATATATGATTGGATCAGTTTATCTATGGGGTTTAATGCCTCATCGAGTTGGGCATTTTGACCAGCCAATAATTGTAACAGAAAACGAAAGCCACGGATATTCGGCTGTTTCTTCAAGCTTTTGGTGAGAAACTCCATAGCCGCTTGGTTTTCGCCTCGTGTTAATAAATGCTGGCAATAATGAATTTTAAGAAGGACACCGCCTTGCTCTACCAGCTCACTCAACAATTGCTCGAACTGTTGCTGTAAATTCAAATGACGATAGGCGTTGGCTAGCTTATCAATCACTAACGGTGAGCAGCGGGTAAATTGAGTGACTAAGTCACGCCAATAGTGAATTGCTTGCACATAGTCTTCCCGTTGATAAGCCTGTAAGCCCAGTTCATATAAGGGGCGAATACTCGGCTCGCCTACTCCTAAGGCTTGTGACATCAACTCTGTTTGCTGACTGTTAAGGGCTGCCTCACAGTAAAAATTCGCAATCGCAATACGTTGTTGGCTGTGAATGAATAAATGGGCATGACGCTGGTATAACTCAACGCCTTTTTGCCATTCTCGCGTTTGTGAGTATAAGGTGATCAGCGGCTCAATGGCCTGCTGACGCTTCCCCTTAACAAGGATAAGTAGGTGCTCTTCTGCGCTATCAAGCAATCCAGCCAAGATATAGTCCTGTGCCAACTCTAAGCGACTTTCAGTGAGCTGATCTTGATTTAAGTTAGGGTGCTCAAGTAATAACTCATGAATCTTGATGGCGCGGTCAAGCTCGCCGCGCTTGCGAAACAGTGCCGCTAAGGTCAAGTAGTGCTCGACCGAGTCCGCAGAGACCTCGAGTAACTGAATGAGGTGTTCAAGGCCTTGATCCTCTTCCCTATCAAGCAGGTACTTAAGGCCTTTACTGTATTCGGCGGTGATTTTGCGATTATGTTGATGGGCTTGGTTTTTGGCACTGTTTTTACCCATTATCCAGCCGTAGCCCGCAGCTACAGGCAAGAGTAAAAACAACAGTTCAAGCATGGCTAACCGTCTTTTTCAGTGGCAGGCTCAGGGCCTATGTCATTGTTGGAATCACGGGCTAGCTTGGTATTGCGTCGCTGCAAGCGGTAGTTTTGCCACTTTAACTTGGAAAACACACGGAAACTTACAAAGCAACCGACTAATAGGCCTATAACAAAACACACGCTGATAAGGGCAGCAAGTGGTAATTGAGCGCTAGCAATAAGATAATTTACTTGAACAGACTGTGGATTTTGCGAACCCAATACGAAGGCAATAAAAACACACAGTACAAAAAGAACGATTTTTACAACCTTCACTCGGTAACGACTCCGTTGTTATTATTGTATGCTCTCGTTAACGCGATCGCGCAATTCTTTGCCTGGTTTAAAATGAGGGACATATTTACCGTCTAGTTCAACGGTTTCGCCGGTTTTTGGGTTTCGGCCTGTACGTGGTGCACGGTAATGAAGGGAAAAGCTACCAAAGCCGCGAATTTCGATGCGCTCGGCGCTAGAGAGCGAGCCGGCCATCTGTTCTAGAATTTCTTTTACGGCATTTTCAACATCACGTGCTTGGATGTGTGAGTGTTGTTCTGCAAGCTGTTCTATTAACTCTGACTTGGTCATAATGTTTCCTCAAGTGCTTACAAAAGGAAGGGCTTGCGCCCTTCCTAGACTCGACTAAAGCTTAGTCTTTTTGTGCATTTTTAAATGCAGCAGCCATAGCGTTTTCGAACTGAGGCTCATCTGCCTTCAGTTTCTCAAGCGCTTCTTTCTCTTCAGCTTCGTAAATCGCTTTTACAGAAAGGCTGATAGCGCGGTTCTTACGATCTACGCCAACAAACTTCGCTTCGATTTCGTCGCCTTCAGAAGCAACTGCAGTTGCATCTTCTACACGCTCTTGAGCGATGTCTGCTACACGGATGTAACCTTCAACGCCTTCAGCAAGCTCAACTGTTGCACCTTTAGCATCAACAGCTGTCACTTTACCTTTAACAATAGCACCTTTTTTGTTTGCGTCTAGGTAGTTATTGAAAGGATCCGCTTCGATTTGCTTAACGCCTAGAGAGATACGCTCACGCTCTGGGTCAACTTGAAGAACGATAGCTGTGATCTCGTCACCTTTCTTGTATTCACGTACAGCTTCTTCGCCAGGCGTGTTCCAAGAAATATCAGATAGGTGTACAAGACCGTCGATGCCGCCTTCAAGACCGATGAAGATACCGAAGTCAGTGATTGACTTGATCTTACCAGTAACTTGGTCGCCTTTGTTGTTAAGACGCGCAAATTCCTGCCAAGGGTTCGCTTTACACTGCTTAAGACCTAGAGAAATACGACGACGCTCTTCGTCGATCTCTAGTACCATTACTTCAACAGTATCACCTAGTGATACTACTTTAGATGGGTGGATGTTCTTGTTAGTCCAATCCATCTCAGAAACGTGTACTAGACCTTCTACGCCTTCTTCGATTTCAACGAAGCAACCGTAGTCAGTTAGGTTAGTTACACGACCAGTTAGCTTAGCGCCTTCTGGGTAACGGTTAGCAATTTCTTGCCATGGATCTTCGCCAAGCTGCTTAAGACCTAGAGAAACACGTGTTTTCTCTTTGTCGAACTTAAGTACTTTAACGTTGATTTCGTCGCCAACATTTACGATTTCTGAAGGGTGCTTAACACGCTTCCACGCCATGTCAGTGATGTGTAGTAGACCGTCTACACCACCTAGATCTACGAACGCACCGTAATCGGTAAGGTTCTTAACGATACCTTTAACTTCTTGACCTTCAACAAGGTTAGCAAGTAGCTCTTCACGTTCAGCTGAGTTTTCAGACTCAATAACAGCACGACGTGAAACAACAACGTTGTTGCGCTTCTGGTCAAGCTTGATTACTTTGAACTCTAGCTCTTTACCTTCAAGGTGAGTGGTGTCACGTACTGGACGAACATCAACAAGTGAACCAGGTAGGAAGGCACGGATTGAATCTACTTCAACAGTGAAGCCGCCTTTAACCTTGCCATTGATAACACCAGTAACTGTTTCGTTTTCTTCACACGCTTTTTCAAGGCGAATCCACGCTTCGTGGCGCTTCGCTTTTTCACGAGAAAGAATAGTTTCACCGAAGCCGTCTTCGATAGCGTCTAGTGCTACATCTACTTCGTCACCAACGGCAACTTCTAGTTCACCAGCAGTATTTTTGAACTGCTCTGCAGGAATGGCACTTTCTGACTTTAGGCCAGCATCTACAAGAACGATGTTGTTCTCGATAGAGATTACGGTACCTTTTACGATTGAGCCCTGTTGAGCTTCAAAATCCTGTAGGCTTTCTTCAAATAACTGCGCAAAATTTTCTGACATACTTAATACGTCTCTATAAGTTAAATTCTCCACATCGCGTCACTGCTCAGCGGGGTTATTAGTAAAACATCAGCATCCTGCCAATGTGAAATTAATTAGTCTTTTATACTCGTATGCGGGAGTTTGCCGGCTAAGACCGCATCTTCTAGGATCTTGTTAACCTGAGCGAACACCTGTTCGGCATTGAGCTGCGTTGTATCAACAGTGATAGCATCATCCGCTGGCACAAGGGGTGCCACGCTGCGATTCATATCACGTTCGTCACGTGCTTTAATGTCCTCGAGTAGACCACCTAGTGTAACATCCAGGCCACGCTCCTTCAACTCTTTAAAACGGCGCTCGGCGCGCTCTTCGGCACTGGCAGTGAGGTAAATCTTCACCTCGGCATCGGGGAACACCACCGTACCCATATCTCTACCATCGGCGATTAAGCCGTTTTCGCTGCGAAATGCGCGCTGACGGCGCAGTAATGCTTCGCGTACACGCGGCAGCGCGGCAACTTTAGACGCCGCAGCGCCGACTTCTTCGTTGCGAATGCCATGGGTGACTTCTTCACCCTCAAGGATAATCTTGCTCGAGTCGGTCTCGTTATCAAACTCGAATTGCACATCTAAATTCGCCGCCAGAGGAACAAGGGCCTCTTCGCTATCTAGGGCTATTTGGTGGTGTAACGCCGCGAGCGCTAACACCCGGTAAATTGCACCACTATCAAGCACGTCCCAGCCTAATTTTTGTGCAAGTAAGCGACACACCGTACCCTTGCCTGAGCCACTTGGCCCATCAATGGTGATCACCGGCATTGATGCCTGCATTCAAACCTCCTGCATGCACAGCAAACATTAAAATCGGCGGTATTATACGCGAACTTTTCTGCAAATTCGCGTCATTACAGTAGTTTTTTAATATTGTTTTGTAACAGATCAAGTATCAGCCTGCTTGCGAAAAAGCGTAAACAGGCTGCAAAGGCTAGTACTGACTGACGTGTGACAGTGTATCAAAATAGGTAGGGAAAGTTTTCGCGGTGCAATTCGGGTCGTTAATAGTGACAGGCCACCCGCCCACAGCAACCAATGAAAAGCACATCGCGATACGATGGTCGTTATAAGTATCGATAGCGACATCATTAAGTTCTGTTACCGGGGTGATTTCGATATAGTCTTCGCCCTCTATGACCTCAGCACCCAACTTCTTCAACTCGGTTGCCATTGCATGTAACCGGTCGGTTTCTTTGACTCGCCAATTATAGATATTACGAATTGCCGTTTTGCCCTTTGCAAACAGTGCGACTGTTGCCAGGGTCATTGCTGCATCAGGGATCGCATTGGCGTCAATGTCCACGCCTTTGAGTGTACCTTTGCGCACAACCAACTTGGTATCATACCAATCAATGTCAGCCCCCACCTGCTGCATGACCTTCGCAAAGCCGATATCTCCTTGTACACTTTGCGAGCCAACACCATGAATGGTGATTTCACCGCCAGCAATGGCTGCCGCCGCAACAAAGTAAGATGCTGAGGAAGCGTCGCCTTCAACCATAATGCGTCCAGGGCTTTGGTATGTTTGTCCGCCTTTGACATAGAAGCGTTGATAATTGTCATGTTCAACATGGACACCAAATTTCGCCATCACCCCAAGGGTGATATCTATATAGGGCTTAGAGACCAACTCACCTTTAATGCTGATGTTGGTATCCCCCTGAAACAGCGGAGCGGCCATCAATAAAGCGGTCAGAAACTGACTGGAAATACTGCCATCAATGCTTACTTCGCCCCCGCTGAGCCCTTGACCGTGAATCACCAACGGCGGATAGTGGCGCTGTTTGCTGTAGTGAATATCGGCTCCCAGTGACTGTAGCGCATCCACCAAGTGGCCAATCGGACGCTCTTCCATGCGCGGCTCGCCTGTCAGTGTGAAAGAGCCCGAAGTTGCTGCTAACACCGCAGTCAGAGGTCGAAATGCGGTGCCCGCGTTACCGAGAAACAAAGCATCATCTGGGGTATCCAGTTCACCGCCCCGCCCGTGCACCACAGCCTGCGTTTTATCATCGCTCAATTCAACCTTAACCCCTAAGGCCGAGAGCGCTGCAAGCATATGACGAATATCATCGCTATCGAGCAGGTTGGTCACTGTGGTGTTGCCCTGTGCAAGCGCTGCCAGCAATAAGATGCGGTTAGAAAGACTTTTTGAACCTGGGAGGGTGACCTCGCCATTGACGCCTTTGATTGGCGCTAATCGTAATGACTCCATCACCCATGCTCCTTGGCAAACTCATCCATAAAGGTCACGAGCGCCTCAATACCGGCAACGGGCATGGCGTTGTAGATGCTCGCACGCATGCCGCCAACAAAACGATGCCCTTCTAACGCCAGTAAGCCCGCCTGTTTAGATAGTGCTAAGAAGCGCTCGTTATGGCGCTCGTCGTTCAACCAAAATGGTACATTCATCAATGAGCGGCAGGCTTTGTCCACTTTATTATTGTAAAACGAGGAGCTATCGATGTAATCGTACAAGATGGCCGCTTTATTTTTGTTATGGCGCTGCATAGCTGGCACACCACCGTGCTCCTCGAGGTATTTAAATACTTCATCAGCCAGATACCAAGCGAAGGTCGGCGGCGTGTTATACATACTGCCTTGCTTGGCCTCCACCGCGTAATCCAATATTCCTGGGCGCGGCAAACCTTGGCGTTCAAGCAGCGTCTTACGAACAATCACAATAGCAAGCCCTGAAGGACCAATATTTTTTTGCGCACCGGCGTAAATAACATCAAAGTCATCAACATTGATTTCCCGCGATAGAATCATCGACGACATATCGGCCACGATGGGCGCACTAGGGTGGCGAGGCACGTCAAATAATTCAACACCATCAATGGTTTCATTAGGGCAATAATGAATGTAGCTGGCTTTTTCAGGCAATGGCCATTGCGCCACCGGGGTTACGCCAAACTGACCATCACGGTCATCACGTACGTTCAGTTCAACCACATCGGTGTACTTACGCGCTTCTGTCGCCGCGCCGTCAGACCAAATACCGGTATTAACATACACCGCTGGTGCATCGTCCAAATGCAGATTCATTGGCACAGCGGCAAATTGACCACGACCGCCACCATGCATAAAGAGCACGGCAAAGTCATCACTAATGTTCATTAACCGGCGCAAACGCGCCTCGCACTGTTGCGCCATGGTTAAAAACGGCTCGGCTCGGTGACTCACTTCCATCACCGAGACTCCAAGATTTTGCCAATCCAAAAATTCACTCTGTGCCTTTTTCATAACCTCGGGTGGCAACATGGCAGGGCCTGCACAAAAGTTGTATACGCTCATTACTTCTATTTCCTCATTCCATATGCGTATGGATAACACCTAGGACGCTATGCACCACGATTAAGTGCTCGAAAGGTATTATCAACAAATAAAAAAAGCGGCCGAAGCCGCTTTCATATACTAAGAGATTTACTCAGGCGTGTCATCGCCTGCAGTGGGTGCCTGTGAATTTTCTGGCACCTCATTTTGCTCTATGTCGACTAGGTCTTCATCATCGATTTCTTCGATACGTTGTAACCCAACCACAGCCTCACCGTCAATGGTGCGGATCAAAATGACCCCCTGGGTGTTACGACCAACGCGAGACACTTCATTAACACGAGTACGTACTAAGGTACCGCGATTAGAAATGATCATGATTTCATCATTGTCATCGACTTGCACCGCACCAACTACAGGGCCATTGCGCTCGCTCACTTTAATTGAGACCACGCCTTGTGTCGCTCGACTCTTAGCAGGATACTCTTCTAATGGTGTGCGTTTACCATAGCCATTCTCAGTCACGGTCAGGATAGCGCCATCCCCTTGCGGTACAATTAACGATACCACTTTGACGTCGTCTGGCATCTTGATGCCACGAACACCTGTCGCAGTGCGGCCCATAGGACGCAGAGCGAGCAGTTCTTCGCCCGTTTCAGGGTCACGTTTAACTTCACCCGTTTCAGCGTCGCGTTGTTTCTCATTGAAACGCACTACTTTGCCGTGCTCGGTAAATAGCATGATGTCGTCTTCACCAGTGGTGATACGTGCACCGATTAAGCTATCCCCTTCGTTCAGGTTAATCGCGATGATGCCGCTGGCGCGTTGACGGCTGTAGGCCGTCAGTGGCGTTTTCTTAACAACACCGCTGGCGGTCGCCATGACAATAAACTTGTCTTCTTCGTATTCACGCACAGGTAATATCGTGGTGATACGTTCATCAGCTTCGAGCGGTAGCAAGTTAACAATCGGCTTACCACGCGCTGCACGGCTGGCAAGTGGCAACTGATAGACTTTCAGCCAATACAAACGCCCTGCGCTGGAGAAGCATAAAATGGTGTCGTGGGTATTGGCAACCAGTAAGCGCTCGATGAAATCTTCATCTTTCATCTTCGTTGCCGACTTACCCTTACCGCCTCGACGCTGGGCCTCATAATCACTCAAAGGCTGGTACTTAACATAGCCTTCATGGGACAAGGTCACCACCACATCTTCTTCGTTGATTAAATCTTCCAAGCTGATGTCGTGCGCCGCAGCACTGATTTCAGTACGACGTTCATCGCCATAGGTGTCTTTAATCAATACTAACTCGTCACGGATCACTTCCATCAAACGCTCAGGTGAACCGAGGATATGTAACAACTCAGCGATAAGCTCAAGTAGCTCTTGGTATTCATCAAGGATTTTACCGTGCTCTAGACCTGTCAGCTTATGTAAGCGCAGCTCCAAAATAGCCTGAGCTTGGGGCTCTGATAGATAGTATTGACCATCGCGAATACCTAGGCCATCAGCAAGCCAGTCTGGGCGCGCAGCATCATCACCGGCTTTTTCCAGCATGGCTTTTACATTGCCGAGCTCCCACGGGCGAGATACTAACGCTTCTTTCGCCTCGGCCGGTGTTGGCGACTTACGGATCAGCTCAATGACCGGGTCGATATTCGCCAAAGCAATAGCAAGGCCTTCAAGGGTGTGTGCACGGTCACGGGCTTTACGTAAATCGTATACAGTACGGCGAGTGACCACTTCACGACGATGCAGAATAAAGGCTTCAAGCATCTCTTTGAGGTTGAAACAGCGTGGCTGATTGCCATCTAGGGCAACCATGTTCATGCCAAACACTGTTTGCATTTGCGTTTGTGCGTACAGGTTATTGAGGATGACTTCGCCGACTTCGCCGCGTTTTACCTCGATAACAATGCGCATACCGTCTTTATCAGACTCATCACGCAGCGCACTGATCCCCTCAATCTTCTTGTCTTTAACCAGTTCGGCGATTTTTTCAATCAAGCGCGCTTTGTTAACCTGGTATGGGATTTCATGGACAACAATGGTTTCGCGACCGGTTTTTTCATCCACTTCGACATCGGCACGAGCGCGAATATAAATCTTACCACGGCCTGTTTTATAGGCCTGCTCAATGCCCTTTTTGCCATTGATAATAGCTGCAGTAGGGAAATCAGGGCCAGGAATGTAGTCCATCAATTCTTCAATCGTGGTTTCCGGCTCTTTAATAAGCGCCAAACAACCATTGATCACTTCGGTGAGGTTATGCGGCGGTATGTTAGTCGCCATACCGACGGCAATACCCGAAGAACCATTGACGAGTAAGTTAGGCACTTTGGTCGGCAACACATCTGGGATTTGCTCGGTGCCGTCGTAGTTCGGCACAAAGTCTACAGTTTCTTTTTCTAAATCAGCCAGTAGCTCTTGTGATAGCTTCGCCATACGTACTTCGGTGTAACGCATCGCCGCCGCTGAGTCACCATCTACCGAGCCAAAGTTACCTTGACCATCAACAAGCATGTAACGCAAGGAGAATGGCTGTGCCATACGAACGATGGTGTCGTACACTGCACTGTCGCCATGGGGGTGGTATTTACCGATTACATCACCGACTACACGAGCCGATTTCTTATAGGGTTTATTCCAGTCATTGCGGAGTTCATTCATGGCAAACAACACACGACGGTGAACAGGCTTAAGCCCATCACGCACATCGGGAAGCGCACGCCCTACAATTACACTCATAGCGTAATCGAGGTAGGAATTTTTTAACTCATCTTCAATATTAACCGGAAGGACTTCGTTGGCGAGATCAGTCATTGATTCCACTTTCCTTCTTCATTGACAGCCTCCGTTCCCGACAAAGTGAAGGAGAATCAGCGACTGTCATTTGTCGTTATTATCTGCGTTCATGCTATCACATTATTTTTGATTTTACAGGCGCTAAATCTTTGCGATTTGCGAAAATCCCCCCGTATAATGGCCTCATAAACACGAGGAAGTTTTATATGACCGAACATCAAAATGTAGACCACAGTGAAATAGCTAAATTTGAGGCCATTGCCGAACGTTGGTGGGATTTCGACGGCGAATTCAAACCACTACACGATATCAACCCTCTGCGACTGGATTTCATCGCCCAGCACGCACAAGGGCTGGCGCAAAAGCAGGCCGTGGATATAGGCTGCGGAGGTGGAATTTTAGCTGAAAGCATGGCCAAACTTGGCGCCCAAGTCACGGGCATTGATATGGGCCAAGAGCCACTCAATGTAGCGAAGCTGCACGCGCTGGAGTCTGGGGTAAAAGTGGATTATCAGTTAAGCACTGCCGAAGCATTTAGCGAACACCACAGTGAACAGTTTGATGTGGTCACTTGTATGGAAATGCTTGAACATGTGCCTGAACCCGAGTCGGTTATTGCCGCCGCCGCCCGCCTCGCTAAACCAGGAGCAAATGTGTATTTCTCTACGCTCAATAAAACCACTAAAGCCTATTTATTGGCAATACTGGGGGCGGAGAAGGTGCTAAAAATGGTTCCTGAAGGCACGCACGACCATAGTAAGTTTATTCGCCCCTCGCAACTTATAGCATGGGCTGAGCAACAAGGGCTCAAAGTGCGTCACAGCGCCGGCTTAAGTTATAACCCGCTGACAAAACAATTTACCCTTAACAACGACGTTAGCGTTAACTATATATTGCACTTCGAAAAATTACTGTGATCGAAAATGATCCGCACATTGTATTGGCAAATTCGCGGATGACGAATACACTATATCTGGTGGCTTGTTAATTTTTGAACACCAGATATAGTGATTTGAAATGATCGTCACGAATACAATTTAAGCGTATTGATGATAAAAAAATCAGTCGCTATCGGTACAAAAATTTCGTTTAAATTGTTTTTTTTGGCGTTGATTTTCATCTAAATACAGCTTTAAAAATGCTATAAGGTTAACGATCACTAACCCCTTGTAGTTATCCACAGATTGTCAAGGTATGCGCCTCTTGCAAAAGCATCGCTACCCCACTATCTTGTGAGTCGCTGTGATGAAAACACCATATATAGTGTTTAAATCTTGGCCAATTAGGCCGTGCTTTAATCTGCTGTACTCATAAATAGGTGATAGCGAAGCACTATCCTGGCAGTAAAGTAACATCCGCTGGTGTAAATACGGGCGGCAACACGTATTTCTCAGCCGTGCGCTAAGACAACTAATTATAAATACGGGCAATAACTATGAACCAACAGCTATCTGTTAGTAAACGCGACGGACGTAAGGAAGCGCTGGATTTAGATAAAATCCATCGCGTTATTACTTGGGCGGCAGAAGGTCTGAATAATGTATCTGTCTCACAAGTTGAACTTAAGTCCCATATTCAGTTCTATGACGGTATCCGCACCGAAGACATTCATGAGACAATCATTAAGTCAGCAGCAGATCTGATCTCAAAAGACACTCCTGACTATCAGTTTTTGGCAGCTCGCCTTGCCATCTTTCATCTAAGAAAGAAGGCTTATGGCCAATTTGAGCCACCGAAGCTGTATGACCACGTAGTTAAGCTCGTTGAAGATAAACGCTACGATCAACATTTACTCACTGATTACACTCAGTCTGAGTTCGAGCAAATGGATGCCTTTATTGATCATAGCCGAGACTTAAACTTCAGCTACGCCGCAGTAAAGCAATTGGAAGGCAAATACCTAGTTCAAAACCGTGTTACTGGCGACATTTACGAGAGCGCGCAATTTTTATATGTATTAGTGGCTGCCAGCTTATTCTCTGAATACCCAAAAGAAACGCGTCTTGACTATGTTAAGCGCTTTTACGATGCCGTTTCTACATTCAAAATTTCGTTGCCAACACCGATTATGTCGGGTGTGCGCACACCGACTCGTCAATTTAGCTCATGCGTACTGATTGAGTGTGACGATAGCCTAGATTCCATTAACGCGACTTCTTCTGCAATCGTTAAATACGTATCACAGCGAGCCGGTATTGGTATTAACGCTGGACGCATTCGTGCCCTAGGCAGCCCAATTCGTAACGGTGAAGCCTACCATACAGGTTGTATCCCATTTTATAAGCACTTCCAAACGGCAGTAAAAAGCTGTTCTCAAGGTGGGGTGCGCGGCGGCGCAGCCACACTCTTCTACCCACTGTGGCACTTGGAAGTGGAAAACCTGCTGGTCTTGAAGAATAACCGAGGTGTCGATGACAACCGGGTACGCCATCTAGATTATGGTGTGCAGTTTAATAAGCTGATGTATACCCGACTCATTAAAGACGGCCACATTACCTTATTCAGTCCATCGGATGTACCAGGCTTGTACGATGCCTTTTTCGAAGACCAAGAAAAGTTCGAACAGCTATATGTGCAGTACGAACAAGACGACAGTATTCGCAAAAAGCGTATCAAGGCCATTGAGCTGTTTTCGATGTTTTTGCAAGAGCGTGCCAGCACTGGGCGCATCTATCTGCAGAACGTGGATCATTGTAATACTCACAGCCCGTTCGATGCGAAAGTCGCGCCTATTCGCCAATCTAATTTATGTTTAGAAATCGCGTTGCCGACTAAGCCGATGAATAATGTTATGGACGAAGAAGGCGAAATTGCCTTGTGTACGCTATCGGCATTTAACCTCGGTGCTATTAATTCACTCGACGAGCTCGAAGAGCTGGCCGAACTAGGTGTCCGCGCCCTTGATAGCCTGTTGGATTACCAAGAGTACCCTGTTCCTGCTGCGTATAACGCCACCATGGGCCGCCGTACTTTGGGTATTGGCGTCATTAACTTTGCCTATTACTTAGCTAAAAATGGCAAACGTTATTCCGACGGCAGTGCCAACGCGTTAACACACAAAACTTTTGAGGCGATTCAATATTACTTAATGAAAGCGTCAAATGAGTTAGCGAAAGAAAAAGGCGCTTGTCCTAAGTTTAACGAAACAACCTATGCTCAAGGCATTATGCCTATCGATACTTATAAGAAGGATCTCGATAGTGTATGTGACGAGCCGTTACACCTTGATTGGGATGGACTACGCGAAAGCATTAAAACCCATGGTATGCGTAACTCGACGCTTTCAGCATTAATGCCTTCAGAGACATCATCGCAGATTTCTAATGCCACTAATGGCATCGAGCCACCGCGTGGGCACATCAGCGTTAAAGCATCTAAAGACGGTATTTTGAAGCAGGTAGTGCCTGAATATGAGCGTTTGAAAGAGCAGTACGAGTTACTTTGGGATATCCCTTCTAACGATGGCTACCTGCAACTTGTTGGCATTATGCAGAAATTCGTTGACCAAACGATTTCAGCCAATACCAACTATGATCCAAACAAGTTCGAAGGCGGTAAAGTACCTATGAAGTTACTGCTTAAAGACTTACTGACCGCGTACAAGCTTGGTGTCAAAACGTTGTACTACCATAACACTCGTGATGGTGCAGCTGACTCGCAAGACGAGCTTAAGCCAGAACAAGCCGATGACGGCTGTGAAGGCGGCGCGTGTAAAATATAATTACAGCATGCGGCTGTGTACAGCCGCATTCCTTTGTTGTTCTACCAAGTAGATTGAGACCCCACGACTATGTCATACACCACTTTTAGCCGTAATCATAACGACCAATTAAAAGAACCGATGTTTTTTGGGCAAACGGTGAATGTGTCACGTTACGACCAGCAGAAGTACCCTATTTTTGAGAAGTTAATTGAAAAGCAACTGTCTTTCTTTTGGCGCCCGGAAGAAGTGGATGTCAGCAAAGACCGTGTTGATTTTCAATCATTGCCCGATCATGAACGTCACATTTTCTTGAGCAACCTGAAATACCAAACCCTGCTAGACAGTGTTCAAGGGCGCTCACCCAACGTTGCCTTGCTACCTATCGTGTCGCTGCCCGAGTTGGAAACCTGGATAGAAACATGGGCGTTCAGTGAGACCATCCACAGTCGCTCATACACTCATATCATTCGCAATGTAACGCAATCCCCTGAGCTTATTTTTGATGACATTGTCACCAATGACAAAATCAATGAACGTGCCGACGCGGTGACTCGTTACTATGATGACTTAATTCACTTAACATCAATTTATAACCTGTACGGCGAAGGTCAGCACACCATCAACGGCGATGTCATTGATGTGAGCCTGTACGAGCTTAAGAAACGTTTGTATTTAGCGATGATGTCGGTAAATATTCTCGAAGCCATTCGCTTCTATGTGTCGTTTGCATGCTCGTTTGCGTTTGCAGAGCGTGAACTGATGGAAGGCAATGCGAAAATCATTAAGCTTATCGCTCGTGATGAAGCCTTGCACCTCTCTGGTACGCAGCACATGCTCAATATTATGCAAGAAGGTAAGGACGACCCGCAAATGGCAGAGGTAGCAGCCGAGTGCCGCGAACAAGCCATTGCGATGTTTGTCGATGCAGCGCAACAAGAAAAAGAGTGGGCTGAATATCTCTTCAAAGATGGCTCTATGATAGGGCTCAACAAAGACATTCTCTGTCAGTACGTTGAGTACATTACCAATGTGCGTATGAGCGCGGTGGGCTTGCCAACTCAATTTGAAACTCAAAGCAATCCAATCCCATGGATCAATGCTTGGTTGGTATCTGATAACGTGCAAGTTGCTCCGCAGGAAGCGGAAATCAGCTCTTACTTAGTTGGTCAAATCGATTCGCAAGTGGATGCTAACGACTTTGGTGACTTTGACCTTTAATATAAGTGGGGCCCCTTTGGGCCCCTACTCTTCCTAATCGTGTCTAACAAACCCGCTACAATCACACTTAATGGCCAAGCCCTGCTTCACCCAGAGCAGAGCCCCAGCTTGTTACATAGCCTAGAAAGCCAAGGTGTCGATGCGCCATATCAATGCCGTGAAGGTTTTTGCGGTGCTTGTCGAGCCAAGCTATGTCAAGGCAGCGTGGTGTATCGCCACGAGCCGCTTGCTTTTATTCGTGATGGTGAAATATTACTGTGTTGCTCCACCCCTGAAGGTGACATTACAATAAGTTTTGACGACTAGAACCAACTCACCTGCAGTGCTGAACGAACAAATACATCATTGGCAGTAATACTGATTTCATCACTGTCAACACTCACATGCCATGCCAAAGAGCGCGCCAACATGGCCTCTAAGCGCGCAATAAAAGCGTTTTCGATAGCAATTAGCTCAACTCGCTGATGTGCTAGTAACCAGTGCTGTAGCTCACTATCAACAGGCAGTACGGTGATCACATACAATTGTTGAGCCTCGTGATACAGCTTATTTAAGACCTTAATATCACCTGTGAACACTTCGATAACCAGCTCATAATCATCGAAATTATTTTTGGCATAAACATCACGCTGTGGTTTCTCACGAGCGTCACATAACGTAAGGTCATGGCGATAAGCAAATAAGCAAAATCCAAGCAGTCGTAGGATAAAGTGATGTAGGGATTCGTTATCTCGCCGCGCGGTTGTAAAATGCTCATTCAATTGGCAGTGATGAACGTTATCATTAATTGTAAAGTGTGCTTTAAACACCCTTCCTTTATCGCTCATAAGTCCCGCTTCCTGATCCTTGATACTTAGTAAGTATAGAGCAAGGCGCTGGGTAACAACGAATAAACTCGAGGTTATAGTATAACATTGTTGAGTTTATTGATTTGCTAATGTTATATTATAGCCAATGTCAGTAACTGGAAGTATTCTTATGTTCAAACCTGCGCCTCTTTCTCTCACTATTGCCGCGCTACTGAGTGCGCCCAATGCGCTCGCGGGCACTGTGACCGGAACCGTTATCGACCCTCAACAACAACCCATCGAAAACGTTATTGTCCACTACCATGGTAAACAGCAAAGCGTTCGTACCAATGCCAATGGTGAGTTTTCAATCACCCTAGATGCAGCGGGCGAGCTACATTTCAGTAAAGACGACTATATTGATAAGCGCGTGGCGGTCAACGAGCAAGACCAAACGGTTCAAGTCAACCTCACCCCCTCCGCAATTGAAACCGTTGTTGTTTACGCTTCGGGACTGGATAAAAATAACCTCGACATGGTATCGCCAGTATCTGTACTGAGCGGCGATGCACTGCGTGATAGCGCGCAACCAACATTGGGTGAGACTCTCAAAGGGATCCCAGGCATTAACGCCAGTTATTTCGGTCCTGTTGCATCGAGCCCTATCATTCGTGGTTTAGATGGCCCACGTGTAAAGATCACTCAAAATGGTTTAGACAGCAGTGATGCCTCTCGCGTCGGTCCGGATCATGCTGTGACCACCGAGTCTATTGCTGCTGAGCAAATAGAAGTACTTCGTGGCCCAGCTACGTTGTTGTATGGCTCTGGTGCTATCGGTGGTGTAGTGAACGTCGTTGATAACCGTATCCCCACCGATCGTATTGAGGGTTACGAAGGAGCGGCTGAATACAGCCATGATACCGTATCGACTACCAACACCTATGCGGGTAAGTTTGCAGCGGGTCACGATGGCTTTAATGTCCATGTCGATGGCACTGACCGTGTTGGTCATGATTATGAGACTCCACGTTTTTACACCCAAGAGCATGAGGGCGAATTAGAGGCTCACGATAAAGTGGATAATACCTTTATCGATAGTGCCACGGTTAATTTAGGCACCAGTTACGTTGCTGATCATTGGACCCTTGGTTTGTCTTATGGCCGTATTGAGAGCGACTACGGAATTCCAGCCCACTCTCATGACCATCACGATCATGAAGAGCACGGACACGATGAACATGGCCATGAAGAGCATGGACACGAAGATGAGCATGACGGTCACGATGAACATGCCGGCGAAGAGCAAGCCCACAATGTATTTGCGCGCGTTGAGCAAGACCGCTGGCAAGCGTTAGCAAGTTACTCATTCCACGACAGTATCATAGAAACACTGAGCGTTCGCGCAGGTTACACAGACTACCGACACGCTGAAGTGGAAGAACAGACAATCGGTACCTTATTCGAAAATACCACCCATGAAGCACGCATCAATGCCAAGCATCGCGTTGGTCAATGGCACGGTACATTGGGCTATCACTACACTGACTCTGACTATGCAGCTTCGGGTGCCGAAGCCTTTACACCTGCGACAGAAACGCAAGTACACGCCCTGTACTTGCTGGAAGAGCGTGAATTTGGTGACTGGACATTAGAGCTTGGTGCTCGCGTCGAAGATTACAGTTTGTCCAGCGATATAGCTGGTACATCAGAGCATGAAGATGAACATGACAATCATGACCATGAACAAGCGCATCATGATGAGCACCTCGAAGACCCAGAGCTAATCGCTTACGAGTATGATGAAACAAACATGAGTTTTTCATTAGGTGGGATTTGGCAGTACCAAGAAGGTTACAGTTTAGCTGTCAGTTTATCTCATTCTGAGCGTGCTCCACTGACGGCTGAGCTGCTATCTAACGGTGAGCATATCGCAACATCAACGTACGAGTTAGGTCTTGCTTATGATATAGAAGACGGTGAGGCGCACTTTAACGGCCAAAATGTGCAACAAGAAGTGGCAAATAACATCGATGTCAGCTGGCGTAAATACATCGGTGATTTTGGCGTTAACCTAAGTGTGTTCTATAACGACGTTGAAAACTTCTATTACCAACAAGATACTGGCTTGGTATATGAGCATGATGAAGGCTTCATTGCTGCACAGCTTGGCGATGAAGACGCCATGACAGTGTATCAATATCAGTCCCAAGACGCCGAACTTTATGGCTTCGAGTTAGATATGCACTACCAAATTAGCCAGCAATGGCGTATTAAGGGCTTTGCCGACTCGGTCAGCGCAAAACTCGATAACGGTGAGTATATTCCTCGTATTCCTGCCGCCAAGCTTGGCACCCAGCTTGATTACACGCTACAAAATTGGGACTTAGCACTTAAGGCCACGCACTATCTTGAACAAGATGATATTGCTGCCTCTGAAACGGTCACCGACGCTTATACCTTAGTTGATTTCACCGTTGACTATAACTTCGCCGTGGGGTCGTTTGATGGCGTGGCTTACATGCAATTAAATAACCTGACTGATGAGCTTGGCTTTGTTCATAGCTCCTTTATAAAAGAGCAAGCTCCGTTACCTGGGCGTAATCTGCGTCTCGGTATTCGCGCTTACTTCTAATTCGGTTAGACATAAAAAAGCCCGCATTTGCGGGCTTTTCTATGTTTGTAACCTTAACCGTGTTTACGGCGCCAGCCTAGCAGTGGTAACGCCAATAAAGCGAGCCAACCTAGACTTCCACTTTGACGCTCGTAGGTTTCTGCAGCCTCAGGTGGGCACTCTTCAACCTCACCGCCGGCGATAGGAGTGAGTTTCACTGGTTTGGCTACACTCTCGTATAGCGTCTCACCATCACTATCGACCTCCACTTCACCGAAAGAATTCAACTTAGGTTCGGTTTTAGTTGCAACACCATAAATGATGTTGTCATCATCAATGGCTGTTGCTTCGGCGAAGGTATACGGATAATTGCTTTCACCATCAACGTCGTAGCATGGCAACAAATCGTTAATATTAGCGATTTTGTCATCACCTAAGGTGTAGATGAAGCCTTCACGACGACGACTGCCTGAGTTAACAACATCGACTTCACCTTCTCCGACAATGACGCCCTGCTCGTTTATGTCACGGCCCACTGAGCTTGAACTGGTAAAGTAGTCTGTCGGGAACACTGTGGTGCCCGTTTCAATGTTATGGTAGAAGAACTTAGTCGTGCGTCGCCCTTCGATGTTTTTGGTGGCATAGCCGGTGACGATGCCATTATCAGTAATCGCCGTTGCCTTACCAGAGTACCAATCATCTTCTTGGTCGATGATTTCTAGTACTTCACCATCTATAAACAGGGCTGGCAGGGTATTAATGCGATTATCGTTGTTATTATCACGGATATGTGAATAACCAACGGCAACTCCTTGTGCATTAACGGCCAACGCCGTAGATACGAATGCACTGTTTTCGTCTTCTTCAATGCTCAACCCTAAACCAAGGTTCTTTGTATCAACCACATTTAAATCTGCATCCAAGGTCCACAACGTGGCTCGGCGGTCATACAAACCGTTGCGGGTATTGCTGGCGCTGCGATTTTCGATTTCCCAAACGCACACCGCAACCGGCTCATCTTCACCGTCGCAGCGATCGTCATAGTTATCTTGGCGATCTTCAGGCACGCCAGTTGAGCTATCACCAACCACATAGTAACCGCCATCAGGGCGCATAACGATATCATTCGCTGTCCCTTGACCGCCGTATAAATCGCTGATCACTGGCAAGGTGACTACCGTGCCGTCGACACCTACAACCACCCCGCGAGAGCGAAAATCGCGCACAAAATAGGTTTGCGCCTCATCATCGCCACTCGGCGTGAATTCTATTTGTTCATAAGGTGCTGATGACCACCCTGCGCGCACCCCATCTTCACTGATAGCGTTATATAAGTTGGCGACGCTGCGCGTCAAACCGTCGTAATGATTGCTTTGCTCGTCTAATAACACCTGCTCTGTTGCTGGGCTCGGTGTAAAGTTTACAGCCACGCTATCAGCAATTTTCTGCCAGTTGGCATCGCTGTTAACACTAGATGTTGATAGGAAGCTGAGCATAAAACGATGCGCATCAGCGTTGAGGTTACCTGCTTCGATATCGTCCAAGGTAAAGGTAATTTCTTTATCAATGGCTTCGAACTGACTACGCTCCCAATCATCGTATGCGTTGGTGATCTGGCTATCGCTAAAGTCTATGTAACTAACATCGATTGGAAGATTGTATACGCCACGAGCTTGGCCAATAACCTCGCCATTATTATTAGCATCAGTAACGTAATGGTGTTTCGCAATATCTAAGGTACTCAGCTCCTCCACCTGATAAACGGCACCATGGACATGGGCGCTCAAGCCGGTAAGAATGCTCAATGCGACTAAGGATTTTTTCATGTTCTTCCCTACTACTGATTTTGTAATTCTTCGAGTTCTTCCCAACGGGCGAACGCAGCTTCAAGCTTCGACTCAAGCTCGGCCAATTGGTTCAATTTAGCGCTGGTAGTTTCGTTATCTTGCTTAAAAAAGTCACTACTATTGACCTCTTGTTGCAATGTGTCAATAGCTTGCTCAAACTGTTCCACCTGCTCAGGTAAGGTTTCGAGTTCGCGCTTATGCTTATAAGACAGCTTATTACTGGATTTAGGCTTGCTAGTTTTGCTCTGCGCTTGTTGCTGCTCGGCCTCGGCACTGGCTTTACGCTGCGCCTCTAGTGCCGCCAACTGCTGGGCGCGATAAGCTTCATAATCGCTGTAACCGCCCACCACTTCGGTGATTTTACCATTGCCGTCAAATCCCCATACGCTGGAGCAGGTGTTATCGATAAACTCCCGGTCGTGACTAACAATCAACACCGTGCCTTGATATTGGTTAACAATATCTTCTAATAGCTCGAGTGTTTCAATATCAAGGTCGTTAGTCGGCTCATCGAGTACCAATACATTCGATGGCTGCAAGAAAATTTTCGCTAGTAACAGGCGGTTCTTTTCTCCCCCAGAGATGGCCTTCACTGGCGTGCGAGCGCGCTTAGGGGGGAATAGAAAGTCTTGCAAGTAACCCAGGACATGGCGTGAGCGCCCGCCTACATTGACTTCCTGCTTACCGTCCGCGACGTTGTCTTGCACGCTTGCCTCTTCATCAAGCTTGGCACGGTATTGGTCAAAATAAGCTATCTCTAAATTAACGCCTTGTTTAAGTTGTCCTTTGGTGCTTTGCAACTGCCCAAACAGTAGCTTCAACAAGGTCGTTTTGCCGACCCCATTAGGGCCGACGAGGCCAACACGGTCACCACGCATCAATAACGTGGAAAAGTCATCAACTATCACTTTATCACCAAAGGCATGGCATAAATGCTTGGCCTCGGCAACTAACTTGCCTGAACGTGCTGCGGT
This sequence comes from Pseudoalteromonas sp. CNAT2-18.1, assembly GCF_022347865.1. Classification (NCBI taxonomy): domain Bacteria; kingdom Pseudomonadati; phylum Pseudomonadota; class Gammaproteobacteria; order Alteromonadales; family Pseudoalteromonadaceae; genus Pseudoalteromonas; species Pseudoalteromonas sp. CNAT2-18.1. The sequence continues at coordinate 172,871 of NZ_JAKRFR010000002.1, read as the reverse complement.
TTCAATATTTAAATCAACTTTGCCGACTTGCTCTACCCGTTGTTTACGCTCTTGTCGCAGTGCTTTCAGTGCGCGTACGCGGCCTTCATTACGCGTGCGTCGCGCCTTAATGCCTTGGCGGATCCACGCCTCTTCTTCTGCCAGCTTTTTATCAAACTCGGCGTTTTGTTGTTCTTGCACCTTTAAATCGTGGGCTTTGCGCTCTAGGTAAGTTGCATAATCCCCTGGATATGAGACCAACTGGCCACGATCCAAATCGAGAATTCGGGTTGCTAAGGCGCGGATAAAGGCACGGTCATGCGAAATAAAGATAATCGCGCCTTTAAACTCTTTCAAAAATTGCTCTAACCACTTAACCGATGCGACATCCAGGTGGTTGGTGGGCTCATCCAATAGCAGTAAATCGGGTTCACCAACCAGGGCCTTCGCCAATGCCACTTTACGCAACCACCCTCCTGAAAGAGTGGCTAATTGCGCGTCTGCATCTAATTCTAATTGCCCCAGTACGAGCTTAATTTTGGAATCAAATCGCCAGCCATCTTGGGCTTCGATCTCGGCAGAAATACTTGCCAGACGCGACAATGCTTTTTCATCATCGGCATGCTCAGCAAGCTGTGCGTTTAAGGCATGAAACTCTTTAAGTAATTTAGCAACGGTGGGCAGGCCATCGGCCACATAGTCGAATACGCTGCCCTCACTATCACGGGGCGGATCTTGCTCTAGGCGCGCGATTTTAAGCTCACCTACTTGATTAATGTCACCATCATCAAGAATGACATCACCGCTAAGGACTTTTAAAAAAGTCGATTTTCCGGCGCCGTTACGGCCAACGACACACACACGCTCGCCCTGCTCAATAACGGCATTGGCACCGTCAAGTAACGGATGAGTTCCATAGGCCAACTGGCCGTTTGTTATTCTAATAAGGTCCATACTGCTCTATCAATTTATTGATTGCCTGCTGGTCAAAAGGCCATCCCAGCTCGGCCTCGGGTCGATGTGCCAACGCCATAACGGGAATACGCACTTGGTAAGCGCTAAGCCACTCGGGATCATCGATGATGTCACGCAATTCAATAGTACTCACTTGTGGATGCTGCACCAACATTGCTTGCGCTTGCTCGCACAGGTGACACCCTTCGGTGTGATATAACACCACCTTAGCCACGGCGAATGACCCAGGCATTGTGAATATGTTTGTTACGGGCAAAATCTGCAGACTGCGTCTGCTCAGTGATATTTTCAACAACCAAGCCTTGTAAAGCCAATGCGTCTTCGTCCATCTTAAAACCACGTTTATTGTTCGAAAACACTAAGGTGCCATTTTTTGCCAATAACTTAGCTGTGTCTACCAATAGGCTGACATGGTCACGCTGTACATCAAAGCTTTCCTTCATGCGTTTTGAGTTTGAAAAGGTTGGCGGGTCGAGAAAAATAACATCGTACTCACCGCGCGTACGTTTTACCCACTCTAAACAATTGCCATGCTCAAAACGATAGCGCGGGCTCTTTAATTTATTCAATGCGAAGTTACGCTGCGCCCATTGCAGATAGGTTTTCGACATATCCACGGTGGTCACTGATTTAGCTCCGCCCAGCGCCGCTTGCACCGAGGCTGTGCCTGTATAGGCAAATAGGTTCAGCACCCGTTGATCTTTGGCGATATCGCGAATGTATTTACGTGCTAAACGGTGATCGAGGAAAATACCGGTATCAAGATAGTCATATAAATTCACCTCAAACAGCGCGCCATACTCGCTAATCACTTGGGTGCGACCTTGATTCGCTTGCGCTTGGTATTGACTGTCACCTTTTTGCCGCTGTCGCACTTTCAAGGCAACATTAGCTGGCGCCAGCGACAGCGTCTCACAGGTTAACATTAATACATCCTGCAGACGTTTCTGGGCGACGCTCTCATCGATGTTCTTTGGCGCAGCATACTCGTAGATCACCGCACTATCTGGATAGACATCCACGGCGACATTGTATTCAGGAATATCGGCATCATAAATACGATAAGCGGTGATTTGCTCTTGCTTGAGCCACTTTTTCAAACCTTGGCGGTTCTTTTTCAGGCGATTGGCAAAGGCCACCGACTGCTCAAAATGCAGTGGTGTTTTATCCCCTTTATGCCCTTGGGTCTGCTCTTCGGTAATGTCGTACAGTGCCAATACCGTATCGATGGGGCCATTTTTAAACTTGTATTGCTTGTGCTTAACTAATTTAAACAGCTTTAATAGTTCTGCATCACTTACTAGCAAAGCGCTGCGCCAGTGACAAAAGCCCTGTTTGAGTTGATGCCCCAGCTGGCGATACAGGGCCAAAATTTCGGCCATCGATCCCAAGCGCTCACCGTAAGGTAAGTTCGCAATGACCACACCTGGGCGTTTACACGGCGCCTTCATATTGGCCAAATCACCGGTGTCAAAATCGATATACTCGGCGGCTTCGGCGCGCGCGGCATTGTCTTTAGCCTTGGCAATGACGTTGGGATTAATATCATGACCAATGAGCCAAGGTTTAGCGCTGTCGTTAATCTCATCGCGCAGAGACTGCTTTAATTCTTTAAATTTGACCGCTCGGTGACTGGGTAAACGTTCAAAGGCAAACTGCTCACGTTGCAAACCCGGAGCAATGTTTTTTGCCATTAGCGCCGCTTCAATGAGTAAGGTGCCAGAGCCACAGGTGGGATCAAACAGCGGTTGCGTGGTGTCATCTAGCCAGCCACTGCGCATAATCAACGCGGCCGCTAGGTTTTCCTTTAAGGGAGCTTTACCCTGAGCGCTACGGTATCCACGCTGTGAAAGACGAGGACCTGAATAATCAATGTACAGCGTCAGCTTATCACGATTCAGCTTTGCCACCACCCGTACGTCAGGGTGCTCTTTGCTAACATTTGGGCGGCGCTCATATAAGTCGTGGAAGTAATCACAAATTGCGTCTTTGATAACAAGGCCACCAAACTGACTGTTTTTCAGCTGGCGGTTAGTGCCATTAAACTCCACGGCAAAAGACTGATCCGGCCCAAAATACTCTTGCCAAGGCTGAAAGCGAGCAAAATTATATAACGCGGTTTTGTCTTCAACACCACTGCCCTGTTGCAATTGCAGCATGACCCGAGTAGCAAGGCGCGTCGTTAAACAAATGCGTTGAGCAGTAAGGCTATCAGCACTGAACTCCACCGCGCCGACACGCTGTTTTTGTACTTCGGCGCCAAGCGCGCTGAGCTCTTGCTCGAGTAACTGTTCAATGCCTATGGAAGTAAGGGCAACAAATTGCAAAGTGACTATCCTATCTCGTAAATTCGCCGAGATTGTATCATAGCCGAGGAAGGTTAAGCGCGCTTTTGTTGGTTCTGAGCGGATAAAATAGGATGAATTCGGTTGTTCAGTACCTTGATAACCTCAAACTGTTTTAAGCTAAGATTTTCATCAAGTGCGAAGTGTGGTTCCAAGCACAAACAAACACTGGCGCCATCGGCACAATCAACAATGAGAAACTGGCCGCTTTGGCACTGTGAAGTAAGGCTAACAATGGCTTCTTGGTTGATATCTCGGCCGGTGTATGGCGCAAAAAACCAACTTTTAGCGAGCACAGGCTTGAGGTAGTGTTTTACCGCTGTGGCGTTAAGTGCTATTTGACAAATCTGCGCATCACTCCACAGATTAAAGGTACTTAGATACTCACCCACTTGCTTATAAAAGTCGGCGTCAAGGAGGTTAAATTGGGGCTCACTCAAGGCTTCATCTGTCAGCTGGCGCAGCTTATAGGGCGTGCAAAACTGCATCTCTCCCATATCGAGCACTAAGCGATTTTGCTCACTCGAAATTTGCCATTGCCAATGTCGTTGTGCCTGTAACATGTTGCCCTCTAAATCCGTAAAAGCCTTTGTACACCTACCTTATAACTTTGGATTATAGCGTTAGTTGATCCCATGTAAAATAGATTCTAAGAATATTTTATGAGGGATCAAACACTAACATAACTGATCCTTATAAGGCGCGAACGATCCTTTTCACTAAAGCCGGACCTTCATAGATAAAGCCGGTATACACTTGCAGTAGATCAGCACCGCCATCAAGCTTTTCCTTGGCGGCTTCGGCACTGTCAATGCCACCGACACCGATAATAGGTAAACGCCCTTGCGATAACCGTTTGATCTCTTTAATAACCTCTAGAGACTTAGCCCGCACCGGACGTCCTGATAGTCCGCCAGCCTCATCGGCATATTGCAAACCCGCGACAGCGCTGCGCTCTAAGGTGGTATTAGTCGCAATCACCCCGTCAATGCGGTTGTTCAATAACGATTGGGTGACCTGCTCGACTTGAACACTGTCTAAATCCGGTGCAACTTTAACCAGCATCGGGACTTGTTTATGGTGTTTGGCTGCCAAGTTTAGCTGTTCATTTTTCAAACTCGACAACAAGTCATCGAGCGCTTCGCCGTATTGCAAGTCACGCAGCCCTGGGGTATTTGGCGAAGAAATGTTAACGGTTATATACGAGGCATGTTCAAAGACTTTGCGCATGCAATGGATATAGTCGTCCTTGCCCTGCTCATTAGGCGTGTCTTTGTTTTTACCTATGTTGATCCCTAAGATGCCATCATAATTGGCGGCTTTGACATTCGCCACTAAGTTATCAACGCCTTTATTGTTGAACCCCATACGGTTGATCACCGCATGTTGCTCTGGCAAACGGAAAATGCGCGGCTTGTCATTTCCTTGCTGAGGTCGCGGAGTCACCGTACCCACCTCAATAAAACCAAATCCCATCTGGGCGAAGGCTTCAATGCATTCGGCGTTTTTATCTAATCCAGCCGCCAACCCCACGGGGTTTTTAAATTCAAGGCCAAGGAAATTAACCGGTTTGTCTGGAACTGACTGGGACCACGCCATGGATAAGGGCGTGTTGGCATAGCGGCTTAAATTAGACAATGCGAAGTCATGCGCCCACTCAGCGTCTTTAGTGAACATAAACCGACGCGCTAAATCATAAAACATGGAACCCCCAAAAAAATACCCCAGACAAAAGCTGGGGTATTCTACAGAGTTTTACTGCTTTTTAACAGCGGCGCTTACGCCCGTTGATCACAGTTGTGTGCAAGCAACATCAATTCCCGCAGTGCTACTGAGAACTTGGCAAAGTCATGGCTTTGCGAAGTCTTAAATTCGCTAAGCATTTGTTGCCAGCGATGCAATACAGCATTATTTGCTTCCATCCACGCGTCAATTTGCGCATCCACATCTTGCTCTTTGTCATCGAAGCTGCGCAGTACCACATCGGTTAATGTGCGTTGCTGCCAATCGAGCTCTTCGCGATAAGATGCACGCGCCAAGGCTTGCCAATGGTTTTGCACTGGCTGATGAGTGATTTGCGTTAAGAACCAGTGCAAGCCCATGCGCGCACCCAGCTTGAAGTAGGTGTTTGACACCAAGGCTGTGTTGCGCTCGGTTTGCGCGGCCACTTCGGCCAAGTCCATGGTGGAGAACAAGCTCGATAGTGACACAATACGCATCGCCAATTGAGCAGGTACGCCTTGATCGGCTAGGCTCTTGGCGTTTTCGCGGATTTGCTCGCTCTCATCACTTACCATGTAGCTGTGTAAGTTATCCGTCAAGTCTTTAAAACAAGGCGCAAAATGAGCGATGGTTTGCTCAATAGTCCATGCTTTATTACGGTGACGTAAGAACCAACGTGTTACTCGGCGTACAGTACGACGTAGCTGATACAGCATTTCTGTTTGCACTTCAGCATCTATCTTATTGTCGAGCGCTTCGATTTCCGACCAAGTCTGCGGCATATCGAAAATCTCGCGAGCAATGGAGTAACATAAGGCGATTTCAGCGTCTGATGCGCCCGTTTCTTCGTGCATACGCACCATGAAGTTTAAGCCCATGTCGTTGACGATGTTATTGGCCAACTTAGTAGCAATAATTTCGCCACGCAACGGGTGGTTATCCATGGCTGAATTGAACCGCTCACGCAGTGGTACAGGGAACGACTGGACCAGCAGCTGACGATAGTACGGGTTCTCAGTGATCTCATCGGTGACTAAGGTTTCTTTAAGCACCATTTTCGCATAAGACACCAACACTGACAGCTCTGGACGAGTCAAATCTTTACCCGCAGCAGCGCGCTCAGCAAGCTCTTCGTCAGTAGGTAAGAACTCAATAGCACGATCGAGCTTACCGTCTTTTTCAAGCGCGTGGATAAAGCGGATCTTCTCTTTTAATGTCGATGCGCCCTTAGATTGCGTCACGGAGATAGTGTGAGTCTGACGGTAGCAATCCTGTAGTACTAGCTCTGACACCTCATCGGTCATTGCGTACAACAGCTCGTCACGTTGCTTCTTAGTGAGCTCTCCTTCACCCACTAAGGAGTTCAGTAGGATCTTGATGTTCACTTCATTATCAGAACACGCCACACCGCCCACGTTATCGATAAAGTCGGTATTAATACGTCCACCTTTGGCCGCAAATTCAATACGACCAAGTTGAGTAGCGCCTAAGTTACCGCCCTCACCGAAGATTTTCGCGCCTAGTTCACCGCCGTTGATACGCAATGCATCATTTGCACGGTCGCCAACATCTGAGTCTGTCTCAGACTTAGCCTTCACATAGGTGCCAATGCCGCCGTTCCACAACAAGTCGACTGGCATCTTCAGGAGCGCTTTGATTAGCTCATTAGGCGTCATCGCCGCTTTCTTAGTGCCCACCATCTTCTTGATTTCAGGCGTTAAGGTAATCGACTTAGCACTGCGGGCAAAGATACCACCGCCTTTGGAGATGAGTTCACTGTTATAGTCTTCCCAGCTCGAGCGCGGTAATTCAAACAAGCGCTTACGCTCGTCCCAAGATGTTGCAGCATCGGGGTTCGGGTCGATGAAAATATGCATGTGGTTAAAAGCCGCCTGCAGACGGGTATGCTTCGAGAGCAACATGCCGTTGCCGAATACGTCGCCGGCCATATCACCGATGGCAACCGCTGTGAAATCGTTGTTCTGGCAATCAATACCAATTTCGCGGAAATGACGTTTAACAGACTCCCACGCGCCTTTTGCGGTAATCCCCATCTTCTTGTGGTCATAACCAATCGAGCCACCGGAAGCAAAGGCATCACCTAGCCAGAAGTCATATTCGCCAGCGATCCCGTTGGCAATATCAGAGAAGGTGGCGGTGCCTTTATCGGCGGCGACCACTAAGTACGGGTCATCTTCGTCATGACGTGTGACATTCTCTGGCGGAACAATGTCGCCATGTACGATGTTATCAGTGATATCGAGCAAACCACGGATAAAGATTTTGTAGCACTCTTGCCCTTCTTTAAAGAAGGCTTCACGCTCACTTGGCAGTTGCTTACAAACAAAACCACCTTTTGAGCCAACAGGCACAATAACGGTGTTCTTAACCTGCTGCGCTTTTACAAGGCCCAAAACCTCGGTACGGAAGTCTTCACGACGGTCTGACCAACGCAATCCGCCGCGCGCTACTTTACCGCCGCGAAGGTGAACACCTTCAACACGTGGTGAGTAGACAAAAATTTCAAACGCCGGCAGTGGCAATGGCATCTCTGGAATCAAGCTTGGCTTGACCTTGAAAGAGATATACGACTTGAATACGCCGGTGTCATCTTTCTGGTAATAGTTAGTGCGCAGTGTGGCGTTGATCATATCAACGTACAAGCGAATGATGCGGTCATCATCAAGGTTGGCAACGTTCTCGAGCGATTCATACACCTGAGCAACGAGCTTCTCCAAGGCTTTTTCGCTGCCTGGTGCTTTCACTGAGAACTTTTTCGCAAACAGCTTCACGATTTGTGTCGCAATATCTGGGTAGTTAGCGAAGGTGCTTTCAATGTAAGTCTGCGAGAACGTCACTCCGATTTGGCGCATGTACTTGGCATAAGCACGCAAAATCGAGGCTTCGCGGCCCGTTAAGCCACCATTGAGCACTAAACGGTTAAAGCCGTCGTTTTCCAGGCGGTTATTCCATACATCGGTGAGCGCTTTTTGGAAACGCGCAGATACTTTGTCAAAGTCAGCGATCTCTTTGTTGTCGAGCAACATTGAGAAGTCCATAATCCAGTTCACTTGGCCGTCTGAGGTTTTTACTGCATACGGCGTTTCACCGATAACGCGTAAGCCAAAGTTTTCTAACATCGGCATCACGTCAGACAAATGGATAGGCTCGTCTTTGTGGAACAACGACAAACGAACAATATTCGAGCTCACTTCTTCTTGTGGGCGGTAGAACAACATCTCTAGTTTGTTGTCGTCATTGAGCAGCTCAAGCTTTTCAATATCAACCACTGCGGCACTTGGCAACACTTGGTCTTTATACGAGCTGGCGAAGGCGTTGGCATATTTACGGTTTAATTCGTTACCGCGCGCTTCGCCGTTGCTGCCTAATAGCGCTGATTGTAGTTTGTCTTCCCAAGTACGGGCTGCTTCTACTAAATTATTTTCGATTTCTTTCACGTCGTAATCTACGTCACTGTTGTTAACTCGCACAATATAGTGGGTACGAGCAAGGCTGGACTCGGAGAAATAGGTGGTAAAGCTGACTTTCTCATCGGAGCCAAAGGCATCAGCAAGAATTTGCTGCGTTTCACGGCGCAGTGCAGTGTTATAACGCTCACGTGGTACATACACCATGCACGAGAAAAAGCGTCCGTAAGTGTCTTTGCGCACAAACAGGCGACACATGTCGCGCTCTTGAATATGTAAAACCCCCATGGCTACATCCAGTAGCTCTTGTTCGCGGGCTTGTACTAGCTCATCACGAGGATAGGTTTCGAGAATATTAAGGACCGCTTTGTAGGCGTGGGTGCCCTCGGCAAAGTCGCTCATCTCTAGAACACGACGAATTTTCGACTTTAACACGGGTACATCGGCCGCACTGTTGTTGTAGAAACTGGATGAGAACAAGCCAATAAAGCGGTCCTCGCCAATGACGTTGCCGTCTTTATCAAAGCGCTTCACACCGATGTAATCGATGTGTGCAGGGCGATGCACTCGCGATACCGAATTGGTTTTCGTTAATACCAACAAATTATTGCTGCGTGCTTCTTTGCGTGCGATTTCTGGCATATTAGAAAGTAACCGCACTTGCTCTTCGTCAGAGTTCTTCATTAACCCTAGACTTGTGCCTTTCACACCGCTGAGCTGATGATCACCTTTTACCGGCTTAAGTTCGTATTGACGATAGCCCATCAAGGTAAAGTTATCGCTGGCCAGCCACTCTAGAAATTCAACCGTTTCGTTTAATTCGGTTTTATCGACATTGTGTGGACGCTTAGGGAGATCGTTAATCACATCCAGCAACTGCTGACGAATGGGTTGCCAGTCTTCAACAGCCACCGACACATCATTAAGCACAGAATCAAGCTCTTCTTTAAACGCTTTAATTTCCGCGTCATCGGTCTGGCGATCGATTTCAATAAAGAACACGGTTTTGGTCGAGCTCGACTCTTGTTCCGCTTTTAAGTTTGAGAGATTAGTAATAGTGCCATCTTTATCGCGCTGAATTTTCAATGGCGTATGCAGTAATAAGTGAGAAGCGATGTTCGCGCGGTTAAGTGCCATGCGAACTGAGTCAACGAGAAACGGCATATCTTTAGCAATGATCTCGACAATGGTATGCGAGGACTGCCAGCCGTGCTTAGCAACTTCGGGATTGAATACGCGGATAACAGCATCATCGCCTTTTTTACTCTCTAACGAGTTCCAAAGGCTCAACGCTGCGCCGTAGAGGTCACTGTCGTTTCGGTGTGTCAGATCTTCATTCGACATGTTGCGATAAAGCGCCTTGGCGAATTTGTCGACCAGTGACACTTTGTCTGCGTGAACTTTGCTTTGAATAAGCTTGCTGACGTTATTAAGAATAACGGAAGCGTGACCATCATTTTGTGTCATTGTGTGTTCCTTAATCTATACCGCCTTGTGAACGGGTGACTGAATAGCGTGGAGTCAGTTAAATTCTAACGCTTTTGCAGCTAATAAAAAGCCTTTTCGATGAAATCAGACCAATGATTTCAGCATGTTGGCATTCTATTCACAAAATATAGATAGAAATGGCCGGTTAAGGCCATTTCTGTACACAAGTATTCACATTATTTTTTCTGGTCAGACCAGAGGAAGGCACCAATTGCTGGCAAAATGAGCACTGCACCGAGCATATTCACTAAGAACATGAAGGTCAGCAAGATGCCCATATCCACTTGGAACTTCAATGCAGAGAAGATCCAAGTGCTCACTCCCACCGCCAAGGTAATACCAGTAAAGAGCACGGCACTGCCTCGCTCAGCTAGGGCATTTCGATACGCTTCACTTAAGTGCACGCCTTGTTTGAGCTGAGTCATCATTGACGAGAGAATATAAATACCATAGTCGACACCGATACCCACCCCCAGTGCAATGACGGGTAAGGTCGACACCGTTAGGCCTATTTCCAGCCCCACCATCAGCGCCTGCGCCAACGTTGAAACAATGTATAGCGGCAACACCACGGCGATAGTGGCGCGCAGTGAGCGGAAGCTCAATAAACACAATACGATCACCGCACCGTAGACGTACAGCATCATCGGCGTTTGCGCTTTCGATACCGATTCATTCGTTGCCGCCATCACCCCAATTGGTCCGGATGCCAGTCGGAATGACACTTTGTCTGTGCCAAATTCAGCACCGTATTCTTTCACTGCAGCCACTACGCGCTCTATGCTCTCGGCCTTGTGATCTTCCATAAAGATGATCACTGGCATCACCGAGCAATCGCCATTGAGAAGACCTGAACTGGTTTCCACCCGTGAAGTTGCTTGCACGAGAGAAGCGCTATTGCGTGGTAGCGTTTGCCACTTCAAATTGCCTTCGTTGTAACCGGCATTCACGGCTTTAGCGACACTGGCTAGAGAAACACTGCTTTGCACCCCAGGGATATTATCCATACGCCATTGGAATTGGCTGATACGGTCCATCACTTCGTGCTCGGTACAAGCTGCTGGGTAGGCTTCGACAATCACTTTCAAGATATCGACAGATATACTGTAGCGATCAGAGATGAGGAAGGTGTCTTGGTTGTAACGCGCCTCCTCGTGTAGCGCCGGTGCCCCAGCGTGTAAATCGCCTATGCGCATGTTTTGTGACTGCCAGTAGCCAAATGCAAACAACACAGCGGTGCAAATTAAAATAGCCGTCGCATTTTTCTTGTTAGTGGTGGCAACCAACAATTCACGGAGCTTAAATAGCGCGTTCTTATTGGCATTATCGGCTTCTAGTACCGCGAGCTTTGAAAAGGTCAGATAAGACGCTATCACAGGCAACAGAAGCAGGTTAGTGAAGATGATCACCGCCACACCTAAACTGGCTGTAATCGCCAACTCGCGAATAATACCGATGTCTATCGCCAGCAAGGTTAAGAAGCCCACCGTATCCGATAGCAAAGCAATGCCGCCGGGGATCAGTAAGGCTTTAAAGCTTGATTGCGCAGCGGTTTTGGCATCACTGCCTAACTGCACTTTCTTGGCAATGCCGTTGATCATCTGCACACCGTGGCTCACGCCAATAGCAAATACCAAGAACGGCACTAAAATCGACATTGGATCAAGGCCAAAGCCAAGTGTTGATAGCAGCCCCATTTGCCAAACCACAGCAATAATCGAGCAGCCTATTGGCAGCAGTGTGAGCTTGAAGCTTTTACAAAACAGCCAGACCATCACTAAGGTAATTGCGATGGCGATAGCGAAGAAAAGAACCACGTCTTTGGCACCCTCAGCAATATCACCGGCCATTTTTGCAAAGCCGATAATATGGATGCTGACGTTGTCAGTGCTTAAAGGAGTGCGAATTTTACTCTCTAATTGCTCTGCAATATCAAGAGTGTCGAGCTTTTCACCGGTTTGTGGGTCAAACTCCATGAGCTGAGCGCTGACCATGGCACAGGAATAGTCCGAGGCCACCATGCGCCCTACAACTTTGGCCTTTTCAATATTTTCTTTTACTCGTGCAAGGCCTGCTTTGTCGGCACTGAAGTTTGCAGGAATAATAGGGCCACCGCTGAATCCATCTTCAACCACCTCAACAAAGCGCGCGCTTGGAGAGTAAATTGAATTAACCAGTGGGCGGTTAACCCCAGGGATGAAATACAGTTGGTCGTGTACCGCTTTTAATTGGGTAAAAAATTCCGGGTTAAAAATATCGCCACGCGCATCACACACGGAAATGAGAATGCCGTTGGCGCCACCAAACTGCTTCTCGTGTTTGGTATACACCTTCATGTATTGGTGATTAAGCGGGATATTCTTATTGAACGACGCATCTAATTGCAGTTTAGTTGCCTGCCACGCCAAGGCCACGGTGGCGATAATAAAGGCCAAGATCACCCACATGCGATGGCGGAATAAACTGCGCTCTAATAATTCCACTAAAGTTTGCATGATTAGTTTAACTCCTTGGTTTGAATGCCCGCTTCCGTTGCTAGAATCAACTTACCAGCAAACTCCGCACCATCCATCACGGCTTTACCATCAGCGCGTTGACGCGCCTTGAGCTGGTTCTGTTGCATGTTTTCTAAGCGGTAAATCACAGCGGAGTTACCAAAAATATACACCCCACCCTTGTTGCTTTCGACGATGCTGTTCATGGTTGCTTGCTCTTGCGTACGCAGTGCTTGCCACTGGCCGCTTTCGCCTCGTTTAAATGCATTACCGCGTAACCCAGCAACCAGTATTTCGCCTTCGACCTCGGCAATATCGAAAAAGGAGCCATGATATATCTCCTGTTCCCGTTGCCAGCTTTGACCCTGGCTGGTGCTATGCGCTATCAGTCCCATTTCACCTGCAATGTAAAGCCCTTTGGAAGTCTCAGCAATGCGGTTAAAGTGCGGCAAGATGGAGCTAGTTTCTATCTCATAACCTTCTGGATCGTTGACCTTCAAATCATTGAGGTAATCCCTGTCTTCGGGGTAAAGAAGGCTATCTAAAAAGCGTTTAGTCCAGTTTTGGCCACCATCTTTGGTCTCAAAGTACATTCCATAGGCACCCACAGCAACGCCGTTTTGCTTATCGAAAAAGTGAATATCCAAGCACGGTTTATCAAGATCAGGACGATACTGCAGCAACTGCCAGCTGGCGCCGCCATCGGTGGTGCCTAAGATGCTGGCATCGTGACCACATGCCCAGCCTTGTTGATTATCAATAAAGAACACCGCTGTCAGCAGAGTATCAATAGGACTGGTGGCCTGCTGCCATTGCTCGCCATCATCGCTGTATACAATGGTGCCATGTTGGCCAACGGCGATAACGCGTGATTCTGTGGTGGTGATATCGGTAAATAACGTGCGCGTGGCACTGTCAGCCTGATAAGCCGGTTGTGGTGTCTCTTGTTGCGCGCTGACGCCAAGAGGCAAAAGCAACACCGCCCAAAGCAAGTACTTCATATCTAATTGAGCCTATAGAGGGTTAACGTGAGAGCCTCAGGCCTGCAGCAGCAGACCTGAGGAGTTCCGAGGAGATTAACGGCGCCCTTCGCGACGAAGTGCATTAGATGTAAACTCGTTGTCTTGGAACGACTCAGAGAAGTCGTACATTTTCTCTTGGTTATCTAAGCCAATAGCCAAGTAACGACGTGAGTTTAGGTCGTGATAAACATCCAACGTACTCCAGTGCGTTGGTACTTCGTAATAGTTCACACCGTGGGCCATGGCTACACGATACATTTGGTCGCGGTTATCGTATAAATCGGCGACCGAAATCTGCCAGCTGTCCTCATCGATGTAAAACACGCGTTTCTTGTAAATGTGGCGAGTGCCTTCTTTAAGCGTCGCTTCAACCACCCAGACGCGGTGTTTTTCGTAACGCACATGTTCTGGATTAACGTGACCAGGCTTAAGAATGTCATCGTACTCTAGCTCATCGCTATGCAATTTATAGCTGTTATACGGAATGTACATTTCTTTTTTACCTTTGAGTTCCCAGTTATAACGGTTCGGTGAGCCGTTGAACATGTCGAAGTCATCGGTAGTACGCAAGTTATCAGACGCTGTTCCCGGTGCATCGTATGCAACATTAGGGGCACGGCGAACACGGCGTTGACCGGTGTTATACGTCCATGCTTGGCGTGGTGTTAGGATTTGGTCCATGGTTTCGTGCACTAACAACGCGGTGCCTGCAAGGCGCGCTGGCTCGGTGACACGCTGTTTAAATTTAAACAGAATATTCGACTCTTGCAGCTGCTCCGGTGTGGCCTCTGGATCCGAGTACTTCACTAACAACTGCTCATCAAAACCAATCAGGTTGTACGAACCCGAGGCTGTTGGCATGGCTTGACCACCATAACGAGCAATCGATAAACCACGGTAGCGCAACAAGTGGTTCCACACCGCCTCTAAGCCGTTTTCCGGAATTGGAAATGGCACACCGATAGCGGTGTTTTTGATGCCGTTACCGCCTTCAATCAACTCCGCTTCAGTGGCATACTTCTTCGTTGCATCGTAATAAAACTGCGGGAAAGATGCACTACGGCGAGTCGGATAGATATGCATTTTGAAGGTGTCAGGGTACGCCTCAAATAAGGCTATCTGACCCGGGCTCAAGAATTCCTTGTGCTGTTCCAAGTTTGACTTATCAATGGTGACAAGGACCTGGTCATCTGCATAAGGGTCAGGGTGATGCATCCCTTGCTCATAATTCTCTGGAGCTTTAGTAATACCACCATCCCAAGCAGGGATAGAGCCATCTTCATTACCTGCTTTAAGTGCACCAATAGGTGTCAAATCCGCGCCCAGGCGTTCAGCCTGCTCGGGTGTTATTTTTGCCTGTACTGCAGAAGTGGCAAAGATGCCACAAAAGGCTGCTGCAATGAGGGTAGGTTTAGTTAACATGCGTGTACCCTTTTAAATTGAATATTTAATATTAAACGACACAAAGTCTCGGTCTGAGAAGTTATTCGTCGCACCACCGCCCCAAAAAGAGCTATAGCCTACGTCGAAAGACCAAGTATTTTGATAATTAAAGTTCAGGTTAATCCCCAACGATTTTCTATCTTCAATAAACAAGTACATTGGGTCAGGTGTAATGCCATTGACGTCGTGGGAGAATACGAACTTAGGTGAAAAGTTTACGCCTGAGAAGAGATTGAAGTAATCCCCCTTGGCAATAAGACGATATCCCCACGCCGAAGCCGTTGGGAATGGATTTGTTTCTGGGCCATTGGATAGCGCCATTTGCAACGCGGTGTAGTCAGCCGCAGGTCCTTGAATGACGCCACTGCGTCCAGTCCCCGCCACATTCAAACGCAGCTCATCGTACTCTGGCATGTTATTAACACGCACCCCGCCGACTTCACCAACAACGGCCCAGCTGTCAGCACCTAGATAAGGGCCAAACAGGTGTGTGGCGGTGAATTGTAGCTGTGCCGTGTTGCGCAAGATATAACCCTGTGCCGTTTCACCTGGGCCTACAACCGACGTCGCATCGCCTGGGCTCAACTGTGAAATACCCGCAAATTCTGGACGTAACCCGGCAACAGCGAGTTGCTCAGGCATACCGGCATATAGAAGCTCTACGTCATCCACTTGCAGTGGTTCATCCTGACGAAACGCAAATTCGCCTGAGAATGCTGTCTCGCCTAACGCCGTGTTAAAGCTCAAGCCATACAGTTTAATGTCTTCTGGATAAGCTAATACCGCTTTGGTAAACGCTTGCAGATCGGTGACGTTGTCTTCTGTGATTTCCGTCGTCGCCAACATGGCTAAATCATCGCCAATGGCGGTAAAGTCCGATACTTGTCCAGAGATAACTGGGCGGCGGCTATGATAATTGATGTAGTAAAGCGCTACTTCAGTATCATTAAAGTCAGGCATAAACATACCTAGGCGCAAACCATACTGGCCGCCATCATCGGGCTCAGTCTTACCTTTGTGACCTTTGCCTTTTAGTGCCACCTTAGTGGGGTATGCCAAGTACATATTAGCCAGTAACTGTTGCCCCGCTGCTGAATTAGGGTCAATACCCTGCGCCGCTGCGGCCATCTGCCAATCACTGCCAAGGTTGTTGAGGCTCTCGGTTAAAAAGGCAAGGTCAATATCTGGGTTGGAGGTGAAACCTAACTGTACGTTTTGGTTAAAACCGTTTTCCGAGGCAAAATCGTTGGTCGAGAAATAACTTCCCGATGCTGGTAGACGAGTTTCATGCCACTCGTACTGATAGAAACCTTCCAGATAGATGTTATCGGTAATACCTAGTGACGCCCATAACATGCCGACGGGAATAAAGGCTTCTTTTACTTCAGCACCCGGTGCCTTCAGACGGTCGATATCTACAGGGTTAACATTGATACCATGTGATATCAGGGTACTTTCACCCCAGTTTACAACTTGTTGACCTAAACGCACAGAGAGCGGGTTGCGACCTTCATTGAAATCGAAATCGGCCCAAATGAAGGCATCAAGCAAACGAAAATCAGCACAGACTTGCTCTTTGGTTTCGTCATAGTCACAGGGATCAACCTGCTCCCCTGAGGTAGGGTTGGTGTAAGCAAAGTCACCATCCATCAAAGCGAAATCATAAAAATACATGAAGCGCGAGAAGAAACCGTACATGTCGCCATTGATGGCTAACTCATGTGTGCCCTTTAGCTGCTGTGAAAAGGTATCGCCACTATCAAAGTTTAAGTTACCCGCATCACCATTATTAGAGTAAGCGCCAGGTTGGGCCCACACATCTGCAGATGAATAGATTGGATTCAAAGCGGCGTTATAACCGGTCCAGTCAAAGCGTGGATGGTTACTTTTACCTATGTTGGCGTCGAAGTTTCTATCTTCCGTACGAATGCTTTGTCCGTATGAAAATGTCGAGTCGAAGTTAACATCGAAGTCCCCGACTGTAAAACTGGCACTGTGTGCGGCGCTACTCATGCCGAGCATCGCTCCCCCTACACAGAGCGCTAAACGATGCTTAGCAAATAGTGGCTGTCTTATCATTGTTGCTTCCCCCCTTTGCGCGGGTAATTAAGATCAAGTTATTGTTTTTAGTGTAGTCTTATACATTAGAAAGGATACGCGAAATTTACAAACAATCTAGATTAATGGCCTGTAATAAGCGTTAATTTTCCTTTATCTGCGCTAATGGTATGACATCCTACCACTATTTTTATACATGACAATAACGTTAACGACAAATGCAATTTACAACTGTTTAAAAATAGCGCACATAAGCAGGTTGAATTAGTGAACGCGCTCTAAGCGAATAAACTTATTATTCGCATCCAATAACAAGCGAAAACGCCCACGGATGCCGATTTGTGACATATAGGGAAGCAGTTTGTTAGCCGGGAAACGAATTTTTCGCCCGGCGTCATCAATGACTTGTACAGCAGAAATCCGGCCTTTGTAATAGGCCAGACACTGGCTGTAACTCATAGATAGCGTGAAATAAAATTCTTTAATCTCATTCACTGAGGGCTTTATCTACCTTTTCAAATAAATCTTTGCTGAGTTTTGGTAATACCTTTAAACGCTCTAGTTGCTCTTTCATCAACTGCTGACGCGTACTATCAAAACGTCGCCATGCCAACAACGGCGTGATCAGGCGCGAAGCGTTCTGTGGATTAATATCATTGAGCTTCACTAAGGCATCACCCAATAGCGCGTAGCCCTGCCCATCTTTGGCATGAAATTGCGTTGGGTTACTCATCGCAAAGGCACCAATAAGAGCACGTACTCGATTGGGGTTACGCCAACTAAAGTGAGGGTGTTGGTATAAACGAGTCAGATTGGCGAAGCTGTCCGAGCCTTTGCGCAGGGCCTGAAGATTAAACCATTTATCCATCACAAGAGTATCATGCTGCCAACGCGCCGCGAACTCGTCTAACATAGCGCCACTGCGAGGGTGTTGAGCAAGGATCAACGCTTTTATCGCCGCCAAAGATAAAGTCATTGAGCCCTGATGTGCCTGAGTCTCAATAAATTCGAGCTGCGTATCTACGCGCGCTAAATACCCCATACAGGTCGCAAGTAACGCTCGCTTGGCAACGCTTTGTTGCGATTGCTGCTTATCGTCGCTGAGTTGGGTCACTACTTCGCTCAGCGGCACTTGCAAGTGCTCGGCAATTTGTTGCGCAAATGCCTCAGTCACCGCAGTGATGGCATCAACAGGAACTTGCTCAAAATTAGCACTCAAGGTATCAAAGCTAGGTAGCTGTAATAGCTCTGCGACTAACGCCAGATCATGTTCTTGACCGGCTAGTGCGGCATTAAGTAAGTCACTCAACGTGGCTAACACTGCCTCATCAAGCTGGGCTTTTTCGCCCCGCCCAAGCTCGTCTAGGATACACCCGCTTAATGCACTTTGCTGCGCATCCCAGCGGGAGAAGTCGCTGCTAGCATGGCGCACTATATGCAATTGATCGCTAAGGCTCTGCTCAAACTGAACTTTAACCGGCGCGGAGAAATCCTCAAACAGCACCGCTACGGGTCGCTCGGTGATGTTATCAAACACGAACTGCTGTTCACTTTGGTGTAACTGCAATACGTTATCAGCGACGCCATGCGCATTTAAGCTCAATGCCTTACCTTGGCTATCAAGCAGTTCAATCGCCACAGGGATGAGCAAATTATCTTTGCTTGGTTGATCTGCTGTCGGGCTATGATGCTGACTCAGGGTGAGTACATATTGCTGCTGTTGCGCGTCGAACTGTTCCTGAACATGCACTTGTGGGGTACCCGATTGGCTGTACCAGCGTTTAAACTGAGAGGCATCAAAGCCATTCGCATCACTCATAGCGCTAATGAAATCATCACAAGTCACCGCTTGGCCGTCATGACGCTCAATGTAGCACTGCATGCCTTTTTGGAAGCCTTGCTCACCCAGCAATGTATGCAGCATACGGATCACTTCGGCGCCCTTATCATACACCGTCACGGTATAAAAATTATTCATTTCTAATACCTTCTCAGGGCGAATAGGATGAGCCATTGGCCCCGCATCTTCAGCGAACTGATGTGTGCGCATCACCTTAACCGCATCAATTCGGTTGAGGGCTCGTGAGCCTAGATCACTGCTAAACTCCTGATCTCGAAACACCGTCAATCCCTCTTTCAAAGAGAGCTGAAACCAATCCCGACAAGTCACACGGTTACCCGTCCAATTATGGAAATATTCGTGACCGACAATAGATTCAATCAAATGGAAATCGCGATCCGTTGAGGTTTCTGCATTGGCGAGCACACATTTCGAGTTAAAGACATTTAACCCTTTGTTTTCCATCGCTCCCATATTGAAAAAGTCGACCGCCACTATCATGTACACATCGAGGTCGTATTCAAGATTAAAGCGCTGTTCATCCCATTGCATTGCCCGCTTGAGCGACGCCATCGCATGCGGGGCTTTACTTAAATTCCCCTTATCTACATAGAGCTCTAATGCCACTTCACGACCAGAGACGGTTGTGTAGCTATCGCGTAATACGTCGAAGTCCCCGGCTACCAAGGCAAATAAGTAGCTTGGCTTTTTAAAGGGGTCTTGCCAAGTTGCAAAATGGCGACCATCAGCCAAGTCACCGCTGGCAATCTTGTTGCCATTTGACAGTAGGTAGGGGAACTGGGCTTTATCCGCTTTGATGGTGACCTCATACTCGGCCATAACATCGGGTCTATCAAGGAAGTAGGTGATTTTACGAAATCCCTCAGCTTCACACTGGGTGCAATAAGCACCGTCTGATAAATACAGACCTTCTAATGAGCTATTAGTTTGTGGCGAACAGGCCGTTGTTATCTCTAGTACAAAGTGTTGTGGCACATCGCGCAGCAGTAATTGCTCATCGTTAATGTCGTAATTGGTGAATATATGACCATCAACTTTAACCTCTTTAAGAGATAAATCTATACCATCTAACACTAAGTCGTTTGCCGGGTTTGCCTCATTGCGACGCACCTCGGAGCGGGCATACACTGTGGTTTGCGTCGGTTGTAAATCAACGTCCAAGGTGAGGGTATCAATAAAAAAATGAGGGGGTTGGTAGTCTTTTAAATACTTCGCATTGCCATGCTGGGAGGTCATATAGGACAGTCCTCTGTTGCTCATAGTGGGCATCAGGTGATGCCCACATTATAGGTTATTCGCTACGTTGCGCTTGTGTTTCAGGCTGTAAGTGTTTTGGCTCTAGCTTTAAAATCTTAATACCGAAATAAGCATAGATCACTGCTAACACTGGATTAATCAAATTAAAGAAGGCGTATAGAGCGTAATCAAATGGGTTAATTAGCAGTACACTTTGCATGTAGGCACCACAGGTATTCCAAGGGATAAGTGGGCTGGTTATAGTGCCGCCATCTTCTAACGTACGAGACAAATTCACTGGGCGTAAGCCCCGTTTTTTGTATTCTTCTTTAAACATTCGACCCGGCACGACAATAGCAATGTACTGATCAGCAGCGACTAAATTGGTGCCGATACATGTGGCGATAGTGGATGCGATAAGCGAACCTGTGGATTTAGCTATTTTTAAGATGCTGCGCACAAACACATCTAGCAGGCCGGTCTTTTCCATGATAGCGCCGAACATCAACGCCATCATAATGAGCCAAGTGGTGGTCAACATCCCCGACATGCCGCCGCCAGAGAGCAAGCTATCCATTTTTGCATTGCCAGTTTGAATAGCAAAACCGTCAAAAAAGGTTGCCCAAACTAGCTTAAAATAGCCAACTAATTGGCCTTGGGAGACATCCACTTGGCTGGCTAATAATTCGCCTTGGAACAGCAGCGCCCACACCGCGCCTAATACTGCCCCAATAGAAATTGCAGGGAATGCCGGCATTTTGCGAATAGCCAGTGCCAACAACACCACTAAAGGCACCAAGTTGACGATGCTAATGTTAAAGTTGTCCTGCAACAGCCCGACCATGTTATCTATGCCTGCGGTATCGCTGCTCACATCGGCGTTAAAGCCCATAAAGATGAAAATAATCACGGCTATCACAAAACTCGGAACCGTGGTCCAAAGCATGTGGTGGATATGAGTAAATAAGTCGGCCCCTGCCACTGCTGGCGCTAAGTTAGTGGTTTCCGACAGTGGGCTGAGCTTGTCACCAAAGTAAGCACCGGATATAACCGCACCGGCGGTGACCACAGGATCTAAGTCTAACCCATTGGCTACCCCGAGTAAGGCCACACCTATGGTGGCTGCGGTAGTCCAAGAACTGCCGATACTCATCGCCACAATTCCGCATATAACGCAGCTTGCGGCATAAAACCAATGCGGGTTAATAATTTGTAGGCCGTAATAAATGAGCGTCGGCACGGTGCCCGATAGCAGCCAAGTGCCAATCAAGGCGCCGACCATCAAAAGTATTAATATAGCGCCCAAGGAGATAGTGATGCCTTTAATCATCGCCTCTTCAAGGGTTTTCCAGGTATAGCCGTTTTTTAAACCGATCAATGCTGCGGTGAACGTCGCAAACAGTAAGGCTATTTGGTTGGGGCCTGACGACGAGCTGTCACCATAGAGATACACCGCTGCGCCGAGCAAACAAATAAGCACGACGATGGGGATCAATGCATCAAGAAACTTGGCTTCTTTGGTGGTTGTCACAATGATTCTCCTGCCCTCGCCTTAAGCACAACACACGAGGGTTATTGTTATTATCAGCGCAAAGAGTACCAGAGGAAAACATTTTTAACACCGTCTAAACGACAAAAAGGGCGCTCAAAGCGCCCTTTTTCGTGGTTTTTGGTTACTTATTGTTCTTCGCCAATCGCCCTTGTTTAATATAATCTTGGGTGATCAACGCCGCCTCTTCCAAGAATGGGTCGAATTCATCTAATACCTCAGGGGCATCATCAACGTCTTCCACTTTTTCCAATCCTAGACGCGCAAGCCGCTCATTGGTGCGCTTCAAAGCAAGCTCTTTGCGCTCATCACGTTGGTCAAGACGCTCTTTCTCATTCAAAGAGATGAATTTACGATCTTTCTCTTCTTTGTACTTTTTGATGTCTTGCATCACGTAATTGAACTCAGGCTCACTGGCAACACGCTTATCGTGCTCCTTCGCCAAATAATTGATGGTGCCATCAAGGGTATCGACCATCGCGTAATTAGCACGGACAATGCTATCCCATGGCAACGCGTTGTCTTCTTGGCTCTCTCCCCACTCTGCGGGGTCTATCGGAGAAGGCAACTCAATATCAGGGACCACGCCTTTGTGCTGGGTACTGCCACCATCAATACGGTAGAACTTAGCGATGGTGTACTGCACGCTACCCAGTGGGTTGTCGTACAAGTCGTAGTTGCGTCCCAAGCCTCGGTGTTGCTGTACCGTACCCTTACCAAAGGTTTGCTCACCAATGATCACCGCACGACCGTAATCTTGCATAGCCGCCGCGAAAATTTCCGATGCCGATGCACTGTAACGGTCCACTAGCACAGTCAATGGGCCATCGTAATAGGTCACGCCATCTCGGTCTTTTTGCTGCTCAATTCGCCCGTTAAGAGTATGAATTTGCACCACCGGCCCTTGATCGATAAACAAGCCTGTCAGCTTGGTGGCTTCGTACAAGGAGCCGCCACCATTTTGGCGTAAATCAATAACTACGCCATCTACTTTTTGCTCTTTTAACTTGACCAGCTCGCCTTTAACATCCTCAGAGAGGTTGTTATAGAAGCCTGGAATTTCAATCACGCCAATTTTGCTGGTCAGCTCAGAATAGCTGGCTTCGAACACACTCGATTTCGCTGCACGATCTTCAAGACGCACTTTATCACGCGTGATCTCTACGACTTTGGGCATGCCGTGGTCGTCTTTCCCCTCTAGGTACTGCAACCGCACCACAGTGCCTTTAGGGCCTTTAATGAGATCAACGACATCATCTAAACGCCAACCGATCACATCAACGAAATCGTCTTCCCCTTGAGCAACACCGACAATGCGGTCTTCGGGGCTGATTTCACCGGTTTTATCCGCTGGGCCGCCGGGCACTAGAGAGCGAATAACGGTGTAGTCTTCGTCGTAACTGAGGACCGCGCCAATACCTTCGAGTTCAAGATCCATGTCCATCTTGAACTGCTCAGCACGTCGTGGCGATAAATAGGAAGTATGAGCTTCAATAGAACGCGCGAACGCGTTCATAATAATCTGGAAAGCGTCTTCGCTTTTTGTTTGCACTAAGCGTTTTAACGTGTAGGTATAGCGTTTTTCCAATACCTCTTTAATGCCTTCCCAGTCTTTGCCGGTCAGCTTCAAACGCAGCGCATCGTATTTGACCTTTTGTCGCCATAACTCATTGAGTTCTTCCTGCGTTTTCGCATAGGGCGCCTGTTCACGGTCAAAGTAATATTTGTCGTCCTTAGTGAAGTCAAATTCATTCTCAAGTAAAGACAATGAATAGTCGTAGCGCTCGAAACGACGCTTCATACTAAGGTTAAATAAGTCATAGGCAAAATCGAGTTTGCCGGATTTCAATGCATTATCAAACTTATCACGATATTGCTCGTACTTAGCAATGTCCTGCTCTAGGAAGATAGTGCGATTGAAATCCAACGATTCAATGTAACGGTCGTACATTTGCTCCGACAGTTCATCATTGAATCGTATTGGCTTGTAGTGTGCACGTGTGAAGAGATTCGTCACTCGTTTACTTGCTGTACTGTGTTGCGACTCCTGCTGTAGGGTCGGCAAATCAGCCATGGTGACCTTATCCAGTGAGGCTAAGGCCGGTGCTGCTACAAGGGCAGCGACCAGTGGGATGAGTGAAAACGACTTACTCATGCACAACTCCTTCTTTTTATACTAGGTATAAGCTATCTGCTTTAGTTTTTACCTGCATGCCGGTGACTAATTCAACGTGGATATCATCTTTGTTGACTTCAGTGATAGTACCGTTGACTAGCGCCTGACCTAGTTTAACTTTAACTTTGGTATTAGCCTTGACCTTGTCGCTTGGCAAAGGTTCAACTTTGTTACTACGACGCGGTGCAGGTTCTGCATTCTTTTTGACTTTAGCGCCTTTAGGGTGAGGCTTACCAGGTCCACTTGGACGTTTTTTGTAACCCTTTGTATCACCGTCTTTAGCACCACGAGCAGGCTTTTTACGTTTAGCCATTTTTGCGCGGCTTTGCTCAAGCGCAGTTTTTGCATGCTCAACGTGCTCTTGCTCTACTTTTTCTGCTTGGTTGCCATCTAAATCAACGCGGTATTCATTATTAACAACCGCTTCAAGGTAGCGCCAGTGTGAAGTGTACTTTCTCAACGCTTGACGAACTTGCGTTTTGCTGACCTTTTCACTGCCTTCAATACGCTCAGCAATGTCTTTAAAAATACCGACTTTAAGTGGCTTAATGCCTTCTTTTTGTTTAAAACAATTGGGAAATTCCTGGTATAGGAATTCCAATACTTCGTTTATGTCTTTTAGCTTGTTTGTGGTTTCCATTTCTAAACCTTAAATTTACATCTGCTCGTCTTGCGCCGAGTCGACATAGTGTTCAACCCAGTCCATTAATTCTTCGTGTTCAGCATCGAGAAGCGCGGTGTCTCCGCGTAATTGCTCCCAAATACCGTTAATTATTTCATCTATGCGTTCGCAGCTTAGATCATCATCCAAGCGTTCCCATGCATGGTGGATTAGTTCGTTGTAACGCTCAGTAACGAACTCCTCTTCCCCTTCCCAGTCGCCAATATCGGACTGTGCGAAAAGGTAGTCATGTACACTAAGTATGTCTTTCATTAC
Source organism: Pseudoalteromonas sp. CNAT2-18.1 (assembly GCF_022347865.1). NCBI lineage: Bacteria > Pseudomonadati > Pseudomonadota > Gammaproteobacteria > Alteromonadales > Pseudoalteromonadaceae > Pseudoalteromonas > Pseudoalteromonas sp. CNAT2-18.1. Next base: position 148,157 of record NZ_JAKRFR010000002.1, on the reverse strand, counting down.
AGGTATTTTTCGATGCTGTGAACTAGCTTCTCAAGGCCCTGCTTATCTTGCTCATCGAACCGTCCCACTGTAGGACTGTCGATGTCAAGAACGGCAATGGCATTTCCTTGCTTTTTCACCACCACCACAACTTCAGAGTTTGACGCCGCATCGCAGGCGATATGCCCGGGGAATTGATGAACGTCAGTTACCAGTTGAGTGGTGTCTTCAGCAACAGCAGTACCACACACACCTTTTCCAACTTCAATGCGTACACACGCTGGTTTTCCTTGGAACGGCCCTAGCACCATTTGTTGTGGCGACTCCAAAATGTAAAACCCTGCCCAGTTTATATCCTCTAAAGACATAAATAACAGCGCACTAATGTTCGCCATATTAGCAATTTGATTGGTTTCATCACTGACCAGCGCGAGTGCTTGCTGTGTCAGGGATTCATAAAAGGCTTCTTTACTCATTCACACTACTACTTCACATAGAATACGCAGTGTTTAAGGTACTCTTTGTGGCGCGCAAATGAAACCTTTTATCATGAAAAAAGTGATGCAGTCGCTTGAAAAAACGCTGATTGATTATTTTTACGCCATGAAGATAGGTAAGATTAAGCTTCGCGGGCGCTACCCCGGCGCAGGGCAAACAAGAACAGTCCACTCCCAAGTGCCGCCATCAGTGCGTTGACAATGAGTAAAAACCCCGCCTGCGCGCCAAAAGCATAACTGAACAACGCCCCTCCTAGTAGACCTAATGTGAGTACGCCGCTGTAATGCACTTTATTGTACTTGTACATCAGCAAATAACCGGGGACGACAAACACAGCCATCGCCAATCCCAAGATATGGGCGTTAGCAATAGCAGATAACAATACGGCAAAAAATAGCTGCGCACCGTTTTGCTGTGCCCCTAAGGCGTAATAAATGCCTAACACCACACCAATCAATACCGGTGCTAATAAGGAATATAAAACTGCTTTTGCGAGGGTGTGTTTCATAATGGTGACTGCTGAACATGATTTATGAAAGCATTGCAGATCTGCAAAATCCTGCCAATAGCGACGTTAGTCGTAGAAAGCAAAAAGGCCTCAGCATATGCTGAGGCCTTTAATAGTGGCGGAGAGATAGGGATTCGAACCCTAGATGGGCTATTAACCCATGCCGGTTTTCAAGACCGGTGCATTCAACCGCTCTGCCATCTCTCCTAAAGCGGTACTTAGATAACTGCGTCACCTAAATAAAAATTAAGTGGCGGAGAGATAGGGATTCGAACCCTAGATGGGCTATTAACCCATGCCGGTTTTCAAGACCGGTGCATTCAACCGCTCTGCCATCTCTCCGCAGCGGCGTGCATATTAGTGAAATGCCTGACGTTTGTGAAGTGTTATTTTAAAATAATGTTCTAAATGGCTATTTTTTATCATAATCGCACAGCAATCGAACAATTTGCGAATTTTGCAGTCTATTGAAAGGTAAAGGTTTGCCCATATATAGAAGACTTGGTAATCTTTAACTCAGGTGCCCTCGGGTACTTCGAGGATCGATTTCAATTTAAGGAGTTTCACAATGGCGTTTAATAACTCGTACAGCTCGGCTAAGCCGGTGATGTCGACCATTGAGACAAATAAGGTTTTAAAAAACACTTACTTTTTACTCGCGATGACGTTGGCATTTAGTGCTGTGACAGCGGGTATTTCAATGGCGCTTAACCCACCGTTCTTTACCGGTATCGTTTGTTCACTGATTGCCCTCGGCATGTTGTTCATTATCAACAAAAAAGCAGACTCTTCAGCGGGTGTGCTACTGACCTTTGCCTTTACCGGTATTCTTGGTTTCGGCCTCGGTCCGATGTTGAACCACTATGCTGCGATGGCAAACGGCCCAATGCTGATCATGCAAGCACTTGGCTCAACGGCACTGATCTTCTTTGGTCTTTCTGCTTATGCACTCACGACTAAGAAAGACTTCTCCTTTATGGGCGGTTTTTTGATGGTTGGCTTGGTTGTTGTGATTATCACCAGCATCGTTAATATCTTTATCGGTAGCTCGATGGTGTTCATGGTCACTAATGCAGCCGTTGTGCTTATCATGTCAGGCCTCATCCTGTTTGATACCAGCCGCATCATTAACGGTGGTGAAACTAACTACGTGCGTGCAACTGTGGCGTTGTACCTAAACGTATATAACTTATTCACTTCGTTACTGCACCTACTTGGCGCAGCTGATGACTAATTAGCAATATTTGCTAAAATGAGCCCCATTCATTGGGGCTTTTTTGTGGATGTAATTTGGCCAGCTTCGTATTATCACTGCATAGCGCACCGAGTGATGCCATCACTTTGGTGGCGCTCAAACGCTTTGTTGACAATGCCCTCTCGCTTGGGCACCAAATAAAAACGATTTTTCTCTATCAAGATGGGGTTTATCATGCGCTGGATCAGTTCGATGTCAGTAGCGATGAGTTCGATGTCGCAGCGCTGTGGCAGCAGCTATTTGATAGCGGAATTGAATTGAGCCTGTGTATCACCGCAGCTAACAAGCGCGGCATTGACACCGAGCAGGTTAAACTATTTACCGTCTCGGGACTTGCAGAGTTTGCCATGCTCGCCACTGACGCCGACAGGTGGGTACAATTCAAATGAATAACATCTTAGTCATCTCTAAACACGGGCCCTATCATCAGCAAAGTCTGCGCGAGTCCTTAGATATGGTCCTTATTTTCGCCGCTATTGATCAGCAGGTTACCTGGTTACTAGAAGGCGCAGCAGTACTCTCACTAGTGAAAAATCAACGCCCCAGTGCGCAGCAACAAAAAGACTTCACTAAAGCCATCGGCATGTTGGAAATCTATGATATTGAATCTGTCTATGTGTGCGCCGATGCGCTGAACGAGCATGGCTTGAGCACAGATGACCTGGCGATAGAGGTGCAAATCGCCTATGACAATGACAAGCGTGCATTAATCAAGCAAGTGGATAAGGTAGTGACTTTATGAGCAAAGGTACATTATTCATTGTGCGTAGTGCACTTAGCGAGCACCCTACTCTGAGCAGCATCATTAGCAAGGAAGACGGCGTGTTACTACGCGCTGAGGCCTGTTACAATGCATCGGCTTTTGTAGGGCTGGGTGTGGCCACTTATGCCCTTGAGCAAGATGTGAATGCCTGTGGCGGGCACCATCGCACAACAGGTGTCACCGTGATTAACGATGCGCAATGGGTCGAATTGACCTTACAATACCAACGAACAATCAGTGAGTAAATCAGTGAGCAACATGATTGAATTCAACGGCCAAGAAATAGCAACAGACAAACAAGGCTATCTGCTCGATAGTAGCCAGTGGCAGAAAGAGTTAGCTCCAGTTATCGCCGCGCAAGAGAATATTGAACTCACAGAGGCGCATTGGGAAGTGGTTATGTTTGTCCGTGACTTTTATCAGGAATTTGATACCAGCCCAGCGATTCGTATGCTGGTAAAGGCCATGGCAAAGAAGTTGGGTGAGGACAAGGGTAATAGCAAATACTTGTATAAACTCTTTCCCAAGGGGCCGGCAAAACAAGCAACTAAAATAGCCGGTTTACCCAAACCGGCTCGATGTATTTAATACTAAAAACGCTCGCAGTTGCGAGCGTTTTTATTTTAATCTAAGCCATTAAGGGCGCCACGCACACTGCGATACAGGGCTCCCATGGTCGAGTCGAAGACCCACTTAATCATGTTATAAGTTAGCTCAAACGCTTTGCCCACAACCTTGCCTGCGAAAACCAGCATATGCCCTAATAAACCCAAGGTTTGCTCGGCAAAACGCGCAGATGCCTTCGCTACCTGTTCTAAGGTACGCGCGACCATATCATAGAACGTTAACGAACTGCTGATCGCCGCTTGCGTTACCACTGCCGTGTAATAGCCGGAGTCTTTCAACAAAGTGATCAACGCTGAGCTTATTTTATCCGCCCAATGGCTTGAGAATGAAGCCTGAGCTCTGTCTTCAAAACGAAGACGCACAGGCTGGCTCAAGAAATTATCTGAGCGCTGCTTTAAGGTGGACCAGTCACTGGCGCTAGCGGTATTTAAGTAACCCGGAGTGCCATCGAGCTTATGGGCCGACACGTTAAGGCCTTGGCCATCGTCGAGGCGGAATTCACTGCCATTAAACGGCGCGTGAATAAAAGGCCAAAGCGGCACTTTAGGAACCGGATCGGCACCATGAGTAGAGCGGTATATATTCTCTAGCTTCGTAGTGGTTGAGCGGGCAAAATCGGTCTTACCTACACGCGGTGCGCCAAAGGTATATAGTTTAGTTGGCAAAGAATACTCGGTGTTCACCCAATCAGCGGTCAATTGTGCCAACGCCCCGCCTAAGCTGTGGCCAACACAATGCACAACACCTGTATTGCCGGCTTTGCGGTTACTATCAACAAACTGAGCAAACGCCTGCTTCATGGAGTTGAAGGTTTTATTAAATCCGGCGTGTACCATTTTATTACTGCTGCTGGCGCTAAGACCACAGTTTAAGTCTGTCAGTCCATCACGTAATGAGGCAGTACCACGAATCGCAATAACGCTATCGCCGGCAAACTCGTTGATGCCTTTACCAACAAAAGCAAAGCCCGTGCTTAAGCCGAACAGATGAGAGAAAAAACCACCTGAGACACCGTCAACAACACTGTCACCGGTGACAAACTCAAACGAGTTACGTAGATTAGGGCCAACGATAGAGCGCACATCTAGCACCTTACTTGCACCTTTAGCACGGTACGCCATGGCGGCGAGTTCAGAGGCCTGACGCGGGGAAAGAGTGTTCATAATTACTTAATTCCTTGTATGAGTATTTTTTGCGTCGCTAAACCGCAGCGATCAGTCTAAGTTGCAAACACCATAAATAGTTTGGTATCTGCCCGGTACATCTTTAAATTCAAAGTCGTATATTTTTTCTTCACGCCCTATATCACAGTGCAAATCTTTAAGTTTGGCGGCAACAATGTCATTTCCTTCAACTTGACCAATCAACGTGCCCCAGAGCGTGTATTTCTTATCGTCAACAATGACATAAATTGCTTGCGCGATGCCTTCGTTATCGAACATATTGCCCGGCTTTGACGATTCAATATTTTTTTCTTCAAAGTGAAAACGGCCCTTCTCGTCAGTGGTCACACTGTCACTGTAAACGTCGCCATAACTAATATCGCGGTGAATGGTCATGTGCGCCAGCGCATCACCGTTGTGTTGCACTTGGCCATACACTTCGGGTGATAACTGTACGGTGTGTTTTTTAAAAATTCCGAACATAGCGAATACCTTTATAGAAAGTACTAACAGTGATATACCAACGAGTACAGTGACCGAGAGCTTAAGCTGTCGGTACCACGACCCAGATTCAACATTGGAATTGTCTATCAAAGCGAAGCTCCACATAGTGAAGCGCAACGAGGAAGGGGGACATACCTATGCAGTATGGCGATTCTTCCCTGAGCGCGATTCATTCCTTGGCTAAATGCAAACGCACATAACCTGTTTGAGTATGTTCACATATTGTAAACAACACTGTGAGCAAAACTCAATCACTATTTGGCATAAAAAAAGGCGCTCTTATAGCGCCTTTTAATACTTTCTCATACTAATGACTTATTTGCTGTAAGCCCTTGGCATCTCACTATCCGTGGTATAACGCTCACGTAATTTATCATGGCGCGACTGAGTTGAGACCTCAGTACCGTTTATCCACACTTTTTCAATGCGAGTACTGAACTCGAACGGATCAGCACTCCAAAGTACCAAATCAGCGGGTTTACCCGGTGCAATTTGCCCTACATCTAAATTAAATGCCGAGGCAACATTACTGGTGATCGCTGCCAGTGCCCCTTGCGCTGTCATGCCATATGACACGGCATTGCCCGCATCAAATCGCAATTGATACAAGTTGTGGGCGCTATCTCCAGCAATGGTCAGGATCACGGTGACGCCTGCTTGCTCCAATTTCGCAGCGTTCTCTAAATGAGCGTGCATCGAGTCAAAACTACCTGGCAGGTTATCCATGGCACTGATCACCACAGGTGTATCACTGTCAGCAAGCTGCTCGGTAATTAATACGGCATCTTGCGCCCCGGCAAAAACCATGTCGACATCAAAGCGTGCTTTTACTTTGAGCAGCTCTAACATATCCGATGCCCGCGACACATCGATCACTAGCGGGATCTCTTTGGCAAAGACAGCATCGAGGATTTCTGCCTCTTTGCCTTTGGACTTATCGTCGTCTTCATCACGTTCACTGTGCTTTTCTAGCGTATCAATCAGTGTTTGCAGCGACAGCGCACGTGAGCCTTCATGTTTAGCTCCAAGCTTTACATATAAGGCCACGCCTTGGCGGGTTACACTGTCAAATTCGCCTGATAACGACACCAATGACGCCAGGCCGGCAAAAATATCATCGCCACCGTAGGGTGCAATCACATTGCTGGTAATACCGCCTTTGCGTGCATAAGGGATTAAGCTAGAGCGCGGATTGAAGGCTAAGCTTGGGTCGAAAGTCATTGTCGCTTTTTTGTCACCGCCATCACGCGAGTCTGCAACGGCACTGACCTCCACAAGGCCTAAGCCGTTCAGCGAGCCAATAAAGCCCGGTGTGAGAATTTTATCCTCAGCATCAATAATGGTGTCGGCGCTCACTTCACTGGGGTTCACAGCAACAATGTTACCGTTTTCTATTACCACTGTTGCGTCTTTTAATACGCCCTGCTGTGCTGCGGTATAGACCGTGGCATTGGTAATCGCCAGGCTTTCAGCGTACGTTTGCGTGCTCATTACGAAGGCGGCGCTAATTGCTGTCAATTTAAATAAGTTCATCATACAACTCCTTAGCGTTGGCCTAACATAAAGTCACTTTGTGCTTGGTATTTTTCATCGTTACGGTCATACACTTTGGCACCGTCGATAAACACCTGCTCTGCTTTGGCATACACACTGAATGGGTTTTGATTCCAAAGTACCACATCGGCTTGCTTGCCTGCGCTTAAGGTACCCGTTTTATCTGCTACGCCCAGTGATTTTGCTGCATTTGAGGTGATCCACTTAATAGCATGCGCTTCATCAATGTCGAAGCCATTATCATTGGCGCGATACATGACTTTCGCCGCTTCTTGGTTTAGGCGCTGAATTGTGGTGTCAGAGTCTGAATGCACAATAGCGCAGGAATTTTTAACCGCATCTACGATGGCAACATTCTCTTGTACCATGTCATAGGCTTCCATTTTGAATCCCCACCAATCTGGCCACAGTGCGGCACAGTTGCCATTCTCAGCGAGTAAATCAGCGATTTTGTAAGCCTCGATACCATGGTGGAACGTGCCTGAGTGGTAGCCAAACTCTTTACCTAAATCAATCATCATCGCCATTTCTTCAGCTTTATAGCAATGATTGTGAATGAGGATGTCACCGTCCAATACCGCACTGAGCGTATCTAACGTAATATCACGCTCAGGCGCTTCTACGTTCTTACCCGCATCGTAGTCCGCTTCATACTTCTCCCAAGCACGCTTGTACTCAGTTGCGTCAATCCACGCCTTACGGTAACCCGCCATGTTGCCCATTCGCGTTGATGGCAACACACCTTTACTGCCATAAACGCGCTTAGGGTTCTCACCACAAGCCATTTTTAAGCCATAGGGTGCCTCAGGGAACTTCATTCCCTGCATAGTGTGTGCCGGTACATTTTTTAGCGTCACGCTGCGCCCACCGAATAAGTTCGCTGAGCCTGGCAAAATCTGCAAAGTGGTGATCCCGCCTTCACGGGCACGGTTAAATCCAGGGTCTTGCGGCCACACTGAATGCTCTACCCACACGGCTGCGGTGTTAGGGCTGGTCATTTCATTACCATCTTGGTGTGATTCTACCGCTGGACTTGGATAAGCACCGAGGTGGGAGTGGACATCAATGATGCCAGGTGTCACCCATTTGCCTTGTGCGTTGATGGTGACATCGGCTTGCACGTCCAGGTCTTTGCCTACCTGCTTAATTTGCCCATCAACCATGTACACATCGCCGGCATCGATGCGCTGACCATCACCCGTTAATACTGTGGCATTGGTGATCAACGTCGATTGACGTGGCATAGGCTGATAAGTACTTGGATAGGGGTTCTTTTCGATAGATATTTTTTCGCCTTGCGGACCGTCACTTTGCTGGCAACCGGCTACTGCCAGCGCCACTGCAACAGCGCTTAGGCTTGCTGTGTATTTACGCATTGTTTTCATCACTCCGTTTTTTGCGTAACTTTAACCAATCATTGCGCAAAATGCGAAAATTTAAGGTTAATGAACAGTAAACTGAGATGAAAAAGAGAGGGTTATGGGTACACGCTTGGCAAAAATGATTAAATAAAAAACAACAGTGCCGACGCCTTGAGGTGGGTTATCCTGACACCCGCAGTTACATCTGCCGTGACACAATCCCAGCGACTGATGAGGATGAGCCGTCAAACTCGAAAAAGCGTCACCCTTTTCAACAAAAAAAGCAAAAAAAAGTGTGTCCAAATAGGGTCGCCAATACCTTGAAAAATGGTGCGCTTTGCGCCCTTCGACACACTTGACACAGATGCTTACATTCGGAGACACCTTATTCATGCTATGAACAATTATGTGGCGCATACTTACATTGCACCCGACGAATGTACTAAGGAGAATACAATGAAACGCACCGCATTATTAACCAGCGCTTTGGCCCTTGGCCTACTTTCAACTACAGCCTCTGCAGATAGCTCAAAATTTGTAGCTGCCGATAACAGCGCTGGTACCGAGTTGTGTATGGCAATTACTAAAAACAGCCCTCTGAAACTGCGCCGCTCCATGAAAGAACATTACGTTAATACCTACACCATGGAAAACAAATTAGCGTGTAATGATTTAACTGTTCGCCAATTTGCCAGCCTCTATGGCTTCGATCGCAGCCTCAAAGTACTCAATATAGAGCGCCTAACTGAAACCTCTATTCGCGATTTAGCAGCCAAAAACGACACCGATTCTTTTATGGTGTACGGCTCAAAGTAATATCACCTTTGATTCCATCCCTGGAAGTAAAGCCCGCCAATGCGGGCTTTTTTTACAGCCAATAAGCAAGCGCACCGAACGCACCGCCAAAGACCCCTCCCCATACCACTAACCAGCCTAAGTGAGCGCGGATCATCGTTTGAATAATCTCTTTGACCATGGCTGGGGTTAACTCATCTAAGCGCTGGCTTACCAGTTGCTTAACCTGCGCCTGCAAATCGCTACCACCGCCTAGTTGCGCAATAATCTGCTCGCGTGTTTGTTCATCTTGTAGCATTTCTGCGATGGCCTCACGCATTTTATCAGCAAACGGCTCACGCATCGGCTCGAGCGCTGCTCGACCACCAAACATACCGAGCATGGACCCAAACTGTGACTGCTCTATCACCTGTACCAACTTATCAAAAGCCAGCGACATATCCAGATGGTTAATTAATGCGTCCATTTGCGGCGCTGGCATCTGCGCTGAGGCCTTTTTAAGGTTCTCAGGAGATAGAAACTGCTCTTCAATGAGCTCATGTATCCCTTGTTTAAACGCATTAAATTTAATCTGCACCACACCTGAGCCGTACAATAACGGCACTTTTTCGAACAGCATATGCACGGCAAGCCAATTGGTTAGTGCGCCTGATAACGCAAATAACCCCATGCTCAACAACAGTGGCTGCTCTAGGTGCCACCCGACTAATGTAACAATGAGGGCAATCAATGACGTTACACTGCTTTTATTCACGCGTTCACTCCTTCTAAAATCGCTGCACACTATTTTAACGTGGGATTAGACTTTGCGGAAAATTTTTGCATCAATCAACAACTTTGCCATACTCATATCACCGCACTCTAAATTTGCTAACTTGCCATGTGGAACGCCGTCGCCCAAGTAATTAGTGATACCTTAGCTACTCCTTTCGAAATCACGCAAAAACAGCAATTAAGTAATTCCTCGGCCGATATGCTATTTCGTATCAGCGATGGGCAACATACATTTTTTGTTAAAGTTGCCCCGCTCAGTGCGCTGGAGCGTCTTGAGTGCGAAGCGCAAAGCTTGTCGCTATTAACACAAGAGTCGTTGTTTTTGGTGCCGGACTGCTTAGCCACAGACACCACACTGGAGTTTGCTTTTAATATTATAGAGTGGCTCGATTTTAGTGATCCTACCCCTCCCAACTGGGCAAAAATGGGTGAATATCTGGCGATGATGCATCAAAAGCACGAACAGGCCATGTTTGGCAATGAACAAGACAATTTCATTGGCGTTACTGCGCAACCCAATCGATGGCACAAAAAGTGGGATGTATTCTTTAGTGAAGAACGTATCGGCTGGCAAATGCAGTTACTGGCGGAAAAAGGGTTTCACTTTTGTGATATCGATACGTTAGTGGATTGTGTTAAAGCGCGCTTGCACAGCCACAACGTGCAACCGTCATTATTACATGGGGATCTGTGGCGCGGTAATGTCGGCTTTGTTAACTCCGTCCCATGTCTATACGATCCAGCCTGTTATTACGGTGATAGAGAAGCGGATATTGCTATGACACGGTTATTTGGCCCTTTCCCAGACGCCTTTTATACCGCTTATAACGCACACTACCCGCTGGCGCACGATCATCGCTCCCGCGAGGGAATATACAACCTCTATCACCTGCTTAATCATGCCAACATCTTCGCCGGTCATTATTTGACGCAGGCGCGTGACAGTATCGAAACCATAATTCATCAACAAAACGGTGGCGATTAATAGCACAATTGCGCCTTTTCACTGCGTCAAATTAGTCGGAATTCGTAGCAAAAACGCACTATACTCAAAGTATGTCATCAGACTGTCATACGAGGCGGCTATGAAAGACTACAGCCTACAGCGCATTCGCTGTCCCCATTGCGGCAATCATATTTTTGTTGATGTCGATACATCTTCAGGGGATCAAGACTACTACGAGGATTGCTCAGCGTGCTGTAACCCTATTCACCTTAATATGCACATCGACTACGCCTTAAACAAAGTACAGTTAAGGGTCGACGCCGACGATGAGCAAATTTTTTAACCTGCGCATTGTTAGGGTTTGTGTTGTTGTAGGTAACGCTGCACCGTATTGACTATGGTGTAAGTCTGCTGGTCTACCTCAATATTAAAGACACTGCCAGTGACTGCCTCGCCAATATTGGTAATGCTTAAGGTTTCAGGAATAAGATGCAGCCAAAAGCCCTGTTCACTGAGCTCGCCCACGGTAAGGCTTGCGCCATTAACGCACACAAACCCTTTATATAAGACGTAGTCACGCCACTTCTCATCCAAGGATAAATGCAAGCGGCAGTTATCTTCACTGTCTATACGCTCAAGTACTTCACTGGTGGTGTGAATGTGCCCAGAGACAATATGCCCGCCTAACTCAGTGCCAAAGGTGACTGACCGCTCAAAATTAACTGCGTGGCCTGGTCGCAACTGGCCTAAGTTGGTGAGAGCCAAAGTTTCATCAATTACATCGAAATGCACTTGGCCGACAACATCACCGGCGGGGCTTTCTACTTTAACAACGGTAAGACAACAACCATTGATGGCAATGCTGGCCCCTAAGTCTAGGTGTTGTAAGTAATTTTTATTCACAGAAAGTACTAACCGCAGAACCGCGTCTTCGAGCTTTGCAGCAACGACATGAGCTTGGCACTGCACTATTCCGGTAAACATCGCTATTCCTTTTTTTCATATCACACACAGGATACACTTACCTTTTATCTTATCTGATGTTTTCTCTCTTATGAAGTTTTGTACTTGGGAGGCTGGGCGTTTGTTGCGTTTGGCCGCACCGGTGTTTTTTGCACAAGTTACGTTGGTATTAATGTCGGTCGTCGACACCATTATGGCTGGCCAAGTAAGTGCCGTTGACCTAGCCGCTCTTTCAATTGCGACCGGATTGTGGAACCCCATGGTACTGGCACTGTTAGGCGTCTTATTGGCACTCACTTCATTAGTTGCTCATAGCTTTGGGGCAAATGACGAGCCGGCAATTCGTAACCATTTTCAGCAAGGCTGTTACTTAGCCGTGCTGCTCTGTTTAGCCGGCGTCGCGATTGCGCAATTGGCGCCGGTGCTCATTGCACAACTCGATACTCAAGCCAGCGTAAAAGTACTGGCTCAAGATTATATCGACTATATCCAATGGGGCCTGCCTGGGTTCTTTGTTTACTCGCTGTTTCGCAACGTGGCTGAGGGGAAGGCCTACACCGCGCCTGCATTTTATATTTCAATTATCGGTTTGCTGGTGAATATTCCCGCCAATTATATATTTATACACGGCCACTTCGGCGCACCTGCGCTCGGAGGTGCTGGCTGTGGTGTCGCTACGGCCCTCGTCTTTGCGGCCATGGGCAGTGCTCAGTTTATTTATAGTTTAATAAGTAAACGCATCGATGGACCAGGTTTGTTTCGTCATTTTGCCAAGCCTGACGGCAGAGCTATTTGGGCGATGTTTAAACTCGGCGTGCCGCTGTCATTAGCGACCTTTTTCGAGGTGACGTTATTTGCTTGTATTCCTCTATTTATTGCCTCGCTGGGGGCTATCGCCGTCGCCGGTCACCAGGTCGCCGCTTCGGTCACTACCTTGTTGTTTATGCTGCCAATGAGCTTATCGATGGCAGTGGCCATTCGCTTTGGCAACCTATACGGACAGCAGGACTTTGTTGCACTTAAACGCTGCATGAGTACAAGTTTTGTGTTGTCCATCGCCATCGCGGCATTGGTTGCCTTAGTCACTTATCTGCTGCGTTTTGATATCAGCGCCATATACAGTGATAACCCCGAGGTAATAGCACTTGCCGCAAGCATTATGGTGCTCGCTTGTTTTTATCAACTACCGGATGCACTGCAAGTGGTTAGCAGCGGTATGCTCAGAGGGATCAAGCATACCAGCCCAATTTCATACATTACCTTCATCTCTTACTGGCTGATCGGCTTTGCTCTAGGCTACGTACTAGGTCGTACTGATTACATCGTGCCAGCGATGGGACCGCAAGGGTTCTGGTTAGGGATCATTGTCGGCTTATCTTGCGCTGCGGTACTGCTTATTTGGACTCTCAGGAGGCGACTTGCTCAGGCTCCTTTTAATTTTTAGTTTGGTTGTGCTCGCTGGCTGCGCCGAGGGGCCCGAGCAGGTCCACGAAGAATATCGTGCGCGGCTCGCTAAATTTTTACCCATTAATGAAGCACATACCCTAGCCGTTGAACGCTGGCCCGAGTTTAACGCAGAGCCTCTGGACAGCGGCGTGCGCATGGGCATTTTGGAGCTTGGCCAACTGGGCCATTGTCAGCTTGCCACTGACATTGCCGGGCGCAACAACCAACTGGGTAAAGTCGCCACGGCCAGTGAACGCTTTAAGTATCACCTGCGCTTTTTACAACAAGTGGACGCCTGCCTACAACACCCCGATAGCGAGACATTAAGTCCATCGCTTATCGCTGCTCTTGAGCAGGAAAAACAATTTAAAACACGCACCCTGAGCCAAGCGTTCAATAACTTGCTGGCCCAAGAAAAAGAGCTTAAACACCTCTTTACCTTTTCGCGCAACGCGCTCGATTTTGACGAACAAGCGGGTCGCGTAAATAGCCAAAGTGCGCTGACCCAACTTGCCAATATTGCCGATAATCTTGCCCAGAATGATGTTGAAGATATTGATACCGCGCAACTGACGCAGGCGCTCGAGCAGCTAAACCGCAGTGATTATATAGCCAAGTTACTGCGCGCAACGCGCGAGCAAATTGCCCTAAACAATGCCCTAAGCGCCGAGCTTGAGCGCATCAAGTTACCCGGAGATATTTGCGCTGCCCATAAAAATAACCGTAATAGCATGATAGTGCATAATATCTTTAACAAGTTCTACATTGGCCAACTGCAAGGCTTTCAAAGCCACCTCGCCGGCAGGTTACAGCAATTACAGCCTCTTTTTACCCGCATACTGCAATTTCAGCCAGATGAAAGCCATATCAAGGCACAGTTGCTAGGCACTCATGGCGAGCCGAGCTTGCTTGCAGAGCTTAAAACATCGAGCCGCCGCCATGTAACCTGGTGGCAAGCGTTTTACAAACACTGCGATTTAACACCAGGTGAGTAAAATAACAGCAAACAAACAATAATTCCTTGAAAGTTGCTTGATTAGCTTCGTTTCTCGCTATATATTACACCGCGTTGTCAACGCCGTAACGTTTTGCCTTGATAACAAAAATTGTACGACCGTAGCTCAGTTGGTTAGAGCACTACCTTGACATGGTAGGGGTCGGTGGTTCGAATCCACTCGGTCGTACCAATTCTCAAAAAATACATCTCGTATTCTGTACGACCGTAGCTCAGTTGGTTAGAGCACTACCTTGACATGGTAGGGGTCGGTGGTTCGAATCCACTCGGTCGTACCAATTTATTTTCCAGCCTTTATTAATAAATTCAGAAAAATTTATTTCTGATATTGTATATTCAAGTGCCTATACAGAGTAACTCGAATAGAGCTTAAGCCTGTAGGTGAATTTGCCAATAGCCAACGTCCAGCCATTGCTCAAATTTGTACCCCACTTTTTCAAAATGCGCGACCTTGTGCATGCCTAACGCCTGATGCAAAGCAATACTCGGGGGGTTAGGTAACGTAATGCCACCGATAGCGGTATGCACCCCCTGCGCGGTGAGTGTCTCGAGCAGTGCGCTATAGAGCTGGCGCCCTATTCCTTGGCCCTGATGTTGATGCGCCACATACACGCTCGTCTCGACAGCAAAACGATAGGCGCTGCGCTCCTTCCATTTACTCGCATAGGCGTACCCTTTGAGTTCACCGTCTTGTACATATACCAGCCAGGGTAAGTTAACCGCTTTAATGCTTGCGATCCGCTGACTCATAAGCTGGGTATCAACAAGCGACTCTTCAAAAGTAAAGGTGGTGTGGCGAATATAATAGTTATACAGCTCGGCGATGGCCTTAGCATCTTCAGGCGTGACGTGTCGTAACAAAAGTACCTCATGAGAAGTAAAGGAGCCCGAAGGCTCCCATAAAAGTAGGCTTACAGCTTAAACTGATTCACCGTGGCATTTAAAGAGCTCGCTAAAGCGTTTAAGTCTTTCGCCTCATTCGCCAAGGTGTCGGCATGGTGTGCGGTATTATTAACAAGGTCGTTAATAGCACTCAAACTGGTGTTGATATCCTCAGCAACAATACTTTGCTCTTCAGTGCTGGTCGCTATTTGGTGACTCTGATCAAGCACATGCGCCACCGACTCCCCTATTTGCTCTAGCGATTGCAACACGGCTTGGGTTTGTGTGACCGAGCCCTGAGCCCGCTCTTGGCCCTGCGCCATCATATTTGAGGCCTTATCAGCAATGCTTTGCAGTTTATCAATCATAGTGCGAATATCGTCGGTCGACTCTTGTGTACGACTCGCAAGCGATCGCACCTCATCTGCCACCACGGCGAAACCGCGACCTTGCTCGCCAGCTCGTGCGGCTTCAATTGCAGCATTGAGCGCCAGCAGATTAGTTTGTTCGGCAATGCCGTTAATCACATCGATCACCGCGCCAATATTATTGGTTTCCTGCGCCAAGCCAGTGACTACTTGTGCGGCCTCGCCAATGTGTTCAGCTAGCTCATGCATCACCTGCTGTGACTGATTTGATTGCGAACGCCCTTGCTCACTGACCTGTTGCACCGATGCAGCGGCATCATTGGTTTGATTGGCGTTACGAGAAATTTCATTAACTGTAGTGGCCATTTCGGTCACCGCCGCACTGACACTGTCGACTTGTTGCTTCTCTTTTTGAATTTCACTGTTGGTTTGCCCAGAGACTTGTTGCAACTGGCTGGCGGCGGCACTTAATTGCTCTGCCTGCGCAGCAGTGTTCAGCATCATCGCCCGCAGCTTATCGATAAAGGTATTCATGTGATGGGCAAGCTGGCCCACCTCATCGTTACTCGAGATATCAATACGCCGCGTTAAATCGCCCTCACCGGAGGCAATATCACGCATAATATGGGTTAAGGTGGTGATAGGCTTGGCAACTAAATGAGTCACCCAGAAAATCATCGCTACAATAATGGCTAGAATCACCACCACAGCGATGGACGCCGACATCACCGCATCATTAACGGGCTCTTCAATTAAGCTCACCGGAATAAGCACCCCCAAGTGCCAATCGATCACCGGCTTATCGAGCTTTAGGCTATTGAATAAAGCATAAAACTCTTGGCCTTTAAGGGTCACCTTAACAATGCCACTGTCGTTGTTGGCTATCGCGCTATTAAGCGTATCAAACCCTTGAGTTTGCTTGAATTGTTGCTCAAGAGCACTCAAGTTATCTTTACCTTCACCGGTATCTGTTATCGACAATGAATGCCCTGTACGCTGCGATAAATGCACCACATTTAAATCACTGTCGAGCAAAAAGCCAAAGCCCTCACCTTGGAAAGTAATGTCCTCGACAATGTCTTTAATGGCATTAATTTGTAAATCAACCCCACCTACACCGACCAGTTCTTTGGCGTCATTGTAAACCGGCTGCTGCACCACAGCGGATGCGTCTCCCGTGTTGATGTCGACAGAGATAGCGCCAACATAAAGTTGACCTTTATTCAGCGCATCTTGCCACCATGGGCGCTTATACGCATAGTAAGGGCGACCATCGCCATACGCTGAGGTACGCTCATTTTCTTTGAAGTATTCACCGGTGTGAGCCGAGGCAAAAAACGCAGACAAAATATTACTGTCGCGACCGCTAATACGGATAAAATTATCGTTCAGTAGTGGATAATCAGGTAAAGAGGATAACGCCACACCGCGCTCACGGTAGTTATCGAAAAAGTCGACCATATGCGGGCTGGTCACATAGGTTTCAACTACCTTGCCGTATTGCGCAAAAAACGACTGCATCGACAAACGCTCAGCATCTAAGTAATTTTGTACTTCGCGCTCAACACTATTTCGAGATAAAGACGCGATATGGTTAATGAAGAACACGGCCACGGCAACCATTAAAACGCTCAAGGTGCCACCGATCAGCAATAAAATCTTCTGTCGTAAGGAGAGGTTGTTTAACATAAGAATAATTATTATTTTGTTAAGCTAAGCTTCTATAAAAACACATCCTTACGCCCTTGACTACGTTACTATGACCAAAAAGTGAATAACCGCACAATATTTGACCAACCTTAATAGTGCTACCGCCGCACCGTTTAGCCCCCTGCCTTTGCCTAGGCTAGGATTGTACACCTACTGTGATAAATTAAGCTGCCACGACACACCATACCGGTCATTGAGCCAACCAAACCTATGGCTAAAGGCGTAGTTATCCAAAGGCATTAGCTCTGTGCCGCCCTCGGCTAAGGTGCGAAAGATGCTCTCGATTTCGCTCAATGATTGGCACTCTATGTACAACGAGATGGAGGGGGTAAAACTAAATGGGTGGCTAAGGTGGCTGTCGAGGGCCATAAATTCTCTGCCATTGATATGAAACTTTGCCTTTTTCACACTCCCCTCGGGTTCATGCTCGTCGGCGGTGTAATACTGCATATCGATGATCTCAGCATCGCAGAACAACGAGGTATAGAACTTAATCGCCTCCTCGCACTTGCCCGCCTGATCGCCAACAAACATCAGTGAAGTTAAAATGGACTTCATCTCTGCCTCCGTTCTATTCGATGATACTGGGCACCTTATTTGCAGGCCTCAAGCCTATTACCGCCAAGCACTTTATTTTCGTTTACTGCGCAAGTAGGTGAGAAAAACCAATCGGCTTAATTTAGGCTTTATCACCCCCCTAATTTAAGGGGGTAGCGAAGTGGACTGCATCTAGGATTAGCCGTCGCACTTGGGGTATGAATACTACTGCGTAGGTTCTTTTGGTTGCATTAAGTTCATAATGGCAAGGTATACCCAGCCGCCAACCCAAGTAAACCCTAAAACAAAAGTAACCACGGCACTGGTTAACCGCGAACGATTTTGCTTTGCCGCTAACCTAATGGCCAAAATGGCAGGTGCAACCGCTGTTAACAGAAGAACATAAACCAATACATCACCACCGATGCTCATATAATTCCCTTATATTTATAATGATTACCCTAACCAATAGGCCCTGTAACGCCAAGCTAAGGATTAACAACTTTGTTCCTATATTAAAACATTGCGCTGTAAACACCAAATTCAAACCTGAACCGACAATGGCTCAGAGTGCCAATCACTATTCAATGCGGTGTTACACCGGCGCTTAAATTATCGGGCTTTTTGATATACCGAGCTTTCTTGCCCATGAATCGGGAAAGCGATCGCTATAAGGGCCTCAGAACCATCCAGGGCGGCAGGCCCCAAGTGAGGAGTGTGCTGTACATAGCAATGATGTCTGCGGTGCAGTGTAATCCGGTGTCTAAAACCACATATCAGCGCCTGATTGCAGCCAGGAAACCGAAAAAAGTGGCTATCATTGCGTGTGTCAGGAAAATGCTGGTGATCTTAAATTCGATGCTCAGAGATGGGGTAATGTGGGAAGCGCCAAAAGCTTAAAAAGAACTATTGACGCCATAGTCTCTTGTATGGATAATAACTCCATATTTTTATTCTTTTAAACCAGTTTAGGGTAATGTGAGACCCAGGCTTAAGCTGCAACTTAAGCTTTCCATGCGGCAGTTCGATTGAGCGCTGGCTCCTCAGTTGAGAGGCCAATTACAAAACCCGCTATTAAACTAGGCAAACTCCAAGGCGGGACAAAATCCCACATATAAATCTTTTGTTGGGGATCATAGCTTAGAAGAATAACACTTAAGATACTTACCAAAGAACAAACTATTCTCCCGCCTGATAGAATGCACAGCGCTATAAGTAACCTGGCTATTAAAATGCGTTGATTTGATATTTAAATTGACACCTTCGAGCTACACATAACGCCCACATGAAACAAGCCGAATACGGAAGTTGCCTTGTGTTAAGTTGGACCAAAGCGAAAACACGAGACGACTGGAGTGTTTGGTTCGTTTTTAATGCACTTATTACATGTTTGCCGCATTTGTGATGGCTTTTGCACATGCTACAGGATTTGACTGTGCTATAAAATGCCCACCTAAAACCTCTATTTCTGTAAAGTTGGAGCACAATGATGCCAAATAATGAACAGAGCGGCTAGCAATCAAAAGGTCCTTGCTTGGGCTTATATAAGTCACAGGACAAGTAATTCTCTTGGTAGGCTTATCCAAACGAGCGATATTCCTCAGGCGTTCTTTTAACTTTTTGTTATCAGTATGCCCGAGCGAATGGAAAACAGGGCTTACAAGCTGAATACCACCTGACATATTAAAGCCGACAATATAGACCAATAACCTTGTAATAAAATTAGGCCTCAAAAATGAGATTGGAACTATAGAAGCTAAGCGTGAGTAAATGGATGGCTTAGAAACAAAGCTAGCCAAGAATACTAAGCCTTTGACTCGCTCTCCAAGTAAATGACAGAGTTCATATGCCACACGACCAGAATATGACTCTCCAACTATCAAGACGTCTTCATCGGAGTGAAGGGTTGCGATTTCTTGAGCTTGCCCATAATACGATAGAGATGAAATTGAAGAATAAGAAATTACTTCAACGCTTAACGTCGAAGGTAATTCTTTCATTAAGTTTTTAAAAAGATAGCCTGTACCGTCAAGCCCAGGAAGCAGAATAATTTTCATTTTATATTGTAACGCTTGCGTCAGGTGCGCCGAAGGCGTCACCTGGACGCTCTTGTTATATTACGTGAAGCTCCGTAGCCTGCTCTATTCAGATACCGGTTAAACAAGGGATGAAGTTTATTCCTATCTATACTTTTTAAGGATTCTTCTACAGATTTATTGTCTTGGCGTTTTATTAATGGTTTTATTTTTAATGCTATAGATCTATTAATTCCAAGAGTCATTAATTCAAGAACAACCGGATCATAACTTCCCATTTCAAGCATTGAAGGTAAGTTCAAGATATATGAGTTTTCTTCTTTCTCATCATCAGTTAAGAAGCTTGATACAATATCAGCCCATATCATCAGGTATTTGACAGCGATAAAAGTAATGTTTCGGCTTATGTGTTTAGTCACATATCTAGCGGCTTTATCTACATTATCTTCACTTTCACTACTGCCTTTAAGTTGTTCTTTTACAAAATACGTATGCCGTTTTCCTGTCATCCAGTTGTGACAGTCTTTAACTAATAGACCTAGGCTTATGTAGTCATCATAGTTTTTTATATTTGCATTAATTTCGCCTTCAATGTCAAAGATAGTGTTTAATCGATCCATTACAGACCATAATTGGTAATAGTAACTCTTATCCTTGAAATCAGCTTCTTTGGTGTTTTGGCCATTCTTTTCATAGGGAGCCTTTTCTATCAGCCACTCTCCGACCCCATTTGTACACACTGATTGATAAAATTTATTTTGAAGTATAGGGTCGATGAAAGGATTCTTTTCAATGAGGGAACTTGGTATTGATAGGCCCTCTGATAATTCTGATAGCGAGTTCTTTATTGCTTTTGCTTGATCGTTTCTTAGTTCTGATGCTGAGGTTATTTTTTCCAGTTGAGATTTGTCTACTTGATACAAAGAACGCAAATATGAAATTAGCTGATATAAATCCTTTTCGAACTCAAATTCAGCTAGCTCTTCTCGGCTAAGGCTAACCGTGCTTGGTAAAATGTCTTTATACTTATTAATCGATGTCAATGTCGCAGAAGAAACGGATTTCTTTACTTCCGTAGTTAGCCTATCTTCACCCCACTCATCGTCTTCTACATCGATGCAATACACTTCTCCATAGAGTTTTGTGCTTACACGCCCAGCTCTTCCTATTAAGTTGAAAAACTCAAAATTACTCATTTCATCAGAGTCAACCTTAGGATTTATGACAAGTAATCTGTCAGCAGGTAAATTCACACCTTGTACTAGCGTTGAAGTGCAGACAATATTTTTAATCAGGGACTTAGAATATAACTCCTCTATTTCTTGCCTTGCTATATCTGGTAGGCCAGCATGATGGTATGCAACACCTAACCTTAATGTCCTAATTAGTGAGTATTTCGGATGAACCTCATCAGCTAAAAACTCAATTAAATCTTTAACTTTTTGATCAGCACCTTCGACTATATCAGGATTGTTTAACCCTATTACAGGAGCAACTTTCTGTGCCCACTTTTCTGATGAGTACCTAGTGGGTGAGTAAATTATATTATGATCATTAGGGTCGAATAGCGCCATAATTGCGGCCAACGCATCACCTTTGTTTCTTTTTGCTTTTGAATAGAGAGCTGATTTTAAATCTATCTCGCCTTTCAATATATTACCCGTAGGGCTTGCTATTTTGTAGTTTGCTTTTTTGTTTCTTGGTGAAAGGGTTAATGCAACTTTTAGTTGAAAAACTGGAGACGAAAAAGACTTATGATCAATTAGTTCGATGTCAGCAATACTATTGATAGATTTAGATAATTGCTCAATAAATGGACCCGCTACTACAAATTGACATGCAGGCCATTTATTAACCATTCTATAAAGTGAATTTTCAAATACTGAACCTCTAGAGCGATCTTCTATATTGTGAGCTTCATCAAGAAATACTAGTCGGGGCACTTGGAAATCACTATCTTGGAATATTTTCAATGTTCTTTCAGGGGTAAGTACGAATATTGAAGGTTTTGAATCTTCCACTTCACGATAAGTAGTAAAAACATGAGCTTTTTCACCTAAGAGATATTTTATATCATTGCTAACCTGGTTAATTAATGCTTTCGTAGGTACGACATATATAATACTTTTCTCGGAGTTTTCGACTATCTCTGAAATATACTTTTTGATAATAAATGACTTTCCTGCAGATGTCGGAGCAGAAATAGCCACATTTTTTAGACTAGTGAGAGAATCCCAAAGCTTTGCCTGAAACTTTGTGAAATATACTTCAGTTTCATCCGAGAATTTCTGTTCTAATTCGGCACGATTTCCTGCCAACTCAATGTTCAGAAGAGAGCCAAAATCAATTTTGTATTTTTTATCATGAAATAACTTTGGCAAATGCATGCTAGATACAATATTCCCTGATCTAGATTGCATTATGTAGCAAGCTTTTATATATGCTTCATTGTCAGGATCTGATAAGTGAAGTAATGCACCAAACGCACTTGCTAAGTTCCTTTCTTTATCTTCCTCACCGAGTGCGCCTATGGAGGCTAACCAAGTAGCTTTCTTTATTTTTGTTGAAGGAATGTCGATGTCACACTCATCTATTTCTCTATTCTTTAGAAATAATTTATTGAGAAGATTATCGAACACCTCGATAAAAACTGGATGAGAAATAGCGGCATTATATGAACTACTCATTTTTATCCCTAAACTGTCTTTGACTTATATTCTATGCCGTGTATTGCCTTGTACAGGGAGTGTTTGAAACTTGATACATTATTAAGAGGCAATAAGAATATATCAAGGTAGACCTTCTCCAGCTCTGAGTAATTGTCTAGCTTCCCCTTTATTAAATCGTATGCTGAGTCAATTCTTTTTTGTGCCCACTGTATAAATAAGGCTTCAGCCTCTGATTTATTTTTTGCCATTTTCTCAATTTTTGATATTTCTTTGCTTTCGAATACGAGAAGTACAGGGTGAGCTTTGTTACAGGATTTATACTCCTTTGTTCCTGGTGTGAATGCCTCAAATAAACTTTCGAGCTGTTCAATGTCAAAGTTCTCTGAAATATTCGATCTTGCAATGAACAACTCGTGGTCTAATGTGCTACTTGTATAGTTTTGATGGAATCTATCAAGGGAATCTAATGAACTATCTAATGCATTTGAAAAAGATTGATGGATCTTTGATTCTCCAATAAGAATTGCCATATCGTCTCTATACTCCCCAAAGAAAATCCCATCTCCACCTTTGACTTGATCATTTGGGTTGGTTAGTAATGATATTTTGTGCGAAATAAGTGGTGTACTTAAAATTGCTTCAGCGAGTATATAAAGTAAAAGCTCACCATATTTACCATCCATGTCAGGGTTTGTTTCTCCAAAGAAAGAAACAGCCTTTCTGAAAGCATTTACTCCTTTTTTGTTAAACCTTGCTCTTTGTTTTGAATCGTAGACGTAATGTTCAATAGAATCAGCGATTGAATCTACTACAGCAGTTAAGTCTTGTTGAGTACCTGAGAAGTCAATTGAATACAGCCGAGTTACTGTTTTATCTTTCTCTATAATAGGATGTGCTTTAAGGTGCTCATTAACCCAGTCATGGTCACTACTTTTTAGTTTTTTCCATTCTATATTTTTTAAATCATCCATTTAAGAAATATCCATGTGATACTGAATAGTTGATGAAGTGATATAACGCCGCGTTAAGTGGTGAACAACGCTACCACTCAACCTAAACCATTGTGCCGTAAACACTAAAGCTGATTCAAACCAGAAATGCCAAGCGTTGTGAATCCGTCTTAAACGCTTTGTTAGCTGTTTACTGGATATTTGGATAACTCCCGTGAGGAAGAAAATAGCGTTCAATAAGGTCTTCATAAAGCGAATGATAGCAATTAGAGTCATTCAATGTTGTTCTCGTTATTTCTTCAACGCTAATTGTACTTTCGTCATCAATACCGTCACTGCACATCAAATGAAGAGTTTCTGCAGTTTGTGTGTGACTAATAACACACATATTTTTTATTCCTCCATAATCGGAGGTTTTAGCATTTAAATTATCAACATTTTTATAAAATACATCATGCTGGGGATGGTTCTTACCACCATCAATTTTCACTACGTATAGATACTTACTCACAAATCCTCCTTAAATATACTACTTATCCGAAGTTACCTTACAGCTAACGCCCGCATTTGCGGCTGGTTTGGAGCGCATCGGAAAACCAATCCGACAACATGCGCTTGTTAGATTTCACTCGCACGGCTCTACCGGAATAAACAAAAAGCTTAAACCGGCCTCAACGGTTCGCCATTTAAAATCATAACTACCTTTCAATTTTATGGGCGGCCCATATGGCTTTTGAGTCCTATAAACCAGCTCCGTGCCGGCTTTATAACTTCGACCCTCACGGAAATCGAAGTCTTTAGTGTCGTTCGAAAATTCATCCTGATTGATGTAGTGAGGGTGGTCCGTGGCCACCAATAGGAAACCCACATCCACAAAACCATCATAGCACTCGAGATTATGGAGGTCCTTGAATACATCGTATCGATTGTTGGGCTCACGGTGATTCAATTTCTTGAAGAACTTTAGCTCGATCGCACAGGAGTGTTTCTCTCCGGTTTTGACGTTCTCCAAAGAGAACCAAATATCTATCTTGGCTTTCTCTGTTTTACTCTTCTCAAATGTTCCGCCAGCCAGCGTCACATTTTTCTCAAGTTCAATATTAAATCTTTCGTCTGGCGTCTCCTCGTATAACTCACCGAGCGTTTTTAATATTGACGCAAGCTGCAACTGTAATGACGCCTCGTTAGATACTTCAATGCGCTGCCCCGTGATTTTTCCGCTTAGGCGATCATATGCAATTTCTACGATCTGCTTGATTCTGTCCTCATGATTCATGCGATTCGGTTCCAGTGAAATCTAACAGCTTATTAGCGTGCATTTCGGGTTAAACCAAATAACCTTTGGCTACTGAATCACGCTAATGTTCATTTATTGTTAATAAAGTCATTAAGTTAGCAGCTGAATGTCGCCATGTCGATACGCAGTTGTGTGGTTGAAAACGCGCAATGAGATAATCGTGCCGGATTTGGGTCGTCATGAAAACAAACAATGAAATAATTTCAATAGGTTACAGTCAACATTGACTTATTCGTGCCTGATATTAC
The DNA here is from genome assembly GCF_022347865.1 of Pseudoalteromonas sp. CNAT2-18.1. Lineage (NCBI taxonomy): Bacteria > Pseudomonadati > Pseudomonadota > Gammaproteobacteria > Alteromonadales > Pseudoalteromonadaceae > Pseudoalteromonas > Pseudoalteromonas sp. CNAT2-18.1. The sequence goes on along the minus strand of NZ_JAKRFR010000002.1, from coordinate 123,309 downwards.
TTTACATAACGTGCCTTGTTTTTGCTTCTTTGATATATACCACCTACAACTGTACATATATACAGTTCGCTGTGATATTGCCATGTCTTCGTCTCCATTTTTAGAATCTGTAAGGGCTGAGTTAAGAACAAGACGCTACAGCTTACGAACCGAAAAAGTCTACTTAATGTGGATAAAGGGTTTTAAACTTTTAAATGGTTAAATATACTGAGAGCTCTGGCGCCGCCTAAAGGAGCAGCGCAACGTATTGCGCTATTCACCCTCTATTAATACCCCTTTTCTATAATTGCGTTTTTACTCTCGCTATTGTTAATTATGAAGCGTTTAGCCATTGTTACCGCCGTTCTGACTCTTGCCGCCTGTCATGTTGCTACCGCACCAAGCGGTGAATCTCCACCAGCAGAAACTCCCTTACCTACCCAATGTACCCAAGCTAATCTCAATGCAATTGAGCAGCTAGTCAGTACTGGCGATGGCAGCGGACATGGCCCGGATATTGGCACTGCGGAATGGGCAAACAGTGTGGAGTATCGTTTAGATATTAATAACCGTGCAGATAAGCCGCCATTATTAACACCGAAGTGGTGCCAATGGGTGGCAAGCCAAGCGAACACCTCAGCCAGCTTTAACTGTAAGCAAGCACAAAGTGATATCGCCCGCCACGTATGCCAGTCGCCAAGGCTGAGTGAGTTAGATGCGCAATTGGCTAACACCTTCGAAAAAGCACTGGCACAATCCGATAGTGACAAACATAAAAGCACGTTACGGGCCATGCAACGTGGTTGGATAAAAGGCCGTGATGCATGCTGGCAAGCAGATAACGTAAAACAGTGCATTATTGATGCCTATCAGCATCGCAACGCTTCACTGCAAGTGCAATATCAACTCACCACGGCTGTGGATCATCTTCAGTATGATTGCGAGGGCAAACAGGTGAGTGTTGATTTTTATGATACCACGCCACAATTTATTGCCCTGCGCGAGGGTGAGCAACAATGGCTGATGCAGCGCGTGATTGCCGCCAGTGGTGCTAAATACCAAGGCCGCAATCAGGTTTTTTGGCAAAAAGGCGATAGTGCCTTTGTGCAATGGCAGTACAACACGCCCATGCAGCAGTGCACTTTACGCTAAGCAGGCTCCGACCACACCGCAAACTCATTACCACTGGGCTCCACAAAGTGAAACCGTCGCCCGCCAGGAAAGTCGAATAACGCCGTGGAGATCTCGCCTCCCGCTTGCTCTATCTTAGCTTGGGTTTGCGCAATATCGCTGGAATAAAAAACCAATAATGCGCTGCCTTTGCTGGTCTGAGCGTTTAAGTCGCTACGATAAAAACCGCCATCGAGCCCTGCTCCGCTAAAGGCTGTGTAATCTGGGCCGTAGTCAGTAAATTGCCATGCAAAAACTTGGGTAAAGAATGCTTTTGTGGCCTCGAGGTCACGCGCAGGGTATTCCACATAGTTCAGCATTTCGTGATTATTTTTCATCCTTGTCGCCTGCTATAAAACAAAAAAGGTGCGCTAAGCATAGCGCACCTTTTTTATTGGTTCTACTGGGTTGCGTATTAACGCATTAAGGCCCTACTGGCCTTTGTCTTGTTGCTCAATCTTGGCCCAAGAATCACGTAGCCCTACGGTTTGGTTAAACACTAAGTGTGCAAAGTGATCGTCACGGCAGAAATACCCTGTACGCTCAAACTGATAGCCTTTCAGTGCTGCGGCTTCGCTTAAGCTAGGCTCTAATTTGGCGTTTTTAACCACTTTTAGTGACTCTGGGTTAAGGGCATCGGTAATGTCCTCTGCCGCACCTGGGTTAGGCACATTGAATAAGCGGTCGTACTGGCGCACTTCGGCTTCAATACAATGGCTGGCACTCACCCAGTGAATAACCCCTTTAACCTTGCGGCCATCGGCTGGGTTTTTGCCTAATGTTTCCGGATCATAAGAGCAATAAATGGTGGTGATATTGCCTTGCTCGTCTTCGTCAATGCGCTCTGCTTTAATCACATAAGCATTACGTAAACGCACTTCTTTGCCTAGCACTAAGCGCTTAAACTTCTTATTCGCTTCAACACGGAAGTCTTCACGCTCAATGAATACCTCGCGGGTAAATGGCAACTGACGCGAACCCATTTCTTCTTTGTTCGGATGATTAGGCGCATCGAGCATTTCCACTTGCTCTTGTGGGTAGTTTTCGATCACGACGCGCACCGGGTCTAATACCGCCATGGCACGCGGTGCGTTTTCATTTAAATCATCGCGAATACAGGCTTCAAGCATACCCATTTCTACTAGGTTATCTTGCTTGGTTACACCAATGCGCTTACAGAATTCACGGATAGAGCCTGGGGTGTAACCGCGTCGGCGTAGCCCGGCAATCGTTGGCATACGCGGATCGTCCCAACCATCAACATGACCATCGACCACCAACTGATTAAGCTTACGCTTACTCATAATGGTGTACTCAAGGTTCAGTCGTGAAAACTCGATTTGCTGTGGGTGGCATTCTAAGCTGATATTATCTAACACCCAGTCGTATAAACGGCGGTTGTCTTGGAACTCCAAGGTACACAATGAGTGGGTAATGCCTTCAAGCGCATCGCTAATACAATGGGTAAAGTCATACATTGGGTAAATGCACCACTTGTCACCGGTTTGGTGGTGGTGAGCAAAACGAATGCGATAAATAATCGGGTCGCGCAGCACCATAAAGGAACTGGCCATATCGATTTTGGCTCGCAGTACACACTCGCCCTCTTTGAACTCGCCGTTTTTCATTTTTTCGAATAACGCTAGGTTCTCCGCCACAGGTGTATCGCGATAAGGGCTATTTTTACCCGGCTCTTTTAACGTGCCACGGTACTCGCGAGCTTGCTCGGGTGTTAAGAAACACACATAAGCGAGGCCTTTCTCAATAAGCTCAACAGCGTACTGATACAACTTGTCAAAGTAGTTAGAAGAGTATTGAATCTCACCGCTCCACTGAAAACCCAACCAGTTCACGTCTTCTTTTATTGAGTTCACATAGTTGATGTCTTCTTTTTCTGGGTTGGTATCATCAAAACGCAAATTACACAGCCCGTTGTAGTCTTGTGCAATGCCAAAATTCAGGCAAATAGACTTGGCGTGGCCAATGTGTAAAAAGCCATTTGGCTCGGGTGGAAAACGCGTGTGCGTTTGCTGATGTTTGCCTGAGGCTAAATCTGCGTCAATGATGTTACGAATAAAGTTCGTTGGGCGATTCTCAATCTCCGCCATTGGGATACTTTCCTCTGAATTCTGCGTGACTTATAACCCACGCATTATGACAAATACTGCGCTTAACTTACAGCTTTTAGTAAGGTCACACCAGCTTTAATTCAACGGTGTTGCCGTCTGGGTCAAGAATGTATAAAGAACGACCAAAACCAGTGGCCCCGTAGCGCTCAGCGAACTGCAACGACTGGTTTACGCCTTTGGCTTTTAAGGTGCGGATCACCGCCTGTTCGCTCGCGGCGCTGATTTGCAAGCAAAAATGCGCCAGTGGCGAGGTGCGCACCTGCACCGTTTGCTTGCTATCTAAGCTACCCTGAGTGCTAAGAATATCAATCAGGGCCTGGCCGGCACGCAACTGATACAACCCCTCTTGCTCCAATAGGCGCTCTAACTGAGCGCCAAGTACTTCCTCGTAAAATGCGCGCATGCGAGGTACATCATCTGTGCGCAGCACAACATGGTCTAGCCCGTGTAATTGCATTGAATGCTCCTTTTATTGATTAGGATCTAATCACTGTGCGTCACGCTAAGCTATGCTACAGAGACATTCATTACAACGCTAAAGGAGCCGTGATGCAATTGCATACTGCTGCAGATTTAATGACCCCAGCGCCGCTGACCGTAACCGCTGATGCCTCGTTGCATGATGCCCATGCATTAATGCGTGAGCACAATATTCGCCATATTCCCGTTACCGATGAGCACGGCACCCTTATTGGCATGCTGACGCAAAAACTGATGATTGCCCAAGTGATGCGCATTATTTCAGTGTTTGGTGCACCGGCACTTGAGCGCAAAGAGAAACAAACGCAAGTGGGCGATATTATGCTTCAAGATTTTGATACCGTGGCCCCCGGTGATGCTTTAAGTGATATCGCCGAATTTTTTCTCAATAACCGCCATGGCTGTATGCCGGTGGTTGAGGAGCAAAAACTGCTCGGCATACTCACCTCTTCAGACTTTGTGCGCCTAAGCGTTGAGCTGTTGAAAAAGTCATAAAAGTTTAATCTAGCGCAACATCGCTGACATTTATCTGCCCTACACTTGAGGCGAGTTTAACAAACCTAGGAACAAGGAATAACCATGGCTTCACAGAATCAACATCGCGTTTATATACCGACCAATGCTCGCGCCAACCAGTATATTCTCGCCGAGTTTAAACCGGATGATGATTTTTACGCCTGCTTTAGCGATTATCGCAGCGCATATCAGCGCGTTGCCCGACAACTGTTCGCGTTATGTGACGACTCCGAGCTCTACAATGTGCATATGCTCGTCAACGACAAGCTGCCCATTGTGCGCTTTCATGAAGAGGCATATTGCTTAGAGACTCAACGGCAGCAGCTGTTCTTTTATAATCCGCGATATCACGAGGCTCATCAGCTACATGGCTGCTGCGAAAGCCGAGCACGCAAAGTACGGTTGCTATTCCTCGCTACAGGTGAAGACATTCGTGCCCATTCTGCCGATTTTCACCGCCGCGTTGCCAAGGTGCTAAGTGCACTGCAAGAGCAACTTCCCGGCGATGCCAATAAGTTGAAAGTGCGTGACCATCAGCACCTAACCTATGATTTGTTCGCCCGCGCCAAAGGGCATAAAGAGAGCTACGGGTATAAACTTAGAGCATTGGCTCCGCGCTATGAAGCCCGTGGCTGCCCCTTACCCAGCCATCGCGACCTGACTTATGCGCGTTTTACTTTGCCACTCACACGGCAGTTAAAAACGCAGCTATTGGATGCCAGCGCCACGGATTACGGAAACTTTTATAGCCACATTGAAGATGCATTTATCAGCGCCTGTGAAGCCAAGCGCCTACCGCGCCGCGCAATGGTGGCCAATGGCCGCACACCGCTTATTCGCCACCGTGATATCGACACCAGCGCTCACAATGAAGAACTGGAAAAGCTCAGCTTTGAACCCGGCAAAGGCGAAACCCAAAGTCATGTGCTCTTTGATGCCGCCAACTTGGTACAGAGCATTGACTTTGTGATTGTTGCCGGCGTTGAGGATCATCATGATATGGGCTATGGCCGCTTTATGAATCAAGTCGAGAGCGTGATCAAGGCGCTGTGCAATAGCTTACAGGTGAACCCAGAGCGCCAAGATATCAACACCCGCTTTTATCAGCACCTGAGCTACAGCCTATAAGTGCACGATGCGAACAATAAAAAGGCCGCTATTGAGCGGCCTTTTTTGTTGCTTGGCTCAGCCCCTTACCAGCCTAATTTAGCGTATTATCCCCTCCGCAAAAAAGACTTTTTTACGCTTTATATCAACACCTTAAAAGTAAACGAGATAGTTTACCTTGCTTACATACATTCATGTATGTATATTCCTGCTCTAGTCGGTTTAATAAATTGTTCAGCTAAAGGTAGGTTATGAATGTAAAAACGCTGGTCGCAGTCACAGTACTTGCGGCGCTTAGCTTAAGTGGTTGCCAGGAGCAACCACAACAACAAGCCCAAACGGCCCCCGCTGCCGTTGAAGTCGAGGCCATAACGTTGTCGCCACAAAGTATTGACCTCAGCACCGAGCTGGTTGGCCGCACGGTCGATTTTCGTCAAGCTGAGATCCGCCCTCAAGTAAGCGGTATTTTGCAGGCGCGACTGTTCGAAGAAGGACAAATGGTGAGTAAAGGAGATGTGTTGTATCGGATTGACCCCGCTCCCTACCAAGCTGAACTTGCCAGTGCCAAAGCGGCGCTCGCCAAAGCCCAAGCCAGTGTTCGCAACAGTGGCATGAAGGCCGAACGTATCAAAGGCTTATTAGGCAATAAATCGGTCAGCCAGCAAGACTATGATGATGCCGAAGCCACCTTGCTACAAGCAAAGGCCGATTTAGCAGCAGCCAAAGCCGCTGTACTGAGCGCCGAAATTAATCTTGATTACACCCAAATCCGCGCCCCCATTGACGGTCAGATTGGTCGCTCTAGTGTTACCGAAGGGGCCTTGCTGACAGCCAATCAAAGCGCAGCGCTGTCGATAATTCGCCAGCTTGACCCTATTTACGTAGATATGACGCGCGCCGCCTCCAAGTTATCTTCTTTGCGCAGTGCCATGCACCAAGGCAACCTCAGCCAAAACCCCGAGGTTAAACTGAGATTAGAAAATAACGACTGGTATGCGCTCTCGGGTGAGCTGAAGTTCTCCGAGGTAAGCGTTGACCCATCAACGTCTATGGTCACCATGCGCGCAGTGTTCCCCAACCCCAATGGTGAATTGCTGCCAGGCATGTTCGTGCGAGCGCAGTTAGCTACCGGCCAAGATGATGACGCCTTATTGGTACCGCAAAAAGCCATTGTGCGCACGCCCAAAGGTGAGGCCACAGTGATGGTGGTCAGCAAAGAAGGCACGGCGCAAACTCGCGTAGTTGAGCTCGGTCAAGAGATAAACCAAAGCTGGCAAGTCCACTCCGGTCTACAAGCCGGTGACCAAGTGATCGTCGCCGGGCTGCAAAAGGTTCGCCCCGGTAGCAAAGTGACAGTGGCAAAACAGGACACGGGGGCATAATTTATGGCTAATTTTTTCATTGGCCGGCCTATTTTTGCTTGGGTGATCGCCATCGTGATCATGCTTGCGGGCCTGCTATCGGTAAAACAGCTGCCCGTTGAGCAATACCCTAAAGTTGCGCCACCGGCGGTCAGCATTAATGCCAGCTACCCTGGTGCCACCGCACAAACAGCTGAAAACGCCATTACTCAGGTGATAGAGCAAGCCATGAACGGCTTGGACAACCTCATGTATATGTCGTCACAAAGTGATTCAGTGGGCAATGTCAGCCTGACACTCACCTTTGAAACCGGCACTGACCCCGATATTGCTCAGGTTCAGGTGCAAAACAAACTGCAACGGGCAATTCCTCTGTTACCGCAAGAAGTGCAGCAGCAAGGGGTTTCGGTGGCCAAGTCTAATGGCAGTTTCTTAATGGTTATTGGCTTTATCTCCGAAGATGGCTCGATGAACCGCGAAGACATCGCCGACTATGTGGTTTCTAATGTTAAAGACCCAATTAGCCGCACCCCAGGGGTGGGCAATGTCACCGTATTTGGCAGCCAGTATGCCATGCGTATCTGGCTTGATGCGCAAAAGCTCAACCAATATCAACTGACCCCCACCGATGTCACCGCAGCCATTAAAGTGCAAAATAATCAGGTGACAGCCGGACAACTCGGCGGCGCCCCGGCGTTACCCGGGCAGCAATACAATGCCGCCATCACCGCGCAAAGCCGCCTCAGTAGCCCTGAAGAATTTGGCCAAATCCTATTACGGGTTAACGAAGATGGTTCACGAGTGCAGCTTAAAGATGTGGCTCGCGTTGAGCTCGGCGGTGAAGACTATTCCGTTATGGCGCGCTATAACGGCATGCAAGCAACGGGGATCGCCATCGAGTTGGCCACCGGAGCCAATGCCCTCGATACCGCTGAAGCGGTGCGCGCTCGCCTTGACGAACTAAAGCCTTATTTCCCGGAAGGGTTAAAGATTGAAGTGCCCTACGACACTACGCCGTTCGTTGAGCTTTCTATTAGCTCGGTGGTACAAACACTGTTTGAAGCCGTGCTGTTAGTGTTTGTGGTGATGTATTTGTTCTTGCAGAACTTCCGCGCCACCTTAATTCCGACCCTAGCGATTCCTGTGGTCTTGCTTGGTACCTTTGGCATTATGTCGGCGATGGGCTTTTCGATAAACACCCTCACCATGTTTGGTATGGTGCTGGCCATCGGCTTGTTGGTGGATGATGCCATTGTTGTGGTCGAGAACGTTGAGCGGGTCATGAGCGAGGAAGGCTTGGGGCCTGTGGAAGCAACGCGCAAGTCCATGGGACAAATCACCGGCGCCTTGGTGGGCATAGGCTTGGTGCTCTCTGCCGTATTTGTGCCGATGGCCTTTTTCGGCGGCGCGACCGGGGCTATCTATAAGCAGTTCTCTATTACCATCGTTTCGGCCATGGCGTTATCGGTGTTGGTGGCGATTATTTTCACGCCGGCCCTGTGTGCCACCATTTTGAAGCCCATCAAAGGCGATCATTTGGAAAAAGGCGGCTTCTTTGGCTGGTTTAACCGTACCTTTGATCGCTCTAACGACGGTTACCAAGGGGCAGTAGGTGGCCTGCTTAAGCGTCCGGTGCGCTCAATGGCATTATATGGCGCGATTATCGCAGTGATGGCATTGATGTTTGCCCGTCTGCCCTCGTCATTCTTGCCCGATGAGGACCAAGGTATCTTTTTAACCATGGTGCAGCTGCCAAGTGGTGCCAGCCAAGAGCGTACCGAAGAAATAATGACTAAGGTCGCCGATTATTATCATGGCGAAGACTCAGTACGCTCGGTGTTCACCGTCAGCGGCTTTAGCTTTGCCGGACGCGGACAAAACGTCGGCCTTGCCTTTGTGCGCCTTAAAGATTGGAGTGAGCGCGACGACAGCCAAAGCGTACAGGCCACTATCGGTCGGGCGATGGGGTATTTTTCTACCATTAAAGAGGCGCAAATTTTTGCCTTTAACTTGCCTCCTATTCAAGAGCTAGGACAAGCCACTGGCTTCAACCTGTTCTTGCAAGATAGGGGCGCCTTAGGCCATGACGCGCTACTGCAGGCCCGTAATCAACTGTTAGGAATGGCGGCGCAGCGCCCTGAGCTGATGGCTGTGCGCCCTAACGGCATGGAAGATGCGGCGCAGTTACAGGTGGATATCGACCAGCTTAAAGCGCAAGCGTTAGGAGTCTCAATTAGCGAGATAAACCAAGCGTTGTCTATTGGCTGGGGCTCACGTTACGTCAATGACTTCACCGACCGAGGCCGTGTTAAAAAGGTTTATGTGCAAGCCGATGCCGAGTACCGCATGACCCCGGAAGATTTAAGCCATTGGTATGTGCGCAATAATGAAGGTGAAATGGTGTCCTTTGATACCTTTGCCACCAGCCGCTGGGTGTATGGCCCGCAACGCTTAGAGCGTTACAACGGCATCTCAGCCATGGAAATTCAAGGTCAGCCAGCACCGGGATACAGCTCCGGCGTGGCGATGCAAACCATGGCCGAGCTGGTTGCTCAATTGCCACCGGGCATTGACTTTGAATGGACTGGCACCTCTTACCAAGAGAAAATGTCTGGCTCCCAGGCGCCGATGCTCTATGCCTTGTCGATTTTGGTGGTGTTCTTATGTTTAGCCGCTCTTTACGAGAGCTGGGCTATTCCATTTTCGGTGATTATGGTGGTGCCGCTGGGGATCATCGGGGCGCTCAGTGCCGCCTTCTTGTTCGGTCTTCAGAACGACGTGTATTTCCAAGTGGGCTTGTTGACCACCATGGGCTTGGCATCTAAAAACGCGATTCTCATCGTCGAATTTGCCAAAGACTTGCAGCAACAAGGTCGTTCGGTGATCAACGCCACGCTCGAAGCCGTGCGCTTGCGTTTACGGCCCATCATCATGACCTCTCTGGCGTTCTCGCTCGGGGTCTTGCCATTGGCGATAAGCTCCGGAGCCGGCTCGGCCAGTCGCAATGCCATTGGTATTGGCGTACTTGGCGGCATGCTCAGTGCTACCTTCTTGGCTATCTTTTTAGTTCCCGTGTTTTATCTCGTGGTGCAAAAGCTCTTTGTTCGAAAGTAACTGCACCCAACCCCAAAGCCGGACTTTTTAGTCCGGCTTTTTTATGCCTAAAAACAAGGTATCAAGGAGGGCTTGCGCTTGCTCGATAAGGTCAATATAACCTGGGTGTTGCAGGAATTTACTGATAAGGCCACCGACGAGGGAGTTCATCGCCGCTGCGGCGACTCGCGGCTCAATAGCGGGGTTAAGCTCACCATTTTCCAATGCTCTGGCGAACGCCAGTGTGAGTGTGTCCTGCACTTCTTGATTGAGTTGTTCTTGTTGTTGTACTGCGGGGTTAAGCTCGTCAACATACTCACAGCGATGGAACACCACCGTTAGCACGCGATGATACTGGGGGTCTTGTTGCACGATCACCAAGGCGCGATGCATTACGTCTTTTATTTGCGCCAAAGCGCTCAGATCATTGGCACTTTGCAGCTCACTGAGCATTTGTCGAAACGGCAGACGAATACGGTCTAACATGGCGTTGAACAGATCGGCTTTGTTGTCAAAATGCCAATAGATTGCGCCGCGCGTGACGCCTGCGGCGCTGGCGATGTGTGCCAAGGTGGTCCGTGACACACCATGCTGGTAAAACTGATGCTCGGCGGCATCTAAGATAGCACTGCGGGTTTGTTCGGCATCAGCCTTCGAACGCCTGACCATGGCCTTGCTCGATTAAGAAATAATGATCGCAATATTAACATAGTTGCTACCTGAACCAACAGCCATCGCGGTGTTATCGATACTCCAGTCGGGCGGTTAGGCGATTAAATAACCTGGGGAAAAAACGCTTGATGGTGGGTGCCCAATAACTTAAGCCTTGGCCAATCACCACTTCTTGCTTTTGCTTTTCAATCGCGGTGATGATTTCTTGCACACAGGCGCTCACCGGCATACCGTTTTCAATCGACTGTTCACTTTGATTTTGCGCCACCCCTTTCCCGTTCAAGGAGTTATGAGCAATGCGGGTTTGCACCGAGCCAGGACACACGGTGAGGCAATGAATGCCGTCAGCGGCAAGCTCGGCGCGAATGCAATCCATAAAGCCGACCACCGCATATTTGGAGCCGGAATAACCGGAGCGAAACTTAGAACCGACTTTGCCCGCGACGCTGCTGATTGCCACGATCATCCCCTGCTTTCGAGCCTGCATTTGCGCAACCACCAGTTTAGTGAGGGCCACAGTGCCAAAGTAGTTGACCGCCATTAATTGCTGGTAAGTAGCAAAGTCGGTGTCGGCAAATAAGCTACGTTGCGACACCCCACCATTATTAATCAAAATATCAATATCACCGATGGCTGCAAGCTGCTCGGGGAGCTCTTTGAGTAGGCTCTCAGCGGCGCTCAAATCCAAAGGTAAGACAACATGTCCCTGCCCCACCAAGCTATTTTTCACCTGCTCAAGGGCTTGCTCGTTGCGCGCCGATAACACCAGCTTAGCGCCTTTGGCCGCAAGTTGTTTAGCCAGCTCCTCACCAATGCCCGATGATGCGCCGCTTAACCACACCCGTTTGCCATCTAAGTTCATTTTATCGCTCCTGCTTGGTGTTCAATTTGCGCTTGCAGCTCTTTGCAAAGCCCCATTAAAAATAAGGCTTCAACGACAACAAATAAGGGCCCAATAACCAAGCCGATTAAATCATCCACAAAGGCAGGTTTTTTGCCTTCGTAATAGTGACCGACAAATTGAAATACCCAGCCCACGACGAATAATCCGATACCAATGGACAGCCACAGCCACGTGCTAAGCATCGCCACGGGCGCAGCCCCGAGCAGACCCAGCACCAACAATGCGCTCATTAGCAGGCCTAGCCTGAGGGATAGCTTTAAATAATAAAGGCAGGTAATACTCACGACCAACACAGCTGGAGTGAGGCTGAGCGCTAAAACGGTAAAACTCGGGCGGGAGAGCAGCACCAGCAAGGCATACACGATTAAGGGTATGCCGATAAAATGGGTGTATATATTACGTTTATCACGATGATAACGAGCGTAATTACTTAATTGGGTAACCAAGGTTTTCATGGTGTTAGCACCTTTTTTATTATTAACCTTGTGCTCAGTTTAGAGTAAAACCCCTAACTTGCCTATATTTTTGGCTCGTCTCGCTCGCCCTCATCAAGATTGCCAGTGGCATGGGTATTCATGCGTACTAAATTGGGCTTGCGCTCACTCGCAGCGGCGCTCTTTAATGGTCCCTGCCCCGGTGGAGAATTAGGCTCATCAGACACTGGCTCACCGTTTTTAAAGGGTTGGATCATATTGGCGTATTGTTCAATGAGCCGATGCATTCCCTCTGGTGCTTCACAACGCGTAAACTGCATCTCCACATCAACAATATCGGTTCGCCGCCGGTTACTGTCGCTGGTTTTCGGCGAAAGGTTCACCTTGAACGCCACTCGCTCAGCATTGAAACCGTCCACTTGGTGCGTCGCCCGTTTCAACTCGCTTTCACTGATTTGAATCGACATATCAAAACGCATTTTGTCTAAGGCTATGCCTTGCGGCTGTACTAAAGCAATAAGCGGCACATACATATCGTGTTGCTCGTCGACTTGCACTTTCACCATTTTCGCCGCTAGCGAGCCATCCTCTTGAGTATCGAAGAACTGCTGCAATTGCATCACATATTGTTGCGATATCATGGTCCCGGTGGTGTTCACCGCATGGTGGATCCCCCGAGTGATATCGGTGAGCATTTGCGCATTCATCTTTTCTTTGCCAAACATCATAAGTCCTTACTATCAATGACATTGGGAGTGCGCAGCCGCTGTAATAGCTCAGTGTTGAGAAAATGACTTTGAGCATGCAGCTGCACGTTAACATAGGCGCGCGTATCACCTGCGCGCCCAGAGTGCTCGGAATGTAACAGCACCACATTGGCCTGTTTGGTGTGACAGTTCGTAGACCAATAACGACTTGGTATTGGCCATAATGTACTGATAGCCTGCCAACACCGCCGCCAAGCACTTTTTAGCTTCACCTTAGCCGCCATCCTTTTTACCATCTTTATCAGAAGGCGGTGCGATTTCAGCTTTCGTGTCCGCAGGTAAGGCATCAGTAGCAGACGGTTTACCCTCGCCAATAACCACGGGCTTGGTAGCCGCATCGGTGAGAAAATCAATAACCCGCATTAATGCTTCAGGCGGCCCTTGGCGTTTTACTGCGGTATGAATTGAATATTTAGCTCGGGTGTCGGTTTTACGGGTTTGCTCGGACTTATGAGACACCTTGCCATGCACTTTAACCGAGAATGGACCCCAGCCCATTTTTGCCTCAAAGCCACCCTCACCACTGGTTTCGCTGTGGCTTTCTTCTGATTGTGTCACTTCCAGTTCAAAGTCAATTGACCCTTCTTCGACACAAATATTGGGGTGGGTGATCGCTGCAAGTAACGGCACCCGCATGGTTTTACGTATGGTGCCCTTGAAGTTACCTTCGGTATCCACTTGGGTTTCATCGTATTCGAACTCAACGTTCACCGCCTTGCCATCTTTAATGCACACGGTCATCAAAAATTCGGCGTAAGTCCGACTTGCCTGTACTTGGGCGGTGATCATTGCATGCAATGGCCCCCCTATCATGCGATCCAATGGCAAGGCATTAATTACCGAGCCAACGAGTCCTGTATCGATAGCCATAGTTCTCTCCTTTTGTTCCTATTTGCGCTATTGCCATTAAAAACTAGGAGTCGCTGGCTTAACTCGTGCTCTTATGTAAGCCCTTGTAATAAAAGTAGCGCCGGATAAGCATAAAGATCACCGTGGCGCCGATGACGGCTGACATCAGGTGGTGTATCAGTAAGTGGCCGACAATAAAGGCCGGGATATCGTCGAAGGAGTCGATCAGCAGCAGCTTGAGTATTAGCGCCACATAAACGCTAAGATGCAAAAGAAACGCGACTTTAAATAACCGCCTAAACCCTCGCTTCATACTCGGATGAATAGCCACCACTCCCAAGCGCAGCAGTAGCCATGCGCACAGCGCAATGGCCATGGAAACCACACCTAACCCCAATAAAGAGGTTTTAATAAGCACCACCGCTAAAATGACATAAAACCACATCGCTAACACTCACATAAACGCTGATACAACCCCGATGCCCGGCGCACTGGCGTGGCGATGGCATGAGCCAAAGTGCGCGCATCACAGATCAATTCAATATGCGCCTTGGCACGGGTCACACCGGTATACACCAATTGGCGATTAAGTCCTTGGCCGCCCCGATGCAGCGGCGGCAGCGCCATGGCGGTATGGGCAAACTCAGAGCCTTGTGACTTGTGAATGGTCATAGCAAAGACTTTATCAAATTGCGGTAAACGCCCCGGATAGAATGCCCTGGCCTCGCCCTGCGCGCCCATAAAAACGGCCTGAGGCTCGCCGTTGTCATCCGCCATAATAATGCCAATATCACCGTTAAACAGGTTAAGCTGATAGTCGTTCTGAGTGATCATCAACGGCATACCGATATAAAAGCGCTGCTGCACATTGATTTCCCCTTGCTGAGCGAGGTGATGTTCAATGCGTTGGTTAAGCGCATGCACACCAAAGGGCCCCTCTCGCAGTGCGGCAAGTAACTGGAAACGAGCAAATGCGTCATGCACCTGTGCGGGCGTTGCCCCGGCTGCAATCAATGCTAAGTAGTGGCTGTACTGCTCGGCGCAGCGGGCAATGAGTGTGCTGTAAAACCCCTCATCCAAAGGGTAATAACTAATATCACTGGCGCGGCTTTGCAGCAGGTATCGTGCTTTTTTGCTATCGGCTGTGTTAATTGCATACGCCAGTTGGCCTATGCCGCTGTCGCCATCGAAGCGATAGCTGTGCTGCAAAAAGGCAACATGATCGGTTAACGCATAAGGTGATTGCTGGCCACTGTGATAAGAATGCTCACCGCATAAATAGCCAAGTTGCTCGGCGCGCTGGTCACTGTAGTGCGGCAGTTGGCCAAGGGCACATTCACTGCAAATATCAGCCATGATATTGCCCGTGTCCACCGAGCTCAGCTGGTCTTTATCGCCCAATAAAATCAATCGAGTATGCGGTGCTAAGGCGTCTACCAATTTGCTCATCAGGCTAATATCGACCATGGACGCTTCGTCGACAATCACTAAATCGGCATGCACCGGATTACCCCGATGATGGCGAAAATGATTGGACATGGGCACCGTACCTAACAACCGATGCAGGGTTTGCGCTTGCTCGGGAATACTCTCTAATACCGCTTGGTCGGTCTCGGCTAAGTCGCCTTTTGCTCCTTGAATAGACTCGCTTAGGCGTGCTGCTGCTTTGCCGGTTGGAGCAACCAGTTCAATGTGCAAAGGGGCTTGGGCATAGAGCGATTGTAAAATCGCTAACAAACGCGTCACCGTAGTAGTTTTACCTGTCCCCGGACCGCCGGTGATCACACAAAACTTACTGGTGGCCGCCAGAGCACAGGCCACTTTTTGCCAATCAGGTTCGCTGTTTTGATTGTTAAAGTAATGCGCCAACAGCGCTTTGAGCGCCGGCAAGTCAAGCTCCAAAGGCTGCTTAGCTAACTGCAAAAAGCGCGCGGTTAACTGCGCTTCGTAGCCATCATAGCGCGCCAGATAGACGCGCTGCCCATGTATGCGCAGCGGTTTTTCAGCCCCAGTACACGGCAAGGCATTAAGGCAGCCGAGGGCATCGAAGTCAGGCGCAAAAAACGCGGGCACTGGCGCGCGGGTATCGAGCTCAAAGGGGTTGTCCCAGTTCACACTGTGCAAATCTAAGCAGGTATGCTGCTCATGCATAGCTTTGAGCAACAGCAGGATAATATAAAACCCCTCGCTGTAAGGCGGTTGCTGTTCATCGACGAGTAACGCCGCCAACTCGACATCCACGGTACGCACTTTACGCTGTTCTAACAGTACCTCAAGCATAGTGCGCTCCTTTGGCGAAAAGCCCGTCTAAGGTGTCGATTTCAGCAACACTGAATGGCCGATAGTACACTCCGTGTCCCTCGGGCATCGCTCGTAAAAAAGTATACACCATGCCACCTAGGTGCTTAGTGGGGTCATAATCAGGCAATCGCGCCGCCAGCAAGCGGTGCAATGCCACCATATAAATCGCCCCTTGGACATGATAGCTATGGGCATTCATGGCGTGCGTTAAGGCTTCATCGTTATAATCATCGGCGCTCTCACCGAGGTAATTCGATTTGTAATCAAGCACGTAATAGCGCCCCTGATAGCAAAAGATTAAATCAATAAAGCCTTTTAGCACGCCTTTAACACGTTCAAAATCAAGACCAAAGTCATAGCCAAACAGGCTTATCATGGTGGCATTAAAATGTTGGGCATCAAGCTCATTGAGCGCGAGATGAAACTCCATCTCCACTAAACAATCATCGCTTTGTAACTGCCCCAAATAAAGCCCTGACTCGAGTATGGGGCAGCGCATAATCGCCGCCATCCAGCTGCATAGCAGCGCGTGCCAGCTCTCATCCAGTGCGTATTTATGCAGGGTATAGGTGATCACTTGCTCAAGCTCTTCCATGGCCTGCGTCTCGCCGGCGAGCACGCCGCGAAAAGAGATTTGCTCGAGAATATCGTGCAGTGCACTGCCAGGCCCCGGGCCTTTGGGGAAATCATAAGCCGTTAGCTGCGCCACCGGGAGGGCCTGCTTAAGCACTAAACTTTGCTGCAAACGGTGATCCTCATCATCACCGCCACTGTGGCTGGTACCATGATAATCACTGTGCTTGAAGCTCAAGGCGCTAAAGCTGGTGGCCCGCCAGTTGCGCTCAATAACCGCCTGCTGGGCGCGCACATCGCGCTCAACGACCGCGTTTTCCTGCACCAGATTCTCACCCGATTGATAATGATCAGCATCGGTTAAACTCATGTCCGGGTAAGGCGCGAGTCGAGCCTGCAGCAGCTCACGAACATTCTCCGTGCCCTCAGCGCCCGGAAACAACAAGTACCCTAGCGCGCTTTGCAGCAGTTGCGAGCGTTTATGCTTACCCAAATTATAAAGCCCTAAAGCACAATGATAGATGGGCCGGGTCAAGGCCACATACAATAACCTTAAGTCCTCGGCTAAGCGCTCACGCTCGGCGCGCGCAAGGTTCTCTTGTTGTTTAGATAAATCTAAGTACAGCTGCCCTTGGTGGTGATAATAAGCGGCGCTGGCGCTGCGGAAATTGACCGCAAACGGCATAAACACAATGGGGTATTCTAACCCTTTAGAAGCATGCATGGTCACGATTTGCACCAGCTGGGCATCGGACTCCAAACGCAGTTGGGCGCTGTCACCCTCACTGCTATCACGGGTCAATTGCTGGTGAAAATACTTCAGCAACCGCGCCGTGCCATCCAGTTCAAGTTGCTTATGTTGGAGAATTTCACCGAGATGACGAAAATCCGTTAATAGGCGCTCAACATCCCACCCTTGCTCGGCCCATACTTGCGGTAATTGATTTTGCCATAACAGCTGCTCGAGCATTGCCAACGCGCCGTCGCGGTACCAACGCCGCTTGAGCTCAGCGAAGTGCTGCAATTGTTGCTGCCACTGCTCGGCATCATCGCTCAGTGCCAGCAGTTGGGCGCTATTGAAGTTATAAAATGGCCCCGCCAGCAAGCCGCGCAGTGCGCGCTCATCATAGGGACCGTGTATAATCGCCAATAAGCGGTAAAGGTGTTGCGCCAGCGGTTGCTTAAACACACTTTCGCGGGCTAGATAAACACTGGCAACACCTTGGCGAGTAAGCGCCTTTTTCATCAGTGCCGCTTCACCCCTGTCGCGTACCAAGATGCAAAAATCGCCGGCACACGGGGGCGTCTCACCTAGCAGCAAGTCTCCTTGTTGCGCCGCAGCCAACAAAAAGTGAACCCGCTTTGCAAATGCCTCGGCCAAGGCGCTTTGTCCTTGCTCTTTCGATAACACCTCAGCACCGCTGCCGTAAAAGACAAAATCCATGGCACCGAGCGCCTCGCCTTTATATAACAGCGCTTTATCCTTGCCATTCGCTTCCACTTCTTGATAGGGAATGGCATCGTTAAAGATAAAGCTCTGCGGGTGACTGCTGAATAAGTTATTGACACTTTCCACTAATGGCGTCGCCGAGCGGAAGTTTTTTGCCAAGGTATATTGCTGCTGCGCGCTCAGTTGTTGCTTGGCATCGATGTAGGTAAAAATATCGGCGCCACGAAAGCCATAAATGGCCTGCTTGGGATCCCCTATCATGGTGAGGTTAGTGAACTGTTCATCGCTGGGACGATAAATAGTGCTGAAAATACCATACTGAATGGGATCGGTGTCTTGGAACTCATCGATCATCGCCACTGGGTATTGGCGGCGAATTTGCTGTTGCAGCTGGTTGTCGCTGTCATTGTGCAACGCATCATAGAGCTGACTAAGCAGGTCATCGGGGGCGATAATGCCGGTGCGTGCTTTGTTGCTCTGCACATGGCGGCGCACATAGGCGAGCGCCAAGACACATATCACCTGCGCAAGGCGCTCACCCAGGCCTTGGCTAAGCTGCGCCATACGTTCAAATTCCACCACCAAAGGGTGAGAAAAGGGTTGGCCATTTTTCTTGTAAATGCTGGGGTCCTCAAGGCTTTGCGCACTCCATAAGCTAAAGGAGTGCTTGGCCGCACCTAAACTCAACTGGGTGTCATCATTGTCGCTAAACGCTGCCAAGCCCGCCAAATTACTTTTATGCTTAGGTTTGGCATTGCCTTTGATATCGCTGGCGGCAATGGCATTGAAAAAATCGCCCTCGCGCAGTGCCTGTTTGAACTGGGGCAAAGCCTTAAGGTATTCGCTTTGGCATTGCCACAATTGGGTCAGCTCAGCCTCAGGGTCATCAATGTGTGGTTGTAACTGCAGCTGTTCGCGATTAATGAGCGCACGCAGCTCTTTTAGCAGGCTATGTGGCGAGCTGTAATGAGCGAGGACCGCCTGCGCTTGCTCTGCACGCAGCGGATACACAAACTGTCGCCAAAAATCGAACACCGCCTGCTCATGCAGCTCACTCTCATCCAGGGTGAAGCGCAAATTAAAGGCCATGTTCGATTCAAACGCATGTTGTTTAAGCATGCGCTGACAAAATCCATGAATGGTGTAAATGGCGCTTTCATCCAAGGATTTCGCCGCCATATCCAGACGATTAAATGCCTGTTGACGGTCGTCAAGCTGCGCTATCAAGTCACGCAAGAGCTCATCGCTGCTGTGCTCCCCTAGCAGCATGTTTTTTGCCATGCTAATGCGCGAGCGCACCCGGTCTTTGATTTCACTGGTGGCGGCCTCGGTAAAGGTCACCACCAATATTTGCTCCACCGTCAGCGGCTCGCCTTGGTTGCCCTGGGCATCTTCATACAGACCCAACAAGTAGCGTAAATACAACCCGGTGATGGTATAGGTTTTACCGGTTCCGGCACTGGCCTCAATAAGCTGTTGTCCATCAAAGGCAAGGGTGACAGGGTTAAGCGTCTGCATAGCGTTGCTCCTCGCCTAATTGCGCTATGGGTTGCAACAATCGCGTACTCCAGTCACAGAATTCCTGCTCGCACTGAAAAAGGTCGGCAAAGTCAGTGGCGATGTAAGGGTCACTGCGCTCGGCGACACCCACATACGGGCTGCCGACGAACTTAATATTGGCTTTATTCATATCTTGGCTTTGTATCCATTCCCAGGCACTGGCGGGGAAAAATGCCACACTGCTTTGATGGCTGCTAGTAAAGAGTTCTAGCCAAGGCTCTAATAATTGTTCGGCACGCTCAGCATTCATCGGGGCAAAAGACACTTGTTCGTCTAAGCCCATCACCACGGTGGTGACCGCCTCCCCACACAGCTGCGCGAGTAAGTGATAAATAAACCCTTGGATCCTATCCTTCGCTTTAATACTGGCGCTGCGATAAAACACCTGTTGACTGCCATAGAGGTGCGCTAACCAACCTTGCAGGCGCACTCCAGAAACCGTGATATCCACTTCCAGCATTTGCGCCATTTGCCCTTGCGTACGCAGCTGAACCTGCTCTGCCAGTGGGCTGATACGACTACGCAGTTGCTGCAAGGTCAATGTCGATAACACACCTTGGGGCAGCACCCCGCGCTGGATAATTTCCTCGTCACTCGGAGCGCTACCGTGCAATTGTCCTTCGAGCAGCTCATCGAGCAATTGATAACGCGATAAGGCATCTAAATCGAAATGCTCGATATCTTCATCGTGTGCATCAATGCCATCTATGCGCACCCCAAGTACTTGTTGATAAAAATAACGTTGTGGGCGAGTAACACACTGCATCAAAGTATCGAGCTCGCACAGTTGTGGCGCTGTGACAGCCAAAGGCTGAAGCTGTTGTTTTTGCTCTTGTGCGGCTGTTAACGGCAAGGCCCACACCGGATTAAAGCTTTGCCAACGGCTGTCCTTTTGATAATACTGCGGATGAAACGGCTGCAGATGATGCTGCATCACTAATCGGCTTGTGAACGTATCATCGCTGTCTTGCCAGCAAAAGCTGCGGTCTAAATATTCACACAGCTCACTGACTAATACCGAGGGCATACGGGGACTGTTATCGCGGCTAGAGCGACCGATATAACTAAGATATAGGCTATCTCTGGCGCTCAGCAAGGCCTCTAAAAATAAATAGCGGTCGTCTAGGCGACGTGAGCGATCGCCTTTGCGTCGCTGGCTGTAAGGCACCAGGTCAAAACCAATAGGCTGTACACTGCGTGGGTAATCGGCATCGTTCAACCCCAAGATACAGACCTTTTTAAAGGGCACGGCGCGCATCGGCATCAGCGTACAAAAGTTAACTTTACCGATTAAAAACCGCTGCCCCACGCCTTTTTGTTCGACACCTTGTTGAATCAAGGTGGCGAAGATCCGTGCCGAGATGAGCCCTTGATAGTCACCATTATCATAGTGCTTTTCAATGTCACTATAGAGGCCATCTAACAAGGCTAAGTCTGCGGCACTTAAATGCTCTACTGCCATCACTTCACTGGCAATTGCGCGCAAGCTGGTACACTTATCCAATAAGCTTGCATCACCACTAAGTGCCTGCTTGGCCTGCAACAACACATTGATAAAGGCCAAGAGTTTGCTCAATGTATCACTGGCCATGCCCTCAACTGCGTCAGCCGGATAAACCCCATGATAAGGCGCATCGGTGGCCGCGATGCCTAACAATAATCGCTTTATTCCCAAACGCCAGGTGTTGAGATCAATACTTGGCAGGTTGAATTCTTGTTTGTGCGCGCCATCAATTCCCCACTTCACCCCGACTTGCTCAAGCCACACTTGGCACTGTTCGAGTTCGCTGGCGACGAAGCCGAAATGCTGGCTAATGGCCTCAATGTATAATAAATCCATCAATTCACTGACACCAAAGCGGCTAAATGGTAGATTCACCAAGCTCACCAAGGCATTAACAATAGGCTGCTCTTGGGCAATGGATAAGTCGGCAATGGCATAGGGAATATGGCGCTCGCCTTTAGCGCCACCAAACACCGCTTCAATAAAGGCGCTGTACTGCCCGACATCAGGCATCATCACAATGATATCTTTGGGTGTTAGGGTTGGATCGCGGGCAAACTCAGCAAGTAGATGGTCGTGTAAACACTCCACTTCACGCAAAGCCGTGTGGCAATTACTTATTAACAGGGAGTGATCTTGTTGCGCCAATGCTATCTTGCCCTGCTCACTGATAAACCAGTGTGGGTCTTGCGCTAGGCTTTCTCCTTTGAAAGCTAATTCATATACCTCTTGCTGTAGACGACCCAATAAATGCGGCGCAAATTCATCATCGAAACCATCCAGCCACTTGCCATCTAATTGCAGCAGTTGCTCTAGGTAATCGCGGCCAAGCTTACCCCATGATGCCAATAATGGATTACCGACGATAAAATATTGTTGCTCAGATTCAGCCGCGTCGACATTAGGCTTACGTTGATATTGAGTGTGTATTTTAGCCAGCGTTTTCTCATCAACGATATCGCCCCAATAATGTTCACTGGGGTTGAACAGAAATATCAACACATCCGTGTGCTCACTGAGCGCCTGAAAGATCGCTAGCTGCGATTGCGCCAAAGCGGAGATACCAAACAAGCAAATACGTGGCGGCAGTTGCAACTGCCCCGCCGCCAGTGCATCCAGTAATCCTTGGTGCATATTAGCGCGATGATATGGGCTTTGCTCCAGCTCTTGAACACGTGCAACTAAAGCGCGCCAAAGATCGGGCTGCCAAGGTGCATGGCTAATATCAACGTCATCTAGTTGGTCTTCGCCCGCTTGCCAACTAGCCAACCACTGTGGTCGATACATTAGATAATGGTCGAACACATCAGCAATTTTTTCACACAGGGCATAGCGTTTGTGACCATCATCGTCACCTTCAAGGTAGCGCATCAGGGGTTGGTAATGAGCCTGTGTTAATTTTTGCGGCAACAGTTCGTAGAGCTTCCATGTCATATTGGCTTTGTTAAACGACGACTCTGGCGGAACATCAGGCAAAGCTTGCTGGTACAAAGACCAGATAAAACTCGAAGGTAATGGAAAATCGACCTGTGCACATACGCCTAACTGCGCTGTAAGCTCAAGCTTCAACCATTGTGACATTCCTGGAGAATGCACCAATACTTGTTCTTTGTGGAAAATATTAGAACTGCTGGTATTAGCCAGCAACGCACAGAGCTGGGCGCTGAGAATCTCCATACGGTTTGACTGTATTATATGCAGCATGCGTTATCGGTATTATTGGAATGCCTAGATAGCCAGTGTACGCAATTTTAATGACGGGCACTAGGTTGACATCACAGTGTATTTTCACCTTATTGGTTATTGTTAAGCGGCTTCATTGTTGCACCTAAGTTAATAGCAAAATATTCGGTAACATCTTGAATTTGCATATTTTAGGAACATAGATTAAGTTATAACCACAATGGAATGAATTAGCACACAGGAGCGTGCCAATGCGATTGATTGCTTTCAGCCTTTTTTGTGCCGGCTTACTTGCTTGCTCAGTGACGCTGCTTGGTGATTTTGGGCAACATCGCCCACTTATCTCTGATTTAGTGACCCAATCTCAAACCCTATCCCCGCAAGTGAAGGGGAAGCTTGCTTTGGGCGGCTCTGAGCTGGCCAATGTCGAAATTACCCGCACCTTATCGGTGGGCGATCAGCAATTCGTTAGCCGCGCGAAAACAGACAGCAGCGGACACTTTTACTTTGCCCCCATGACCACAGAGCACCCTGTTTTTGGCGAGCCTCCGGAGCGCTTATGGCAGGACATCAGTGTGCGCTACCAAGGCCAACAGTACGTGTTATGGTACACCGCCATTGACCATGAATTAGACAACTTCGTGCTTCAAGAAACCCTATCGCAGTTGCAGTGTAATTTGCTCTCCGCTGAAAATGAGTTCAACATCAGCGATAAGCGCCGCCCTAGCCTGCCCGTGAATGTCTACTCGATATGTGATTTACATGTGCAAAAATCGGCACAAAAAAAAGCCGCTGTTATCAGCGGCTAAGTCGGGGTCTAATCAGAGTTCAAGCAACACATACGTCATTACTTGCCACTCATAGTAAAGCGCCAAAATTGCAAATTCATGACAAGGGTCATATTTTTGCATTTTCTTCGCTCACCACCAAAAATATAGCGGCACTGCAAAGCTAGCGCAGCCTTTTTAGTAAAGTTCAGCCAACATATCATCAGTGTATGGCGTGAGTGGTTTTTGCGCTTTCACTTTGGCGACCAAATCAGGGTTAGCAATAAAAGGACGACCTAAGGCTAGTAAATCGAACTCTTCATTACTGATTGCCTCAGCGCCTTGCTCCGGCGTATAACTGCCAACACCTACCAAGTTCCCGTTATAATGTTTACGTAGATATTGCGAGGCACTGCCGTTGCCACCAAGATAAGGGAAACGCATGCTGTCATCGAAAATACCCAAGTGCAGATACGCAAGATTTCGATGATTAAGCTGCTCCAGTAAATAATCGAACACGGCGGTATCTTGCTCATCGCCCTCATCGAGCAGGAAGTACGCCCCAGGGGATAACCGTAAACCCACTTTCGCAGCCCCCACACGCGCGACGACAGCGTCGACCACCTCAAGTGCAAAACGTGCGCGATTGGCAGCATTGCCGCCATAGTTGTCGTTGCGTTGGTTGCTACTGTGGTGCAGGAATTGATCAATCAGGTAGCCATTGGCACCATGGATCTCAACGCCGTCAAAACCAGCCTCTATCGCGTTTTCTGCCGCTTTAGCATAATCAGCCACAAGCTGTTCGATTTGCGCCTCACTCGCGGCTTTTGGTGTTTGGTAACTTAATTCACGCATGCGCGGCACAGTGCCTTCGATACCAATCGCACTGGCACCGAGCACATCTCCTGCAAAAAAGTGTGGATGAGCGACACGGCCAACATGCCATAGTTGGCAAAATATCTTGCCTCCTTGCTCATGCACTTGCTCAGTGACATTGCGCCAACCTTGTATTTGCTCACTGGTGAATATACCCGGGACATTCGGATAGCCCTGGGCATCAGGGCGAATAATCGTGGCTTCACTAATGATCAACCCAGCATCAGCGCGACGAGCATAATAGGCCGCCATTTTTTCCGTTGGTACGAGATTATCATCCGCCATACAGCGCGTAAGCGGCGCCATAAGAATACGATTTTTAAGAGTCAGTTCGTCATTTAATGCATAAGGTTGTAAAAGAAGATCGGTCATATAAAGCATATTTATTTTTTTGAATGTATATTCAACGTATGGATTGTTGAATGCTAATTCAAGTAAATATTGAAAATAAATGGTACCATGTTCGTTATCTTAGTTAGCAGCATCATGTCGTTTTTATGCGCAGCGCCGAATTTGACCGAGCCCACGTTTTACAACAAGCCATGCAAACCTTTATGGAGCATGGTTACAGCAAAGCCAGTATGCAAAAACTAACCCAAGCAACGGGGTTGCATCCAGGCTCTATCTATTGCGCATTTGGCAGTAAAAAAGGTCTGTTTATCGAGGCGGTGAGTCACTACCATCAGCAAAAACAACAAGCGTTCGACACCATTTTTAACGCCCAACGCCCGGTTGTTGATAGTTTGCGTGAATTTATCGCCAACACGGTCACTGAGTGCATGCAAAAGACCTGTGCGAAGGTATGTTTACTCACCCGCTCTTTAAATGAAATAGAAGGCCAAGACCCGGAAGTGGCCAATATTATTGCACAAAACCTCAAGCAATTAGAGCAGAACTTAGCTGCGCAAATTCGCCGCGCTCAGCACCAAGGTGAAGCCGTGAACCAAGATGACGCGATGAAGCTAGCGCGCTTTTTGGCCATGGGTATTTACGGCATGCGCACCTATGCGTTTACACAGCCAGACGAAGCCCTGTTAACACAAATGGGCGAACAACTTTTAGCCGCTATTATTGTTGATTAACTTGAAATTCATCGCTATCGCCCATAATACAGCTAATATTCCACATTCAGTGGGGGATGAAACACAATTGACCAAAGCTGACGGCGAAAACCTCTGCACGTAATTGGTTTTGGTGAAATGTGTACCTCTTCACACATTAATAATTAATAGAAGAGTACAATATGACAACACATATACGCTCCGCACTCATCGCCGAAGGCGGTGGACAAAAAGGCATTTTTACCGCCGGCGTACTCGATGCTTTCCTAGAAAAGAAATTTGCGCCCTTCGATTTAAAAGTCGGCGTTTCTGCAGGCGCCCAAAATCTCGCAGCTTACTGTGCTCGGGCACGCCAATATGCACAAACAGCGATTGAGCACCTCACCACAGAGCAACAGTTTTTTCGACCGGCCCGGTTTTTCACCGGTGGTAACGTCATTGACCTAGACTGGTATTTTCATCAAGTTGAGCACAACGGCAAGGTGCGCTTCCCCACTGAGCCTAATAACCTCACCCCAGAGAGTAATTTTTATGCGGTGGCTAGCCACTACGACTCGTTTGAGCCGCATTACTTACATACTTGGCATGAGAATATGTTTGCGCACCTAAAGGCCTCAAGCGCTATTCCATTTCTGTATCGCCCCGGCGTAAAAGTCGAAGGCCATGGCATGATGGATGGCGGCGTTGCCGACCCCCTGCCGGTGCGGTGGGCTCATGAAAAAGGCGCGAAAACCATTTGGGTGATCCGCACAGTTGAAGCTCATGATGATGGCAAGATGCCGGTGTTGGAGAGGCTTAAACCTATTATGAGGCGCATAAACCAATCGCCACGGATGTTTGAAATTTATCATCACTATCAACAGCGCTACGCCGAGGCTGTTGAGTTTATGAGGTCACCACCTGAAGGTGTTAACGTGGTTCAAATAGCCCCAACTCGGCCATTACAATCTATGGTGTTAGGCTCAAGCATCGAGACTTTAGAAGAGGACTATCGCCTCGGTTTTGAAGTTGGTTTAAAAGCAGTCAATCGTTGGAAAGAGCCCGAGCCACAATCTGAGGCAGTATAATAAGGCCTCGGGTTGCGCTGCTCAATGGTAAAGCTAAAACATGGTATTAGTATTTTTGGCTTGCTCAGGAATGGCTTGAATGACATCCCAGTGCTCAACAATTTTGCCATTTTCCACACGAAATATATCAACAATGGCACCGCCATTCGGCTGCGGCCAATGGTAACTTTTAACGTGTAATACCACCAAGTCGCCCTCAGCTATCACCCGCACTATTTCACCACTGGGTCCGGCGCTTTTATCTCGTTTAGGCAAGCTGCGCAATAACGCCCGCAGGCCTTCTTTACCATCTGCGACCATGGGGTTGTGTTGAATATAGCGCGGACCTAGGTACTTATCGATATGTGTCGCGTCTTCAGCTAGTACCACATCGGTATAAAAATCGATGACCAGTTGTTTGTTTTTGGTCAGTTGGCCTTCAGCCAGTGTACTGGTGCTGAATAAAATCATGAGTGTAATGAGTATTTGCTTCATCGCTGCCTCTTATGCTTAAAAAGTAACCCGCTCCATGTTGTAAAATGAGCCTACAGCGCTCGTTTTATGGGTTGGGGTTGCATGTTGCCAGCTTAGAATAAACTCAAAAACATCCGATGAGCAGTGAATTTCATTAACAGTAGTTTTAATTAATCTGAATGAAATTTATCGACAAAAACCTAGGTCTGAACGGCGTTTTTAATCATCGCCCTATTAAGTAGTGACAGCGCTAGCCATCACCACCTAAAACAGAGGAAGGTTGAACGGCTAGTCTGCTTGCGCAGTTAGCCACAGGTAATCATGCGGCTTAAAAAGTACATAAACAATGGCGAGCATAATTCGCGGACCACGTAAGTTTGAACCTCCGCTTAGCTGCGCCGTCCCTTCTGCTGGTACGTTAATACGCACTTTATTAGAGCGGCACCAGTCCACTTTTAAATAAACTTCTTTTTCGCCTGGTGGCACATCAAACTCAACACTTTCGCCATTACCAATTTTACCCAACGCCTTACCTTCACACATAACCGTGTACTTTCTAGCTCTATCTGCATAGCCACTATCACGACTAATTCGTAGTTTACTCATGGTTTTCCTTAACACCTTAACGGCGACAGTCATCAAAGCCGTGAGTGTAACAAAAATTGCCATGAATAACGTAAAATGCTTTTAGCTCAGTTATCTATACTTTTCTCTTGCCAAATTCCTGACTCTGTTTGCCCCTGTATCTTGACCTTTGCTACGCAAAATTCAGGAGCTTTACCCTGCTTACGCTGGCGGTGGTAGTCTGATGTAACGCGTTTAATTGTCGGCGTAAGCTGCACAATCGCGACGATATTGACCAATGTCATCAAGCCTAAGGCCATATCTGCTAAACTCCATACTTGCTCAAGCTTGGCACTGGCTCCCCATAACATCATCGCTAGATAACTGAGCATGTACAGGCCTCTGCCCATACGATTATCCAGTGCAAAAAGGTGCAAGTTGCTCTCGGCATAGGCGAAGTTTGCCACCACTGAGGTAAATGCAAACAAGGTGATTGCCGCCGCAACAAAATACACACCGGCATCGGCCATATGCGCGGTCATGGCATCCTGGGTGAGGCGAATGCCCTCCATATCGCCGCTGATGGGGATATCCGCCAGTAATATAATCACCGCCGTGCAGCTGCATAGCACTATGGTGTCGAAAAACACCCCTAGCATTTGTATATACCCTTGTGTGGCTGGGTGATTCGGTGTTGGTGTTGCCGCACCCGCTGCGTGGGGAACACTCCCGGCTCCAGCCTCATTGGAATAAAGGCCGCGCTGAATGCCATTTTTAATCGCCGCTCCGAGCGCCCCAGCTCCCGCTTCTTGCAGGCCGAACGCACTGTGCAAAATATCATTGAGCATCGCCGGCACCCGTTCAAAACTGACCATCGTCACTACCACTGCGCTAAACACAAAAACTAACCCCATTAGCGGCACCACCCGCTCTGCGAAACGGGCAATGGCCTTAAAGCCGCCGGCGATGATACTGCCTGTGACTAAGGTGATAACCAAACCGGTATAAAATCGGTCCACGCCAAAGGCATGATGCAACGCATCGGTGATAGTGTTGGTTTGCATGGCACTAAAGCTAAAGCCATAACCGAGAAACAAACACAGCGCAAAGGCAATGGCTAGCCATTTTTGCCCCAACCCCATTTGAATGTAGTACGCAGGGCCGCCGCGAAACTCGCCTTGGCTATCACGTACTTTATATACTTGTCCTAGTACGCTTTCGGCAAAACCGGTGGCCATACCGAGTATGGCAATCACCCACATCCAAAACACGGCACCACTGCCGCCCAAAGAAATAGCCACTGCCACCCCGGCGAGGTTGCCAGTGCCGACACGAGCACTTAGGCCGGTGCACAGCGCTTGAAATGAGCTTATCTGGTTTTTGTGAGCGTGTGTGCTGGTTCTTAATAGCGCAAACATATGGGTAAAATGAGTGAGCTGAATCCCTCTGAGCGAAATCGAAAACCACACACCAGCAAAGAGCAGTAAATAAATAAGGATCTGCCCTTCTCCCCACAACAGCGCATTTACGCTGGCTATCAATGACTCTAGCAATGCTCACTCCAAGTGCTTGTAAAACTGCTTGTTTATGTCACTTTATACTAGGCTATGGAGATAAAAATGCGACTTTAGGCGGGATATAATCTAGGAGGCTAAGCCTCCTAGAAAGAGAGTAACGCTAAGGTTGAGCGAGTTGACGTTTTACCTCATCACTGTCTTGGTTGGTGTAGTTTTCGGCGCTAAGCCCTAACCAATGCGGCACGGTGGCACTGATGAACACCGATGACCAAGTGCCCACCAGCACACCCACAAACAAGGTGATGGCAAACCCTTGCAGAGGCGGCCCTGCCAACGCCCAGATACTGATAATCGTCGCCAGTGTGGTCATTGAGGTAATAAGTGTACGACTCATGGATGCGGCAATGGCGATATTGATACTCACCGCCACCGACTGTGCGGGCTTTGCGCGGACAACCTCACGCACCTTATCACCGATAACAATGGAGTCATTGAGCGAATAGCCAATGATGGCAAGGATGGCAGCTAACACGGTTAAGGTGAAAGGAATGTCAAAAAGCACCAGCACCGCCAGCGTCAGTGCAACGTCATGCACCAACGCCAAGGTGGCCGACAGCGCTAAACGCCATTCAAAGCGACAGACTAAATACAGCATCACCGCTAGGGTTGCGAATAACAACGCCATCAGCCCCTGGTCGATGAGCTCGTCACCGGCCTGTGCACCTAAAAAGCTGCTATCCAGTAGCACCAATGCGTTGTCACTGACCCAGGTATCGAGCCACTTGGGGTTGCTCTGCCCTTCGCTCGGTGGTTGAAATAATTGGTATTGATTATCACTGTGTGCACTTAATTGAAAATCGCCACTCAGTAAGCCCTCTAATTGGTGTTGTAGTTGCTGTTGAGTGAGCGCCTCTGGCGCCTGAAATTGATGCACATAACCGCCAGTAAAATCTTGGCCAAGCGGTACTCCTTTGATGGCAATCACAGTGCCGGCGAGTACCAGCATAAGCATACTGATCGCCATTCCCAGATGGCGTAATCGTGTTAAATAATTAGCCATGACGCACCTCCTTCGCCGCTGCGAACAACCAGTGTGACAAGTAAGAAGACACCAATACACCGCTAAATACACTGGTGAGAATGCCCAGCGCTAACGTAATGGCAAAGCCTTTAACTGGGCCATAGCCCACACCGATAAGCACTAAGGCACTGATAAATGTCGTTAAGTTGGCATCAATAATACTGCTCATCGCGCCTTGATAGCCACGTTTAAGAGCTTGTAAGCGGGTTCTGCCTAAGCGCAGTTCCTCCTTGATACGCTCAAATATAATGACGTTGGTATCCACCGCCATGCCAATAGTCAGCACCAAACCGGCAATCCCAGGTAGCGTTAATACCACGCCGGGTAGCAGTGACATTAGCCCCACCAAAGCAATTAGGTTAATTGCTAATGCAAGGTTGGCGACAACCCCTAAACGCCGGTACCACAGCAACATAAACGACAATGTTAGCGCTAAGCCCAATAACAAAGCGTTAAAACCGTTCTCTATGTTTTGCTTACCGAGGCTGGGAGTCATGGTTTGCTCTTTGACTATGGTAATGGGTGCTTCTAATGAGCCTGCGCGCAATACTAAGGCTAAGTCTTGAGCTCGTTGCCAGGTACCCAGCCCAGTAATACTAAAACGCGTTCCCAATGCTTCGTTAATGGTCGCCACAGATATCACCTGCTCGCGCATTCGCACCTCACCTTGGGCATCCGCTACATATTCACTGTACAAGGTAGCCATGGGTTGACCTATGTGCGCACGCGAGAACCGATTAATTTTGTCTCCCCCTGCTGAGGATAGTTGCAACTGTACCATCGGCTGCCCCATTTCATCTCGACCGGCTTGAGCACCGGTGATATCTGCACCCGTGAATATTGCTTTACTCTCTATGGCAATGCTGTGCCCTTGCTCAGTGCGCACCCGCTTACCGCCAATTTCTTGCAGGCCGTGAAAAGAAAGCTGTGCAGTGGCACCAATAATACGCTTTGCTTCACTGGGGTCTTGCACACCGGGTAGCTCAATACGAATAGCCCGCTCGCCTTGGCGTTGCACCACAGCTTCGGTTATGCCTAGCTCCTCGATGCGCGAGCGCAAAGTAGCCAACGCTTGTGTCATATCTGCCTTAGCAAATTGCTGTTGCTGCGCATCCAGGTAGCGTAAGGATACTATTTCTAAGCTGCCTTGATGGGCGCTACCGATATCCAGTTTTGGATAGGCCGCCTGCAACTTATCAGCCAATTGCTGTAAGTGTGCTTGGTTAGCTGGCGCTGCCACTAAGCGTACTTCGTTATTTTGCGGCGAGTGTATTTTTATGCCCCGTAAACGCGCTTTAACTCTCAGCGTATTGGCCTCTTCGGCAATGCTCTTTAACCGTGTGGCGAGTGCTTGGTCAGTATCCACTTGCAATACGAATAGCACCCCTCCCCCTAAGTCCAGACCGAGCTTCATCGGTGCTAATCCCAAACTTTGAAGCCACTGTGGTGTGCTGCTTTGGCTGACAACTTTGACCTGCTCATGCCCATGCTCACGCAATATACGTGCGGCTTCGGCACTGCGTGCGGGATCCGTTAAACGGATATCAAAGCGTTGCTCGCCAGCATCATAGTGCGCCTTTGCGAGGGTAAAACCAGCCTCTGTCAACTCTGCTTTAATATTAACGGTATCGCTGTGGGTGGGCACAGACGCCACATGCACTGCAGCATGATCAGGGTAGATATTGGGAAGCGCACTAAGAAAAAGTACTAAAATAACACTAATAACGGTAAATAAGCGCAGCTGTCTGCTCAGCGCCGACGCGCCTTTGACTCGCTCTTGCGAGTGAGGTTGTTGTCTCATTGTGAGTCCTTTTCGCTTGCTCAGCAAGCGTGTTAAATCTTGATTTCGGTATTAATAGAACGAAGGTTGATTTAACTCAGGACTCGTAGTGAAGTCGGCTACGATAAATTAAGTTCGCGGCCTGACAGTGATTGATAAGGCCACATTTTTTCTGCTCCCTGGCGATATACCAAGGCTTAAAATGGCTGGCGGGTGGCGCCTTAAAGCGCTGTTTAAACGGCGCAGTGTGTTGCGCCAATGTGTATGCCAGCAAGTAAAGTGGTTGTTGCTCCGGGTGTAAAAAATAGCTGGGGTGAGTACGCATAGCGCGCTCTGGCAATTGCGCGGGGTGCGGTGCTGGGCGCTGGTGCTCTGAGGCGCCATCGGCGCTGACATCATCAAAACTGCACTGCATGGGTTCTTGCACCATCAACGAGCAGAGCGGTGATTCGGCTGCTGTGGTATGGGTATGGGCAAGCGCGGATGCACTGCTCAAAAGCAGCGTCATTAACACGA
This sequence comes from Pseudoalteromonas sp. CNAT2-18.1, assembly GCF_022347865.1. Taxonomy (NCBI): domain Bacteria; kingdom Pseudomonadati; phylum Pseudomonadota; class Gammaproteobacteria; order Alteromonadales; family Pseudoalteromonadaceae; genus Pseudoalteromonas; species Pseudoalteromonas sp. CNAT2-18.1. The sequence goes on along the minus strand of NZ_JAKRFR010000002.1, from coordinate 91,095 downwards.
TGACCATAATTATACCGTTGCGCATGGGTGCCTTGTACTTATATTTATGCTCGGCCAGTTGCCGATATTGAATGCCTCTTAGAGATAGGGTTGATTTTATCTATTTCAATCCCAGAGATTAAATAACCTTAAAAAGTGAACCACAAACGCTATATAGACGTTTGATTTAGGTACTAAAAATAATTGCTCTAAATAGTTCGACCTTGCTCTTAAGCAAAATCGAATCATGCCAATGGAGGCCCAATGAGTAGCACAACTTTTGACGACGCAGTGACACGATTAAAACGCATCGGGGATGCCATCCAGTGCTCACAACAAGTTCTCAACACGCTCAGTCACGCGCAGGCAATGATGCACGTGAACGTTGAAGTGCGTATGGATGATGGCCATGTTCAGTATTTCCCTGGCTACCGTTGCCAGCACAACAATGTGCTCGGCCCGACCAAAGGCGGTATTCGCTTCCACCCCGAAGTTGACAGCGAAGAAGTACAAGCCCTAGCGCTGTGGATGACGCTCAAATGCGCTGTCGTCGATATTCCATTTGGAGGCGCTAAAGGCGGTGTGAGTGTCGACCCGAAAACCTTATCTCCTTTTGAACTTGAACGCTTATCACGCGCCTATGTGCGCTCTATGGCCGATTTTATTGGCCCTGAGCGTGATATTCCAGCACCTGATGTGTATACCAATGCCCTTATTATGGGCTGGATGATGGATGAGTATGAAAAAATTACCCGAGTTAAGAATCCCGGCGTGATCACCGGTAAACCATTGGCTCTCGGCGGCAGTATTGGCCGCGACGATGCCACTGGGCGCGGCGCTTACCTATGTATTAAAGAATTGGAAAAACGTGACAATCTCGACCCTCAGCAAACCACAGTGGCAGTGCAAGGCTTCGGCAACGGCGGTTATCATGTTGCCCGTTTACTCGCTAACGATGGCTATAAAGTGGTGGCCGTTAGTGACTCTAAAGGAGCTATTTATCGCCAAGAAGGTCTCAACGTTGATAGCGTCTATCAGCAAAAGCAAGAACATAAAGAGCTCAAAGCGGTCTATTGTGAAGGCTCAGTGTGTGAAAGTCAGGACTACGACACCCTCTCCAATGAGGAGCTGCTGCACTGCGATGTCGATATTTTAATTCCCGCTGCATTAGGCGGCGTGATCACCGCTGAGAATGCTGAGCAAGTCAAAGCACGGTATATCGTTGAGATAGCCAATGGCCCGGTGACCAGTGATGCCGACAGTATACTAAAACAACAGGGTGTCATTGTGATCCCTGATATTTTGGCCAACGCCGGTGGTGTGACTGTCAGCTACTTCGAGTGGGTACAAAACCGTTGCGGTTACCAATGGTCGCGAGAGCGGGTTGAGCAAGAGCTAGAGCAAGTGATGCGCCGTGCATTTGCGCGCGCTAACGAGCAAGTACAGCGCCAAGAACTCGATTTTCGCGATGCGGTCTATGCCGTCGCACTCAAGCGCCTCAGTGACGGTATTGAAGCACATGGCACGCCCGATTATTTTAATGGCGAGTGAACATCCGACAGGTAAGCTCGACTAACTGGTCGAGCTTTTCTTTTTCCACCGGCGGTTTCCACTTGATGAGCTGCTCCCAATATGCCAACTTTTTCATGCCCCCGTAGAACACGGCAGCAGCAATTTCGGCGGGCGTTTCACCCAAAGCACCTTGCTGCTGCGCCTCATAAAACCATGAGTGCAAACCTTGCTCAAAACTTTGAAACCGCTCTTGCAGCTTGGCCGCGCGCTTTTTCGAACGCAACGATTCAATCATAACAATGCGCGAAAGGGTCAGGTAGTCTTTGTCTTGTGTCAATCGTAAGCCGACATGGGCCTGTGCTTGCAATTGCTCTTTTATCGGGGTTTGCGCGCAAAAATGGTTTTCTTGCAGTGGACGAATACGCTCTATGAGTAGGTCCACCACACCATCAAATAAATGCTCTTTACTGGAGTAATATTTATACAACGTGCGCTTTGATACCTTTGCCTTGCCCGCCACCGCTTCCATAGTGGTACCTGCAAGGCCGTGTTGTGCAAATAATGCGATAGCAGCGGTGATCACCGCCTGCTGCTTATTACTACTCATATTCCGCCCCTCAACGATTTGCTGCGCAGTATAACGGAACCAATGATTATTCGCAGCAATAGTAAACGAAGATGTATACCTGAGATGAAAATAAGTATACACTTTCGTTTACTCAGTGCTAACACCCGTAATTAAATATGTAAAAATTTTCGGCTGTCATCTACACTGAGCGTTGGCGGTCGTGCCACGATTTGTGTCTTCAATGTTGTACTCATGCACAGCAATGCCGATACACTTGAGCGCATGACATGCACCAAAAAAAGCCTGCGCCCGCATAGAATAACCGCGAATTGTCACCTCGGTGTGGCTTGGCAACTCGCCTGCGAGAGCACGCTATAACAACGTCTGACCCATATCATTCAATTTGCAAAGGGAAACGCTTTACTCATGCGTCGTTATTCTATTACTACTGTATTACGTCCAGTTACACTGGTGTTCAGCTCTTTATTATTGTTAAGTGCCTGTGAGCAGCCAGCACAACAATCACAAGGGGGCATGCCTAATGCCCAAGTCGAAACCATTACCGCCAAAGCGGTGGATGCGCCTTTTATTATCTCTGTACCAGCCACGGTATCAGGCTCGAAAGAGGTGGAGATACGTGCTCGGGTCAGTGGCGTGCTGGAGTCTCGAAACTTCTCTGAAGGTCAAACGGTCGATGCCGGCCAATCCCTGTTCACTATTGATCTTGCCCCCTACCAGCTCGCTTATGAGCAAGCCCAAGCAGCTGTCAATGCCGCTCAAGCGCGGTTAGAGCAAGCGCAGCGAGAAACCAAGCGGCTGAAAAAATTACGCGAAGACAAATCAGTATCACAGCGCGATTATGATAACGCCATTTCCAGTGTTCAAATCGCCACCGCTGATTTACAGGCCAGCAAAGTGCAGCTCCGTGAGGCAAAATTAAACTTGGACTATGCCCAAGTCAAAGCTCCCGTTGCCGGGGTAATGGGCCGAGAGTTAGTCTCTGAGGGTACCTTCGTGCCAGGGCCCGAGTTACTGCTGACCTATATTACCGAATTAGACCCTGTCAGAGTGCGTTTTGGTCTTTCAGAACGTGAGCAACTTATGATGCGCCAGGCACAGAAAAAGGGCGAATTGAGCTTACCTGAAGACGGCCAATGGCAAACACGCCTACGTTTGCAAGATGGCAGTGAGTACCATCACGGTGGCGAGGTTAACTTTACTGATGTGCGCATCAATCCTAATACCGGCACCTCAGAGTTTCAGGCTATTGTGCCCAATCCTGAATTTAGTTTGCGCCCTGGTCAGTTCGTGCAAGTAGAGCTTATCGGCGCGGTGCGTAACAACACCTTCGTGGTGCCCCAACGTGCGGTATTGGATAATGGCACCGGCAAGTTTGTGTACGTTGTCGGCAAGAATGAACAAGGTGCCACCATCGCTCGCCCCGCTCCAGTGCAAGTGGGCGAATGGTATCGTAAACAAAACGGTGACAAGACTGAGAACTTATGGATTATTCGCAGCGGCATTAATGCCGGAGATGAAATTGTTGTCGAAGGCATGGCGCGCATTTTCTTCCCAGGTATGCCCATTACCGTGTCTAATCAGCAACAGCAGGGATAAGCAGCATTATGTTCTCTCGTTATTTTATTGATAGGCCGATTTTTGCTTTTGTGATCAGCATTGTCATTGTCCTTGCTGGTTTAGCTGCCATGCGTGCCTTACCCATAGCTCAGTATCCGGAAATTGCCCCTCCTGTAGTGCAAGTCACAGCCAGTTACCCTGGCGCTTCCGCCGAAGTTTTGGAGCAAACTGTGGCGGCGCCGATCGAAAATGCCATTACCGGTGTTGAGGGCATGATGTATATGTCTTCAACCTCCAGCAGCGCCGGCGCAACCACCATCGAGGTGACCTTTGAAATCGGCACTGATGTCGACCAAGCCGCTGTGGATGTGAACAACCGCGTGAAACAGGTTGAGGCTCGCTTACCAGAGGAGACTCGACGGCAAGGCGTGGTGGTGCAAAAGGGCTCGTCGAGCTTTTTGCAAGTGCACGCGTTTTACTCCCCTGATGGATCACGCTCATCATTGTGGACGTCGAACTATGTCACCCTCAACATTCTCGATCGTATTAAACGCATCCCTGGCACTACCAATGTACAAATATTTGGCGCTAAAGATTACGCCATGCGAATCTGGTTACGCCCTGACTTAATGAGCCAATTGGGCGTCACCGTGGATGAAGTGGCCAATGCGATTCGGGTGCAAAACTCGCAATATGCGGCGGGTAAAATTGGTGCGACCCCGACTTCCAAGTCACCGCAATCTTTGGTTTATAGTGTCACCGCTCGCGGGCGCATGTCTGAGCCACAAGAATTCGAGAATATTATTGTCCGCTCGAATCCCGACGGCAGCAGCCTGCGCCTTAAAGACGTTGCGCGAGTTGAGCTCGGCTCCAAGGATTACAACTTTAACGGCACCGTCAATGGCAAAGAAGCGGTGCTGTTGGGGATATTTCTGCAGCCCGGCGCAAACGCGCTGGACGTAGCGAAAGAAGTCAATGGCGTGATGGCTGAGTTCAAACCACAGTTCCCTATGGGTCTTGAGCATGTGGTCTCTTACGATACCACCCGCTTTGTCGAGGTGTCCATTCGTGAGGTGGTAAAAACTCTGGCCGAGGCCATGCTATTGGTATTTCTGGTGGTGTTCTTATTTTTACAGAACTGGCGTGCCACACTTATCCCTACGTTAGCGGTCCCGGTCTCGTTATTAGGCACCTTTGCTGGCATGTATATGTTGGGTTATTCCATCAATACGCTAACGCTATTTGGCATGGTGTTATCTATAGGTATTGTGGTTGATGACGCCATCGTGGTGCTTGAAAATGTTGAGCGCATCATGCACGAAGAGCATGTCAGTGCTCACGAAGCAGCTATCAAGGCGATGCGAGAGGTTTCTGGGCCAGTGGTAGCCATTGTTTTGGTGCTGTGTTCAGTGTTCGTGCCGATTGCTTTTCTGGGTGGGCTAACCGGTGAACTTTTCCGCCAATTTGCGATTACCATCTCTATCTCTGTGAGTCTCTCTGGTGTGGTGGCGTTAACCATGACTCCGGCGCTGTGTGTGATGATTTTAAAGCATGAGCATAAACAAACAGCTGGTTTCTTCATTTGGTTTAATAAGTTCTTCAGCGCGGTGACCCATAAATATGTGGGCGCGGTAGGGTTTATGGTGCGTCGTGGCGTGCTTGGGCTGGTGTTAATGATAGCCATGGTCAGCGCAACCGTTAGCATTTGGCAAAAAACGCCGAGCTCCTTGGTGCCCGATGAAGATCAAGGCTTCTACATTGCCGCTGTTTTTCTACCGGATGGTTCATCACTAGAGCGCACCGCAGCGGTGGTTGACGAAGTAGTCGCGGCGGTTAAGTCCAACCCCGCCAACGAAAATGTCGCCGCTTTTACTGGCTTTGACTTTATCGGGGGCGGCTATAAAAACTCCGCCGCAACCTTATTTGTTACACAAACCCATTGGGATGACCGCGAGGTCGATACCAAGGCCTTAGTGGCAGAGTTGTTTGGCAAAACCGCACACATCAATGAAGCCTTAGTGCTGGCTTTTAACCCCCCGGCTATCTTCGGCTTAGGCACTACCGGTGGTTTTGAGTTTTACATTCAAAATAAAGGCGCAGGTGGCCCAGAAAAGCTTCAACAAGCCATGCAGCTGGTTATGAATGAAGCACAAAAAAGCCCGATTGTCGGCAGCGTGCAAACCTTGTGGCGCCCCGACGCTCCACAGCTAAAAGTGGATATAGACCGGGAGCAAGCGCGAGCTATGGGAGTCAATATTAATGATGCTTTCAATACGCTGGCCGGTACGCTGGGTACTTACTATGTTAATGACTTCAATAAGTTTGGACGTGCATGGCAAGTATTGATGTCTGCTGATGCCGAATATCGTATGCAGCCGCAAGACATAGGCCGAATCTACGTCAAGAGTCACTCTGGTGACATGGTCCCGATGTCGGCTTTCACCACGGTGGAATTTACCCGGGGGCCGGACAGCTTGAGTCGTTATAATAATTTACCCGCCGTAAAGTTGCTCGGTGAAGCTGCGCCAGGTTACAGCTCCGGGCAAGCGATTGCCGAAATCGAACGTATTGCCGAGCAAGTGCTGCCAGCGGGTATGACCTATGACTGGACCGGCACCGCGTTTCAAGAAAAACGCAGTTCTGGCACCACCGGATTAGCATTAGGATTAGCGGTGATCATGGTGTTTTTGATTCTTGCAGCCTTATACGAGCGTTGGTCACTGCCCTTATCGGTGATGCTGGCTTTGCCTTTTGGTACCTTTGGCGCACTGATTTCAATTTGGGTGGCAGGGCTCACAAATGATGTCTACTTCCAAATTGGTCTGGTCACCCTACTGGGCTTAGCGGGTAAAAACGCCATTTTGATTGTTGAGTATGCCTTGCTCAAACATCAACAAGGTTGGAGCGCTGCCGCCGCCGCATTAGAAGCAGCCCGGCTGCGTTTTCGCCCCATAATTATGACCTCACTGGCCTTTATTCTCGGCGTTGTGCCCTTAGTGTTGAGCTCCGGTGCTGGCGCCGGTGCCCGCCACAGTGTGGGAACCGGGGTGATGGGCGGGATGATGGCCGCGACCTTCCTAGCCGTGTTCTTTGTCCCACTGTTCTTCTATTGGCTTACTGAGCGCCGAATTGGTGAAAAACGCTCACGCCAAACGCTGAGCGAGGAAATCGCAGCGCAACATAAAAAGGAGCAGGTAGAAACTGACGAAGGTCTACTTTAGCCCCTGCCAAAAAGTCTCTCAAAGGCGCTGTTATAGCGCCTTTTCTTTTAAATCTTGTCAATGACAGCTACTATAGAAAAATCAGCAAGTTAAAACTTACTTTCGGCAGTAGGGTAAGGACTAATGGCAGCGCTGCTCATAGTGCTGTGCAACAATGACTGTGCCGACAAGGTCTTTTAAGTAATGTGGTTGAGATAAGTGAGCAACATGAGCAATGAAAAAAGCGAGTTATTCGCCGAGTTTTTTCAAATTCAAGAAAGCGTGAATGTCGTCGTAGAGAGCATAGAATCCGCCCTCGTTCCCACCGACGCCGACGCTCTAGAGCGCGATATCCCGCCGCTTTTTCGGCTCGCCAATGAAGTCAATACGCTCGAACAATCAGCGCTGCGACCACTGCGACTGCTCGGTGAAACCGCCAATGAACTCGCCCACTACTTATCACTGCAGTCCCGTAAAATCGATCTCATTCTTAGCCATATTTTGATGCAGGAAAGTACCGACCAACCCAATGAACGCTGCCAAAGTTACGGAGGCTCAGGGTTTACCTTACGACGTGAACAGCCAATGGAGGTTGGCCAATATGTGCGGTGTAAGTTGTTTTTAGAGCAAGAGGCCGCCGCCATCTATTGCTATGGCGAAGTCATTGAGGTTGACACCCAGAGTGATGGCTGCTTGCACAAGATTCTTTTTGCTACCATTCGCGAGCAAGACCAAGAGCTTCTCGTACGTGCCAGTTTACACGCTCAGACTCGACAACTGAAAAAGCGCCATGAACAGCAACGCGAAAATTAACGCTTAGATACCTACCCGTTTCTGGCGGAGCTCTATGATAATAATTCCGCGCCTTATTTAGCTGACATTCAAGCTGTAAGTGCTAAACTAGCGGCTTGTTTTTCTGTGATTCATTGAAATGACGTTTAGACTCCTCCCTGAGTGGCATCAGCAGGATGCCGTGATGTTAACCTGGCCGCATTCGAATACCGATTGGGCGGCGAATTTGGTGGCTGTTGAGAGCGTGTATTTAGCGCTGTGCGATCATATTAGCCAACGTCAAAAGCTGCTTATCGTTGTCGACAATGAAGCCCTTGAAGCCCATATCCGCGCGCGATTAACGGCACAACACACCGATTTGAATCAGGTGCGTTTTGTCCGCGCTCAGTGCAACGATACGTGGGCGCGCGATCATGGACCGCTGACCTTAAGTGATGGCACTGGGCTAAAAGCCCTCGACTGTCAGTTTACCGCTTGGGGCGGTAAATATGCAGCCGAGAAAGACAACGCCATTAACCAGCAAGTATTCGCTCAGGCCCTTAGCGCTCAAGTAAACGTAGAGCGCAGTGAATTTATCCTTGAAGGCGGCGCCGTTGAAATCAACGAGCATGGGGTTCTGTTGAGTACCCGTCAATGTGTTCACAATGAGAACCGCAACCAACAGTTATCGGCCGCACAAATCGACAGCACCTTAGCGCAACTACTAGGAGCACAAAAAATCCTGTGGTTGGAGCACGGCTACTTAGCTGGCGATGATACCGACTCCCACATTGATACTTTAGTGCGTTTTGCTCCAAATAATGTGCTGGTTTACGTGCATTGCGACGACCCTAACGATGAGCACTATCAGGCTTTGGGCGCGATGCGAGAGGAACTCGTGGCACTAAGAGGGCTCGATAATGAGCCTTATCACCTTATTGCCCTCCCCTGGCCCAGGCCCATCACCAACGCCGAGGGTCAGCGCTTACCGGCCACCTATGCGAATTATTTAATTATCAATGGCGCGGTGTTGGTGCCAACCTATAACGACCCACATGATGCCGTGGCGCTTAAGCAAATCGCCAAGGCGTATCCTGAGCGTGAGGTGATCGGTATCGATTGTCGCGCGCTGATTGAACAATTTGGCAGCTTACACTGTATAACCATGCAACTACCGCATGGCTTTTTGGAGGAACGATGAGCGCCCCAACCCAACAATTATTGCGCGTTGCCTTGGTGCAACAGCAAAATACCGCCGAGCGTGATTACAACCTAACACAGTCTATTAACGGCATTCGTGAAGCAGCCGCGCAAGGCGCCCAGTTGGTGGTCCTGCAGGAACTTCATACTGGCTTATATTTTTGTCAAAGCGAAGATGTCGAGCAATTTGATTTGGCTGAGACCATACCTGGTCAGAGCACGCAAGTCTTTGGCGAGCTTGCAAAAGAGCTCGGGGTGGTGATTGTTGCTTCACTGTTCGAGCGTCGCGCCGCCGGCTTGTACCACAACACTGCCGTGGTGCTGGAAACGGATGGCAGTATTGCTGGTAAGTACCGCAAAATGCATATTCCTGATGACCCCGGGTTCTATGAGAAGTTTTACTTCACGCCCGGTGATTTAGGGTTTGAGCCAATAAAAACCTCGCTTGGCACCTTAGGGGTGTTGGTGTGTTGGGATCAATGGTTTCCAGAGGCAGCGCGATTAATGGCTACTAAAGGTGCTGAAATCTTGATTTACCCGACCGCCATTGGCTGGGATAAAAATGATGACGCCGCTGAGCAACAACGCCAGCAAGATGCTTGGGTTATTTCCCAGCGCGCCCACGCAGTGGCCAATGGTGTCTATGTTATCAGTGCCAACCGCACCGGCTTTGAGGCCGATCCAAGCGGCCACAGCGCCGGAATCGATTTCTGGGGTCACTCATTTATCGCTGGGCCGCAGGGTGAGTTACTGGCCAAAGCCTGTGATGATAAACCCGAAGTATTAGTGGCAGAGCTTGATTTACAGCGCGGTGAAAAAGTCCGTCGCATTTGGCCCTACCTACGCGATCGCCGCATCGATCATTATGGTGATTTAACCAAACTTTATCGCGATTAAAACGGAGTATTCCATGCAGTTAGCGCAGTTCATTGAATTGCCTTGGGTAAAGACACAACAAGACAAAATAAAGTGGGGCCAGCTACATGGCAGTGCCCTCGCTCTAAGCATTGGCGAAGCGGTTAAGCAACATCAGCAGTTAGTGGTGTTAGTGACACCGGACACCCCCAGTGCGTTGAAGCTAGAGCATGAATTACATGCTACCTTGAGCCGTGATGAAGTGATGGTGTTTCCTGATTGGGAAACATTGCCTTATGATCATTTCTCACCTCATCAAGACATTGTCTCTACCCGGCTGCATACCCTCAGTCGTTTGAACAATATCAGCCACGGCGTGCTGATTGTGCCCGTTGCCACACTCATGCTGCGTGCTGCGCCGAAAGAATTTATTTACGGCAATGCCATTGTTTATCAGGTTGGTGACACGCTTAACATCGACAAGCTGCGCAAACAGCTTGATGATGCCGGTTACATCCATACTCAGCAGGTGATGGCCCATGGTGAGTATGCGGTGCGTGGCTCGGTGGTCGACTTATTCGCAATGGGTCAAAACGCGCCTGTGCGTTTTGATTTGTTCGACGATGAAATAGACAGCATGAGTCACTTTGATGTCGACAGCCAGCGCTCCAGCGATAATATAAGCCACATCAATTTATTACCGGCGCATGAATTTGGCACCACGGATAGCGACATTGAACGTTTTCGTATCCAATACCGCGAAGCCTTCGGTGCCAGTGCCGAGCAAGACTCGGTTTATATGCAAGTCAGCAAAGGCGCCCTGCCCGCCGGTATTGAGTACTACCTGCCGCTATTTTTTGAGCACTTGGGCACCTTATTTGATTATCTACCCGAGCAAGCGGTATTGATGCATATGGGCGATACCCAACATGGTGCCCAGCAGTTTTTAGATGATGTGCACAGCCGCTATGAAAGCCGCAAGGTGGACCCTTTGCGACCGCTGTTACCACCTAACCAGCTCTACTTGCCCATTGAAGAGTTAAACCAGCAGTGCAAAGCCTATCCGCGCATTGATTTATCGCAAGCGAAGCTGCCAACCAAAGCCGGCTACTTTAATCTTCCCTGCGAGCCGTTGCCCGCGGTACGCATAGATCATAGTAAGCAGCCTCCTTATGGCGCCTTTTTAGATTATGCCGTAGAGCAAAAGCGCCAAGGCGCGCGTATCGTGCTGTGCGTAGAATCCGATGGCCGTCGTGAAGCGCTACTGACGTTGCTCAAACCCAGCGGCTTGAAAATCCGCGCCTTTGATACCTTGGCACAATGCCTAGACAGCGACGCGGATATTTCTTTACTGGTGGCACCTTTTGAGCAAAGCGTGGTGCTAACTCACAATGCCCGTGTCAGTTTAATCACCGAACAAGAACTGCTCGGGATCCGCGTGTCACAACGCCGCCGTAAACATAAACACCAGGCCAGCAGTGATGCGCTGATCCGCAACTTAGCGGAACTCAAAGAAGGTCAGCCAATCGTCCATTTAGACCACGGTGTGGGCCGCTATGTGGGCCTAGAAACGTTGGACGCAGCAGGTGTTGCCACGGAATTCGTCACCATCATGTATGCCAATGACGCCAAGCTCTATGTACCGGTATCGGCATTGCATATGCTCAGTCGTTATTCCGGGGGAGAAGAAGCCAGCGCGCCATTACATAAACTTGGCTCTGATGCTTGGGAGAAAGCCAAACGCCGCGCTGCCGAGAAAGTCCGTGATGTGGCCGCTGAGCTGCTCGATATCTATGCCAAACGCCAAGCTAAGCCAGGCTATAAGTTTGCTCTCGATGATGCTGGCTATCGACAATTCAGCGATAACTTTGTGTTTGAGGCCACCGACGATCAGCAAAATGCTATTGATGCCGTGCTCAGCGATATGCAAAGCAAAAATGCCATGGATCGCTTGGTCTGTGGTGATGTCGGTTTTGGTAAAACCGAAGTGGCGATGCGCGCAGCCTATACTGCCGTTGCCGACTCTAAGCAAGTGGCGGTATTGGTGCCCACCACACTGTTGGCGCAGCAGCACTTTGAGAACTTCCGTGACCGCTTTGCCGACTTCCCTGTGGAAGTCGATATTTTGTCACGGTTCAAATCCACGAAAGAGCAAAATGCCACCTTAGCCAAAATAAAAGATGGCCAAGTCGATATTGTTATCGGCACCCATAAGTTGTTGCAAGAAAACATTAAGTTCGCCGACCTTGGTTTACTTATTGTCGATGAAGAGCACCGTTTTGGGGTGCGTCAGAAAGAAAAAATTAAGGCCCTGCGTGCAGATGTCGATATTCTCACCCTAACGGCCACGCCAATTCCGCGAACCCTAAACATGGCCATGAGTGGCATGCGTGACTTATCCATTATTGCCACGCCGCCAGCCAAACGTTTAGCGGTGAAGACCTTTGTGCGCCAACGAGACGATGACATGATCCGTGAAGCTATTTTGCGGGAAATTAAACGCGGTGGTCAGGTGTATTTCCTCCATAATAACGTTGAAACCATCGAGCGCACTGCCGAGGATATTCGCAAAGTCGTGCCTGAAGCCAGTGTCGCGGTCGCTCACGGTCAAATGCGTGAGCGTGAACTCGAAAGCCTAATGAGCGAGTTTTACCATCAACGCTTTAATGTGTTGGTGTGTACCACCATCATAGAGACCGGCATTGATATCCCCAGTGCCAATACTATTATTATGGACCGCGCGGATCGTCTCGGCTTAGCGCAATTGCACCAGTTGCGTGGGCGCGTCGGCCGCAGCCACCATCAGGCCTATGCCTATTTGCTCACCCCGGGCCCTAAAGCGATGTCGAAAGACGCACAAAAACGCTTAGAGGCCATCGAGTCCCTTGAAGACCTCGGTGCGGGCTTCACCTTGGCCACCCATGACTTAGAAATTCGCGGCGCCGGTGAACTACTTGGCGATGAGCAAAGCGGGCAAATCCAGACCATCGGATTTAGCATGTACATGGAGATGTTAGAGCAAGCGGTGGAAGCGCTAAAAAATGGCCAAGAACCCACCCTAGATAAGCTGATTAAGTCGCATACCGAAGTCGATATTAAACTGGCTGCGCTATTGCCCAATGATTATATCAGTGATGTTAATCTGCGCTTGGGGCTTTATAAGCGTATCGCCAGTGCCAGTGATTTTGATGCCCTTGATGAGCTGAAGGTCGAACTTATTGACCGTTTCGGCCTACTCCCTGATGCCACCAAGAATTTATTTGCCGTGCAGCAACTGAAAATCCGCGCTGGGGCCTTGGGTATCACTAAAGTTGAGGCCAACCCCAAAGGCGGGTACTTTGAATTTAGTGAACAAACCAAGGTTAGCCCCGAGTTTATTATTGGTTTAATTCAAGCTGATCCACAGCACTATAGAATGGAAGGCGCCAATCGGTTACGCTTTATGATTGATGAAGCCAATGCTCAAGAGCGCTTAAAACTGATCACCGCGATGATTGCGGATTTCGAAGCCAAGGTAGGAAGTAAATGATAAGAATAATGGCCACGCTGATGGCAGCCTGTTTTAGTAGCCTGAGTTACGCCGCCGATGGGCGCTGGTTCGAAATTGAGGTGTTGGTGTTTAGCCAACCTGATGCGTTAATCAGTGAGACCTTAGCGAATGACAATGCCAAGCTCGATGATTATCACAGTAATGACGATATTATCACTGAGGGCTATATCACGACGCTCACCAAGCAGTGCTTAGCGGGGCAGATTGACCCACCCACTACGCCTGCCAAACCTCTGCTTGCAAGTGACAACCAAGTATCCGCAGCGTGTGAATACAGCAAAGAGGATTTTAGCGCACTGACCCGTTTACCTCAGGTCGTCGATGGTGAGGTGTATGAACATACCGACACGCCTTATGTACTAGCCCAATCGCAATTGCAATTTAGCGATAAGCGTGATCAACTGGCGCGCATTGGTAGGCAAGTGCTTTTGCACACAGGTTGGCGCTTTCCTGGGCAATCGAAACGAGCGGCCCCTAAGTTCCGCTTGTACGGGGGGGAGCTAATTGCTCGAGTGCCAAAAAATGTGCCTAATAGCGCAGATTTTTTGAGCCCAATACGTCCGGAATATAACTTAATTTGGCAGTTAGATGGCTTTTTAAAGGTGCATCTAAACCATTACCTCTATATTACCTCGGCGTTAACATTGCGTCAGACTGGGGATACAGAAACACACTTGAGTGGCGAGTTTTCGCAATTTCGTCGTGTTATTTCCGGCGAAATCCATTATTTTGACCACCCACAACTAGGCATGCTGGTGCAAATAAGGCGCTTTAACCATTAATTCAATGTGAGGAAAAACAATGAAAAAATCTCTCTTTCTCTCTTTAGCCACCGTGCTCACCTTGAGTGCCTGCTCGAAAGTAACGCTGGAGAATTACGAGCAACTGTCTGTGGGCATGGATAAAACCGAAGTCGAAGCCCTGCTCGGAGAAGCTGATGCGTGTGAAAAGAAAGCGCTTCACACTAACTGTATTTGGGGCTCTGAAAGCAAGAATATCCAAATAACCTTAGTTTCCGACAAAGTAACACTCTATTCAGAAAAGGGGCTGTAACGAGGCCACGGCTCACGCACTGGGTGAGCCGATTTTTTCTAGGGCAACTATTTGTGAGCGATTGAGTGTGATCTTATAGCGCTGGGCCTGAGCCTCGTGATTATCATCACGCGTCACGAGTACCACGTTAATTTGATAACGCCTTTCAACGGCATGCTTGCGGATTTTTTTACCACTGTACTCGTATACTCGCCCTTCCCCTTTACGTAAGTAGCGCACCATCGGCGCCATGCTAATGTTGATGCTCTGGTGCAAGGCATCGTAGCCTGGCATAAAGGTGTTCACGGGCACATCACATTCAAAGCGCATATACATCCATTGCGCTGCCTGCTTATTTTGCTGTCGACGCTTAGAGAAGATAGCCGCTATCTCTTTGGGGATCCGCGTTGGTCTTATATATTCCAACCAGACCTTTTGTTTCGCCACTTTCACTTTCGTAGTGGAGTTATAAAAAGACTGTAACCATTTAGCACGGCCCATAATAATACGTCGCCAAATAATACGCGTGATGTCTTCTTTAAAGATCTCCCTGAGCCCGTAAATGGTGCCTAATAAAGCGACTAAACCGATAGTTACCTGAGTGAAGTTGGTCCGTGCAGTTAGAACCAATAACATGACAAAGGCCATCATAATCGCGGTGACCGAGCCTTTAACCACTCGTCTTAATAAGGTGTTTAAGTTTCGAGTTTCTCGTCTGAGCACCACCCCATGCTCGATTAAACGTTGCAACAAATGCATTTTATTCGCTAGCCGATTGGGGTCATCCACAGTGGATACAGAGTTATAACGTTTGTGTTCGCGGTAGCCGTTTTCTGCCTCACAAAACTGAAGTAATTGCTTGCGCTCAACAGCATGCTCACTGCTTTTTGGTCCCTTATCAAGGAGCTTTAAAATCACTTGCTCAGCGTGCCAGCTAAGAAAGTTGTCGGCATTGTAAAAAAACGACAATAGCTTTTCTTCTTTGGGCTTATACCGCCGTAAACGCTTTAACAGCCGCTCAGTTTCTTGTTGCATGGCTTGAACACGAATAAAAAATGCATCCGGCTCCTTTATGGCCAACGCTTCATTAACATCGGTATCTAACGCCAACCTTACCTGATAACAATACAAGTTGAGGTTCTGCCGATAGTCTTGCTCATCGCCTCGATTTTTACTTATAAAACGACTGCGCACCAAAGGCAGGTGGATGCCACTGGCGTTATAAGCCATGCGCGTTTTTACATGGTTATGATAAAAGCTTTCTTCACTTAAAGTATTAGGATTGATCCCCATTTCATTGGGAATGCAAAGATACAACTCCACGAGCGAATGAGACTTTGGCAACAGCGATTGACTGATTTGCAGCCTGAGGCCTTCATCTTGTTTGAAGCTAATATGATGATGCAAAGTAGCCGTACCTGAGTTGCTGAATTCAACTTAGTTATACCATTGTTTAGACACATAAAAAATGCCCATCAGCAAGCTGATGGGCATTTTATCACTCGTAGCTTGGCGCAGTTTAGAACTTAACGTTCACACCTGCGAAGAAGCGACGACCTAGTACATCATAAGTGTACGGGTCAGTGTTTGAGTCATTGTTACCTGAGTAGTATGGAGGTTGCTTGTCAAACAAGTTGTTCACACCACCTGTCAAAGTAACCATGTCAGAAACGATGTATGAACCGCTTAGGTCATGATAAGTCACGCTTGGCGTAGTTGGTGCGTAACAAGCTGCTGGGTCTGCCAAACAGTTTTGGCTATCCATACCGTTAATGTAACGAGCTTGATACTGCATATCCCAGTTATCACCAGCGATGTTTAGAGTGAAGTTAGACTTCAACTCTGCAAAACCACCGTCGCCAGCTGTAATTAAGCCAGCATAATCAGTGATAGTGCCGTCTACTTCAACAACATACTCATCAAGAACTGTTGTGTCTAAGCTTGTGCGCCAGTTAAGACCTGCTGCTTCAAACGTGTACGCTAGGTTAATATCGTAGCCAGAAGTTTGCTCTGAACCGATATTTTGTAGCTGGTTATTGAATTTAACACGGCCAGTTGAGTCCATAGTAACGTTTGCTGACTGACATAGTGCGCTATTCGCGTTGTCAGTTGTGGCAAGACACTGCTGAAGGATCGTCTCTGAGCTCACGCTAGCAATCGCATTTTCGATTTCGATATCGTAGTAATCGAAAGTCATTGAGAAACCTTCGAACCAGCTTGGCTCGTATACAAGGCCTGCAGTTAGCGTATCAGCTTCTTCAGGAGTCAGGTCTTGGTTACCACCTACAGTTACTTCCGCTTGATCTTGCGCACCTGGGAAGGTGATCTGCTCGAATGACGGAGAGTTACCAGAGTATAGCTCGTCAACCGTTGGCGCACGGAATGCTGTTGAAACAACACTACGTAGCATTAGCTCTTCGTTAACTTTCCAAGTAAGACCTAGTTTCCATGTTTCATCGCTACCGAACGTGCTGTAGTCGAACGCTCGGATTGCTGCGCTTAGGTCAACCATTTCAGCAAAAGGCACGTCTGCAAGAAGTGGTAGAGCGAATTCTACATATGCTTCGTTTACATCGAAGCCACCTGAGGTAGGTTCAACTGGTGGATCGTTGGCCAGACCCTGTGCTGTTAGTGAATCAGGCGTGTACCATGCTTTTTCTTGACGACGCTCTACACCTGCTGCAAATGCTGAGTAACCCGCTGGCATTTCAAACATTTCGCCAGATACAGACGCAGACAAGATGAATAGTTGGCTACCGCCGTTGTTTACTTCGGTGTAAACGTTTTTACGGAATTCTTCCGACACCCAAGCTGCTTGATCGATTGGGTTGAAAGTACCTTCAGTAATTTGGTCTTGGATAGCACCCATGTTGTGTAGGTTGCTTAGCTTATCAACTGAGTCGTTACGACCAAAGTTAGCTGATACATCCCATGCGTAATCGCCAATGAAACCTTCCGCACCAATTACTGCACGAACTGTGTCTACAGACTGTTCGAAGAAACGTGCACCAGTATCGCTCATACGGCGGCCGTAAGAGATTGTGTCACCGTATTGGTAATTTGTTTCTTGAGTTACATAGTTACCATCAGCGTCTTTATCTAGGTAACCGTCACCATCAAGGTCTACACGCTTGTCATAGCTTTGGCTTAGCAATGCATCGCCCATCGCTTCTGTGTAGTCAAAGTCAAACCATACTGGCTGAGGCGCCATTTGCTGCTCTGACCAACGCTTGGTGTAGGTGAACTCACTGAATAGGCGAGTGTCATCAGTTAGGTCATAAGTAGCGATACCAGTTAGGTTTAAACGCTCCATTGGCGTGTAAAGGTAGCTAGCTGGTGAGTAGTTGTAAGCATCTTCGTTGCCGTAACGATGATATTCACCGCCGCGACCAGTTACACCATTGTCGTCAATAAGTGAAACTTCAATGTCTTCGCCTTTAGCGTTAACAGTTTTACCTTTTTCACCATTGCCGTTCCAAATGTGACCGCCTTCGTTGTACGAAGAACCTGTGCAATATAAGCCATTTGCACCTTCAGCAAGAGGACAGGTAGAGAAATCACGATCGCCTTGAGACGCTTCACCACGATCTGTGTATTGCATGCCGATTACAACGTTACCACGGTCAAAAGAACTACCTAGTGTAACGTCGAATGAGCTTTCTTCTGCATCACCTTCACCGCTCATCGCAGTGTTAAGGTTCATGTCTAGACCTTCGAAGTTGTCTTTAAGGATGATGTTAACAACACCCGCTACCGCGTCAGTACCATATACTGCAGATGCGCCATCTTTCAGTACTTCAACTGATTTAATCATTGATACTGGGATAGTGTTAAGGTCAACAGTTGACGCTGCACCAGTACCAGAGTTAATCATACGACGACCATTTACAAGTACTAGCGTACGCTGAGAACCAAGACCACGTAGGTCGATACGCGCGTTACCGCCTGAACCGTTGTTGATACCTGGGTTGGTCATGGCACCGCCGGTCGCAGTCATTTTTTGCAAAACGCTGTCGATGCTGGTTGCGCCCATCGCTTTGATGTCATCGGCGCCAATCAATGTAACTGGGCTAGCAGTTTCCATGTCGGCACGCTTGATGCGTGAGCCGGTCACTTGAATTTTTTCAATTGCTTCAGCTGAAGAATCTGCCGCAATTGCTTGAACACTTGAGAACATAGGCAGTGCCGCAGCAACGGCTAGCCCTAGTTGTGTCTTTTTCATATTAAACCCTACTTGTTGAATTTTTACCCATATCGGGCCGATAGCAGTTCATTTTTATATGAAGGTACTGCATAACGAGACGCAACTTAGGACTATTTAAATGAACGATAACTGAATGGGAGATTTAATTTTAACCCGACCAGGCTATAGGTATATAGATACATTACCCATGTAAAGAAATGTTATAAATGTATCAACCCACAAACCAGCAAAAGCAGGCCACCTACCCTACTTTCATACACTTATTTGACTAATGAAACTATGTGTACGCATTTTGTAATTCAATGTAACCAGCAGTAATTGTTTTAACTTAAATGATTATTTACAACCTATACACACAAACTTATTACCCCATTCAAAAACCTCCACTATTTTTTATAAGCGCACAGCGATCGCAATCAACGTGAGAATGATGCAAACACTTAACTTGAACGAATTTAATACAGGTTTGGATGATTTTTTATGCATATCACTTCACAGACACACATATATTCGCTGCGCAATAAAGACTTGTCGCACCAGCTTAGCGACACCGAGTGAGCCAGTGCCTTCGCCTTTTAATATGCTGGGGTCGAGTTAATATGCTGGGGTCGAGATAAATTGGAAGTGATGAGTTTGCTGTTGAGTGTTTTGTGCAGTTTTAACAACAAGTTGCCAGCGCATTGTTGGTTCACTGCAACTCCCTACTTGAGTGCTTGCAACCCAATTGCCCGCGTCCACTTTGTTGAACAAAACCGGGATACGTCCCATGTACATGCCAACACCCTCTAGGTGCGCTTTAATTACTTGAGTGTGCTCAGGCAGTGTTAGTTTTATCGCGAACGGATTCTCAGGGTGAACCTGTTCAGTGCTCAAGGCAAAGGTAATGTCTTGATGTGTTTGCTGCTGATACTCGCAACAACTGGTATTCGTACTGAGATTTTCTATACTTGTCGTCGAGTCGCTGTCACAACCAGCGATAAGCAGTAATGTGCAGATCAGCACGCCAACACCAGAGCAAAGGGGGTGGCCGCTTGGGCGGTATTTTTTTTCACGCTCAAAGCGTGGTGAAGTAATCGATTCTGTCACTGTATTACGTACTTGTAGCTAACACATTATTCGGCTGATGCTTTATTACACCAGAAGTCAGTTAAATTTTCCCCAACTTCTTGGGATAATTTGATTGAAGTCATTATTTTAGCCATTTGCGCTATCTTTTTAAGGTCAAAAATTTTATCATTTCGGCCGAAAATAATAAGCGTGTTTCGAGTGTGTTTTCTGAAATGCTCAAAGTGTTGAGGGTTTTAGATAGCGGGCTTGGAGCACAATCAGTAGGGCCTATTCGCATAGAATAGGTAATTCATTTCTAATCGCATAATAATGCAGCGGAAACCTGACAATGAGCCAAACAGTAGCATCACAAACTGAGTACAACTATAAAGTTGTTCGCCAATTCGCTATTATGACAGTGATTTGGGGCATCGTTGGCATGAGTGTCGGTGTTCTGATTGCCGCCCAGCTTGCCTGGCCAGCGTTGAACTTCGATACCCCATGGCTAACTTACTCTCGACTTCGTCCGTTACATACGAACGCAGTTATCTTCGCTTTCGGCACCAGTGCCCTTTTTGCAACGTCTTACTACGTTGTGCAACGCACCTGCCAAACCCGTCTTTTCTCCGACAAACTCGCGGCCTTCACGTTCTGGGGCTGGCAACTTGTCATCGTACTTGCAGCAATTACCTTACCGATGGGTATTACTAGCTCAAAAGAGTACGCTGAGCTTGAGTGGCCAATTGATATTCTGATTGCCGTCGTGTGGGTCTCGTATGCCGTGGTGTTCTTCGGCACGCTAATCAAGCGTAAGGTGTCACACATTTACGTGGCAAACTGGTTCTATGCTGGTTTCATTATCACGGTCGCCGTTTTACACATTGTAAACAGCATGGCCGTGCCTGTATCGCTGACCAAGTCATACTCCATTTATGCCGGTGCGGTTGATGCCATGGTGCAATGGTGGTACGGCCACAACGCTGTAGGTTTCCTACTGACAGCGGGCTTCCTTGGTATGATGTACTACTTCGTTCCTAAACAAGCGGGGCGTCCTGTATACTCTTACCGTTTATCGGTTGTACACTTCTGGGCACTTGTCTCTCTTTACATTTGGGCTGGTCCTCACCACCTACACTACACGGCTCTGCCAGATTGGACACAGTCGCTAGGTATGGTGATGTCGGTGATTTTATTCGTACCTTCATGGGGCGGCATGATCAACGGTATCATGACCCTATCGGGCGCGTGGCACAAATTGCGCACTGACCCAGTACTGCGTTTCTTGGTGGTATCACTGTCATTCTACGGCATGTCGACTTTCGAGGGCCCGATGATGGCTATCAAATCAGTAAACGCCCTATCTCACTACACTGACTGGACCGTAGGTCACGTACACTCTGGTGCGCTTGGTTGGGTAGCGATGATTTCTATTGGTGCAATCTATCACCTAATCCCGGCATTGTTCGGCCATGGTCGTATGTACAGCATCAAGCTGGTTAACACGCATTTCTGGCTACACACTGTGGGCGTTGTTCTTTACATCGTGGCAATGTGGATTTCAGGTGTAATGCAGGGTCTAATGTGGCGTGCAGTGAACGAAGACGGCACCTTAATGTACAGCTTCGTACAATCACTAGAAGCGTCTTATCCCTTCTACATCATGCGTTTCCTAGGCGGTGTATTCATCGTAACGGGTATGTTGGTTATGGCTTATAACTGTTATCGCACCATTGCTGCCAAAAAAGGCGCAATCGCTGACGATACACAGGCACAACCAGCTTAAGGGGTAGATGATGAGCAATAAAAACTCTAGCAACAAACACGAAATTGTTGAAAAGAACGTCGGCCTGATGGCCATCCTAACGGTGTTCGCGATTAGCTTTGGTGCACTTGTGGAAATCACCCCGCTGATGTTCCAAAAAGACACCACTGAGCCTGTAGATGGGCTACGCCCACTCACAGCGCTTGAGCTTGAAGGCCGTGATATCTATGTTCGTGAAGGTTGTTACAACTGTCACTCACAGATGATCCGTCCTTTCCGTGACGAGGTAGAGCGCTATGGTCACTACTCAGTGGCTGGTGAGTCGGTATGGGATCACCCTTTCCAATGGGGCTCAAAACGTACCGGTCCTGACCTTGCACGTGTAGGCGAGCGCTACTCTGACGATTGGCACTACGCCCACCTTATGGATCCACGCGCAGTGGTTCCAGAGTCAAACATGCCAGCTTTTCCTTGGTTGGATGAAAACGTACTTGATGGCGAGTTAACGGCTAAGAAAATGGAAGTATTCCAGGATTTTGGCGTGCCTTATACGGATGAAGACATTCAAGGCGCCAAAGAAGCGGTGCAAGGCAAAACCGAAATGGAAGCCTTAATCGCCTACTTGCAGCAACTTGGCACACACTTGAAGTAATTATTATGGATTACGGCACGTTCAGAGGCATTTTAACTCTGGTAATAATGGTACTTTTTATCGTGATTGTGTTGTGGGCATTCAGTAAGCGCAGTAAGAAGCGCTTCGACGACGCAGCCAACTCGGTGTTTGAAGACGAAAAGAAACACCAAAACACAATCACACATGAGGAAAAGGAGTCTGAGAAATGACTAGCTTTTGGAGTATTTGGGTCATCGTGTTAACAGTGGCCTGTCTAGCTCTCATTTTTGCTCTACTAGTTTGGAACTTGAAAAACTACGTGGGTGTAAAAGAGGGTGAAAGTTGTGGCCACGAATTTGATGGCATTGAAGAGGTGAATAACCCACTACCAAAATGGTGGACATACATGTTCTTCGCCACCTTTATTTGGGCAGTGTTTTACCTTGCTGCTTACCCTGGTTTAGGTAACTTTGAAGGCCTATTTAAGTGGAAAAGCTCGAACCAAGGCATTACGTCTTTAGAAGAGTCAAAGCAAGCCGTCAGTGAAGCCGAAGAAAATGGCTACCGTATTCAGCTTGACGATGAAATTCGTGCCGCTGAAAAACGCTATGGCCCTATCTTTGAGTCTTTTGCCAAGCGTGATGTACTTGACTTAGCAGCGGATGAAAAGGCGTTAGAAATTGGTCAACGTTTGTTCTTACAAAACTGCGCGCAATGTCACGGCTCTGATGCTCGTGGCGGTGACGGCTTCCCTAATCTGACCGATAATGATTGGTTATATGGTGGCTCGCCAGATAAGATCAAAGAAACGTTACTGCACGGTCGTGTAGCAGCCATGCCAAGCTGGGAAGCTGCATTGGGTGATCAAGGTATCAAAGAGATGACCGCCTATGTACTTAGCCTTTCCGGACGTACAGTTAACCAAAAAGACGCTGAAGCCGGTGCCGCTAAGTTCGCTATGTGTGCTGCCTGTCACGGTGCTGATGGTAAAGGCTCTGTTGCTCATAACCTGCCGTTTGGGGCACCTAACCTTACCGATAACATTTGGTTGTATGGTAGTGGCTCTAAACGTTCAGTAGAAGAGACGCTACGTAACGGTCGCGCTGGTGTCATGCCCGCTTGGAAAGAAATTCTTGGCGAGGACAAAGTTCACCTGTTAACGGCATACGTATACAGCCTGTCTCAGGAAAAATAATCGCTTAGATTAATTGAAATCAAAAAAGCCTCCTAATTTGGAGGCTTTTTTTTGGGAATTTTTGTTCTAATACCGTAAAATAGCAGCCACTATTCGGCAATATGAAGTGCGTTATGAAAGCAGTGTCTCCCCCTTGGTATAAGCAGTTTTGGCCTTGGTTTCTGTTGTTTTTCCCATTAGTAACAATAATAGCCTGCATCGGTCTTATCACCTTCGCTGTTGGCAACGGCCCTGATATGGTAGTGGACGATTATTACAAAAAAGGCAAGGCCATCAACCTCGAGCTGAGCAAGTTTAATAAAGCCAAAGCGCTCTACTTACACGGCGACCTTGATATTGACCAAGAGCGTGTGGTGTTCCGCTTTACCAAAGGCGACGCATCAAAAGTTGCAGCGCTCAATATCGGCCTGTATCACCGCACCATTGAAGAAAAAGATATTCGTTTTAGACTCACGCAAAATGCCCGTGGTGAATTCACGGCGCTATTAGACTCCCCGATCCCACAGGGCGCTTACACTGTGTTTATTACTCCTTTTGATGACAGCTGGAAGCTAAAAGAAAATATTCAGCTGCCCTTGAACGGCACCGTAAAAGTTGACCCTGAGTATAAGTAAATGAGCGCAAAGACGTGTTTTCACTGTCTTGAGCCAGTTCCGGCTGGCTTTAATGAATCGGTCACCATTCAAGGTCATGCGCAGCCCATGTGTTGCATTGGCTGTAAAGCTGTCGCCCAGACCATCGTTGACCAAGGCATGACTGATTATTATAAGTATCGCACAGAGTCTGCCGGTAAAGTCGAACAGCTTGTGCCAGAGCAACTTGCACTTATAAAAAGCTACGACCAAGAAAGTATTCAGCAAGAGTTTGTGGCTCATCAAGGCGACGATAAAGAGGTGCTGCTCAGTGTCGAAGGGATCAGTTGTGCTGCCTGCGCTTGGCTTATTGAAAGGCAGCTGCTCGCCCATCAGGGCGTAAAACGCGTTGATGTTAATACCTCCACTCATCGCGCCATGGTGGTGTGGAACGATGAACAGGTCAAACTCAGCACCTTGATCACCAGTCTCGCTGAGATCGGTTATAAGAGTTACCCTTTTCAAGCTGATAGTGAAGCGGCACAAAAACAGGCAACAGCTAAGAGCTTTATCCGTCGTCTTGGCGTCGCAGGCCTGATGACCATGCAGGTGATGATGTTCGCCTTTGCCATGTACTTTGGCATGTTCTCAGGGATGGAAGATAACTTCGAGCAATACTTCCGTTGGATCAGTTTAACCCTTGCTACGCCCGTTATTTTTTACTCTGCACTGCCCTTTTTAACCAATGCCATCAGTGGTCTTCGCGCTAAACAATTGAATATGGATGTCCCTGTATCCTTGGCGATATTTGGTGCCTATTTTGCCAGCTGCTATGCCACACTGACTGAGCAAGGCGAAGTGTATTTCGAATCCATTTGTATGTTTACCTTCTTGCTGTTACTGGGTAAATATTTAGAGTTTCGCGCCCGCCTTAAAGCCAGTGAATTTACCGCTAACTTGCAAAAATTACTGCCCCTAACAGCGCGTAAAGTAGAGAATAATGAAGAACATATAACCAGTGCCAAACTCCTCTCTCTAGGTGATATCGTACGCGTCAAAGCCGGCGAAACCATTGCCGCTGACGGCGTGGTGATTGCGGGGCATTCCAGTGTTGATGAGTCAATGATGACCGGCGAGCACCACCCTGTGACTAAGCGCGTAGGCGACCAAGTCCATGCTGGCACTCTCAACCATGACGGCGTATTGACGATAGAGATCAACAAAGTGGGCCAAAACACCTTGGTCAACCAAATCATCAAACTGCAACATTCAGCATTAAGCCAACGCCCGCGCATTGCCCAAGTAACCGACAAGGTTGCCCAGTGGTTTGTTGCCTGCTTACTCGTTTTTGCCTCGATTACCGCAGTAGCTTGGTACAGTATTGCTCCCGAGCACGCCTTTTGGATCACCATTGCGGTGTTGGTTGCAACTTGCCCATGTGCACTGAGTTTGGCCATCCCCACCGCACTAACATGTGCCGTGGCTAACCTCACCAAGCGCGGGGTGTTAATCAAACAGTCTCATGTGTTAGAGACAGCCACCAAACTCACCAAGGTGGGCTTTGATAAAACGGGCACCCTGACACTAGGGCGCTTTGTTATTGATCACACGGAAATACTAGATAACGCCTACGACGAGCAGCAAATACATGCATTAGCCATCGCTTTAGAAGCGTATTCCGAGCACCCCATAGCCAAAGCGTTTACCGAGAGTGCGAGTGCTGCTGCCCAACTAGTCATCACCGATGCCCAAGTACACACAGGTTTTGGGGTGGCTGGTATTTGGCAAGGTCAGCGTGTGCACATTGGTAAAGCAAGCTGGTTTGCAGGCCCGCAACCTAAAAATGCGCAGGCGGTGTTGTATGTAAACGAATCCGCCGTGGCCGCATTCTTTTTACAAGATAAAGTAAGAGAATATGCACAAGAGCTGCAACAGGAATTAAAACAACAAGGCATTGAGCGCGTGATGCTCACTGGCGACCCCTCCGATAAAGGTGCCCAATTAAGCCAGCAACTGCAATTAGATGCATGTCACAGTGCGCTGCTGCCACAAGACAAATTGGCACTAATGCAATCGTGGCATAATCAAGGAGATATCTGTGCCATGGTTGGCGACGGCGTCAATGACAGTCCGGTATTTAACGCTGCGCATTTATCGATTGCGATGGATAGCGGCGCCGATATTTCGAAGAACACCGCCGATGTGGTATTGTTAAACAGCGATTTACGTTCGGTGTCTAAGCTTATCACCATTGCCAAAAAAACACGCCGAATTGTTCGTCAAAACTTGGCACTGTCGCTGTGTTATAACGGCGCTATATTGCCTTTGGCAGCGATGGGCCTCGTAGCGCCGTGGATGGCGGTCATAGGTATGTCTGCCAGCTCCATTATTGTTATTACCAACTCGTTGCGACTATTACGCCTATGAGCATTATTTATGTGTTAATCCCTATCGCTATTTTGTTCGTGATTATTGCCATCGGCATTTTCTTTTGGGCAGTCAAAAGCGAGCAATTTTCCGACTTAGATAAACAAGGCCACAGCATTCTCTTTGAAGACGACAAAGAAGAGCACGACAAGAGCAATGAGCGAGATTAACTTTATTGCTGCTTTGCTTATGGGTCTTGCCGGCAGCGGCCACTGCGTTGCTATGTGTGGCGGTATCGCCGGTAGTTTTCAATTGGCCAGTAAGGACCTTAATGCCGTCGGTGCAGCCAGTGCTTACAACATAGGTCGGTTATTTAGCTATACCCTAGCGGGTGCCCTTGTAGGAGGGCTAAGTGCTGCCTTTGCCAAGCAGAGTAACACCCTCAGCCAAGTATTAAGCTTATTCAGCGCAGTCTTTATGGTTTTGGTTGGCCTGTACGTGATGCGGCTATTTAATGCCCTTGGCCCAGTTGAAAAAGCCGGACAATGGGCTTTGTGGCGCCATATCGTCAAATTAAACCGCT
This sequence comes from Pseudoalteromonas sp. CNAT2-18.1, assembly GCF_022347865.1. Taxonomy (NCBI): domain Bacteria; kingdom Pseudomonadati; phylum Pseudomonadota; class Gammaproteobacteria; order Alteromonadales; family Pseudoalteromonadaceae; genus Pseudoalteromonas; species Pseudoalteromonas sp. CNAT2-18.1. The sequence goes on along the minus strand of NZ_JAKRFR010000002.1, from coordinate 64,507 downwards.
ACCTAATGCCAATTAATACCTATCCCAAGGCCCTGGGTTATGGTGCACTTTGGGGGTGGCTGCCATGTGGTTTAGTTTACAGCGCGCTAACTTGGGCTATAACCAGCCAAAGCGCGATTAATGGCGCACTATTTATGTTATGCTTTGCGCTTGGGACACTCCCTGCCATGTTGGCATTAGGATTAGGCGCCCAATTTATAAAGCGTGGCCTCAATCACCCATGGGTGCGCCTAGCACTTGGTAATCTATTACTTTGGTATGGGTTGTATAGCCTTATTGTTGCAAGCCAACCTCTACTGACGTAGATTTAACACAAACATTCAGTTCACCTTGGATAGTAAAATGGACGTAAAACCAACCCTTTCAGGTAAATACGCAGGTAAGTCAAACTGTGCCATTAGTTGCACAAACTGCTCTATTTCCCAACTGTGTCTGCCGTATAGCCTCAATGGCGATGAAATGGATCGTCTCGACGATATCATTGAGCGCAAAAAACCGCTGCACAAGGGAGATTTCCTGTTTGAATCTGGGGACGAACTGAAGTCCATTTTTGCCGTGCGCAGTGGCTCGTTTAAGTCCTTTACTCTATCAGAGCAAGGTGAGGAACAAATCACCGGATTCCATTTGGCGGGCGACTTAGTTGGTTTTGATGGTATTCAAACCATGAAACATCAAAGCTTCGCCCAAGCCTTAGAAACATCTATGGTGTGCGAGATCCCCTTCGCTACGCTCGACGAATTAGCAGGGAAGTTACCGAAGCTGCGCCAGCAGATTATGCGCTTAATGAGCAACGAAATTAACTACGACCAAGAAATGTTATTGCTGCTAAACAAAAAAACGGCTGAGCAGCGCCTGGCCTCTTTCTTGTTCACCTTATCACGCCGCTTCAGCGAACGTGGGTTCTCAGCCAGAGAGTTTCGTCTCACTATGACGCGCGGTGAAATTGGTAATTACTTAGGCTTAACAGTTGAGACCATCAGCCGCTTATTAAGCCGCTTCCAAAAAGGGGGATTCATTCGTGTGGACGGTAAGTTCATCACCATTGAAGATCATGAAACCCTGGCCCACACGGCTGCGATAAGTTTGCCAAGCGATTGATCTAACTCAAACTCACAGACTGCGCCCCCTTTTCAATTGCGTTAATTGCGTTACACTGAAATGGTGTATATTACAATTCGCTTGGTAATGCAGGAGGCGCACAATGGATAAAATTAAACGTATTTTAGCTGTGGTTGATCCCACCGTGGAGCAGCAACAGAGTTTGTCTCGGTCTATCGAACTGGCGCGAAAAAGCGGTGCGCAAATCACCGCCTTCCTGTCCATCTATGATTTTTCTTATGAAATGACCACAATGCTCAGTGCCGAAGAGCGCGAAGCCATGCGCAAAGCGGTGCTCAGTGAAAAAGAGCAGTGGTTGAAAACCCTCACTCACCAATACCAAGATGTGCAATTTGACACCAAAGTGGTGTGGCATAACCGCCCTTTCGAAGCCATTATTCGCGAAGTGCTCGGCCATGATTATGATCTAGTCGTCAAAGGCACACACCAACATGACACGCTAAAATCGGTGATCTTTACGCCTACCGATTGGCACTTGATCCGTAAATGCCCGGCTCCTTTATTGCTAGTGAAAGACCATAACTGGCCAGTTGGCGGTGCAGTGGTGGCTGCGGTTAATGCTTCCAGTGATGATGAGCAACACCAAGCGCTTAATCAACGCATTGTTCAAGACGCTAAATTTATTGCCCAACTTGCTCAGGGCGACCTGCATTTAGTTAATGCTTACCCGGCAACACCGGTGAATATTGCCATTGAGATCCCGGAGTTTAATCCCTCACAGTACAATGAAACGGTGAAAGAGCATCATCTCAATTCAACGCGAGAATTAGGCGCTCAACATGGTATCGCTACGCATCATCAACATGTGGAGGAAGGTTTACCGGAGGATGTGATCCCTCGGATTGCGAAAAAGCTCGACAGTGAACTTGTGGTGATGGGCACCGTGGGCCGCACCGGTCTCAGTGCAGCTCTTGTCGGCAACACTGCAGAGCATGTTATCGATAGTCTCGATTGTGATGTCCTGGCACTGAAACCCGATGGCTATCACTCCCCGCTTGAGGACTAATCTTCACCCATTACACACTATCTGTCATTTGGGCGGCGCTAATGCCGCCTTTTTCTTGATGCCGCTGCACTGTATGCCTATAATACGCGCCTTTAAAATGAGCCGTAACAAGGGTGTCTAGGTGTCGCATTCAGCACAAGCCAAAGCGCAATATAACTTCAATAAACTGCAAAAGCGGCTACGCCGCCATACAGGTCAAGCCATTGCTGACTTCAATATGATTGAAGAAGGCGACCGCATCATGGTGTGCTTATCCGGCGGTAAAGACAGCTACACCCTGCTCGATATTTTACAAAATCTACAACGCTCAGCGCCGGTACGCTTTGAGCTGTTTGCGGTGAATTTAGACCAAAAACAACCCGGCTTCCCTGAGCATGTGCTGCCCGAATACTTGGACGGCTTAGGTATCGAGTACAAAATTGTTGAGGAAGACACGTACTCGATTGTTAAAGATAAAGTGCCTGAGGGTAAAACCACCTGCTCGCTGTGCTCGCGCTTACGACGTGGCATCTTATATCGCACCGCTAAAGAGCTCGGAGCAACTAAAATTGCTCTGGGCCACCACCGTGATGACATGATTGAAACCTTGTTTTTAAATATGTTCTATGGCGGAAAAATGAAAGGCATGCCAGCCAAGCTAATGAGCGATGACGGCCAACACATGGTGATCCGCCCACTGGCCTATTGTAAAGAAGCTGATATCAGTGCATACGCACAACAAAAAGAGTTTCCAATCATTCCTTGCAACTTGTGTGGCTCGCAAGAAAACTTACAAAGACAGAACATCAAGGCGATGCTGCAGCAGTGGCATAAAGAATCACCTGGGCGTATCGAAAGCATCTTTACCGCCATGCAAAACGTGGTGCCCTCACATATGGCTGATACTTCGCTGTTTAACTTTGCACAGCTGCAAACCGGTGAAGTAATAGATGGCGGCGATATTGCGTTGGATAAAGCCCAGTTCGACACACCGCCTATGCCCGAAGAAGAACACTCTGACAGTGGTGTAAAAATTCAAGCCATTGAGCTGTAAGAGTATAATAAGGCCGCTTTTCAAGCGGCCTTATTCCTTTCTCTACTGCGCTATCCATGGCGTAATTCGATGAATCTGCGTACCTTCTACTAAGGTGTTATTATTGTCTTGCCACTGCTGCTCAATCGGCACCTTACATTGCAAGCCTTGGCACTGCCAGCTGTCTGGCACCTTCGCCGGCAGCGTATCAGCAAAGTGTAGCTGCACCCCTTTATGTTCCGGTAACAAAAACGGCATCAGCGTACCGACAAAAAAGCCAGATAAGTCGCCAATTAAATCATCAAACTCTTGCTCGATGGTATAAGCTTGCGCATAGGTTAATCGTGTAAACGGTCCTGGCGCTTCAATTTGCATACTCAACTGGCACTGCCCTGATTGTGGCGTGGCTATGACCATAGCTTTGTGGGTATCGAGTTGCTTGTCAAAGGGCAAGAACAGTTGCCCGTTATCATCATAAGTTAAAGGAAAGCGTTCGCGCTCGGTCACGATTTTGCCTTCCTTTAGTACGCAATTTTCTGCATTTTCATAGGTTTTTAAGTAAAAGCCGACTTTAGCGTGTTGGAAATTGCCCTCGTTGACAACCTCCATACGGTCGTAAAAGCCATCGTAAGACATCACCACAGGCTCATCTGTTGGCTGCGCATTCACAGCCATTGAACACATTAGTGTGGCAATAAAAAGGCATTTATTCATCGAAGTAAGTCCTATTATGGTCAATCATCGCTTGCAGCTCTTCAATATAGGCTTCACCGCGCTCAGAGTAAGACATCAACCCATACGTCAGCGCCTTGGCATCAATTGGCTGTTGTGCTTGACGTAAGTCGGCGCGAATATCGCGTAATTCACGATACGCGCTGTTGGTGTTGATATTGTAAAAATAGGCATTCACCGCCTCTTGCACTGACTGATACACAGCAACCTCATGTTTTGCCCCTTGGTTGCGGCGCTTTGGCACCATACCGCAGCCCTGACTAAAGCACCATTGCCCAAAAAAGTTAAGTCCGATGCGGGCAAAACGTGAGGTGCCCCATGCCGACTCATTGGCCGCCTGCATCATGACTAATTCTTTGGGGATCACATCTACTCTGCGCAATGCCTGGCGCAGTGATAATTCACTAATTTGTTCATCTCCCAGCCCATATTCAGCGAAAATATCGCTGACCTTATCAATCTGCACATCAGTAAGTGGCTCATCAAATTGGGTCATCATCAGGGCAATTTCTAACACTGCACGCTGTGAGCGTAACTTGGCATTCGCTTTTTCAATAGGCTCGCGAATAAAGTCGAAGAACGCCGCCTTTTTCTGTTTTACATCCTTTATCGCAGCAAAATTAGGTAGCTTAACGTTGTGCAGAGGTTTTTCCGGCACTGTTGGCTTTTCCACAGTGGGCTGCTCCTCACGTGGCTGAGTGTCTGCGACACGGGTTCCCCATATGAACGGGTACAACAATGCAGTCACACAGATTATTACGGTTATTAGCAGTCCAAGCTTTTTTATCATGAATCCTCCACGAGCCCCCAAGGCCAGATCAAAAAACGCGGCATTATATCGCGAACATGGTTGTTTTAAAAACGCAATCTGAACACTCGGGTGATTGAAAAGACTTTGTTTTATTTATAGTTTACACTTTGCACAGTGCAAAGGATCAGATTGAGGAAGCCATGCAGCATATCTGGCAACAACGGCGCGCCGATGAACACAAACACCGCCCTAATGACAATCGCTCACCTTGGCAAGTGGATCGCTCACGTATTATTCATGCCGCAGCGTTTCGCCGCCTGCAGGCCAAAACCCAAATTATGGGTATTGGCCTGAATGACTTTTATCGCACTCGCTTAACCCACTCTTTGGAAGTTTCGCAAATTGGCAGCGGTCTATTACGTCATCTCAGCCGACAACATCCAGATATTACTTGTCTTCCTGATGAGTCATTACTTGAAACCTTGTGTTTAGCCCATGATATTGGTCATCCACCATTTGGCCATGGCGGTGAAATTGCCCTGAATTATATGATGCGCGAACACGGAGGCTTCGAGGGCAATGCGCAAACCTTGCGAATCGTCGCGAAGTTAGAGCCCTACACTCAGGGCTACGGCATGAACCTAACCCGACGCACTTTACTGGGGTTTATAAAGTATCCAGCGCTTATTGATACACTTTGGCACACTCACCCAGAGCAAAACGCCAAACAACAATTTATAAAAGCGCACGATTGGCGCCCGGCGAAAGGCTTATACAATGATGACCAAGATTTGCTTGATTGGATTTTAGCGCCGCTCGATGACTCACAACGCCAACGCTTTACCAGCCATGAGCAGTATGATGCATATCGCCACAAAACCCGTTATAAATCACTCGATGCGGCCATTATGGAGTTGGCAGATGACATTGCTTATGCGGTGCATGATCTTGAAGATGCGATTGCCACCGAGCAAATCACTGTCCACGATTGGCAGGCTCATGGCGAGCCAGCACTTGCTCAAATCGATTGTCCTTGGCTAGATGACAGCCGCATCACTGAACGGCTTTTCTTTGGCTGTGAAGCGCAGCGCAAAGACATCATTGGTGAGTTAGTTAACTTGTTCATTACCCAGTCCCGACTTGAGCAAACAGACAGCCGCTTTGGGTGCGATATTTTGCGCTATCAAGTGACCCTGCCCAGCGCTTACATGAGTTTATTAAACGCGCTCAAACATTTTATTTATAAACGTCTTATTCGCGCCCCCCATATGCAGCAAATTGAATTTAAAGGACAAAAACTAATCATGGAATTATTTGCCGCATTTGCCAGTGATCCCCTACGCTTGCTGCCGGAGACAACCGCATTGAGTTATCGTAAAGCCGAGCAACAGGGCGATAATCCTTTACGCGTGCTATGCGATTACCTCAGTGGCATGACCGATGAGTATGCATACAAAACTTATCAACGGTTGTTTGCGCCGACCATCGGTGTTTAACTACATAATAGGAACACAGCAATTGCTTTATGTTCGTCTAAACTAATGAAGCAATAACGAAAACGTCTGAGTATTCAAGGACCGACACCAATGCATTACCCTTTATGCTTACTGGCGTTGCTCATAAGTACTAGCAATAACGCCAACACAACCAGTTCGTTGCCTGATACCTTACTTGAGGAGCGTCAGGTCGTTATCAAACAAGCCGATAAATACGACTGGTTACGCCTAAATTCCGGAGAGTGGCTTAAAGGAGAGCTGAAATCGCTCTATGACAAAAAGGTGGAATTTGAAAGCGATATTCTCGATACCCTGATCATTGATCAAGAAGATATTTATATGGTCATATCTGGGCGCTCTCACAGCGTGCGCTTTAATGACGGCACAGTGCAACAAGGGTCGCTGAATATATCCGGTGGCTATGTGGTTGTGGGAAACAGTCCTTCGCAATATCGCTATCAAGACTTAGTTTCTATTGCTCCTAGTGCCGAAGACGAGCTAAGCGCTTGGTCTATCAAGGTCGGCGTAGGCGCGAATTTAAGCAGAGGGAATACCGAACAAACCGAGCTCTCGGCCAGTGTTGATATAAAACGTCGGACGGCCAGTAACCGGTTACTCATTACCGCGCTGGCAGATCGCACAGCAAACGACGATAAGGTGACTGAAAACAATGTTCGAGCGAATGGCACCTTTGATTGGTTTTATACCAGCTCACTGTACTTTCGCCCGGTATTTTTTGAGTATTACCGCGACCCTTTTCAAAATATCGATAATAAATACACCCTGGGTGCTGGTTTTGGCTACTACTTAATAGACACAGATAAACTGGAATGGGATATCGGTGCGGGGCCAGCCTATCAACGAACCGAGTTTAGTGATGTTGCTGCGGGGCAAGATACCAGTAATTCCTCCACCTCTTTTTATTTTGAGTCAAATTTGGATTACGAATGGCGCACCAATGTAGATTTAAAGTTTGACTATCGCTTCACCTTTGCCGAGAACGCCTCAGGTGGTAATGCTCAACATGCTCTTGCTGGCGCTTCTATTGATATAACTAACGACATAGATTTGGACTTATCATTGGTGTGGGATCATCTTGCCTCCCCCGTGGCTAATGCCGATGGCAGTATTCCCAAGCAGGATGACTACAAGATGATTGTTTCTTTAGGTGTTGAACTTTAGGAGAGCCAATGAAATTTCTGCCATTTAATGTTGTCACCGCAGCGCTCTTGTCTGCGCTGTGTTACAGCGCCAATAGTCATGCACAAAGTATAGAGCAGCGTCTCAGTGCGCTTGAACAGCGCCTCAGCGAGCTAGAAAAGCAGTTGGCTGCTAAAGATAAAAAAATCGCTGCATTGGAGCGCGAACAAAAACGCACCCAAGTAGTGGCCAATAATGCCAAGGTCTCCGCAATAGAGGCGCAGCAAGTGCTCTTTAATGACACCACCCGACCGAGTCACCGGTTTGCCGCCCCCGCCAAAAGTATTCGCTTAAGCGACTCAACGACGACGTTGCAACTAGGTGGACAAATTTGGCTTGATGCTATCTATAATCACGGCGAAATGACGAATCGTGCCGGCTTTCAAACCTCTTCTATTGCTTATGATGACAACACCACCAACGACAACACGCTGTTGAGCGCCGGCCAATCTAAGCTGTCGTTTCGCAGCCATACGCCCACCCACTATGGTGATATGACCACGCGCTTTGAATTCGATATGTTTGATGACCAGGGTAATGCCGATTTTCACCTGACTCACCTGTGGGGTGAGCTTGGGAATTGGGGAGCAGGACAAACCTTTTCCGGGTTTATGGACATTAATTCCTTCCCCAACATCATTGATTATTGGGGTCCCACTGCCATGGTGTTCACCCGTCAGCCACAAATCCGCTATCGCACTGAACAGAGCGCATCGGGGGCAATATGGATGGTGACCATGGAGCGCTCTGACGCCGACTTGGCATTTCCTCGAGATATCGACCCCACGACCCTTTCTTTCAATGAGCAGAACGATTGGCCAGACGCTACGCTCAGTTATCAGCAGCGTTTCACAGATGGCTACATAAAAGCCGCCCTATTGCTACGTAGCTTAGGCTTTGAAACATCGACCCAAGAAGACTCAGTAACAGGATGGGGTATCAATGTCACCGGCAATTATGCCCTTGATAAAGCACATTTATTGAAGTTCCAATTTGCAACTGGCGAAGGCATCGCCCGTTATATCAATGACCCGTGTTGCAGTATATACAGCGCTATCACCGGGGGCAGCGATGCAGGCTTAAACAGCAACGGTGATTTACAAGCAATCGGTATCAGTGGTGGGTTTGTGTATCTCGATAAGCAGTGGAGTGAGCGCTTTACATCTAGCCTAGGGGTAAGCTACGTCGACGTTGATAACCTTGCTACGCAACACGCTAGAGCATTTAATAACAGTCTCTACAGCACTATTAACCTTATTTGGAACCCAACTATGATGTCCCGTTTAGGCGTGGAGCTACAATACGGGGAAGTAGAGAATTTTGCCGGTGAGCAGGCTGATAACCTGCGCCTGCAAACCTCATTTGGCTTTAAGTATTGAAGCGATGATTTACTAGCGTTATCGCTTAGCAAGCATTTAATCTTTGGTTCATAAGGCGCGTGCTTAAATCGCCGCCCTGATGTTATGGCCTTTTTATCGGCCCGGGTGTGTGCTCAACACCCTTAATAGGACAGTGAAACAATGAAAACGTGGATAAGTTCAGCCTTTTTATCATTCATTATTTTGTGCAGTACCGCCTGTTTGGCTCGCCCTTATGACCCACAGAAGGTCGAGCAAGTGCTCAATACTGCTCATGCTTTATACAAAGATACCAATGCAGGAGCCAATGCCGATTATATCCCGGCTCTGGCCAAAGTGGACTCCAGTTTATTTGCCATTGCTATCGTCACCGCTGATGGTCAAGTATTCACTCAAGGGGATATTGACGCCACATTTTCAATTCAGTCCATTTCGAAGGTATTTACGCTCGCCTTAGCCATGGAGCAGCAAGGCAGCGCAGCAATAGTCGATAAAATCGGCGTCAACGCCACAGGGTTGCCATTTAATTCTGTTGCTGCCATCGAGCTGAACCAAGACCGCTCAGTCAATCCACTGGTCAATGCGGGGGCCATGGCCACAGTGAGTCTGCTAGAAGGTGATAAGACGCAGCAAAAATGGCAGTCGATTGCTACTTGGTATGATCAATTTGCTGGCCGAGAGCTGGCGGTGATGAACGAGGTATATCAATCAGAGTCGGCAACCAATGGCCACAACCTCGCTATCGCTGAACTGCTTAAGTCTTATGACCGCTTCTACGGTGATGTGGATATGAATTTAGATATCTATACACGTCAATGCTCAGTGGGAGTGACGACCAAAGATCTCGCGATGATGGCTTCCGTACTCGCGAATGGTGGCACGCACCCAGTCACTGGCGAAGCGCTAATGACAGCAGAAAATGTTCAACGTGTGCTGGCGGTGATGGCTACCGCAGGGCTTTATGAAACCAGTGGCGACTGGGCGTTTCAAGTAGGTTTACCGGCCAAAAGTGGTGTCGGTGGTGGCATTATCGCGGTGATGCCAGGAAAGTTTGCTATCGCTGCTTTTTCACCAAAACTTGATGAGGCTGGCAACAGTGTTCGCGCTCAGCGGGCGATAGATTATATCGCCGATAAGGCCAACGCCAATATATTTAGTCATCTTTATTAATTGTCCCTATCCGCATTGACTTCGTTATCAACGATGCAACGAAAAACGCACCTTTTTCAAGGTGCGTTTTGATATCCAACTTGTGGAAAATGACTGAGCGAGCTCAATCACTCATTAGATTGCAGCATTACGGTAACGCTTAACAAATTCTTTAACCGGCTGGCCGTTACAACGAAGGTTAGATAGACGCTTGTTCTGTAGGCTTAATGTGCTTAAACCTTTTTGCGCAGCTTCCAAACATAGTTGTGTTTCTCGCTGGTTATTTTTAGCGTAAAGGCTCACTGCGGTGTCGCTATTTGCGTTTTCAACCGTCACATTTTTAGCGATATTACGAATATCTTGACCGTTGCAGTACAAGCTAGAAGACACTCGGCTTACACGAATGCCATGTTTTGCACCTAGCTCTTTTGCTGCCGCTAAACCTTGGTTCGCAGCTGCTACGCAGACCTGAGACTCAATACTGTCGTTTTTAGCAAAATAAACACGCTCTGTGCTGGCAAAAGCTGAAGTAGCGAATAAACAAGGGATAACAAGGGCAGTAAGTTTGGTCATGTAAGACTCCACAAAAATGAACGGGTGATCAAAATTTGAACTGAATTTTATATCCACAAAATACGATGTCAACTGCATTAGCTATGCAATTAAAAATATTTTAAAGAATTAACAATTCATATACGTAATCACATTTATCATGTAACAAATGCTTAATAGCTGTACTTTTTGCTCACAATTCAATCATCTTAAAAATGTCGACTTGTTCAGTAAGACTGCATTTTTAATCGAAACAAAAGCCTAGCCATTTTTACTTGTCGACGGGCTTGGTATACTGCCAACAACGCCGTTATTTAGTGCAAAAGGATCTCCGGACATGAAACTTATCTCATTTAATATCAATGGCATTCGCGCAAGGTTACACCAACTGCAGGCGCTATTGGAAAAACACAACCCTGATGTCGTTGGCCTTCAGGAGATTAAAGTACATGACGACTTATTCCCTGTCGCCGATGTTGAAGCCATGGGCTACCACGTGTATTTTCACGGGCAGAAAGGTCATTACGGCGTGGCAATGCTAACCAAAAACCCCGCTAAGCAGGTGAAAAAAGGCTTCTCTACCGATACCGATGATCATCAAAAACGGATGATTGCCGTTACTGTGGAAGATAGCCATGGTGATGATGTTACGGTGCTAAATGGCTATTTCCCGCAAGGCGATAACATCAATCATGAAACCAAGTTCCCTTATAAACGACAGTTTTATGCTGATTTGATGACTGAATTGGATAGCCATTACCACGCTGACAGTAAATTAGCCGTTATGGGGGATATCAACATTTCCCCAACCGACCTAGACATCGGTATTGGTGAAGCGAATAAAAAGCGTTGGCTAAAAACCGGAAAATGCTCATTTCAACCACAAGAACGCGAGTGGCTGGATACACTGCTGGCCTGGGGCTTGGTCGATACCTATCGCCAATGCCACCCAGATACGGACGACCAATTTTCTTGGTTTGACTATCGTTCGAAAGGCTTCGATGATAACCGAGGACTGCGAATTGATGTAATTTTGGCGACCAAGGCATTGGCGAGCACCCTGAGTGACAGCGGCATTGATTATGAGTTAAGAGGCATTGAAAAGCCTTCTGATCACGCCCCAATTTGGAGCACTTTTTAAACGCAGCCATGAGCTATATCATACTTGCAATTATCCTTGCCCTGAGCATCGATAAAGCCAGTTTAACCGGGTTGATAGCGCATCCTGCTCGGCAAAAAGGCTTATTTGCCTGCGCCTTAGTACTGGCACTACTTTGGCGTATCAAGGCAGGTATATTCCCGGGCCTAGATATCCATATTCTTGGCGTCACTGCGGTCACTCTGATCTTAGGCTGGCGCCTAGCGACACTGGCCAGTGTATTAGCAACGGCCTTGTTGCTGGCGTTTTCCGTGGTCAGTATTGAAAGTGCAGCAACCTTCATCATACTGACGGCGCTGATCCCTATTTATTTTAGCTATTTATTATTTATTGTGGTGTATCACGCCCTTCCCCGGCATCTGTTCATCTATATTTTTGTTTGTAGCTTTTTGTGTGCAGCACTGGCTAATTGCCTGAAAATTTTTATCGGTGCCGGCTATTTTTGGTTTATCGGTAGTTATGATTGGGTAACGCTCACTGAAAACTACCTATTTTTAAGCGCCCTGATCTGGTTTCCCGAAGCGATGCTAAATGGCATGGCCATGACGTTGATGGTGATCTATCGGCCACACTGGGTGCGCACCTTTTATGATAAGGAATACCTCTCTCAATGAGTGCTTACTGTTGTCCTCTTTGCCAGCAACCGCTGCAACGTCAAAACCAAGCATTGGTGTGCGCCAAGGGCCATCAATTTGACTATGCCAAAGAGGGATACGTCAACTTGCTCCCGGTACAGTTTAAAAAATCCAAACAACCTGGAGATAATCAGGACATGGTGCAGGCGCGAAGACGATTTTTAAATGCGGGCCACTACCAATTTATGCGCGATGCGCTGGCAAAAGAAGTCTCGGCGTGTTACTCGGGAACAGGTTATGTTGTCGATATGGGCTGCGGTGAAGGCTACTATAGCGCAGCGATGGCAGCGCAATTTCAAGACCCAGAGCTTGTTCATGGCATTGACATTGCAAAACCTGCCGTGCGTTATGGAGCCAAGCGCTACCCTGGTTGTCAGTTTGCCGTGGCGTCAACCAAACAAATGCCCATGGCCAGTGGCTGCGCCAGTGTGGTGAGCAGCGTATTTGCTCCTATTTTCGCCGATGAAAGTGCACGCTTGTTACAGGACAACGGCCACCTTATTGTTGTTTCGCCAGGGCCAAGACACTTAGCGCAGTTAAAAGCGCTCATATATCAACAGGTGCGCGAGCACACTGCTCCTGACACACCGCCCGGATTCAATCGGCAACGGCAACAGTTGTTACAACAGCAAATTTCATTACCTGGAGAAGATGCCAGAGATTTAGCCCTGATGACACCCTTTGCATGGAAGTTCAGTGAAATTCAAATGGCAGATTTGGCAAGCGCCGATGAGGTGACTATCGACGCCGAGTTTTTCATTACGGTGTATCAGAAAATATCCTGACGAAAGGCTTTGTCCATTTTTTCAAACATATCACGGAGCAACTTAGCCAACTCCATATAGCAAGGTTTAGTTTTTGCTGGTGCTCCTTGATATCCTTGTGCAGCCATCTTCTCGTGAAGTTCACGATACCACAGTGCCATACTTGGTGGCAGCGGTGTCTCAGCACGTTTTCCGAGCCATAATAAACCTTGCACCGGTAAAGACAAGATCAGTAAGGCGCATGCAAGAGCGGGCCCCAAAAACTGTTGCCCCAACACCTGAAGTTGAATCACTAAACTTGTCAGTGCCACCGCAGGCATGATTTTGATAGCGAAGGCCGTGGCATTCACCACCCTGTTTTCTATAAACAGCGGCGCTAGCTCACGCCGTAGCGGCCACACTTTAGTGTACTGGTGACCTTGCTGTATTTGCGAAATAAGACTTTTTTGCATTTGCGCCTCTAACAACTAACGCTATGTCTGAAATTAAGGTAAAATATATATCACCTATCAATTATACCTTAGTCTAGTTTTGCACTAGGTTCACCTAAGGATTATAGCTAATCTTTTGGCGCCCGACTAAGTTCATTGATGGGTTCACGTTCCTACATTCAACCACAGGTCTATTTAATGTCTGTACAACACGTCCTCGTACTCAATTGTGGCAGCTCAAGTTTGAAGTTCGCTGTTATGGATGCCAACTCTGGCGATGAACTACTCACTGGATTAGCAGAACGTCTGCACAGTGACGACGCCACCTTAAAGTATAAATTTGCTGGCGACAAGCATACTAACGCCTTACCTAAGGGCGCCGATCACCAAACAGCGATCGATACCTTGGTCACGCTTATTGGTAATTTCTCTTTGAGCCAACATTTAATCGCCGTAGGTCATCGTGTGGTGCATGGCGGCGAACAATTCACTGGCTCGCAGATTATCACTCCCCATATTATTGATGCCATTACTCAAACGGCACAATTAGCGCCATTGCATAACCCAGCAAACCTAACGGGCATTCGGGCTGCACAGGCGGCATTTCCTGAGCTCGTTCAGGTTGCCGTATTTGATACCGCCTTCCATCAAACGATGCCTAAGCATGCTTATTTGTATGCCTTGCCTTACTCATTATATGAGCGCCATGGTGTACGACGTTACGGCTTTCATGGTACCAGTCATGCGTATGTGAGTTTAATGGCTATTAAAGAGCTTGGATTAGATGCAGATAACAGCCGCATCATTAGTGCCCACCTCGGCAATGGCTGCTCGGTGTGTGCGATAAAAAATGGCCGCAGTGTTGACACCAGCATGGGGCTCACTCCTTTAGAGGGCGTGGTGATGGGCACTCGCAGTGGTGATATTGACCCGGGACTGTTTGACTTTCTGACTAACCAACTAGGTTATGCCAGTGCAGAAGTCAGCGACATACTCAACAAGCAAAGTGGCTTGTTGGGGATCAGCGAATTATCCAATGACTGTCGCACCATAGAAGAGGCGCATGTCGCTGGCAATGCCAAGGCTACCCTGGCCCTGGATATTTTCTGTTACCGACTGGCTAAGCAGATTGCTGCTTATTTAGTACCGCTTGCTGGTCTCGATGCACTTATCTTTACCGGAGGCATTGGCGAAAACTCAGACATTATTCGCGCTAAAGTGCTCGCCCATTTAGCCTTTTTAGATACCCATATTGATCCAGAGAGTAACCTTGCGGCCCGCTTTGGCAACCTAGGCGTTATTACCACGGCAACCAGCCGTGCTCAGGCGGTGGTGATCCCCACCAATGAGGAGTGGATGATTTGCCAAGATGCCGCTCGCCTAGCAAAAGGAGTATCATAATGTCACGTCGTATTATGCTAATTCCCGTCTCCACGGGTGTCGGCCTTACCTCTGTATCCGTGGGCTTAGTGAGGGCCTTGGAACAAAAAGCCATCAAAGTAAACTTCTTTAAGCCCATTGCCCAACCCCGTCGTGGCGAGTGTGGACCTGAGAAATCGACTGCGATCGTGAAAATCGGCTCTAGCATCAATCCACCGGAGCCATTTTCTTTGACCTACGCTGAAAATATGATTGGCGATGGCAAAGGAAATACCTTGCTTGAAGAGATCGTTGAGCGTTTTGAAAGTGCAATTCATGATGATGAAATTGCCATCATTGAGGGCATGGTACCAACCAGAAACCAACCTTATGCGGGGCGTGTGAACCGAGAAATAGCCCAGACTCTTGGCGCTGATATTGTGTTTGTAGTGACCCCCAGTAATGACTCTTTAGAGGAGTTAGAGGACAAAATTGAGATAGCCGCTGGCAATTACGGTGGCATCAGTCACCCGCGTGTGCTTGGTTGTATCTTTAACAAAGTGAATGCGCCGCTTGATGAACAAGGCCGTGCACGGGCCGACTTGGTTGAGCAATTCAACCCGGAGCAACTAGAAAATGAGCTGCACCGTTTAGCCTCGATGCCGCTATTTCGTCGGCAACCCTTTCGCTTGCTCGGTAGCATCCCGTGGGATTTCGAGCTGGTCGCTCCAAGAGCCATCGATTTAGCACAGTATCTTGATGCTAAAGTGATTCATCAAGGCGATTTATTACATCGGCGCTTACGTCGCGTAACCTTTTGTGCGCGCACCGTGTCTAACTTACTTAACCATATCTCTCCCGGAGTGTTACTGGTTACACCGGGGGACCGTTCAGATGTGTTAGTTGCAGGTTGCTTATCGGCGATGAACGGCACCAAGATAGGAGCCATTTTGCTCACCGGTGATATTGAACCTGAACCTCGTATTATGGCGCTGTGCCAACAGGCTATGGAACAAACCGGCCTGCCTATTTTGGCTACCGAGCACGATACGTGGCGCACGTCATTATTGCTGCATAACTTTAACCTTGAAGTGCCCTGCGATGATGAGCAGCGCGTTGATAAAGTTAAGGCGCACCAAGCCACCTATATCGATAGTCAGTGGCTCGATAGCTTGGCGCAAAGTTCGCAGAAAACACGTAAACTCTCGCCGCCAGCATTTCGTTACTTGCTTACCGATAAGGCTCGTAGAGCCAACAAAACCGTCGTCCTGCCGGAGGGCGAAGAGCCACGCACCATCAAGGCTGCGGCTATTTGTGGTGAGCGCGGCATTGCCCGGACTGTGCTATTGGGCGACCCTCAAGAGATCGCGCGTATCGCTGAGCAACAGGGCGTGGAACTCAATGACTATGTTCAACTTGTTGACCCTGACAGCATCCGCGCTAACTACGTTGCACCTATGGTTGAGCTTCGTAAGAACAAGGGTCTTACCCATGTTGTCGCCGAGGAATTGCTGCAAGATAACGTTGTGCTGGGTACCATGATGTTAGCCGAAGGCGAAGTCGATGGGCTAGTGTCTGGGGCTGTCAATACCACGGCCAACACCATTCGCCCACCGCTGCAGTTGATTAAAACGGCGCCAGGCTCATCACTGGTATCATCGGTCTTTTTCATGTTGCTGCCAGATCAAGTACTGGTTTATGGCGATTGTGCTATTAACCCAGACCCAACGGCGGAACAATTGGCAGATATTGCTATCCAGTCGGCAGATTCAGCGGCCGCTTTTGGCATTGAACCTAGGGTGGCGATGATCAGCTACAGCACCGGTAGCTCGGGCGCGGGCGCCGACGTCGAAAAAGTACGGACCGCCACTGAATTAGCGCAACAAAAACGTCCCGACCTTATCATTGATGGGCCCCTGCAATATGATGCCGCGATCATGGAAAATGTAGCGCGCAAAAAGGCCCCAAATAGCCCGGTCGCCGGACAGGCAACAGTGTTTATATTTCCTGACTTGAATACCGGCAATACCACCTATAAAGCTGTACAACGAAGCGCCGAGTTAGTGAGTATTGGCCCGATGCTTCAAGGCATGCGTAAACCGGTGAATGACTTAAGCCGTGGTGCCTTAGTGGATGACATAGTCTACACCATTGCACTGACAGCAATTCAAGCACAACAAGCGGCTGAGCAACTGAGCGACGCCTGAACAATAATCAGGCAGCATAAATAAGTGCTGCCTTTTCATAAAGTTACAGACTATTAACCACGCTACCCCCAAACTTATCCACAGCTTTTGTTAGCAACTTATTTTGTCACCATGGCCCTTACCTCGACCCCACTCTTAATACCCATTTATGTTGGATTTGCTTATAATCTAACTAAGCAAAAGCAAAGTCCCTAGACCCGTCGAGTTATTTTCGGTATAAGTTAACTTTAACCTCAAAGGGGATCGTTATGGCTAAACAAACGCTACAATTGCTTGCGAACGACTTTACGATTCATAGCTTTGAGAGCACCAGCGAGATCCCCAAAGCCATTACCCAAAGCGAGTTTTATTTCGTTGCCAAAACAGCTGAAGAGCTTTCCGTTGTATGCAACAGTGATATTGAGCTTGATAGTTTAGAGCAAGAACCAGGCTGGGTGGCCTTTGAAGTACTCGGTCCCCTTGGCTTTTCGCTTACAGGTATATTGTCTAATATTTCCGGCGTGTTGGCACAAGCGAACATTTCCATTTTTGCTGTATCTACTTTTGATACAGACTATATTTTGGTTAAACGCGTACAGGCAAAAAATGCCATGTCGACACTTAAAAAAGAAGGTTACACCGTTCGCTCATGAGCCAAGTTAGTCAATTTTGCTTGCCAGCTGAGTTACCCCCTTCACCCACCCTAACACTGTGTGCTCCTGTGAGCGGCCAAGTGCACACTTTAAGTTGCCTGCCCAGTGCACTTATGGCACATGGTTTACTTGGCGCTGGGGTGTGTATCGAGATGCATTCACATAAGTTGGTAGCCCCCTGCGACGGTCAGCTACTTAGCGTTGATATGGGTGCCAAACAATGGCGCTTTAAAAGCAATAACGGCGTGCATATATTAGTGCATTTACACAGCGATGAGCCCACGCTAACGAACAAGGCAAAACTATCGGCGCTTAACTGCACCCCTGTACGCAAGGGGATGCAACTCGCTTACTTTGACCTACGCCAGTTTAAATCGGCACCTCGGGTCGCTATGATAGTGACCCACACACGTTTTAGCGCAGAGATATTATTTAGCCACAAGCAGGCACATTGCGCTGAGCCTTTGTTATTCATTTATCACAAGAAGTAGATTTCATGAGCATCATTCTTTACGGCATTAGTAATTGCGACACCATTAAAAAAGCGAAAAAGCACTTAGATAGTTTGGGGGTCGATTATTCATTTCACGATTATCGCAAACACGGTCTCGACAGTGACCTGCTGGCACAACTCGAAGCCCTGTTTGGTTGGCAAACCATGGTCAATAAACGAGGCACCACCTATCGCCAACTCAGTGATGAGCAAAAACAGCAGCTTGATAAAGACAGCGCCATGGCATTAATGGTTGAACACCCGGCGTTAATCAAGCGCCCTATTCTACGCACTGACGATCAGGCATTAATTGGCTATAAAGCGGCCGATTACGACAACATGTTCGCTAAGAGCTAATTATGAGTGATGTCATAAACCTAGCTAAAGAGCTGATGCGCCGGCGCTCGGTGACCCCTGATGACGCCGGTTGCCAGCATGTGATCAGTGAACGTTTAGCCAAGGTGGGCTTTAACAATGAGCCGATGTTTTTTGTTGATACCCTAAACACCTGGTCACGACGTAATAATCAGCCGCCCAATGTCTGCTTTGCCGGGCACACCGATGTGGTACCTACCGGCGATGAGAGCCAATGGCAATTCCCACCCTTTGCCGCCACAGAGCACGATGGTTATTTACACGGGCGCGGTGCCGCTGATATGAAAGGGTCATTGGCGGCGATGGTGGTAGCAACCGAGCGTTTCGTAAAAAAACACCCTAATCATAAAGGTTCAATCTCATTTCTTATCACCTCTGATGAGGAAGGACCCTTTATTAATGGCACCACTCGGGTTATCGACACACTGCAAGCACGTAATGAGCACATAGACATGTGTATTGTCGGCGAGCCTTCATCCACAGATAAGTTAGCTGATGTCGTTAAAAATGGCCGCCGTGGCTCATTAACTGCGTTTTTAACCGTGAAAGGTAAACAAGGGCACGTAGCTTACCCCCATTTAGCCGATAACCCCGTCCATCGCGCCACTGGTTTTCTAGACGCTTTGTGCGCTGAAAAGTGGGATGAGGGAAACGCATACTTCCCTGCCACCAGCATGCAAATCTCCAATATAAATGCAGGAACCGGAGCGGGAAATGTAATTCCAGGGGATTTAGAGGTGCAATTTAACTTTCGCTACAGCACCGAAGTAACGGCACCACAACTACAGCAACGCGTTGTGCAATTGTTACAACAACACCAGCTCCCCTATGAGCTCAGTTGGGTGCACAATGGTGAACCCTTTATCACTGAGCCGGGTGAGCTGATTGACGCTGTCCAACAGGCAATTCATAGCCAATTGGGTTATCAAGCCGAGTTGCAAACCAGCGGCGGTACCTCTGATGGCCGCTTTATCGCCCCCACAGGGGCAAAAGTCGTCGAGCTTGGGCCGCGTAATGCGACTATTCACCAAGTGAACGAGTGCGTCAGTTGTGCTGATTTAGACAACCTTGCGCTCATTTATGAGGGAATTTTGGAACGTTTACTCACATGAATCTAGCGATGTGTGCCACAGGGCGAAGTGACGAGCACTTAGTCAGTTATCAACAGCAATCTGTCCACCATGAGGCGCTACACGATTTGAAGCGGTTGCAGCGCGGGGCTGCAAAGGACGGTATTGATTTACGCGTAGCCTCGGCGTTTCGTTCGTTCTCACGCCAAGCTGCGATTTGGAATGCAAAATTTAATGGCCACCGTAGTGTATTAGATATCAATGAGCAGGTAGTCGAGTTGTCGCACCTCAATACTTTGCAACGATGCCAAGCTATTATGTTATTTTCAGCTCTCCCCGGTGCCAGTCGGCATCATTTTGGTACTGACTTTGATGTCTGGGACAATAGCGCTGTCAGCGACGACTATGCGCTGGCATTAACGCAGCAAGAATATGCACCCACAGGGCCTTTTGCACAGTTATCTCAATGGTTGGATGAGCACATGGCCGAGTACGGCTTTTACCGACCTTACGATTGTTATCGCGGAGGCGTAGCGCCAGAGCCGTGGCACATTAGCCATATAACCAGCGCCAGTATCTTGCTGCCATGGCAAAATCCGAGCACCATCACCGATGCCCTGCGCGACAGTGACGTGGCTGGCAATGAGACAATCATGGCGCACCTCGATACCCTGTGTACGCAGTTTGTTACTAATGTTGGCCCTGTTTTTGCCGCGCGATAATAAACACGCCGATTGCAGCCACTAATACGGCGGCACTGATCATGGCAGTGCCGTCAATGCGCTCACCGAGCAAGACAGCCCCACCTACCATAGCCAGCGGCGGTACGCTGAGTTGCATCACCGCCGCTTGACTGGCTTTAATGCGCTGGATAACCCGATACCACAAGGCATACCCGAGCGCTGACGTTATAGCGCCCGAGACGAAAGCAAGCACAAGCCCTTTGGGGTGAGCAAATAATGTTTGTTGTGATACCAATACTCCAACCATAATTAGCACTGAAAGCATTGCCGCACGTTGAAAATTATCTGCACTTGCCAAAGTCGCGTCTTTGCGGCCTTGCCCGAGTATACTGTAGCTGCCCCACGCGACACCGGCGACTATCATAATTCCGCTATACCCTAAATGCACATCCGTGCCCTGTGGGCTCAGCAAAATGAAAAAGGCTGTCATCGCCACCAGTAGCATCACCCATTGCAAAACGCTGAAGCGCTCTTTGTGTAACAGGGCCCAAGAGATCATGCAAAACTGCACTGCACTGAACAGTAGCAAGGCGCCTAGGCCAGCATCTAAGCTAATGTATGCAATCGAAAAAGCAAACATGTAAACGGTTAAGCTTATTGCCCCGAGCCAACTGCCCCCTGCTGCCCGCACCGATTTCTTTTGGCCTTGCCGACCCGTAGAGCACATCACCAGGAGTGTTAACATTAAGGCGCCGCTAACGGTGCGAACGGCGGCAAAGCTCAACGGATCAATATGCACCATGGCCAAAGCCTCACGATTGAGTAAGGAATTAGCAGCAAATGCGAGCATGCTCAGCAGCGCATACAACCAAGGAGCATACCGAGAGAGTGAGGGCATAGTGGTTTCCATGTGTGCTTAATTATTTAGTAGCAGACAGGCAAAAACGGTAAAATTTTTCACGGCTAAGGGCATTAAAAACCCAATGGTGCTTCACACCAATGATAGGCTGGCGTGATAACCCCCACTAGCTTTGCCGATACCGACTGAAAAAGCGCCCGATGCGCTCCATCGCTGGTCGTAACTCATCTTTGTGCGGCAGGAACACAATGCGGAAATGATCCGGCTCAGGCCAGTTAAAACCGCGCCCATGCACCAACAGAATTTTCTCTTGCGTAAGCAAATCTAACACCATGGTCTCATCATTAGTGATATTAAAGCGCTTTGTATCGACCTTAGCAAAGCCATACAACGCGCCTTTGGGTTTGACACAACTAATGCCGTCAATATCGTTCAACCCTTGCCAAGCAATAGTACGCTGCTCGTACAAACGACCACCCGGCTCGATTAACGCATCAATGGATTGCACGCCCCCTAACGCTTGTTGAATTGCGTTTTGTGCTGGCACATTGGCACATAAGCGCATCGAGGCAAGCATCTCTAGGCCTTTAATTAAGTCTGCCATCCTTTTGGTGGGCCCGCTTAGTACCATCCACCCCATACGTAAACCCGCTGCGCGATAAGTTTTCGCCAAGCCATTAAAGGTGATCACCGGGACATCGTCACACAACGCTGCAATAGAGCTATGTGGCGTATTATCAAATAGGATTTTCTCGTAAATCTCATCACTTAATAGTAATAAGTTGTGCTCGCGAGCGAGTGCGATAAGTTCATGCAAGAGCGCATTGCTATACACAGCCCCGGTGGGATTATTGGGGTTAATTAATACCAGTGCTTTGGTCTTATTGGTGATTTTACTACGAATATCGTCGATATCAGGAAACCAATCAGCCTGCTCATCACAGCGATAATGGACAGCTTTGCCTCCTGAGAGCGTCACACAGGCACTCCACAAGGGGTAATCAGGGGCAGGAATAAGGATTTCATCGTCATTGTTAACCAGCGCCTGCGTCACCATTTGGATGAGCTCGCTGACCCCGTTACCAATAAAGATATTATCAACACTAAGGTTGTGTAGGCCGCGTTGTTGATAATGCTGATATACGGCTACACGCGCCGAGTATAAACCCTTTGAATCGCAATAACCTTGTGCTGAGCTCAGGTTACGGATGATGTCTCGAAGCATGTCCTCTGGCATGTCAAAGCCAAACGCGGCAGGATTTCCGATATTGAGCTTAAGGACTTTTTGCCCTTCATCTTCCATGGCCTTTGCGGCTTGTAAAACCGGACCACGAATATCGTAACACACACCCTGTAACTTCTGGCTTTTGAGTATCTCGGACATACTTCCCCCTTAATCGAAATGCTCAGTTAGATTATCGGGCCCAAAGGGAAATTACCAGTAGCGACAGGGGGTTATTAATGAATTAATTTCAACTCTGTTGCTGCCACTGCTTCATTTGCACGACGCTACTGGCGATGACCTCATCCAAACTATCAATATCCTGCTGTAGTGACTGGCGCTCACCTTGAGATAACCCCTGCTCAATACGTCGCGCGGTATCTGCTAAGGTGATAGCACCGAATTGCGCCGCATTCGACTTTAAGCTGTGAATGTTACGTATCGCTTCACTATCTTGGCTATCTAAGCTTTGCAAAAAAGCACCATGTAAGCGGGTAAATTCACTAAAGCAAAAGGTCAACGTCGCATCAAATTGATCGGCCAATAAACTTTTCATGGCAACCAGCGCATTCTCATCTATTTTTATTTCCATGATACTAATTCCTAAGGTTATTTCTTAAAGCATAAGCTGAGATTAGCAAATGGACAACTTGGAGCAAGCACTTAAAGCAATTACAATAGCGGTGTTTGCAATTTAATGGGGCATCTATGGCTCGGAATCTGTGCGCTCAGTGTCACTACCCAAGCTCTCACTGCGTGTGTAAATATGTTATTGCGGTTGAAAATACCATCACTGTGTGGATTTTACGCCATCCCCACGAGCTTAGCCAAGCTAAGAGCACCACGCCGCTTCTTCAGCTCGCTTTAAAGCGAATGAATGTCTGTACCGGTGAAAACCCTGAAGATTTTTTGGCTGTGCAAAGTATCCTTGATCAGGGCGTTGCGGTTGTCTACCCCAGTGAGCAAGCAAACGCCATTGAGCAACTTAGCGAGCAGCGCGGTGCCATCAAGCATATTATTCTACTCGATGGCACCTGGAGTAAAGTACATCGGTTGTGGCAGCTGAACCCCTGGCTCCATGCCCTGCCCAGCCTGACCTTCGCGCAGCCACCGGCAAGCGAGTACCGGATCCGTAAAGCAAACCGTGACGATAGCCTGTCGACGTTGGAAGCGACGAATTATTGTTTGGCTCAGCTTGAGGGCCTATCAACACAGCCCCTAAAGCAACTATTGGCTGGGTTCGTCCAGGAGCAGCTCAAAAACATGCCTGCGCATGTTCGTCAGCGGTACTCATCATGAGTCAGTTAATGGCAAAAAAGTACCGCCGAGGGCCTGATTACCGCTTTGGTGTTGATGTCGATTTTGCTGAAGTGCGTGCCACATTTGGCTTTCGAGCCATATCTCTTGGCCGCTGGGTGAGCGCTGAGGAATGTCAGCGCGCCGCTAATCTAGTGTACGATGCGCTTGCGGACCTAACCCAGATTTTAGCCATCCCTCCCGAAGCGATTGGCCTGCGGCAAACCTTAACGCTGGCATTCGGTCAAGGCGGCCAGCTCGGTGTCCAAGCCCATTATCAAAGTACCACCCGGACCTTGGCATTGGCGAAAAACGCAGGCTGTGGTGCATTGGCTCATGAATGGTGGCATGCATTTGATCATTACATTAGCCGCTTTTTGTTCACTTCGCAGGTCAGCCGGCTCGCCTTTGCCAGCAAACTATGGCTGACGCGCGAAGATATCAATACACACCCCATGAACCAAGCGTTAAACTCTTTGTTCCGGCATTTATTTCTTGATGCCAGCGCGCATCATAGCTCCGATTACATGAAGCGCGCCATTGACCTTGATAATTCTGCTGGACGCCTTTACTTTGCGATGCCTGAAGAGCTTAGCGCACGCGCTTTTGAGCATTATATTCAAAGCCATACGCTGCAAAACCAGTATTTGGTCAATGGTACTAAACAAGGTGAGTTGGCAAAGCTTGGCGGCTACCCTACTGACGATGAAGCGCGCCTGCTAGCGCCCTATTTCAGCCGTTACTTTGCGATTTTGGGTCAAGCCCTAAGCCGAAGTCATGATGCTGACTAAGCCATTGCATGTACTGAGCAACCGGCATAGGTTTAGCAAAATAATACCCTTGACCGATGTCACAACCATAGCTACGCATGTACTGCGCATCGCTCAGTGACTCAATCCCTTCTGCGACCACCATCGCTTGAAGACTTTGCGCAAGGTCGCAGGTGGCTTGGCATATTGACTGATCTTTTGGAGAGTCAGCAATATTGTGCACAAACTGCTTATCGATTTTGAGTTCGTTAAAGCCTAAGTAACTTAAATATGACAATGATGAGTAGCCGGTGCCAAAGTCATCAATGGCTAATTTCACACCAATGCGTCGGAATTCATCAAACACCGTTTTAGCGTTACGTTGACCGCCTATTGTCGCCGACTCTGTCAGCTCCAACATAATGCTCGATGGTGCGACCCGTTGCTCTTGTAGTGAGGTGAGAATATGCGTCGGCAAACTCTTATTGCTTAAGTCTCGACCAGAGATATTAATCGACATAACATGCTTGGGGGCGAACTCATGGAGTTTAGCCTGCAATGCAATACATTCGCTTAGCACCCATTCGGTTATTTCCATAATTTGCCCTGCCGACTCTGCAATGGGTATAAACTGGTCGGGGGTGATTAAGCCATTGCTAGGGTGTTGCCAACGCAGTAACACCTCGGCACCATAGACACTCTGATCTTGCAAACATATTTGCGGCTGCAAATAAATACGAAATTGGTTATCGCTGATGGCGGTCTTTAAATCTGAGGCTAAGCTTAAGCGCCGCTGCGAGCGAATACTGTCTTCCAAAGAGTACAGGTGCCACAACTGCCCGGGTAACCGGTCACGATATAAAGCTTGCATTGCGTAACGCACCAACTGCTCATGAGATTGGGCATGAAGTGGATAATTCGCAACACCAAAATCAACCTGGTCTATCAAGTGGGTATCATCAATCTCGACGCCCTCATTAAATACCGAATTGATCACGCATACCGCTTGCTCAATAGTGCTGAGCTCCAGTGTGCCACAAATCCCCAAAGCAAAAATATCGTCACTAAAGCGACACACCACAGCAGAATTCTGATGCCCCAGCGCCAATAGCGGTAACCCATCAAGTTGGTGCTCAACATGGTGGATCACCGATTTAATGTAACGGTCCGCGTGGCTAATACCGAAATTAGCGCGCGACTGCACCAACCCCCGAGGCTTAAACATAACCAGCGTGATGGCCTCGTGACGAGCGCTCTTCAAGGTTTTATTGAGTAATTGCTTATTTGCCAGACCGGTTCCAGAATCTGTATACACTATCTGGCGATGGGCCATCATTTGCCCACGCTCTCGCAGCGTCATCGCAAAGCCTATCAGCAAACAGTTCAATACTAAGGCAAAGGCAAACGCAGCGTACAAATAAATACCCACTTCATAAGGTCGCAGATAAAATAACGCTAACGCCAGGACCACGGTGGCCAAAGGTAGCCAACTAAACGCCAATAACCTGCCCCAGCGCTGCATCGGACTGTATTTGACACTAGCAATAATGGCTAACACTAGGGTTGCGGCAAACAACACCTCCATGATTACTCCTTGGTGAGCCAAGGACATAAAGGGACTCACACTCGCGGCAATACAGCCAACCCACAACGCGGCTATAAACACTTTATGCAGGGTTTTCGCACGCTCATCTAGCCTGAGTAATCGCGATAAGAAAAGTAATAAAGAGATGCATATAATCACACCGTTAAGCGCCGTGTAGTGAACCAAAAAGCTGTGCACACTCTGGGGAGTTAAAAATCTAGTAATGCCAACTTGGGCCAGTAGAAATATGCTGCTACTGGCGATGTACAAGGCAAAAAATCCATAGTAACCAGCGCGATAGGCAAGCCACACAGCGACGCAGTAGATCACAAAACCAAGCATCAACCCTGAAAAGGACGACCACCCAAGCCAATGCTGCTGTTGCTCTTTATTAAATGCGAGTTCTGCTTGATGCTCGAGGGCAAAAAGCGCATGACGCTGCGCCCGCACGTGCACATACACAATACGGTCTTGTGCACCACTAATGGCCATTGAGGCGCCAATATCACGCCCCGGTGGCCAAGCCAATGACCCTGCGGCACTGTGGCTCAGCAACCGGCCATTATCAAAAAGATAAAAGTCGATATTAAAAATGGCGGGGTTTTGCGCGCGCAAGTAACAGCTTGAACTGGGACAGCTATCAGCAGGCAGAGCAATCTTGAACCAATAATCCCCTCCCGCATTAAGCAGCATCGCTTCGCCCATCGCTACCATGCGACTTCCTACAAAGGGCTGTTGAGTTACCTGAGCTAATGACAGGGGCTGCTCGCTTTGCATCATCTCGACGCTGACATGCTGTTGGTCATCAGCCAGCGCACCACTATGCTCTGGAGCCAAAAATCCCAGCATAACGATAACCATGACCCACAAATGTGCGCTCAGTTTATGCTGCTTTACCATTAAGCCCCCGTGCAACTTCTTCCTTGTACAGTATGGAAGAGGTGCACGATTTTTCCATGAAATTTAAATACTTTGTATTACAGCATAGGGTTATTGCTGACCATCATCACCAATACGACTGGCGATGGCACCGTCTTGTCCTTTGTATTTTGCATCTTCACGGGCATTATATGGCTTCTCAGCTGGGCTGGTGAGTGTTTCAAAGCTCATGGCACCAATTTTCATGTTCGGGCGCAGCGCCAGCGGCAGCTTGCCTGAATTATAAAACTCAAGAACAATATTACCCGACCATCCCGGATCAATACGGTGAGCAGTCACATGAACCATTAAGCCCAAACGTGCGAGCGATGACCGTCCATCGAGCCAGCCAACAATATCAGCCGGTAAGGTCACTGATTCGTAAGTGATTGCCAAGGCGAGTTCCCCTGGGTGAAGGAAGAAGGCTTCTCCTTCACCAAGCACGATTTCATCACTCATAATAGATTCCATGGCCGCGTTTAGCTGCGCTTTGGGGCCACTGAGATCAACATACGGGGCGGCATGATCTTGAAATACTCTAAATTTATTACCCAATCGCAAATCAACGCTGACGCCAGAGATGGCTTGCTCACCTGGTGTAGGGGTAATTTGAATTCGCTGCTCGGCCAAGTACTGTTTTATATGGGTATCTGATAAACGCATGGTTAGTCGTCCGTAAAAATAATCTCAACGCGCTGCTTAGCGCCCTGTTGGTAATAAAGCTCACTGGCACTGATACGCGCCGCATGAGCAAAGTAGTGGCCTAACTCAGGATATTCATCACCCAAGTCCGCGCCTTGTTCCGAACATTGACGAATGCCCATCTCGAGCGGCAGCTGCGCTAATATAGGCACGCCATAACGCTGTGCCAGCTGTTGCGCTCCATCGGCACCAAAAATGTGGCTGGTTTCGCCACAGTGCGGGCATTGGAACTGACTCATGTTTTCGATCAAACCGAGAATGGGGACGTTCACTTTTTCAAACATCTTCACGCCCTTGTGGGCATCGGCAAGGGCTAGGTCTTGTGGTGTTGTGACGATAATGGCTGCGCTGGCCGGTACTTTTTGTGACATAGTCAATTGAATGTCGCCAGTACCTGGAGGCATGTCAACCAACAAGTAGTCAAGCTCGCCCCAGTCTGTTTCCATGAGCAGTTGCGACAGAGCTTGCGAGGCCATCGGTCCGCGCCAGACGGTGGCATCATCGGGGTCTACCAAAAAGCCGATAGACTGCGCTTTGATGCCATGAACTTCAAATGGCAGCAAAGTATTTTCATCCTTAGCCTGAGGTTTTTCACCTTGCAAGCCCAACAACAGCGGGATAGAAGGGCCGTATATATCGGCATCGAGAATACCCACTTTCGCTCCCTCTCGGCGAAGCGCCAACGCCATATTGACAGCACAGGTCGACTTGCCAACCCCACCTTTGCCAGAGGCCACGAGAATAATGTGCTTAATGGCTTTAAGGCGCGGCGATTCTTGCAGTGTTACGTCGATGTCAACACGCACATCACGTTGTAGTTGCTCGGCGATATACTGACGCAACGCTGCTGCCTCTTGAGCACATGCAAAAGGAGCATTGATGTGGCAATGCGTCTCGCTACTGTCACCACTAATAGCGTCTGGGGGAACCCCAACTGGAAATGCGGCGCTACGATACGACGCTAAACACTGTTGATATTGAGACGGCCATTTTGCTGGCTTGTGACTACCGAAAAGTGCGGATTTCACTTTTGAACCAAATCCTAACATGATAACTGCATAAATAATTAACGAAGCGTAATGAAAAGTGCCGCCAAATTATGTAACATTCGGGGCATTAACACCAGTCTATTCACCCCACTGATACTCGGGAGACGCTTATGATCATTATAAGCCCCGATATTAGCGGGAGTAACCCTATCTGAGATGGAATGAGCACTTTATGGCAAAGAGAAAAATTCTCATAACAAGCGCCCTGCCTTACGCCAATGGCCCAACACATTTAGGCCATTTGTTAGAGTATATTCAAACTGATATCTGGGCCCGTTTTCAAAAATCCCAAGGCCATGACGCCTACTATGTGTGTGCTGATGACGCGCACGGCACGCCCATTATGCTCAATGCCCAAAAACAAGGCATTACCCCTGAGGAAATGGTCGCCCAAGTCAGTGTTGAGCGCCAGCGTGACTTTGCTGACTTTAACATCGAGTTTGACAATTACCACAGCACGCACTCAGATGAAAATAAAGCGCTGAGTGAATTGATTTATACCCGGCTTGATAATGCGGGCTATATTAAAAAGCGGACCATCTCACAACTGTTCGATCCCGAAAAAGGTATTTTTCTTCCAGATCGTTTTGTTACCGGTACTTGCCCTAGCTGTGATGCCGAAGATCAAAACGGTGATAGCTGTGATGTCTGTGGGGCGACCTACGCACCCACCGAACTGAAGTCACCAAGCTCGGTGATGTCCGGCGCCACTCCAGTGCTAAAAGACTCTGAACACTACTTTTTTGATTTACCGGAATTTGAGGGCATGCTCAAACAATGGCTGCACTCCGGCTCAATTCAACAAGAGATGGCCAATAAGCTGGATGAATGGTTTGCCGATGGTCTACAGCAGTGGGATATTAGTCGTGATGCGCCTTACTTTGGTTTTGAAATCCCCGGTGCACCTGGCAAGTATTTCTATGTTTGGTTGGATGCGCCCATAGGTTACATGGCCAGCTTTAAAAATCTTTGTGATAAAAGCGGCTTAGATTTCGATGCTTTCTGGAAAGAAGGCGCCGACGCCGAACTCTATCACTTCATCGGTAAGGACATCATTTATTTCCACAGCCTATTTTGGCCAGCTATGCTTGAGGGCGCAGGGTTCAGAAAACCAAGCAATATCTTTGCTCATGGCTTTGTTACCGTCAATGGCGCAAAAATGTCTAAGTCAAAAGGTACTTTTATTAAAGCGCGTACTTATTTAGAGCACTTAGACCCAGAGTATCTGCGTTACTACTTCGCCGCTAAACTCGGCAGTGGCATCACTGACTTAGATTTAAATCTCGAAGATTTTGCCCAGCGAGTTAATTCTGATTTGGTAGGTAAGGTGGTTAACATAGCGAGCCGCTGCGCCGGGTTTATAACCAAAAAGTTCGACGGTACACTCTCTAGTGATAACGTTGAAGGTGAGCTTATCGCTGAGTTTGCCGCTGCACGCCAAAGCATCGCTGATCACTATGAAGCCAGAGAATATGGCCGCGCTGTGCGCTTGATCATGGCACTGGCGGATAAAGCCAACCAGTACATCGACGCGCAAGCTCCGTGGGTCTTAATCAAAGACGAAAATACCGCGAAGCAAGCTCATGATGTGTGCAGTGTGGGGATCAACTTATTCCGTATACTGATGACGTACTTAAGCCCTATCCTACCTGGTATGGCCGCAAAAGTGAGCAGCTTCCTCAACGAGGACCTAGCATGGGATAAGGTAGACACCGTTTTGGTTGATCATAAGATCAATAAGTTTAAAGCCTTAATGCAACGTGTCGATATGGACAAAGTGAATGCCATGCTTGAGCAGTCAAAAGAAAGCCTCGCACCGGCTGCTGCCACACCAGCGCCAGATGTCAATAATGGTGAGATTGATAAAGACCCTATTGCCGATGAAATCGAATTTGATGATTTTGCTAAAGTGGACTTACGCATCGCGAAAATTGCCAATGCAGAGCATGTGGAAGGTGCTGACAAGTTGCTCAAGCTAACCCTTGATTTAGGGGGCCCACAGCGTCAGGTTTTTGCTGGTATAAAATCAGCGTACGCACCCGAGCAACTTATTGGCAAGCACACGGTCATGGTCGCAAACCTTAAGCCAAGAAAAATGCGCTTTGGCCTATCAGAGGGCATGGTGTTGGCTGCTGGACCAGGCAAAGAGGACATATATATTCTTGAGCCCCATGATGGCGCCAAACCCGGTATGCGGGTTATGTAATACCGCCAAAAGGCCAGCATATGCTGGCCTTTTCAATTTAGGTCTGTTTTAGCGCTCGCCTAACGATTCATGAGTAAGCACAACTTTGCCTAAATTAGCATTATCTTGTAGAACTTGATGCGCTGACATGGCCTCTTCCCAAGGGAAGATAGAATCAATGACTGGCGCGATGTGGCCACTGTTTAATGCATCGCCAAACGTACGCTTTAGGTTATCAACCAGTTTCGCCTTATAATCGGGTGTACGATTACGCAGCGTCGACCCTATCAGCTGAGCTCGCTTTTGCAATAGCTTGGCACCATCAAATTGCTCACTATAGCGCCCCCCTAGCAGCGCTAAAACGACAATACGACCATCCATATTAAGCACCGACAAGTCGTCATTCAAATACCCACCGGCAACAGGATCAATAATGAGATCGGCGCTGAGCCCTTCGGCCTTCATCACCTCACGCCAATTGTGTTGACGATAATTAATCGCTTTATCTGCGCCATGAGCTAAACAAAATTGTTTCTTTTCATCACTGCCGACGGTCACCACCACCTGCGCTTGCAAATATTTTGCAAGGCTAATAGCCGCAGTGCCCACACCGCTCGCACCAGCATGTACTAAAACCGTGTGCTCTGCGCCAAACTCTGGGTACTGTGCAATGGCATCAAAAGCGGTTAAAAACACCTCACAAAATGCCGCGCCTTGAGCATTGGAGAATGTCGCCGGTTTGACCATACAATGACGTACATCGACTGCTACAAATTCACCGTATCCTCCACCCGCGCAAAGCGCCATCACATGCTGCCCTAACCATTGCGACGCTACGCCCTCACCCAATGCAACCACTTCTCCGCACACCTCGAGTCCGAGGATCTTACTATCACCTGGCGGTGGCGGATATTTTCCTTGACGCTGTAAAAGATCGGCGCGATTCACTCCCGCTGCGTTTACTTTTATTAACACTTGTCCGCGAGCCGCTGCTACAGTGGGCGTTTGCGCTATAACTAGCTGTTTATTTTCGTTTAAGTCAATTGTTAGCATTGTGTAATACCGTTTGATCGTAGTATGATGTAAACGTAATTTTAAAGGGACAAACCTACAACTAAAATAGTAATTACGAGCAGCCAAGGATCTTTTAGCTCCGATATTTTTATTAGAAGCACTTTTTCTTGGCCGTTTTAATGCTATCCTAAATGTCTGTTGGGAGGATAGGTTGATGACACAATATAGTGAAATAAAAGCAGTGTGCGATGAATTGCACCAAGCCGGTACACCAATCACGTTAGCAACATTGCTCGAGCGTGTGGATGGAGATCGCGCTACCGTACTCGAACATTACCGTCAGTGGCGTAGCGAGGATCGCTCGGCCCGGCCACAAGATAGTCAACAGCCTACCAAAGTGACCGACTTAGATATCGAGTTTTCTGAACAGTTTATCCATGCCTTCAAAGCGCAAACGCAGGCCTTTGCTGATGCGCAAGTCGAGCCCGTGCAAGCACAGCTTGACGAGATGCGTGAGGCTGAGCAATTAGCCATTCAAAGCCTTGAAGATCTACAACAGAATTACGATCAACTTGCTGAGCAAAATGAACAACTCCAACAGCAGGTCGATGCTCGCCAGAGCCAGCTCGACGAGCAAGCTGCGCAGTTGGCTGAACAAACAGAGAATATTGAACAGCTACACCAACAGGCGCAAGACACTGAGCAAGAGCATCAGCAGAAACTTGCAGGCTTGCAACAGCGTATTGAGAATTTTGACAACGACTATGCGGCTTTGGCGCAAGAGCGTGATGAAATTCAACGCCAACATGATGAGTTAAACCATCAGCACCAACAGCTCGAGGAGCTTAAAGCTCAGCTTGACGCCAGCGTTGCCCAATTACAGGCGCAACTCGAAGAGCAACAGCCACTTGTTGATAAGTTAAAAAATGAAAACAACCTGCTGAAAGAACAAAGTGCAGTAGCCGCCAAGCACCAAGCTAGCCAACGCGAAGATATTCGTCAGTTGCGTGAGCAAAACAAAGAGCAAGGCGAACAACTCGGCACCATTCAAAGTGAAGCTGAGCAGGCCAAGCAAGATAATGAGAAGTTACACGAGCAAGTACGGTTCTTAAAAACCAACTCCGCTTCTACCATTGAGCGCCTTACTGCAAGTAACGAGCAGTATCAGCACAAGATCAAAGAGCTTGAAGAGCAACTGGTGGCTAAGGACAGCGAGTCTGCAGACACCGTAGCTGAGAATAAACGCTTGAAAGAACAAATCACCTTTCTTAAGCAAAATTCAAGCTCCACGCTCGAGCGCCTATCTAAAAGTGCAACCTTGGCTCAAAGCCGCCTAGGTGAGTTAGAGTTGAGCTTAGCCGAAACTCACGCTGAACTTGAACGCTTGCGTTCTGAGGAAGACGGTGAAAGCGCAAAAAAGAACTCGGATGATGATATGGACTCCATCCAGTCAGCATAGGATAAAAGGCGCTATTACAGCGCCTTTTTAGTGCTCACTGAGCAACTCGTTGCCATACTTCATACTCTACCAGTTCACCTTCTTGATAAAGCGTGTGATGCCATAACTGCTCTTTGAGCTCATAGTCAAAAACCAATTCTTTGCCTAACAAAGAGGGAATGTTGCCATAATCAACATGCTCTATGAATGCATCTTCTGTAATCTCATACCGCCCACCAGCGGCATAATGAAATTCGCCATTTTTTTGCGTGATGTAATTAAAGTGGCCGCCACTTAGGACCTTTACTGAAGTCACATCAGGAGCCTCAGCATAGAACACCTGTCCCTCACTGTAATACTCCCCTTTTACAAATTGCCAGCTCCCCTCTAGCGGGTGGGCCTCGGTGACATGAGCCACAAATACACACGTAATTCCAACAATATATTTCAACATAAACCTTCCTTTTTCTTACAGGATACGGCGCTTTAAGGGTCGGTAAAAGTGAAAATTGCTCACTATCACTGCTGGAAATAGCCGTTATTTTCTAGTGAGTTAGCTATATACAGTAGGCTAAGCTAGAGTAAATAACAGCAGTAATAAGGGGTGCGACCTGAGCATGAACCTAAGACAAATTGATTTAAACTTGCTGGTCTATTTGAACGTGTTGATAGAGGAATGTAGTGTGTCTGCGGCTGCAAACCGCCTCGCTCTTACCCAAAGTGCGATGAGTAACGCGCTCAAGCGGTTGCGTGACTTATTTGCTGATCCACTTCTTGTGCGCAGCGGCAGCACCATGCTTTGCACGCAAAAAGCATTGGCACTCAAACCCGAGCTCGAACAATTCATCGCTCTCGCACAAGGGATCACGTCACAACAGCAGCCTTTTGATGCCAAGACAAGTAGCCACACATTCCGAGTAATGGCCAATGAATTTCTTGTCAGTTCGATGTTGATACCCCTGATCAAAGAGCTCTGTTGTCATTATGCAGACATCCACATAGACTTAGTTAATCCCAGTGATGTCACTCTCAGTGAACTAGAGCAAGGTCAGGTAGACATCGCTATAGACCGTTTCATGCGTCTACCGTCTTCATTCCATCAAAAAACCTTGTGGCGCGACAATTACTGTTGCCTGAGCGATCAATCACACCCAATACAACAGGATACCTGTTTGGAGAGCTACTTATCAGCACCACATATTTGGCTTAACCGCAGTGGTTTTGGGCCTGAACCCTTGGTCAAAAATCGTGAGCCACAAAAGCTTGGCTGGGTTGATCAGGCACTCATGCAACTGGGTGAGCGCCGGAATATCCGTGTGTACGCACGTCAACATAGTTTAATACCGAGCCTGTGCGAACATTCTCAGCTTGTTGCTACGCTACCGAAACGCTTAGCTGAACATCTGGTCGCGACGAGCAGCCAAAAACTCGCTATTTGCCCGGTGCCCTTTCCCATCGTGCCCATCAGTGTATCCATGCTTTGGAGCCCGCTTGTCCATCATAACAATGCCCATATTTGGCTCCGCCAACAACTGCTGCAGTTTGCACATTGATTTCATCAATACTAATAATGGATACCACCCATTTCATAAATAGCACTTTCACCCATACAGTTATAGTGACGCTGACAAAATGAGCCATAACGGAGGCAACTATGCAACAACGACACTACACCCACTATGACTGCATCCACATTAATGCTGATCTTGATACCTTTATTCGTGCTCAGTTAAATGCTTGCGGCAATGCCATCCATATTGAAGAGTTTTACCAAGCACTGGCACAACTGAATGACGAGTTTGGCGGCCATTGTCGTGCCTGTGGCGATAATACTTTAACATTGGATGCGCTGCGCGAGCACTATCCTAACGCTGCTCAAGTCGACTCACGTGCTGCAGATATTCTCGATGAAGACAATTGTCCGGTTCCCGTAAGCATTTTATTTGTCATGCTTGATGAGTTAGGGCTGGCACCGAAATTAGGCAATACCGATGCGGTGCGTTTACGGGCACGACAGTTACTGCGCGGCGCGATTGCGGCTTAGATATTGCTCAATCGCCGTGATCACCGCGTCTGTGGACACCTGTGGCAGTTTATGAGTACGGGTGTCGAGTTGAAACAACTGCGGGTAGTGGCTGATAACATGCTTAAGCGCGTGAAATAACCGCGTACTTGCTTGCTCCAGGCCTAAGTGTTGTAACAATAACACACCCGCCCATAGCGTTGCACAAGGATTGGCAACACCCTGGCCTGCGATTCGTCGAAATGGACCATGACTGGGCTCAAAGATAGCCATCTCGTTATTACAATTAATGCTGGGAATAATGCCTACGCCCCCGACCAGCGCCGCTCCTAAATCAGCAATCAAATCCCCTGCGAGATTATTACACACCAACACGTCAAACTCTGATGCGTACTGCGGTAAACGTTGCATTACCCGATCGAGCATCATGAACTCGACTTCAATACTTTGGCCTGTGTTGCTGCGTAGCTGGTAATACTGCTTGCAGGTACTTAACGTAACCTCATGGTGCTGCTGCAGGTAGGCCAGCGCCCAACGTTGGAATTGCCCTTCAGTAAGCTGCCAAGCATTACTTTTATGTACAATAGTGAGCTTTGTGCGATGATGCGCTAAGGCATAGCTGAGTGCTTGCGCGACCAGTCGCTCGGTCGCGGCTTGCGAGCAGTTTTTTATCGCTAAGGCGCAGTTATCAGCAAAGCGGAGCTTGTAATACCCTAACTCCTGCTCCAACACCTCGATTAAACGTGACGCATCACTGCTTTGGGCAGCCAGTTCAATACTTGCAAAGCTATCCTCACTGCACTCACGAAAGACTATCATATCAATAGCGCCACTGTTTTTCAGAGGGCTTGGCAAACCATCGAGTGCTTTAATCACACGCACATTGCAAAATAAATCGAGCTCTTCACGTAAAGCAATGTTCAAGGAGCGAAACCCACCGCCAATGGCACTGCTCATCGGCCCTTTTAAGGCTACTTTGAGCGCTCTTAGCTGCGTGATTGTGGCCTCAGGAAACCACTCGCCATCGCCTTCTCTAGCCGCTTGCTCACCGAGCAATAAAGCATGCCAGTGAATGCCATACTGACCATGGTAGGTAAGCGCAACCACCTGATCAATCACGGCGCGTACATACGGCATTATCTCCGGGCCGATACCATCGCCATCAATATAGCCCACCTCGAAATTATGCATCATAATGATTGTAATAAAGTTCAGCTTACAGAGATCTTGTTATAACAATCAGCAGTACAATTCGCTAATCAACCGTGACTTTGTTTAGCATTCATAGGATCAATATGCGCATTTATGTTGCCATCATAGTCTTCGCCTTTCTAACTCCCTGCACTAGTGCAGACACGCACTGGCAATTGAACTTCGAAAGCTATGCAAGTGATGAGCGCCAACAACAGCTACAAGCGTGGGTAAATACCGCAGTAGACAATACCCACAAACAGCTTGGAGCCCTTAATTATAAGCATGTTGACGTGAGCATCAGTCAACCTGTGTTTACCACTGAAGCTGTGCCTTGGGGGGAGATAAAACGCGGGCCACCGGTGCAAGTGGTGCTCGAAATTGGACGTTTTGCCGATATAAAGCGTATACGCAAAGACTGGACTATTTATCATGAGTTGGCGCATTTATACATGCCCTACCTCCCCGCCGAAGATAGGTGGTTAAGCGAAGGGTTTGCCACTTTGATGCAAAACTACACCATGCTCCATGCAGGAATATACAATCGCGGGCAATTCGAACACCGCCTACAAGCCGGGTTAGCACGCGGTAAAGCTGACACACGCATTCAGCAAGGGCCGCTTAGTGAAGTCAGTGCTACCATGTGGCAACGCCAAGCCTATCAACGTGTTTATTGGTCTGGCGTGGGCTATTTTATTGAAGTAGAGAGTGAACTCGCACGCCAAAAGCTGAAGCTAAGCGATGTCATTGCACGTTATAATCACTGCTGCTTTCGCCCACGCAGCAGTGCCAAAGAATTTATCAGTGCCCTTGATGGCATCGCAAAGACACCTGTGTTCTCAAATTTGTATAGCCGCTATCGACTGCGCCGTGACTTTCCTACTATCAAACAGGCCCACATAGCGCGCTTAACCATCAGCGAGGTCAATCTGGGCGCCGCCACTGGGCAATAAGAGCGTTGCCGTAATCACGTGCCTGAGCGCTGGAGCTCGATGCAAGTGGATTCATAAAGCCATGCTCATAGGCACTGCGATGGCAATGGATACGCGGGTGTGACAGTTTCGCCATCAGCTGTTTTACGTCAAATGCGCTTTCATGACGAGCAAAAATAATGTCCGTGTTACAGCTTGGCACTAAATCGACATGATGCCTTATTTGCGTTGGGTAAAATAACAGGGCACGAGAGACATTTCGACTTTGACTTATCGCGCGCCATGCGGCACTTGCCCCCGCACTAAAACCAATGACATCAACCTGCCTAAAACGCTCAAGGGTCTGCATAACACGCCGCAAATACTCATCGTGGCCACCTTTTGCAATGAACTGCTGATAGGCTTGATGTTGCTGTGTAGCTGGCAACGCTGTGTCATTGGCACATAGTAATGTCGCATCGAGGCTCTTGGCGAGCGCTTGCGTCGCCTGCGTTTTAGAAAAAATATCGGAGAGTAACAGTAATTTAGCCATCATCGCCCCCCTGCTAGGCAAACAAAGATTATAAAGCAAGCTTGATAAAGTTTATATTTATTTATGTTCTTGATTCTGAAACATAAACAAAGCTGCTACACTCAATGAACAAGGTATTAATAAATGCAGTAAGCTTTATGTTGCGTCGGTATCCACTTATATTGCTCTTAGGCTTCGTGCACTCGCTCACAGCATATGCAAATGAGCGCCAAACGATACACTGGCTGGTGTTTGACTTTGCCCCCTATTATATAATGAGTGACACACATCAAGGTGAAGGGCGAGATGAGCAAACCATCGCCCTGTTGCAGCAACAACTGCCAAATTACCGGTTCGACTATGTGCATATCCCAGGCAGTCGTGCTATCCATGAGCTCAGCAACCCGCAAAATACCTACTGCATATTATCCTTGTACAAAACCCAGCGTCGCCTGGACAAGCTGTTGTTCACTAATAACGCTTCAACTGTGGGACTTTCTCCTGCATTGGTGATGCGTAAGGAGCTTGCTAATACGTTAGGGTTGGTAGAAGGTGAGCCGGTATCGCTGAGCCAATTACTGGCTGAGCAAGGCCTGCGGTTAGGGCTACCGATGAACCGCTCTTATGGCAAAGAGCTTGACCACATCATCAACCACAGTCCACGCGGTAGCCTAGTCACTCGTCCGGGCAAAGACGTACTCGCCAGCCTCACTTATATGTTGATCAAAGAACGGCTCGATATGCTCGTTGGTTACCCGAGCGAGCATTACTACTTGGCATCAAAAATGGGAGTGAAAGAGCAAATGGCTATTTTTCCTATCGCCGAGGTCGCGCCCATTAGTCACGGCTACGTGGGGTGCAGCAATACCGCCTTGGGATCTGAACATATTGATATTATCGATACCGCGTTAGAAAAAATAACAACAACCGATAGCTTCCAGCAAGTAATGATGCGCTGGCTGCCACCACAATTGAAGCCACGCTTACAACAACAGTTGCAAACGCGGCTAAAAGCACAGTAAGTCGAAAATATTACTTACGTACACCTTCTATCGATAGCTCGATGTCAACATGAGTCGATGCTGGTCCGAGGTTATAATCAATATCGTAGTCTTTAAGCGCTAGCTGGGTATGCCCTAAAAAGCCGACACGGTAGCCACCCCATGGATCATCACCTTCACCAATTTTTTCTATATCGAAGCTAATGGTTTTGGTTACACCATTGAGGGTAAATTCGCCCGTTACTTTACCATTAGTATCATCGCTAAAGCTGATATCGGTGCTTTTGAAGGTCGCTTTAGGGTGCTCACCAACATTTAAGAAATCCTCACCACGCAAGTGCTTATCACGCTCAGCATGGTTAGAATCAATACTGCTGGTGTCTATCACGACATTGATCTTTGACTCGTTAGGTTTATCAGCGTCATAGCTGAAGTCGCCAGAGAAAGTATTAAAGCGGCCATATAACCAACTATAACCTAAGTGCTGAATTTTAAAATTAACAAAGGCATGCGCCCCTTTGGTATCGATCACATAATCAGCAGCAAGTGCGGCTGAACTGGATGTGAGTAAAGCGGCACCAAGTGCAAGTTTAGTAAGTGATTTATTCATGATTATCTCCTTTTGTCGCTTTGAGCATACGCGTCAAAGTACGATCTCGATTAATAAAGTGATGTTTTAATGCCGCTAGGGCGTGTAACGCAGCAAAAATAATTAAGCTCCAAGCCACATACTCATGGATCAATCCAGCGATATCCTCTTGGTTATCAATGAATTCGCCCATTGAAGGGACAGTGAATAATGAGAACACTTCGATACCGCGCCCATCTGCGGTTGAGATTAAATACCCGGTCATCAGTAATACAGCTAACAACACATAGAGTAGCCCATGGGCGATGTGTGCTAGGCGGTTTTGCCATACCAAGGTCGGATCAGCGGCGCGCGGAGTCACCTGGGTAATGCGCCACACTAAGCGCAGCGCAAACACCAGTGCTAGGGTGATACCGATGCTTTTATGCAAATCCAATGAGCCTTTGTACCAGCTGTCGTAGTAACTCAAATCAACCATGTACAAGCCCAATCCAAACAGCCCAAACACAGCTATAGCCACTAACCAGTGCAGAAATATAGCTATCCATCCATAGCCATATTGAGTATTTTTTAACATCGCTCATTCTCCTTAATAACTGCTAATAGCTTAAATCAGCCGTTGAGAAAAAAACATGGCGCTGGCGCAATGCTAAGTGTGCATATATGCACAAAACTTTATTCACCATCGCTGAAAGTGCGCTTAAATAGCCAATCCTCCACTTCTTCGCCATTGATATAATAGCCGTTATAGCCTTGGCAGTGCTGAGTGAAACCCTGCTTTAATAAAAGCGCTCGTGACGCCTCATTGCCGGCAGTAACTGTGGCTGTATATTCGCGCAGACTAAACTGACTGTGCCCATGCTCAAGCAACGCATGCAGAGACTCACTCCCCAACCCTTGCCCTTGGTATTGTGGTAGGAGCATAAATCCCAACTCTGCTAGGTGCTCACTGTGACGATAAAACCCCGTGACCCCGATAAGCTCACCGCTTCGCTTTGCAATGGCCCACGTATACCAACAAGGCTGCATACTCGTAGGGTTTAAACGTTGTTGAAAGCGTTCTTGCACCTCATCAATATCCCCTATATCCGCCACATAGCGCATCACCTCGGGGTGTTGATGTAAGGCATAAAACACTGGCCAATGTGCTGCTCGCAATGGCTGATGTTGTAATCGAGACGAGTGAAAATCCATTAATGACATGCTCTAGTGCTCCAAAAAAGCCGAGCGCTAGGCTCGGCTTCGATACGTGTATAACGCGATAAATTATTAAAGCTTTTTAATACCCATGTTGTAGAGAGTAAAGCCATAAATATCGGCGTATTGCTCAATGGTTTTACTGGTTGGTGTGCCAGCACCATGCCCGGCATTGGTTTCAATGCGGATCATCACTGGATTCTCACCTTGGTGCTTATCTTGAAGCTCTGCTGCGAACTTGTATGAGTGCGCTGGAACCACACGATCATCGTGATCGCCTGTGGTAATTAAAGTTGCAGGATAGTGCACACCTGGTTTTACATTGTGAACCGGTGAGTACCCTTTTAGGTAATTAAACATTTCTTTGCTATCTTGCGCCGTACCATAGTCGTACGCCCATCCCGCACCTGCGGTGAAAGTATGGTAGCGCAGCATATCAAGAACACCGACCGCTGGCAGTGCTACTTTGAATAAGTCAGGGCGCTGGGTCATTACCGCCCCCACTAACAAGCCACCATTTGAACCGCCACGTACAGCAAGGCGCTCACTGGAGGTGTAGTCGTTATCGATAAGGAATTCTGCGGCAGCAATAAAGTCATCAAACACATTTTGTTTTTCTAACTGGGTGCCCGCTTTATGCCATTTTTTACCGTATTCGCCGCCACCGCGTAAATTAGCTACCGCGTATACTCCGCCCTGCTCAAGCCATGCAGCCGTTGTGGCGCTAAAGCGCGGCGTCAAGCTAATATTAAAGCCACCATACCCGTATAAAATAGTAGGCGCCTCACCGTTGAGCTTAGTGCCTTTTTTATAGGTGATGATCATGGGTACTTTAGTGCCGTCTTTAGAGGTGTAGAATACCTGTTTAGACTCGTACTGTGAGGGGTCAAATTTAGCACCTGACTCTCTATAAACCTGAGATTCTCCGCTTTGTACATCAAAGCTAAAAATAGTGCCCGGAGTCTTATAGTTAGTGAAGGTGTAATACAAGGTCTGTTGCTCTTGTTTACCGCCAAAGCCAGAGGCCGTGCCGACACCCGGTAACGCGATTTCTCGCACTAGCTTACCGCTTTTATCAAACTGTTTAACTTGTGAAATGGCATCGACCATATAGCGGGCAAAGAAATAACCGCCGCCCTTTGATAGGTTGAGTACATTGTCTGTTTCAGGGATCAAGTCTTGCCAATTTTCAGGAGCTGGGTCCTTCGCATCCACCGTAACCACACGCTTGTTTGGCGCATCTTTGTTGGTCACTAAAAACAGTGTGTCACCTTCGTTGTCAATGACACTGGTGTCATAGGTAATATCATCAATCACCGTGACCAGTTCACTGTTTTCATCTGTCAAATCTTTAATAAAGAGCTTATTACCTGATGTAGATACAGCTGCGGAAATAACCAAGAAACGCTCATCCGAGGTCACCGCTGCGCCAACATAGCGATGTTTTTGCGCTTCAGTGCCACCAAAGATGAGTTGATCGTCTTTTTGCGCCGTACCTAGCTTGTGGTAATACAGTTTATGCTGGTCTGTTTTTGCTGACAGTTCACTGCCCTCTGGCTTGTCATAGCTTGAATAATAAAAGCCGTCGTTGCCTAACCAAGAAATACCGCTGAACTTAACATCCACTAAGGTTTCACCCAGCTGCTTTTTGCTCTCGCTATCAAGCACAATCACTTTACGCCAATCACTGCCGCCCTCTGAGATTTGATACGCTGCTAAAGAGCCATCCTCACTAAAGCTAATGCCAGCAAGCGACGTCGTACCATCTTCACTAAAGGTGTTAGGGTCTAGGAAAATTTCTGCCTCACCCTCTCCTTTTTGACGATAAAGTACATATTGGTTTTGCAAGCCGTCATTTTTGTAAAAGTAGGTGTAGTCACCTTCTTTAAAGGGTGCGCTGACTTTTTCGTAATCCATTAGCGTCTTAAGGCGCTCTTTTAGCTCGTCTCGGTAAGGAATTTGCTCGAGGTAGTCAAAAGTGACTTGGTTCTGTGCCTCAACCCATTTAGCGGTCTCTTCGCTCATATCGTCTTCTAACCAACGATAGGGATCAGCAACTTGCTCGCCAAAATAACTATCGACTACGTCGCCTTTGCGAGTATCCGGGTAGTTTATCTGGGCGACCTGTTTTTCAGGCTGTTCTAGTTGTTCATTTTGCTGTTGTGAAGCAGGCTTTTCGCTGCATCCTGTTAGGGCAATGCATACCGCAACTGCGAGAGATTTTTTAAGCATAATTTTTTCGTATTTTGTTGTTAGAATCGAAGTTAAATTAGCGCTCTAGCTGTCTATTGTCCAGCGAAGCGAGACAGTTTCGCGTTTAAAAGCCCTATAAAAAAGAAAACCAACCTGAGTATTCAGGTTGGCTATCTGGCTGGTTGCATGCCTGTTAACTTATTATTAACTTAAAACTGGCTTTTTTGCTCAACTTTTTCGTTATATAGCGACAGTTAATTATATCGTTGAGTAATTTTGAATAATCATCCTGTACGTCGGCCTTGCCCTCTGCTGACTCAATCAAGCTAACTTTCAGGATTCGATTTACCAGTGAACTTGTCACGCATATCAAGCATTTTGGTAACCCCTGCTCCCAGTTTCATCAACGTTGAGAGTTTTTCAGGGCTTAACCGTTGCAGTTCACCGGCCCACTGGGTGATCATTTCCAACAAATCATGAATTTCCAGCATACGCTGCTGGGCGTATTGCTCTGCCTGGTTATTAGGTTCATCAAGAAGGTTATCGCGCAACAGGCTTAAGGTTGGGTCAATTTCGCGTTTTTGGCGCTGCTCAAATACGCGATTAGCCATTTGCCAAATCGTCCCTGCTGGTTGATAGTACTCTTTACGATCCCCTGGCTTATGTTTGGTGGCGATCAACTGCCACGAATTGAGCTCTTTAATGCCCATACTGACGTTACCACGGGAAATATGAAGCGTCTGCGAAAGCTCATTCGCACTGAGTGGCTGTTCACTGAGTAACAAGAGCGCGTACATTTGCCCTATTGTGCGATTAAACCCCCAGCGGCTTCCCATCTCTCCGCAATGCATGACGAATGCTTGCATCTTTTCAGTCAATTCCATGCGCGCTGCCTTATTTTCTGTATTTTCTGAAATTATCAGCATTTATGGGGTGTAGCGCAAGTGTGAATGTTAACCCTGAGTAAACCACAAAGAAATCGTATTAATTTTAGACAAAATAGTCGTTTTTCCTCTTTACATCACTAGTAAATTGATTAAAATCTCGCCTCTTCAAAAAGGAGTGTGAATGTTTAACTACAACGGTACAAATGGTTCGTATCAGCTCAGCTTACAAGAACAAATCGTCACGGCGTCTTTTGTCGGCGCGATTAATGGCCGCATGCTCGAATCATTCGCATCGCAATTGCAATCAATCATCAACGACAGCGCGTTGACCCATTGGGGTTACATTAGCAACTCTCAGCGTTTAAGCGCCGCAACCCCAGATGCGCAGCAAAAGATGATTGCACTGGCTAAGCACATGCGTGCTCATGGGTGTCAAGCTTCGGCCTTTGTGATTGACTCGGCGATTGCCATTAGCCAACTAGACAAGGTACGTCAATCGTTGCATTTAGAAGGCAACACCCGCGATATCATCTTCAGCTGTTATGATGAAGCTCTGCGATATGTAAAACAGCAGCTTAATCCCTTGGTGCTGGGCAGTTAACATGAATGTGCAAGTCAGCTCGCCAGAGTTGACTTTCACGTACACCTCTCTAAGCTGCGCTCATCACCATAGAGTTTAAGGAAGGGTTATGAGCGAGCAACACACATATCCAATTGGTATCGCCGGGCAACCATGGTCGAGCGAACACCGTCAACAATGGCAAGCACAGCAAACTGTTCAGCGCAGCTACGCCGATGAAGTGGTAACGAAAGTTAAGGCACTAGCCGACAACTGGGATATCATTGAGTATGGGCAACTGCCCTATGAGCAAAGTTACCCCTTGTTCGCACTAAAGCATAAGCAGTGGCAAAAAGGCCGCCCTATCGCCTTAGTGACCGGTGGCGTGCATGGCTATGAAAGTAGTGGTATTCAAGGCGCTCTCGCCTTTGCCAAGCAGGTTGAGCACACGCAAAGCGCTAACTTCAATATTCTCGTTGTGCCCTGCATCAGCCCTTGGGGTTACGAGACGATCAACCGCTGGAACCCCGATGCCAATGATCCGAACCGCTCAT
The DNA here is from genome assembly GCF_022347865.1 of Pseudoalteromonas sp. CNAT2-18.1. NCBI lineage: Bacteria > Pseudomonadati > Pseudomonadota > Gammaproteobacteria > Alteromonadales > Pseudoalteromonadaceae > Pseudoalteromonas > Pseudoalteromonas sp. CNAT2-18.1. Next base: position 19,670 of record NZ_JAKRFR010000002.1, on the reverse strand, counting down.
TCTTTGAAGGCTCTGTTGTGCCTGAAGCGCAGTTGTTGTTAGACTTTATCGCTCCTTTTAGTAGCGACATTCTGCTGCATATTGATTTGCACGAAACCACTGACAGCGATAATTCCGAGTTCCGTCCAGCACTTGCCGCACGCGAAGGAATCGTAAACCATAATTGGAATATCCCTGATGGCTTTTACCTTGTCGCCGACAGCGAGCGTCCGCAAGCGTCATTTCAGCGCGCCATTATCGATGCCGTGGCCAAGGTCACACACATTGCCCCTGCCGATGAGAATAACCAGCTTATCGGCGCTGATTTGGTGCAACCTGGTGTTATTGAATACGCTGGACGTAAATTAGGTTTGTGCATGGGCTTAACGCCAGCGCCTTACGTCACGACTACGGAGGTGTACCCAGATAGCCCGCAGGCAACTGAGCAAAACTGCATCGATGCCCAAGTGGCGGCGGCCAATAGCGCCATTGCCTTTGTTGCCGCATTGTAATTTGGCACTTGGCGTAAAAAAGGGTCACATCCAGTGGCCCTTTTTTGTCTCTTTACCTTTATAAGCGTGGCAGCTCACACTGCTTATTTGTAAAAGCGTGTTTCTTTGCGCTGCTGCGTACTCGGATCGCTCGCTTGCTCAACAACAAACGTCAAAGTGCTCACTTTTTTGGCCAGTTCGTAGCCATCAATACTGACTGTCACGGGGATCTCTTTTTGCTCTCCCGGAGCTAAAGAAAGGCCGCCATGCACCGCCAGCTTCGCCCCTTCTAAGCCAGCAATACTGATTTGATACGCTTGCTGCTGTTGGGTTTTATTGACCACCGAGATACGGTAGGGATTCTCAACCCAGCCTCGATAATCTGTACGCGACAACTCGCCCCTATCACGACTAACGTACACCTCCAATGGTGTGCGGCTGCTCAACCACCACGCCATGACCACAAATACCAGCACCGTCATCGCTGCATAACCCAATAGCTTCAGCCGCAGTATAGAGGTTTTACCTCCCTCCTGTTGGCGCTCACTGGTGTAACTGATAAGACCACGAGGATAGTTAAATTTATCCATGGTTTGGTCGCAGGCATCAATACATAAACCACAGTTAATACACTCATATTGAAGACCATTGCGAATATCGATGCCAGCTGGGCACACCTCGACACACAGCTTACAATCAACACAATCCCCCAGTGCGAGCTCTTCACGTGCAACTTTACGCTTGCGTGGTCCTCGGGTTTCACCGCGTTCACTGTCGTAACTGACGATCAGGGTGTCTTTATCGAACATTACCGATTGGAACCGCGAATAAGGGCACATATAAATACACATTTTCTCGCGCAGCCAACCGGCATTACCATAGGTGCACAAAGCAAATAAAAACACCCAAAAGCTGGTTAACCCACCCCAAGTAAAGGCTAGCATCTGTGAATAAAGCTCCTTGGCGGGAATAAAGTAGCTCATAAAGGTGGTTGCGGTGAAAAATGCAATGCCAAGCCAAGCTGCATGTTTGGCTGCTTTTTTCATCACTTTGTTAAAGCCCCAAGGCTGTTTATCGAGCTTTATACGTTGATTACGGGTCCCCTCGATGCGATGCTCGACCCAGGTAAACAGTAACATCCACACCGTTTGTGGACACATATAGCCGCACCATACGCGCCCCAGCCAATTAGTCACAAAAAATAAGGCGAAGGCGCCAGCCATAAATACCCAAGCTAGGATCATAAAATCTTGGGGAAAGAACGTAATAGAGAATATCCGAAATTGTTGTTGCGCCACATCCAGCAACACCGCCTGCTGGCCTTGGTAAGAAATCCAAGGAAGGGCAATAAAGGCAATCATCAATGCCCAACTCATAACCCTACGAATGCGTTGGTAACGGCCTTTTTGTTCACGAACATAAATAGGCCCAGACTGCTTATAGGGCTTAATGATGAGATCTTCTTCTTTAATATCGAACTTCATAATACTTGCTTGTCATTGCTTGAGAACAAGCGGGTATTCGCAAGTCTTGTGCCATAACAATAGGTATTAAAAGCTATAAATTTCAGTGAGTTAAAAAATAGTTTGGACGCAAAATAACGATATATCGACACTTTTATCGATATATCGACACCCTGCCTATTTTTTACTCGCGGTTGACGCCCAATTTTTGCATTTTTGAGCGCAGTGTACTCGGTGCCAAACCGAGCCGTTGCGCGGCTCCGCCCTGTCCATTGATACGTCCACCGCACATAGATAACACATATTCGATATAGCGCTTTTGCTCGCTATCAAGAGTTCTTATCTCTGTGCCTTCTTCGCGCGCCGCCTCCGATAATTGCATATCATCGATATGCACAACTGGGCCTTGCGTGAGAATAGCGGCTCGTTCGAGAATATTCTGCAGCTCACGCACATTGCCCGGCCAGTGGTAGGACTTAAGACGGTTAAGACTGCGCGCACTGATACCTGTGAATTGCTTGGCCAACTTCTGTGATAGCTTACTGAGTAACTGCGCCACTAATAACTCTAAGTCCTCAATGCGCTCGCGCAACGCTGGCACCCGTAGCGGAAAGACATTGAGGCGGTAATACAAGTCCATGCGGAAGCTGCCTTGTTCAACCATGGCCCATAAATCGCGGTTAGTGGCGGCGATAAGGCGAATATCTACTTTCAGAGTTTGCTGCCCCCCGACCCGTTCGAACTCTTGTTCTTGTAATACTCGCAGCAGCTTGCTTTGCGCCTCTAGCGGCAGCTCTGCGACCTCATCTAAGAATAACGTGCCTTTGTGCGCCAATTCAAAGCGCCCTTTGCGCCGCTGTTGAGCGCCGGTAAACGCGCCTTTCTCATGACCAAATAACTCGGACTCAATTAAGCTCGCACTAAAAGCCGCACAGTTCACCTTAACCAAGGGTGCATTGCAACGCTGGGAGCGATTGTGTAGCTGTCGCGCAATCAACTCTTTACCAGTGCCATTTTCACCGAGGATCAGTACCGTACTGTCAGTTTTAGCCACCAGCTCAATCTGTTGCATCATTTGTTGAAAAATGACCGATTGACCCACTAAATCACTGTCTTGCCACTGCGCATTGATCTCTTCTAGCAAGTAGCGATTTTCTGCCTGCAACTGTTCGCTAAGCTCATTCACTCGTGAGAGTGCTTCGCGTAACGCCTGCTCAGTACTGCGCTGCTGTGATACGTCACGAAATATCGCCACAGCACCAATCAGCTGTTGATCTTTATAAATAGGTGTGGAGGTATATTCCACTGGGAATTGACTGCCATCTTTACGCCAAAACACCTCGTTGCTGATCGTCCGTGGTTGGCCGTCGACCACAGTGCGATAGATTGGACACTCACAGGCTGGGTAGTCACTGCCATCAGCATGGCTATGGTGGTGAAAACGGTGGATCTGCTGACCGAGGAGCTCACTGGCTTGCCAGCCGGTCATGCGCTCTGCTGCGGGATTGATAAAGACCGCATTACCATCGCGATCAAAGCCATAAATACCCTCTCCTGCAGCATCAAGCAGCAGTCTAGGATCATGAAGAAAGTGTTTGAGTGATTGGTCCATTACTCATTCCAAGCGAGGTAACGACATATCGTTACTATACTCGCTTGGCAAAGAGATAAACAGAGGCGGCTGACTATAATCCGCTGGTTAGGGTAATTTCACCGGGTTTGACAGCCAGAGCAAGGTCAAAGCGCGATAACAAAGCTTGCTTCGGATCTTGGCTATTGAGGGTATAGACCGGGTATTGACGTAGTGCTTGCGTGACGATGTCTTGCACCTGTTGCGACAGCGGTGCTAGCTTGCCTCGGTAGCCCATGGCATCAACGTCGGCATTAATAATAGTGAAGTCTTGCAGATAAACCGCGTCGTCATCATTGTTGAACACTGGCTTTGCGGCAATACTCAAGCGTACACGCACAGGAACTTTTAATGCCAAAGCTTGGACAAATACAGTGTTATCAACACTGAGTTGCACACTGTCGGGGTGTTGCTTAGGGCCAATATCAACGCCGACATCGTTCACTTGCATGCGCATAGGCATGCCCATAAGCTCGACCTCACCTTGCAAACGCTCACTATTAGATTGCAAGTTCTGCTCCAATTGCGTTGCACTGAGCGAATAAACCGACACAGGGGCGTGCGACGCACACCCCGCTAAGCTAAGTAAACAAACGGCGACGATTAAAAACTTTTTCATTGACTCTCCACGGCTTCGAGCACGCTAACAATACGATTAAGCTGTTGTTGTTCCCCTAGGCATAGGTATTGCTCATTAACCCCAACGGCGTTGAGCCAGGCAATAAGCAAATCATCCAGGCTATAAGCCACACCTTGGTGCTTTTCATCAAGCATGGTCACTTGCTCTTGCATACGCAAACTGGCGTCACTCGATGGACTGTCAATATTAGCTGTCACTTCTAGGCGAACAAGTAATTGTTCAGCGGCTAATGCTAGCTTGCTGTCGCTTAACCAACGCTTATCAAGCGCCTGTCCTTGCGACAGTGCACTGCGTAGCTGTCGATAGTGCGCATGGCGCTGTGCCGCCTGAAGTGTATGTAGCGACTGTTGGGCCTGTGCCAGTAGTTGCTTTTTCATATCCTGCAACGGCCGCTCTACGTTGAGCGCCGATACAGTATGCACCACTTCTTGGTAATCCCCAGCTTCCTTACATGCATTCAGTTGTTGTTGCAGTTGCGCTAACTGTGTTTGTTGCTCATTGAGCAAATCATTATGTACCTGCTGGCGCTGTTCTTTGGCCTCATCACGCTGAGCAAAAACGGCATCATTTATACGTCGAAACGCTAACCATAGTTTACGTTCTTTACTCTTACCCGCGAAGCCCACTTGCTGCCATTGTTGTTGCAAGTCCTTCAATGTATGGGTGGCGGCAAACACATCTTGCTGCTGCGCCTGATGAGCCTGCTCTAGCAGAGCCTCTTTGGCACTGGCATTATGCTGGTAATAATCTTGTACGCGCTCAGCAATCGCCGTTTGTGCTTCGTTGAAAGCTTTGTTGAGCTTATGATAAAGCTTGCTCTCTAACCGTTTAGCGCCGCGCCACTGCTTTAGTAGCTGATTAAATTGGGCTTCTAAAGACACAATATCATGATCCGCTTGCTGTGCTTGAGCATCGAGGGTTTGCATCTGTGCAATCAACGCCTCGCGCTCAGCCACCGCCTGTTCCTTTTGTGCCTGCTGCTCAGCAAAATAGTCGCGACAGGGCGCAAACGCGGTTTCGATTTGTTGTTCAAACTCTTGCTTGGCTTGCGCCTCTACGTGCGGGCCCAATAGTTGCCAGCTTTTACGTAACTTTTTCACTGCGGCTAAACGCTCATTGGCATCGTCACAAGGTGATTGCGCCAGCTCGAGCGCAGCCTCGAGCAACTGCGTTTGCTGTGATTGTCCAGCATACTGATGCCAATCTTCAGCCTCGCTCAAGGTTGTCTTCAAGCTTTCATATTCTCGGCTGACTTGTTGGCGGTAATGCTCGGTGAGCTCTTGATACAGCGTCTCTAACCCATTAAACACGCCGAAAGCAACGCGGTAGCGACCTTGATTAATTAAACGACGCAAGTCTTTTGTCTTTTTGCGCGCTTGGTTAAGGGTTTGCTGCTGCGCATCTAATAGTGGCTGCATCTGCGCAAACCATGCCTTTTTGGCTTGCTGGTATGATTGGCGCCATACGCCAGCAAGCTCTTTAGGTAAGGCCGACAAACTCTGTTGAATCTCTTTCGCAAGCTCAGTCTCACGCATAAGTGCTGCATCAAGCTGAGCTGAGGTTTCAGCAACAGCCATAGCTTGATATTCCTTTAGTCGCTCCCGCAACTGCTCCACATCTTGCTCATAGGCACTAAGTTGTTCAACTTGCTTAAATAAACGCTTGAGCTCTTGGCGCTGACTAGTCAGCTCAGCTCCAGGCTGCAAATCGGGGCTTTGCAACATATCTTCAGCTTGCGCTACTTTGGCATGCAACCAATCGGTTTGAATTTGCTCATTTCCATCGAAACGTAACGCCATGGCATTGCTGATCTCTTCCGCTAGCGCGCTTAAATTGGCCAATGCCAACACACTGCGTTGCTGCGCTTGTTGTTGCGCCTGTTGACGCTCATATTGTTCGCCAAGAATAGCGATATGACGCTCAAGCTTGTTTTTCAAAACGGCAAATTTCTCATCGTTTTGCGTTCGCAATTCTTCATCAAGCCAATGCGTCTCTAGTTGAGCAAACTGATGGCTGTACTGAGTGTATTGAGTTGTGACCAGTTGGTAGTCGTTTTTATCGCGCAAAGCGTTCAGCTGCGCCAACAAGAGTTTACTCTGCTGCGCTACCTGTTGTGGCATGTGTGCTGCTAATTGCTGCTCTTCAATGGCCTGTGCCAACCGTGTTTTCGCTTCGCCTTGAGCATGCTTGACTAGCTTATCTGCTAACTGGGCATTAATCACTAACTGGCACAACTGCAGCTGCAAGGCTTCGTCTGCACCTCTGAACACCTGTTCGGTAAGCTGCGGTTTATTAAGGCGATGAATTAATTTAACTTTCGTTGCTGTGGTTTTCTCTGCTAATGCTAGTTGCTCTAACGTTTTCTCATTGGCGAAACGCTCTAAGTATCGCTCTTTATCTGCGCTCGACAAAGCCTGAGGTGAATGCATTAGCACTTCTGCCACTTTTTGATTGGCCAAACGCTTGATACCCGGCTCGGCGTCACTTTGGCAAGCCTGCCACCACAAATCGATGTCATTGAGTTTTTTTAGTGCTGCCGAGCGCACTTTACTGCTCGGGTCTTGGCTGGCTAATTGCTGCAATATAGCATGGTGTTGTTGGTTATCGAGCTGAGACAATGCCCCTAGGCGCGTGCTCTCATTAGGGTGCTTCCACTTTGGTTTGAATAACTGCTTAAAGATCATTTTCACTAAACCTGGCTATCTCATTGTCTGCTTTGAACTGCTTCTTAAGTTCTTGTTTGGATTTTTGTACTAGCTCACCATTTTCACCAACGGTGAACTGCTCGTCGCTTTTAAGTACTTTGGCTTGATACAACATGACCAACTGCACTGTTTGTTGTTTTTGTTCGTCACTTAGGGGTGTCCCATCTGGCCATTTACCAGTGGCGGCACCATACTGCAGGCGCTCAAAGGTTTGCGGAGTAATTGCTTGGACTAACTGCTCAATATTCATAACTTCTTTCTTTTCAAAAATACCAAACGAACGCGATTAATTAGATACCAGATAAACCCGAGAACGATGGCGCCGTAACAGGCATTTTGCTGCCATGAGCCAGGCTCCGGCTGCTGCCAATACAATACTAAGAAGCCACCAAGGAAAAAGATCAAAGCAATGAAAGATTGATTCATCAACCCCTGTTGCTTTTGCAGTTTAGTTCGCGCGGCTAAACGGCGCTGGTCTTGCTCGTTCATTTGTTCTAGAGCGATATTGCAATGGGGACAGGACTGATGTTTGTCGGAAATCGACTTTTGGCACTGTGGACATGAAATGATGGCCATGCTTACTCCTATTTGCAACTACGCGCCCATAAAAAAAGGCGCCTTCTGGCGCCTCATTGTACTGGTTTTAATTGCTCTTGTCTTTTTCCAATTTCTGCCAGTAGTCTTTTACTGAGTCTTTCATTTCTTTACGCAGTAACATGATGCCAAACAAGTTCGGCAAGGTCATCACCACGATGGCTACGGCGGCGAGCTTCCATACCAACGTGGTGTCGGCAAATGATGCCCAAAAGAAACCGGCCACATAAAATACGCGATACGGCATCACCGAGCGCGAACCCAATAAATAGGTCATCGCCCTATCCCCGTAGTAAGACCACGCTATCGCCGTGGAGAAGGCAAACAGTAATAAGCCTATAGACACGATATACTTACCATTGTCGCCCAAGAAGCCACGCGTAAAGGCTTTCGTGGTCAGCTCGGCGGAGTGCACCAGGGATTTACCCATCACACTGATACTGTCATCAACTATCTGGCCATCTTTCACTTCCACTTCACCGGTGTAGACGTGACGCTCAGTAATGCCAAAACGCAGGTCTTCAGCCACTGAACGTGAGTGCAAAATGGTGAAATCTTTATTTATAGCTTTGCCGTTAATTACGTTGATAGTGCCGTTGTAAGGCGCAACGTCACTGCCGTTACCGTTAAGGTAGTTGTAGAGATCGGTGCGGTCTTCATCACTTTGGTCTGAGTAGTTCCCTTGCAGCACGGTCATTGAACTGCGCTCAAAGTGTGTATCAAATTTTTCGTTCCACACCCCTGATGACAAGATCACTAAACCGGTTAACGTACAAATGATAATAGTGTCGATAAACGGCTCTAAAATTGACACCATGCCCTCGGATACAGGCTCATCGGCTTTGGCTGACGCGTGAGCGATAGGTGCCGAGCCCTGACCAGCTTCATTTGAAAATAGACCTCGGTTTACACCTCGGTTAAAGGCATAAGCAAAGCTAGCACCCAAGAAACCACCGGCGGCGGCTGAGCCTGTGAAGGCCTCGGTAAATACCGAAGCAAACGAAGGGCCTATATTCTCAATGTTATAGAAAATGACCAGGAGCGCGCCAATTACATAGACAGCGGCCATTAGCGGTACGATTTTCGAGGTAATCGCGGCGATGCGTTTAATGCCGCCAAGGATCACTAAGGCTAGTAAGATAGATAGAACGGCCCCTGTGGCCATAGGTTCAAAACCAAAAGTGGCTTCCATACCCTGGGCAATATTATTAATTTGCGGCAGACTACCGGTACCAAAGGAGCTAATAACGGTGGCAATGGCAAATAAAATAGCTAACCACTTCATGTTTAGGCGTTTGTCCATGTAATACATGGGACCCCCTGCCATGGTGCCATCTTCGGTTTTCTCGCGATATTTGTGCGATAGCGTTACTTCCACAAATTTTGTGGTCATGCCGAAAAATGCCGTCATCCACATCCAAAACAGTGCTGCGGGGCCACCGATGGAGATGGCCAAAGCAACACCACCGATGTTACCAGTGCCCACTGTTCCGGACAGCGCAGTAGAAAGAGCTTGGAAGTGCGTGGTATCACCCTGGTGCGATTTTTTATCATATTTACCAGAGACGATGCGCACGGCATGTTTGAAGTAGCGAACCTGAGGGAATTTTAGATAAATCGTAAAAAATAAACCCACACCAAGCAAAACATAGGGGAACCAAACGGAACCACCAAGCATGGAGTCGAGGGTATCAAAGAAGTTTCCTAGGGCATCCACGGGTATATTTCCTCTTTTATTATTATGTCTAACTGCGAACTATGACAGCATCTCACAAGGTTGCGAATATGTTAAAGCATTTGTTATTAAAATGAAGCATAAAAAAGGCGCTTAAACGCGCCTTTTTGTTATCTTAGCTTATCAACCACCGCGATAATGGCGGCTAACGTGTCTTGCCCAAACTGATAGGACCGTCTGTCTGACCAGCCGTAGTCTATATCTGGCAAGTTAGCGTTGTCTTTAAATGGCATCTCTACGGTGTAAGCCAAGGCTTTAAACTCCTCACCAACGGCGCAAGAAGCCACTGTTAGGTTGGCCTCGCCAGGAGCATCCTTGTCATAGCCGAATTCATCTTGGAATTCTGGTGTAATAGTCAAAAGTGCATCTTTAAAGGTGTTTTCTAAATCCTCGAGGCGAGCGTCATAGCTTGGGATCCCCTCGCCGCCAGCAACAAAGTTATAAGGCAGTGCTTCGTCACCGTGGATATCGAGATACATATCCAATCCAACTTCGCGCATTTTGTTTAGCACGAGGTAAACTTCTGGGCTCTGGTCCATGCTCGGGGTAGCCCATTCACGATTCAAGTTAACACCAGCAGCATTGGTGCGCAGATGACCACGCACACTGCCATCAGGGTTCATATTAGGAACGATGTAGAATACCGCTTTAGATAGCAGCTTCGCCGCATGAGGGTCCTCGTCGTCGAGTAATTTATGCAATAACCCCTCAACAAACCACTCGGCCATGGTTTCACCCGGGTGTTGACGAGCGGTGATCCAAATCGCCTTCTTATCATCGCTTGGCTCGCCAATACGCAGCACCGTCATATCGCGACCATCCAAGGTGGTACCGAGGTTTTCAGCATCACAGATAGCATGACTTTGCGCCCAATAAATTAAATCAAGATGACGCTCATAACTGTAAGGGGCAAAATAAGCAAAGAACACCTGAGAACACTCTGGTTCAAAGTCGATGATCAAGGTGCCGTTGTCATAACGCGTAGGCACACGGAACCATGTTTGTCGATCATAGGACGCAACGGCTTGGTAGCCATCCCAGCCCTCTGGGTATGCCGACTCTTTTAAATTATTAATATGCAAGCAGTGTTCAACGAAAGGTGTGGTTTCTAGACGAAAGTGAAACCATTGAAAAAACGCGGACTGATTGTCTTTATTAATCTCAAGTTGGATATCCAGTGGCGATTCACAGGCGATAACCTTGATATTACCACTATCGAAATTACTGGTGATGTTCATACTTTATCCTTTCAGACATGAGAAGTAGTGATGCTCGCAGACTAGCACAGCCCCTGCAGAGCAACAATTAACAACAAAAAAGCCGGTGCGCTAAAAAGCGACCGGCTGTGAACTAACTTGGTTTTTATTAGCGCGGCAAACTTGGGTGGGCAATTTCAGCCATGTCTTGCATACAACGCACAACCTGACAGCTGTAACCAAACTCATTATCATACCAAACGTAAAGCACAACGCGCTCACCATCAACAATAGTTGCTTGGGAGTCCACCACACCGGCGTAACGGCTACCAACGAGGTCTGTAGAGACGATTTCTGTTGAAGCGGTGTAATCGATTTGATCGCGTAGCTCTGAGTGTAACGCGGTCTCGCGTAAGAAGGCATTCAGCTCTTCAACACTGGTCCCCTTTTCCAAGTTAAGGTTAAGGATAGCCATTGATACATTCGGTGTCGGCACACGAATAGCATTACCGGTTAGCTTACCTTCAAGTTCAGGCAAGGCTTTGGATACAGCTTTCGCCGCACCAGTAGAGGTAATAACCATATTGAGCGCAGCAGCGCGACCACGGCGCTCAGCTTTATGGTAATTATCAATTAAGTTTTGGTCGTTAGTGTATGAGTGTACGGTCTCAACGTGACCATTTTTAATACCAAACTTATCATTTAAAGCTTTTAGCGTCGGCGTGATGGCGTTAGTGGTACAGCTTGCAGCACACACAATTTTATCTTCAGGTTTGATATCTTGGTTGTTAACACCGTAAACAATGTTCTTGATATCGCCTTTTGCCGGTGCTGTTAGTAATACTTTCGAAGCACCTTTTGACTCTAGGTGTTGGCCTAGGCCTGCTTCATCTTTCCAAATACCAGTGTTATCAACAACTAACGCATCCTCAATACCATATGCAGTGTAATCAACTTCACTTGGCGAGTTGGCATAAATCACTTGGATGTAGCTGCCGTTAGCTTTAATGGCATTACGCTCATTATCAACGGTGATAGAGCCATTGAAGGGACCATGAATTGAATCACGACGCAATAGGCTAGCACGTTTTTCAAGATCCCCATCTTTACCACCACGTACTACAATGGCGCGTAAACGTAAGTCGGCATACGGGCCTGACTTTTCGATTAACAAGCGCGCTAACAAGCGACCAATACGGCCAAAACCATATAAAACCACATCACGCGGTGCTTTTGGCTCACCTGGATTAGTGATTTCTGCAAGCTCGTCTTTTAAAAATTCTTCTAACGAGCGACCTTTGGCCGCATCTTTATATAGGAAGCTGTAAGCCAATTTACCAATATCGATACGGCCAGAGCTAAGTTCCATGTTGCTGATCGCTTCTAACACCGGGTAGCTTTCGCGCAGACGTAGTTTAGAGTCTTCAAATTGCGCCACGGTTTTGTGCGCTTTGATAATATCGATGGTGCTGGCGTTGACCAGAGGGCGGCCATAAACGGCAATTTCGATACCACGGTTGCGATACAGTTTACCAATGATGGGTTGCATACTTTCAGCGTAGTCTTGGCGTTCTTGCCAGCTGTTCAAGTACTCTTGCTCGTGAGATGAGGTCATTGTTTCTGCCTTTGAAATTTGTTTTGAACGGATATAGCCCGAGGAGGGAATGTGTCATCACAAAGTGAGAGCGTGATCAAGGACAATATACCTCCTAGCAGGCGGGCATATTCTAATGCAAAGCGCGAGCAATAACCACCTCTACATTACTCTTGGGTACAAGGTGTCTCCCTATAACGCTTTGAGCTACAATAAAATCAATGACTAAAGCGGTTTTACACCCATTGACGAAAAGTAACGTCAATTTCAGCGCATAACATGATGGTGTGAGCGCACTAATACAAAGAAAAGGAATAACCATGCGACTTATTATCGGCTTGGCCTTAGTTACAACGTTGAGCGGCTGTGACTCAAGCCTGACAGTGCGGGAAGTCTGTGAGCAAACTCCGGCTATGTGTAATGACTTAAACACAGACAGTCACTGCCGACATGAACGCGCAGAAGTGATCATAAGTCGCTTTCATGAGTATGAAAAGCCGACTTTGGAGCGAAAATACCAATTATTAAAAGACTTTGAACGTTACAGCCAATGTGTCAATCTCGCTTCAAAAATTGAACACATAAAGCTTAAAGAAAAGACCGCCTCACGTTATAAGGGCTATCACACGGCACAAAAAGAAATTAATCGCTTACTTTATGAAACCCGTGGTAGTAATCACCCAGGGCTGCTGTATTTTCACTGGTCGCGTAACAACGATAATAGTGCACTGCAAAAACTGCTGTCGATGCAAGAAGACACAAAAGTAAAAAACAGCCGAGATGCACAGTTTTACCTCGCTAGCTATTACATGAAGGTAGACACCGAAAAGACCTTGGATCACTTATACCGTAGTCTTGAGCTTAATGGTGCTGAACAACAGCCTCACCCTGAAGTGCTTACTTCACTGGTCAATATTTTCTATCAGCAAGAACAGTATAATTTAGCGTATACCTTTGCGGTGGTGGCCAAGCAGGCCGGCGTGGAAAACATTGACTTTGCGCCTTTGCGCGCAAGAGCCTTAGATGACGGGCATGATCTCGAGCGCCTAGATACCTTAGCACAAACTACTTACGAGCAAATCATGAGCGGACAATTCCGCTCGCCCCGCTCATAAGTAAATTCCATAAAAAGTAAAAAGCAGCCTTCAGGCTGCTTTTTTATTACTTTAATTTGCTAGTGCCCACTTCAACACGGGTTTTTAGCTTTTGTCCGGGTCTAAAAGTGACCACTCGGCGCGCCGAGATAGGAATATCTTCTCCGGTTTTGGGGTTACGACCTGGTCGCTCTTTCTTATCACGAAGATCGAAGTTGCCAAAGCCGGAAAGCTTAATTTGCTCCCCATTTTCTAAAGCTGAGCGGATTTCTTCAAAAAACGCTTCAACTAGTTCTTTGGCATCCTTTTTATTGATCCCCAACTTCTCAAATAGGTGTTCAGCTATGTCGGCTTTGGTAAGCGCCATATCTAGTCCCTCAACGATGCGTTAAACTCTTTGGCCAATGCGGCCACGACGTTGTCGACAACTAAGTTGATTTCTTTCTCTTCGAGCGTTCTATCAACCGCCTGCAGTGTCAGAGCAATTGCCAAACTCTTATAATTTGGCTCGATACCTTTGCCCTTATACACATCGAATAAGTTTAGGTCAACCAATTGATTTCCGCCAACTTTTTCTATAGTGGCTAAAACATCACCTGCATGAACCTTGTCTTCCACCAAAATCGCGATGTCTCGGCGGTTCGATGGGAACTTGGATATTCCTACAGCTTCTGGAAGAACACGGGTAGCCACTGCGGCTACTTCGATTTCAAAGACATAGGCTGCACCGTTAATACCAAGCTGCTTTTGCAACTGTGGATGCACAGCACCAACAAAACCGACCTGCTGCCCATCAACAAAGATAGCGGCACTTTGGCCCGGGTGCAAACCATCACATTGCTGTGCTTTGAAACTAAAGCGCGCACTGTCATTGCATAACGCCAGTAACGCTTCCACGTCCCCTTTGACATCATAGAAGTCGACCGCGCGGCTTGGTACATTCCAATGCTCGCCATAACTTGTGCCCGAGACAATGCCACCAAATACGGCCTGCTGACGCACGCCATTTTCAGCTTGTTCATCAGCAATGAACTTCAGTCCATGCTCAAACAAGCGCACGCGTGGTTGCTGACGATTTTGGTTGTACACCAACGCATTCAGTAACCCCGGCATCAACGATAGACGCATGACCGACATGTCCGCCGAAATAGGGTGCGGTAAATGCAATGCTTGCTCATCGCCATGAATGGCAGCCTGGACCTTAGGATCAACAAAGCTATAAGTAATGGCTTCTTGATAACCGCGCGTCACTAAGGTATCGCGCAAACGCTTAACCGGCACTGACGCTTCGTTGTGAGCTGTCATGCTAAGTTTCGCCATTGGCGCAACATTAGGAATATTGTTGTAGCCATAGACCCGAGCGACTTCTTCGATTAAGTCTTCCTCGATGCGAATATCAAAGCGATAACTGGGCACATCGGCCTGCCAAGTACCGTTTGTGAATTGGACGTCTAGGCCTAACCGACGCAGGATATTGGTCACGGTTTCATCATCGATATGATAGCCAATCACACGGTCTAAACGTTCACGACGTAAAGTAACCGCTGTGACCTTTGGTAACTGCTCTGTAGCAACAGCCTCAACAACAGGGCCAGCTTGACCTCCGACTATATCAAGTAACAATGCCGTAGCACGTTCCATTGCGTCACGTTGTAGCGCAAAATCAACTCCGCGCTCATAACGGTGCGAGGCATCAGTGTGCAGCCCATAGCTTCGTGCCTGACCGGCAATAGCGACAGGGTTAAAGAAGGCACTTTCAAGTAAAATATCGCTGGTTTTCTCGGTGACCCCAGAGCCCTCACCACCAAAGATACCCGCCATGGCTAAGGCTTTATTATGATCGGCGATCACTAGCGTCGATTCATTGAGTTTCGCAGTGTTGCCATCAAGCAAAACCAGTTCTTCACCGCCATTGGCACTGCGTACCTTAATACCACCTTCAATGGCGGCTAAGTCAAACGCATGCATCGGGTGGCCCAGCTCAATCAACACATAGTTGGTGACATCAACCACAGGGTCAATAGAGCGAATACCACTGCGGCGCAATTTCTCAACCATCCACAGCGGCGTTTGCGCATCAAGATTGATGCCCTTAATTACGCGACCAAGGTAACGAGGGCAACCTTGCTCGTTAACTAGCTCAATGCTGACTTTATCATCAATGGTGGGCTCTACTGGCGCAATCGTCAGTTCATTCACGTCCAGGTTGTTTAGCACCCCTACTTCGCGAGCCAAGCCTTTAATACCCAGGCAATCGCTGCGGTTCGGCGTTAAATCAACATCGATAATATGGTCATCAAGGCTTAGGTACTCACGTAAATCGGTGCCAATGGGCGCATCGGCTGGCAATTCCATAATGCCATCGCCCTCTTCACTGATACCTAGCTCTACAAATGCGCAAAGCATGCCATGCGACGGCTGACCACGCAGCTTGGCCTTTTTGATTTTAAAATCGCCGGGTAATACCGCGCCGACTTTGGCCACTGCCACTTTGATACCTTGGCGACAGTTAGGCGCGCCGCACACAATATCAAGTAACTCATCATCACCGACGTTTACTTTCGTCACACGTAGTTTATCGGCATCAGGGTGCTGACCACACTCGACAACTTCGCCGACAACCACACCACTAAACTGACCTGCAGCTGGCTCTAATGCATCCACTTCCAGTCCCGCCATTGACAGCTGCTCCGCAAGTGCGTCGCTATCGATGGCCGGGTTCACCCATTCACGTAACCACTTTTCACTGAATTTCATTTATCACGACCTCTTAACGGAACTGGTTTAGGAATTTCAAATCATTTTCGAAAAATGCGCGTAAGTCATTAACGCCATAGCGCAACATGGTAAGGCGCTCTACCCCCATACCAAAGGCAAAACCAGTGTATTTTTCAGGGTCGATATTAACTGAACGCAACACATTCGGGTGCACCATACCGCAACCAAGAACCTCTAACCATTTGCCGTCTTTACCTTTCACATCAACCTCTGCCGATGGCTCAGTGAATGGGAAGTAAGAGGGGCGGAAACGAATTTCCATATCTTCTTCAAAAAAGTTACGAAGAAAATCGTGCAGAATGCCCTTGAGTTCAGTGAAGCTAACGTCTGTATCCACCATCAAACCTTCAACCTGATGGAACATCGGCGTATGCGTTTGATCGTAATCGTTACGATACACACGACCTGGCGAGATAATACGCAAAGGCGGTTGCTCAGTTTCCATGGTACGTATTTGTACACCACTGGTTTGCGTACGTAATACTAACTTGGGGTTGAAGTAGAAGGTATCGTGATCCGCGCGTGCCGGGTGATGTGCAGGAATGTTCAAGGCATCAAAGTTGTGGAAATCATCTTCCACCTCTGGCCCTTGCTTCACCGCAAAACCCAACTCACCGAAGAAAGATTCGATGCGTTCAATGGTCCGGGTAACGGGGTGAATGCCGCCGCTGGCCATATTGCGCCCAGGTAAGGTGACATCAATGGTTTCTGCTGCCAGCTTTTGCTCTAATGCTTTTGCGTTCAGCGCTTCACGCTTTTCATTGATCGCTTCAGTCACTTGCTGCTTGGCTTGGTTAATCACTTGGCCGGCGCTCTTACGCTCTTCTGGCGCCATTTTACCAAGCGTTTTCAGTAACCCGGTAATTTCACCTTTCTTTCCAAGGTAGTTTACGCGCACATCTTCTAGGTGCGCGATTTCGCTGGCTGAATCAACCGCCTTTAAGGCGTCAGCCAAAATCGCTTCTAAGTTCATCGGATACCTGACTAGGGTGATAATTTAAAGTGTTTATTTAACCACTTATGATAACCAAAGGGCCGCTCTGATTCTAGCCCTGAGCGGCGCTTTCTATAGCTTTAAAGTGGCTTTTATAAACGGAATGGTAAGCTTTCGCTGCGCTGCCATAGAGGCATGATCAAGTGTGTCCAATACATCGAGTAATGCACGCATGTCACGGCTTAAGCGCGTCAATAAAAAACGCGCACAATCATCAGAAAGTTCTAAACCGCGCATTTTCGCTCTATTTGTTAATGCTTGAGCCTTATCATCATCGCTCATCGAGCGGATTTGTAAGGTAGTGCCCCATTTCAGACGCGATTCTAAATCCGGCAGCGTAATATTAAGCATATCCGGCAATAAATCGGCGGAAATCAGCAACAGCTTGCCCGGCTCATTAAAACGGTTGAAAAAGTTGAATAAGGCTTTTTCCCAGGTCTCATCACCGGCGACTAAGTGCAAATCGTCGATACATACCACATCGAGGGTATCGAGCCCCTCTAACACCTGAGCGCCAAACTGCTGCACTTCACTTAACGACAGCAGCATACTGGACAAGCCCTGCTCTTGGGCATGGATACAGGTAGCATAAAGTAAATGCGATTTACCCGAGTCCCCTAACCCACATAAATAGGTGTACTGAAATTGCTGTGTCAGGTGTTCAAAGGCCGCTTTTAAGTGATTAACCTCTAACGAGTCTTCGCCACCAAAGTAACTGGCGTAGGTTTCATCATCAGGTAAAGTAACAGGCAATGCCAGTTGCGAATGCTGCATCATCAGTTATTGCCACGCATACTCAAGATCGTCATTGCTAGTGGAGTAATAAAACTTATCTGGGTCGCGATAATCACTAAAGTAGGAATCAAGCGTCAGTGCTTTGCGCAAGTCATCAACACTGCCAGTATGACTGACATTTATTTCAATAAACTTTTTAGCAACATGACTGACGTTGGCATCAGTGACCACACTTAGACTACGTAACCGCCGCAAGGCATACTCGATATCAACAAAACTGGTGGTGTTATACAGCTTAAGCATTTGCTGCTGTGCGTCATAGCCAGAAGCCGCATCAATTGCATACTCACTGGCAAGGGCACTGGCTAGCGCGTCGACCATATCGAGAATAACCTGTTGCTTGTCGCCCTTGTGTCGGGTGGCCTCGAACTGATCTTCATTGGTAAAGCGCCAATCGAGCTCCCACGCTCCGGAGCGTTCATCTTGATAGAGTCTCGCTGACACAACGCGTTCTGCCATATAGCGCTGCGAAGCGATGTCCAGCGAGTCACTGAAATTTCCCCATACGTCGGTGACTTCGACATGTTGTCTGTCTTCAAGGTCGAGTAAAGGAGTAACAATGGGGAGCCCGCGACGAGAGGCACGATCTGACAGTAACTCCTCGACTTGCGGGTGGGTATCAGCAGTGAGCAGCTCCCGTCGCCAGCCATCTTCAATCGCCAACCAAATGACCACCAAAGGACGGCGATTGCCCCACAGTGGCAAGCCGGCTTCTCTGACTAAGGTATTGACCTTGTTGCTGTCAAATTGCACGTTTAAGTATGATTGCCCTTCGTTATCGCCGTATTCAAATTTAGTCATATAATCGGAGATATCAGATAATGCGCCCCGCACAACCTGGTTGTTCGTTGCATCAGGCTCGCCCGTGACCTTGATCACTACATTTAATAATGCGTTCTGACTTGCCGTGACCCGGCTGGCACGAGTTTTATCATCTACTGGCTGTTGATACTGGTACAGCCCTTTTACTTCTATCGCCTGACTTGAAAAGGCGATAAACATTGCACATAGCAGGAATAAATTACGGATCACGTTGCTTCATACCTCAATCATAATGCCCTGATCCTAAAGCAAAGACTAAAACAAAGCAAAAGGTTCGCTAAGATTAACAACGGCTATGAAGAGAGCCTGAATATAGGCAGTTTACAATGATTGATGTATCCCTGTGTTGTGACCCTGACTAGATGCTGCAAGGCTGAGGCCTTGCCTACAGGTGCGGTGACAGATGGTGCTGTGTTGTGGGTCAGGGTTTACCCTGACTGGGGTGATGCAAGGCTAAAAGCCTTGCCTACGGATGCGATGAGTGGCGGTGCTGTGTTGTAGGTCGGGATTTATCCTGACTGGGGTGATGCAAGGCTAAAGCCTTGCCTACAAGTGTGGTAAAGGGTGATGCTGTGTTGTAGGTCAGGGTTTTACCCTGACTGGGGTGATGCAAGGCTAAAGCCTTGCCTACAAGTGTGGTAAAGGGTGATGCTGTGTTGTGGGTCAGGATTTATCCTGATTAGGATGACGCAAGGCTAAAGCCTGGCCTACAGGTGTGGTGACAGGGGTTTCGGTGTGTTGTAGGTCAGGATTTACCCTGACTAGGATGATGCAAGGCTGAAGCCTTGCCTACAGGTGTGGGGTTCTTTTCTACACGCATAAAAAAACCCGCTGCACTTCTGCAACGGGTCTCTCTAATTAGGAGCCTGGTGATGACCTACTTTCACATGGGCGAACCCACACTATCATCGGCGCAGTTCCGTTTCACTTCTGAGTTCGGCATGGGGTCAGGTGGGTCCAGAACGCTATTATCACCAAGCATAAACTTGGCCTAACACGGCGTGTTAGTCATTTGGAAAGCTGTACAAGTAAATCTACTTTAGTCTCTTAACTTCTGTGCTTAAACAGTCACATACAAACCACTTTGGCGTTGTATGGTTAAGCCTCACGGGTAATTAGTACAGGTTAGCTTAACGCCTTGCAGCGCTTCCACATCCTGC